>NZ_CBDQZH010000007.1:0-234944 GCF_965341775.1 Streptomyces sp. bgisy159 | reverse complement strand
CCCCCCCCCCCCCCCCCCCCCCCCCCCCCCGGACCGTGACTACTTCGCTCCGGTGTCGCCGTCGGTCTTCTTCGCCTCGTCGCCCGCCTTCGCCTCGGCGGGAGCGTTCTCGGACGGCTCCTCGGCCGCCTCCTTCTTGCCGAGGTCGACCGGGGCGTCGTCGTCCGAGGCGGCGGCAGCGGCGGACTCGGTCTCGTCGGTCTCGGTGAGGGAGGAGGCGTCGTCCGGGACGACGTCGGACTTCAGGTCGTGCTCGATGCCGTGCACGATGCGGTTGTACTCCTCGTCGGTCAGGACGGCACCGATCGAGTTCTTCGCGAAGAGCAGTTCGACACCCGGGCCGGCGTCGACGAGAACCGTGTCGTCGCTGACCTCCTTGACCGTGGCGTACATACCGCCGATCGTGCGGATGCCCGAGCCGGGCTGCATCTGGTTCCGCATGTCGGCGGCCTGTTGCTGCTTGCGCTTGGCCGAGCGGGTCATCAGGAACATGGCCCCGATGAGCACGATGAACGGGAGGAGAGTCACGAGGCTATTCACGGGACGACATTTCCTTCGCACGACCGCGGCGGAGCGGCCTGTTGGGATGGGGGTGTGTGCACCACCCACAAGGGCGGCATCGGCGGAGTCTAAGCGAGTCTCCACGCAGGGAACAACGCTCAGCATGGCACCCGGGTTCCTGCTCGGGCCACTGCGCTCGCCGTCACAACCGCATCACGTCTCGAACGGATCCCGTGACAGGTCCCGAACATGTCATGTCAGGTCCCGAACAGGTCCGGTTGTCCGTTTCCGGCGCCGGACGGGCGCGGCGGGGTGAGTCCGAGGTGCGCCCAGGCCGCCGGGGTGGCGACCCGGCCCCGGGGAGTACGGGCCAGCAGGCCCTCGCGGACCAGGAAGGGCTCGGCGACCTCCTCGACCGTCTCGCGCTCCTCCCCCACCGCGACGGCCAGCGTCGACAGCCCGACCGGGCCGCCGCCGAACAGTTTCAGCAGTGCCTCCAGCACGGCGCGGTCGAGCCGGTCCAGTCCGCGTTCGTCCACCTCGTACACGGCGAGGGCGGCGGCCGCGATGTCGCGGGTGACGATGCCGTCCGCCTTGACCTGCGCGTAGTCGCGCACCCGGCGCAGCAGCCGGTTGGCGATACGGGGGGTGCCGCGGGAGCGGCCGGCGATCTCGGCGGCGCCGTCCCCGTCGACGTGGACGTCGAGCAGGTGCGCGGAGCGGTGGACGACCCGCTGCAGCTCACCGGGCTCGTAGAACTCCATGTGCGCGGTGAAGCCGAACCGGTCGCGCAGGGGCGGCGGCAGCAGCCCCGCGCGGGTGGTGGCACCGACCAGGGTGAAGGGGGGCAGTTCGAGCGGGATGGCGGTGGCGCCGGGGCCCTTTCCGACGATGACGTCGACGCGGAAGTCCTCCATCGCCATGTAGAGCATCTCCTCGGCCGGCCGCGACATGCGGTGGATCTCGTCGAGGAAGAGGACCTCGCCCTCCTGGAGGGAGGAGAGGATCGCGGCGAGGTCGCCGGCGTGCTGGATGGCGGGGCCCGAGGTGATGCGGATGGGGGCGCCCATCTCGGCCGCGATGATCATCGACAGGGTGGTCTTGCCGAGGCCGGGGGCGCCCGAGAGCAGCACGTGGTCGGCGGTGGCGCCCCGCGCGCGTGCGGCGCGCAGCACCAGGTCGAGCTGTTCGCGGACCTTCTCCTGGCCGATGAACTCGCCCAGGTCCTTGGGGCGCAGCGCGGCCTCGACGGCCTGGTCCTCGCGGTCGGCGGACGCACCGACGAGCCGCTCCTCGTCGGAGGCGGTGTCGGTCGTGTCGTCCCAGTTCATGTGATGTGCCTCAGCGGGTGGGGTGGGGTCACGGGGGGGTCACGGGCGGTCGGCGGGCTCGGCCGGTCAGCGGGCTCTGTTCAGGGTCTGCAGGGCGGCCTTGAGCAGCTGCCCCACCTGCGGGGTGCCCTCGGCGGCCGCGGCGCGGGGTTCGACGGCGGCCACGGCCTCGTCGGCCTCCCGGGTCGCGTACCCCAGACCGATCAGCGCGGCGTGCAACTGGTCGCGCCAGCCCTGGCTGACCGGTGCGCCGACCGCAGGGGCACCGATCGGCTCGCCGAGGCGGTCCCTGAGTTCGAGCAGCAGCTTCTGGGCGCCCTTCTTGCCGATGCCCGGGACGGCGGTCAGCGCCTTCTCGTCGCCGGTGGAGACGGCTCTGCGCAGCGCGTCCGGCGTGTGCACGGCGAGCATGGCCTGGGCCAGGCGGGGTCCGACCCCGCTGGCGGTCTGCAGCAGTTCGAAGACCTGCCGCTCGTCGTCGTCGGCGAATCCGTAGAGAGTCAGGGAGTCCTCGCGCACCACGAGGGACGTGTGCAGCTTCGCGGGCCGGCCGAGCCGGAGCGCGGACAGCGTGTTCGGCGTGCACTGCACGGCCATGCCGACACCGCCGACCTCGACGACCGCGGCGTCCGGGGCGAGGGCGGCCACTGTGCCGCTGACGAAGGCGATCATGCCGTACGGCCTTTCGAGGGGGTCGGTGCTTGGGCGGTGTGCAGGGCGACGGCCCGCTGCAGGCGGTTCTGCGCGGGGGCGCGCCAGATGTGGCAGATGGCGAGGGCGAGGGCGTCGGCGGCGTCGGCGGGTTTCGGCGGGGCGGCGAGCCGCAGCAGGCGGGTGACCATGGCTCCGACCTGCGCCTTGTCGGCGCGGCCGCTGCCGGTGACGGCGGCCTTGACCTCGCTGGGGGTGTGCAGGGCGACCGGGATGCCGCGGCGGGCGGCGCACAGCATGGCGACCGCGCTGGCCTGGGCGGTGCCCATCACCGTGCGCACGTTGTGCTGGCTGAAGACGCGTTCCACGGCGACGAACTCGGGCCGGTGCTCGTCCAGCCACTGCTCGATGCCCTGCTCGACGGCGAGCAGGCGGTGACTCAGGTCCGCGTCGGCGGACGTGCGGACGACTCCGACGCCGACCATGGTCAGCGGGCGCCCGGCGACCCCCTCGACCACGCCGACCCCGCACCGGGTCAGACCCGGGTCCACCCCCAGTACGCGCACCTCGGCCCCCTCCCTTCTTTGCGGCTGAACCGCCGCCGCTCTCGCGGACCTGGTCAAGCGCCGTTGTGGTTCCTCAATTGATGGTTACGGCCCGTGGACGGCGATCTTTGACTCTCGTCAGGCTATCCGCTGGCAGTGACAACGCGGCGGGCCGGTGGGGTGTGTCCCACCGGCCCGCCGGGACCGCTCGGCTGGGGGCGGCGTTACGCGTCGACCTTCTCCATGACCTCGTCGCTGACGTCGAAGTTGGCGAAGACGTTCTGCACGTCGTCGCTGTCCTCCAGCGCGTCGATCAGCTTGAAGATCTTCCTCGCGCCCTCCTCGTCCAGCTCGACCTGCATGGTCGGGACGAAGTTGGCGTCGGCGGACTCGTAGTCGATGCCCGCCTCCTGGAGGGCGGTGCGGACCGCGACCAGGTCGGTCGGCTCGCTGATGACCTCGAAGTTCTCGCCCAGGTCGTTGACTTCCTCGGCGCCCGCGTCCAGGACCGCGCCCAGGACGTCGTCCTCGGCCAGCTCGCCCTTGGGGACGATCACGACGCCCTTGCGGTTGAAGAGGTACGACACCGAGCCCGGGTCGGCCATCGAGCCGCCGTTGCGGGTCATGGCGACGCGGACCTCGGAGGCGGCGCGGTTGCGGTTGTCGGTGAGGCACTCGATGAGCACCGCGACACCGTTCGGGCCGTAGCCCTCGTACATGATCGTCTCGTAGTCGGCGCCGCCGGCCTCCAGGCCGCCGCCCCGCTTGATAGCGGAGTCGATGTTCTTGTTCGGGACCGACGACTTCTTCGCCTTCTGGACGGCGTCGTACAGCGTCGGGTTGCCGTCGAGGTCGACGCCGCCCATGCGCGCCGCGACCTCGATGTTCTTGATCAGCTTCGCGAAGAGCTTGCCGCGCTTGGCGTCGATCACGGCCTTCTTGTGCTTCGTCGTGGCCCATTTAGAGTGGCCGGACATCTGCCTGTCTCCTTCGCGTAACCCATCCAGACAACGAACGCCAGGAATCCTACAAGGACTCCGCGCCCCGGTTCGCGCGCACCATGTCGACGAACAGGGCGTGGACGCGGTGGTCGCCCGTCAGCTCCGGGTGGAACGAGGTGGCCAGCGCGCTGCCCTGACGGACCGCGACGATGTGGCCCTCGTGCTCGGCGAGAACCTCGGCCTCGGCTCCGACGGACTCCACCCAGGGGGCGCGGATGAAGACGCCCTCCACGGGGTCGCCGGCGACGCCCTTGACGTCGACCGCGGCCTCGAAGGACTCGTTCTGCCGGCCGAAGGCGTTGCGGCGCACGATCATGTCGATGCCGCCGACGGTCTCCTGGCCCGAGCGCGGGTCGAGGATCTTGTCCGCGAGCATGATCATGCCGGCGCAGGTGCCGTAGACGGGCATCCCGGCGCGCACGCGCGCGCGCAGCGGCTCCATCACCCCGAAGAGGACGGCCAGCTTGGAGATGGTGGTCGACTCGCCGCCGGGCAGCACGAGGGCGTCCACCTCGGAGAGTTCCTCGGGGCGCCGCACCGGCCTGGCCACGGCGTCGGCCGCGGCCAGGGCGACGAGGTGCTCCCGTACGTCGCCCTGGAGGGCCAGGACGCCGATCACAGGTGCTTCGGTCATGGGTGGGTTACCAGCCGCGGTTGGCGTAGCGCTCGGTCTCGGGGAGGGTGTCGCAGTTGATGCCGACCATGGCCTCGCCCAGGTTCCGGGACGCCTCGGCGATGATCTTCGGGTCGTCGTAGAAGGTGGTGGCCTTCACGATGGCGGCGGCGCGCTTGGCCGGGTCGCCGGACTTGAAGATGCCGGAGCCGACGAAGACGCCCTCGGCGCCGAGCTGCCGCATCAGAGCGGCGTCGGCCGGCGTGGCCACGCCACCGGCGGAGAACAGCACGACCGGCAGCTTGCCCAGCTCGGCGACCTCCTTGACCAGCTCGTAGGGGGCGCGCAGCTCCTTGGCGGCGGCGTACAGCTCGTGGTTGTCGAAGCCGCGCAGCTTGGCGATCTCGTTCTTGATCTGGCGCAGGTGGCGGACGGCCTCGACGACGTTGCCGGTGCCGGCCTCGCCCTTGGAGCGGATCATCGCGGCGCCCTCGGCGATGCGGCGCAGGGCCTCGCCCAGGTTGGTGGCACCGCAGACGAAGGGAGTGGTGAAGGCCCACTTGTCGGAGTGGTTGACCTCGTCGGCCGGGGTGAGGACCTCGGACTCGTCGATGTAGTCCACGCCGAGGGACTGCAGGACCTGGGCCTCGACGAAGTGGCCGATGCGGGACTTGGCCATCACCGGGATGGACACCGCCTCGATGATGCCCTCGATCATGTCCGGGTCGGACATCCGGGCCACGCCGCCGTCCTTGCGGATGTCGGCCGGGACCCGCTCGAGGGCCATGACGGCGACGGCACCCGCGTCCTCGGCGATCTTGGCCTGCTCCGGGGTGACGACGTCCATGATCACGCCGCCCTTGAGCTGCTCGGCCATACCGCGCTTCACGCGCGCGGTGCCGGTCTCGGGAGCCTGGTTCTCGGTGATGGACACGGGTTGACCTCGCTGAAGGAAAAGAGGATTTTCTGCACCCCGAGGAAACGCGAAGGGACCAGTCCACAGCAAGGGCCAATGCCAACCCGGTGGATCGTTTTCGCCGCCGGTCGCCTCACGCCGGCTACGCGGCCCGGTCCACCAGGGCCGTGGGCGGTTCGTCGTCCATCTCGAAGGCCATCGGGAAGGGCGCGTGGCCGGCCAGCCGGAACCAGCGCACCTTGCGGTGTTCGCGCAGCCTGCGGGCCGCGCCCACGGCGTCGTTGTGGAAGCGGCGGGCCATGGGCACCCGGCGGACGGCCTCGGTGAGCTCGTGGGCCGCCCCCTCTCCCCCGGGCACCTCGCGGACCACCTCGACCTGCTGGGCGTCCGCGAACACCGCCCGCAGCGCCTGGCTCAGCTCGCTCTCGGCGACCTCCCGCTGCTCCTCCTCGGCCTGCCGGGCCGCGTGCGCGGCCTCGTACAGGACGATGGACGCCGCCGGGTCCAGCACGCCCGAGGTGGCGAGTTCCTGCGCCACCGACGCCCGGCGCAGCAACTGGGCGTCCAGCGCGGCGCGGGCCGCGTCGATCCGGGCGTGCAGCCGGTCCAGCCGGCCCGCCGTCCAGCTCAGGTAGAGGCCGATCGCCACGAGGACGACGAGGGTCCAGATGAGGGTTGCGGTCACGGGCGGCAAGATTACGCGCCAGAGGCCCGGCGGCGCTGGCCCCGTGGCCCCGGGCACCGCGTGACGCGGCCGGCGCCCAGCCCCGCCCTGCCCCGACCGACCGCGGAGCGCCTACCCGAACCGGGGGAACCCCGCCCCTCCCCCTCGGTTCCCTCAGTCCCGGGCCAGGCCGAACCGCGACCGGAAGCCGGTGCCCGGTTCCCGGTCGTCGGCCGCCACGGCCGCCGCGCCCGCGGTGACCGTCTCGTAGACCGAGAGGATGTCGGCACCGACCGTCGACCAGTCGAACCGACGCACATGGGTACTGCCGTGGGCGCGCAGTTCCGCACGGCGGTCCGGGTCCCCCAGGAGTCGTACGGCCGCCTCGGCCAGCGCGTCCGCGTCCTCGTTGGCGAACAGCTCGCCCGCCGCCCCCTGGTCCAGCACCTGCGCGAACGCGTCCAGGTCGGAGGCGAGCACCGGCGCACCGGCCGACATCGCCTCGACGAGGATGATGCCGAAGCTCTCGCCGCCGGTGTTGGGCGCGACGTACAGGTCGACGCTGCGCAGCAGACGCGCCTTGTCCTCGTCGCTGATCATGCCGAGGAACTCCACCCGGGGCCGCAGCTCGGCCGACAGGCCCGCCACCGCCTCCTCCTCGTCGCCGCGCCCGGCCACCAGCAGCCGGGTCCGCGGGCTCGCGGCGAGGATCCTCGGCAGCGCCTTCATCAGGACCGGCAGGCCCTTGCGCGGTTCGTCGATGCGGCCGATGAAGCCGATGGTGTCCCCCTGCCACTCCGGCCTGGGCTCCGCCTTGGCGAAGAAGTCGACGTCCACGCCGTTCGGGATCACCACGGCGTCCCCGCCCAGGTGCTCGACCAGGGTGCGGCGGGCGTACTCGCTGACCGCGATCCGCGCGCTGATCTTCTCCAGGGCGGCCTGCAGGATGGCGTACGCGGCGATCATCGCCTTGGAGCGCGGGTTGGAGGTGTGGAAGGTCGCCACCATCGGTCCCCGGGCCGCCCAGCAGGTCAGCAGGCCCAGCGACGGCGACGTCGGCTCGTGGATGTGCACCACGTCGAAGTGGCCGTCGTGCAGCCAGCGCCGTACCCGGGCCGCCGACAGGAAGCCGAAGTTCAGCCGCGCCACCGAGCCGTTGTACGGCACCGGAACGGCCCGGCCGGCCGAGACCACGTAGGGCGGCAGGGGTGTGTCGTCGTCGGCCGGGGCCAGGACGGACACCTCGTGGCCGAGCCGGATGAAGTACTCGGCGAGGTCGCGGATGTGGAACTGGACGCCGCCCGGCACGTCCCAGGAGTACGGGCAGACGATGCCGATCCTCACGGCGAGCCCTTCTCGGGGTCCAGGTCGGCGACCCACAACCGCTGCAGCATGTGCCAGTCCTCCGGATGCTCGGCGATGCCCGTGGCGAAGGCGTCGGCCAGCGCCTGTGTCATGACGGACGTCTTCTCCGCGCGGGTGCCTGACGCCGGTACCTCGATCGGGGGATGCACCCGGCCCTGCATGACGGGCGAGTCGTCGTACCACAGCGTCACCGGCAGCAGGAGCGCGCCGGTCTGCTGCGCGAGGAGCGCCGGCCCGGCCGGCATCCGCGCCGTCTCACCGAAGAACGTGACCGGGACCCCGGACGCGGACAGGTCCCGGTCGGCGACCAGGCAGACCAGGCCGCCGTCGCGCAGCCGCCGGGCCAGGGTGCCGAAGGCCGAGCCGCCGCTGTGCGGCAGCACCTCCATGCCGAGGCCCTCCCGGTACGCGACGAACCGGTCGTAGAGCGTCTCCGGCTTCAGGCGCTCGGCGACCGTCGTGAACGGCGTCCTGAGCGCGGTGGTGACCCAGGCCCCGGCCAGGTCCCAGTTCGCCAGGTGCGGCAGCGCGAGGATGACGCCGTCGCCGGCCGCCAGGCCCTCGGTCAGGTGGTGCACGTCCTTGGGGGCGAAGCCGCCCCTGACGCGCTCCTCGCTCCAGGCCGGCAGCCGGAACGACTCCATCCAGTAGCGCAGGTAGGACCGCATGCCCGCGCGGGACAGCTCGGCCAGGCGCTCCGGGCTCGCGTCCGGCACCACGCGCGCGTAGTTGCCCTCCAGGCGCCGCACGCCCTTGCCGCGCCGTCTCCAGGCGATGTCGGCGATGGTCCGGCCCAGGCGCACCGCAGCCGGTTCGGGCAGCTTCCTGACGAAGGCCCAGCCGGCTCCGTACAGCGTGTCGGTCAGCCGCTCCCGGGCGCTCACTGGGCCGTCTCCCTCCCCTGGGGTTCCTGGGGAGTGGCGGCGGCCGCCTCGGCCTCGGCGGACTCACGGCGGACGGTGACCACCCGCTGCACCAGCGTCACCAGGCTGCCCACGGCGACGATCCACAGGGCGACCGGCAGCAGGTACTGGATACCCGGCACCCCGAACTTGTGCAGTCCCGCGAAACCGGCCGCCACCAGGGAGATCACCAGGCGCTCGGCGCGCTCCACCAGGCCGTTGACGGCCACCGGCAGACCGATCGACTCACCGCGCGCCTTGGTGTACGACACCACCTGACCGCTGGCCAGGCAGAAGATCGCGACCGCGCACAGCACGTTGTCGTCTCCGCGGCCGGCGTACCAGAGGGCGAACCCGGCGAAGATCGCGCCGTCGGCGACCCGGTCCAGCGTGGAGTCCAGGAAGGCGCCCCAGCGGCTGGAGCGGCCCAGCTGGCGGGCCATGTTGCCGTCGACGAGGTCGGAGAACACGAACAGCGTGATCACCACCGTGCCCCAGAAGAACTCGCCCATGGGGTAGAAGACCAGCGCTCCCGCGACGACACCGGCGGTGCCGATCAGCGTCACGGTGTCGGGGCTCACGCCCCGGCGGATGAGAAACGCGGCGAACGGTGTGAGAACACGCGTGAAGAATGCACGCGCGTACTTGTTCAGCATGGCCTTCCCGACGGTCGGTGTGGCGCCGCGGCCCCTGCTGGCCACCGGCTGGCCCATCGTAGCCACGCGCGCGCGTGGACGACCGCCGGGCACCCGGACCGGCGTCACGTCCGTCCCGGACACCGGTCGCGGACCGGGCGGCCCAGCCGTACGGGCAGGCCGCGCGCGCCGGGTGGCCCGAACCCGTCGCTCGTATGGACGCACCGTGACGGGAGTGGAAAGCTCGAAGAACCGCGGGCGTCGCCGTCGCCGTCCTGAGGCAGCGCCGTGGTGCCCGCGCCCCCAGTGACCTCACCGTGCACGGGAGGCAGGATCATGGGCGACAAGACACAGACACACCCCGGGGCCGCCGGCAGGGCAGTGGCGGCCGACCACCCCGCGTCCGTACGGAATGTGGTGCTGGTCGGCCACTCCGGTTCGGGCAAGACGACTCTGGTGGAGGCTCTCGCGCTGACCGCGGGGGCCGTGAACCGGGCGGGCCGCGTGGCCGACGGCGGCACCGTCTCCGACTACGACGAGATCGAGCACCGCCAGCAGCGCTCGGTCCAGCTGTCCCTGGTACCCGTCGAATGGGACGGCATCAAGATCAACCTCCTCGACACCCCCGGGTACGCCGACTTCGTCGGGGAGCTGAGGGCCGGTCTGCGCGCGGCGGACGCGGCTCTCTTCGTCGTCTCCGCCTCCGACGGTGTCGACGGCTCCACCCGCATGGTGTGGGAGGAGTGCGCGGCCGTCGGCATGCCCCGCGCCCTCGTCGTCACCCACCTGGAGGCGGCGCGCGCCGACTTCGAGGAGATGACCCGGATCTGCGCCGAGGCGTTCGGCGGCGACGACCCCGACGCCGTACTCCCGCTGTACCTGCCCCTGCGCGGCCCGCAGGCACCCGACGGGCACGCGCCCGTGACCGGGCTGATCGGGCTGCTCTCGCAGCAGCTGTTCGACTACGCCTCCGGCAGCCGCCAGGAGGTACAGCCCCGCGAGGACCAGCTGCCGGACCTGACCGCCGCACGCAACCGGCTCATCGAGGGCATCATCGCCGAGAGCGAGGACGAGACCCTGATGGACCGCTACCTCGGCGGCGAGGAGATCGACGTCAAGACGCTCGTGGAGGACCTGGAACGGGCCGTCGCCCGCGGCACCTTCCACCCGGTGCTCGCCGCCGCGCCCGCCGCCGAGGGCGCCAAGCAGGGACTCGGCACCGTCGAGCTGCTGGAGCTGATCACCCGCGGCTTCCCCACACCGTTCGAACACCCGGCGCCGGGCGTCACCACCATCGACGGCGAGCCGCGCGACCTCAAGCCGTGCGACGTCGACGGACCGCTGGTCGCCGAGGTCGTGAAGACCTCCTCCGACCCCTACGTCGGCCGGCTCTCCCTGGTCCGCGTCTTCTCCGGCACCCTGCGTCCCGACGAGACGGTGCACGTCTCCGGACACGGCCTCGCCGACCGCGGCCACGAGGACCACGACGTCGACGAACGCGTCGGCGCCCTGTCCAGCCCGTTCGGCAAGCAGCAGCGCCCGGTCTCCCACGCCGTCGCCGGCGACCTGGTGTGCGTGGCCAAGCTGAGCCGCGCCGAGACCGGCGACACCCTCTCCGCCAAGGACGACCCGCTGCTGATGGAGCCGTGGCGGATGCCCGACCCGCTGCTGCCGCTGGCCATCCAGGCGCACAGCAAGGCCGACGAGGACAAGCTCTCCCAGGGCCTGGCCCGGCTGGTCGCCGAGGACCCGACGATGCGCCTGGAGCAGAACCAGGACACCCACCAGGTCGTCCTGTGGTGCCTGGGCGAGGCCCACGCCGACGTCGCCCTGGAGCGGTTGCGCAGCCGTTACGGCGTCCAGGTCGACGTCGTCCCGCACAGGGTTTCCCTGCGTGAGACCTTCGCCGGGAAGTCCGCCGGACGCGGCCGCCACGTCAAGCAGTCCGGCGGGCACGGCCAGTACGCCATCTGCGAGATCGAGGTGGAGCCGCTGCCCGGCGGCTCCGGCATCGAGTTCGTCGACAAGGTCGTCGGCGGGGCCGTGCCGCGGCAGTTCATCCCGTCCGTCGAGAAGGGGGTGCGTGCGCAGGCCGCCAAGGGCGTCGCCGCCGGCTACCCGCTGATCGACGTGCGGGTCACCCTGCTGGACGGCAAGGCGCACTCGGTGGACTCTTCCGACGCGGCCTTCCAGACGGCCGGCGCGCTCGCCCTGCGGGAGGCCGCCGCCGACGCCAGGATCCACCTGCTGGAACCGGTGGCCGAGGTGAGCGTGCTGGTCGGCGACGAGTACGTGGGCGCCGTGATGAGCGATCTGTCCGGCCGCCGCGGCCGGGTCCTGGGCACCGAGCAGACCAGCGGCGGGCGCACCGTGGTGCGCGCCGAGGTGCCCGAGATCGAGATCGGCCGCTACTCCCTCGACCTGCGCTCGCTGTCCCACGGCACCGCCCGCTTCGACCGCGCCTACGCCCGGCACGAACCGATGCCGCAGCAAGTGGCCGACAAGCTCCGCGAACAGGAGAAGAGCGGCTAGGCGTTGACACACGGCCGCACGGAAGCGACGCGTGCGGCAGGAGAGTTCCCGATCCGGCGGACGGCTTCGGCCGTCCGCCGACGCGTGTCGGTGCCGGCCGATACCCTGATGACCTGATCAACAGGTGTGCCGAGCACCGAAGTCGGGAAGGCCGCAGGAGCGAGCATGACGGCGTTGGGGGGCGGGAATGACCGTTGACGGCGGTTACGCGGACTTCTTCGGACCACAGGTCCCGCGGACGGGCGACGAGGGACAGACACCCACCTTCGCCCTGGCCTCGGCGGCCTACCGGGACAACCCGCTGGAGGACATCAAGAAGGCGGACAACGAGTGGCACCAGTCCGCCGTCAACACCGGCCGCCCATGGGCGAAGATCTTCCGCCCCAACCTCGGCGAGGCGTTCTCCCAGGCGGTCGTCGACCGCATGCTCGGCGTCGGCCGCAAACCCCTCATCCAGTCGTTCGGCACCCAGCCGCAGGTCGTGGTCGAGCACTGCCTCGCGGCCAACCGGATCCGCCGCGAACGGGACAAGAAGCTCACCGCCATCATGCTGCTGTGCGGCGTGCTCTTCCTGCCGGGTCTGCTGGTCTGGCTGCTGGTCTTCCAGATCCGGGCCACCCTGGGCAAGCTCGACAACAAGCGGTTCTCCGGCGCGGCCACCGCCCTCCTCGTCGGCGTGGGCGCGCTCGCCGTGCTGTTCCTGGTCCGGATGCCGTTCGCCGGCTTCTGGGGCTGGTACGCGCGCGGCGCGGTCGTCGCGCCCGTCGCGGGCTGGTTCCTCGCCCGCCGGGTCTGCGAGAGCACCGCGAAGGACCTGCGCGCCCGCTGGGACAGCCTGCTGTCCGGCAGCAGCATCGGCGCCAAGGTTCCCGAGGCCGTCCCCACCAGCCCCAACCAGACGGCCGCCGAGCAGCTGCGCCAGTCCCTGGCCCGGCTCAGCGCCGAACAGCAGTCCAACACCCTCTTCTACGCGGGTCCCAAGGGCATCCTCGGCATGGGCACCCGGTGGGGCGCCTGGCAGCTGGCGGAGGAACTGGTCCCGGCCGACCCGCAGCTCGGCATCCACGAGTTCCGCAGCTGGACCGTCGCCCGCGCCATCCACGACGAGCTGAAACTCCTGCCCCGCCAGCGCCTGAAGACCGGCGGCTTCCCCACCCCGACCGTGAAGGACTGGATCGTCACCGCGGTCGGCAGGGACGCCAAGGCCGTCTCCCGCCCCGAGGGACCGGACGTCGAGGCCTACCAGGTCAAGCCCAAGGCCATGGAGACGATCTGCAACGAGAAGCAGTTCGACAGCGGCGACCGGCACTACCTGGGCGTGCAGTGGTCCCTGTGGGACGGCCAGCTGATCATCACCATGATGGTCACCGTGACCGTCCTCAAGGAGACCCTGCGCATCGAGGTCACCGGCCACGCCCTCGGCCCGGTCAACGGCCTGTTCCTGAGCAAGCCCGAGGCACCGACCAAAGAGGTCGCCAAGACCGTGCGGTTCTGGGAGACCCGCAAGGTCAGCCTGCCGCTGGTCACCCCGGACGAGGTGGTGCGCCTCGCCGCGCGCGCCACGCTCAGCTGGTACCCGCCGCTGCTGAACTGGCTCGGCGGCTCGCTGGGCCTGCCCGAGCCGTTCGGCCTGCGCCACGCCTGGGCCGGGCAGCCCTGGGACAACCGCTTCATGAGCGACGACGTGCTGCGTGCCGCCACGCCGGTGCTGCGCCGGGTGCACCACGCCGCGCTCCGGGTGCTGGAGGAGCACCGCGTCGACATAGAGAAGTTCAGCTCACGGTCGTCCGCGCTGAGCGGGTCGGTCCAGGACGTCTCCCCGAAGAAGGCCGACCTGTACGACGCGTGACCCTCACACCGGCCAGGCGTCCGCCAGCATGGCGCGGGTGTCGGCGAGGAGCTGCGGCAGGACCTTGGTGTGGCCGACGACCGGCATGAAGTTGGTGTCGCCGCCCCAGCGCGGGACGACGTGCTGGTGCAGGTGGGCGGCGATGCCGGCGCCGGCCACCGTGCCCTGGTTCATGCCGATGTTGAACCCGTGCGCCCCGGACGCCGTGCGCAGCGCGGTCATCGCCTGCTTGGTCAGCTCCGCCAGCTCGGCGGTCTCCGGGCCGGTGAGGTCGGTGTAGTCGGCGACATGGCGGTAGGGCACGGTCATCAGGTGGCCGCCGTTGTACGGGTAGAGGTTCAGCACCGCGTACACGTGCTCTCCGCGGTGGATGATCAGCCCGTCCTCGTCGGACTTGGCCGGGATCGAGCAGAACGGGCAGCCGTCGTCGGCCCCGGGGCCGGTCGGCTTGTTCTCGCCCTGGATGTACGCCATCCGGTGGGGCGTCCACAGGCGCTGGAACGCGTCCCGCGTCCCGACTCCGATCTGCTGCTCCGGCTCACTCGTCATGCGTGCAGCATATGGCGTCCGGGTGACGGACACGGCGAGGCCCCCGATGCGGGTGACGGCATCGGGGGCCTCGGCCGTACGGTCCGGTCAGACCTGCGCCCGCTCCTCGACGGCCTGCGCGATCTTCGCGATGGCCTCGGCGAAGGGGATGCCGTTCTCCTGGGAGCCGTCGCGGTAGCGGAAGGACACGGTGTCGTGGCCCATGTCCTCGTCACCGGCGATGACCATGAAGGGCACCTTCTGCTTCTGGGCGTTCCTGATCTTCTTCTGCATCCGGTCGGAGGACGAGTCGACCTCGACCCGCAGCCCCTTCTCGCGCGCCGCCGCGGCCCACTTCCCCAGGTACTCGACGTGCGCGTCGCCGATCGGGATGCCGACCGCCTGGACCGGGGCCAGCCACGCCGGGAACGCCCCGGCGTAGTGCTCCAGCAGCACGCCGAAGAACCGCTCGATGGAGCCGAACAGCGCGCGGTGGATCATCACCGGCTGCTGCCGGGAGCCGTCGGCGGCCGTGTACTCCAGGCCGAACCGCTTGGGCTGGTTGAAGTCGACCTGGATGGTCGACATCTGCCAGGAGCGGCCGATGGCGTCCTTGACCTGGACGGAGATCTTGGGGCCGTAGTAGGCGGCGCCGCCCGGGTCGGGCACCAGCGGCAGGCCCTGCTTCTCGGCGGCCTGGCGGAGCGCCTCGGTGGCCTCCGTCCAGTCCTCGTCGGAGCCGATGAACTTGTCGGAGTCGTCCCGGGTGGACAGCTCCAGTTCGAACTCGGTCAGGCCGTAGTCCCGCAGCAGGTCGAGCACGAAGGTCAGCAGCTCGTCGAGCTCCTGCGGCATCTGCTCCTTGGTGCAGTAGATGTGCGCGTCGTCCTGGGTGAAGCCGCGCGAGCGGGTCAGGCCGTGCACGACACCCGACTTCTCGTACCGGTACACGGTGCCGAACTCGAAGAGGCGCATGGGCAGTTCGCGGTAGGAACGGCCGCGCGACTTGAAGATCAGGTTGTGCATCGGGCAGTTCATCGCCTTGAGGCGGTAGTTCTGCTCGTCGAACTCGATCGGCGGGAACATGCCCTCCGCGTAGTGCGGCAGGTGGCCGGAGATCTCGAACAGCCGCTCCTTGGAGAGGTGCGGGGTGTTCACGAACTCGTAGCCGGCGACCTCGTGGCGCTTGCGCGAGTAGGTCTCCATCTCCTTGCGGATCACGCCGCCCTTGGGGTGGAAGACCGCGAGGCCGGGGCCCAGCTCCTCCGGGAAGGAGAACAGGTCCAGCTCGGCGCCCAGCTTGCGGTGGTCGCGCTTCTCGGCCTCGATGAGGAAGTCGAGGTAGGCCTTGAGTTCGTCCTTGGACGGCCAGGCGGTGCCGTAGATGCGCTGGAGCTGCGGGTTCTTCTCACTGCCGCGCCAGTAGGCGGCGGCGGAGCGCATCAGCTTGAACGCCGGGATGGCCCGGGTGGACGGCAGGTGCGGGCCGCGGCACAGGTCCTTCCAGCACAGCTCGCCGGTCTTGGCGTCCAGGTTGTCGTAGATGGTCAGCTCGCCGCCGCCGACCTCGGCGTCCGCGCCCTCGGCGGCCTGCGCGGCGTTGCCCTTGAGGCCGATCAGCTCCAGCTTGTACGGCTCGGCCGCCAGCTCCTCGCGGGCGGCGTCGTCCGTGGTGACGCGGCGCGCGAACCGCTGGCCCCGCTTCTGGATCTCCTGCATCTTCTTCTCGATGCGCTTGAGGTCCTCGGGGGTGAACGGTTCGGCGACGTCGAAGTCGTAGTAGAAGCCGTCCCGGACGGGCGGGCCGATGCCCAGCTTGGCCTCGGGGAAGAGCTCCTGGACCGCCTGGGCCATCACGTGCGCGGTGGAGTGGCGCAGGATGCCCAGGCCGTCCTCGGAGGAGATCTCCACACCTTCGACCTCGTCGCCGTCGGCGACGGTGTAGGCCAGGTCCTTGAGTTCTCCGCCCACGCGTGCGGCGATGATCGAGCGCTCGCCGGTGAAGAGGTCGGCGGCCGTGGTGCCCGTCGTCACCGTGCGCTCTTCCCTCTCGGAATCGCGTTGGATGATCACACGGACGTCTGACACCGGTCTCTCCTGACTGCAGGTGGGGTGCGGCGCCATACCGGGAGCGCGCGCAGGAGGGAATCGTACCGACCCGCACCCACCGACCGCGAAATCAGTCCCCTCCGCAGGCCTCCCCGAAGGAGTCCAGGTTCTCCTGGAGGGACTTCATCAGGCGGTCCCGCTCGGCGTCGTCGACCTGTACGGGGACGACGCCACCGGCCCCGGTGAGCCTGCGGAAGCCGCCTCTGCTCTCCAGCCGGCCCTGGACGCGCACCGGCAGTCCGACCAGGTGGGCCTGGCCGGCGATGCGGTAGTCCTCCTCGTCGAGGGTGAGCCGGACGTGCGGGACCTCGGCCCCGGCGAGCACCCGCAGCCGTACGCCGCCCTCGCCGCGCGGCGCCGATCTGCGCATCCGGACGACCGTGCCGGTGATCCGCACGGCGACGGAGGGTTCGGCGTGCAGATAGCGGGCGCCCGCCTCGCGCAGGGCCGGCAGGTCCCCGGGCGAGAACTCCACGGGTCCGGCGTTCGCGGCGCAGTCGTCGGGGACTCCGGCGGCGGGCGCCCAGACGACGGCGACGCGGGCTCCCTCGGTGCCGCGGACGAGGGCGACGAGCGCCTCGGTGAGTTCGCGGCTGACGCCGGCCTGGACGGCACCGTCGAAGGCGTCCATGCCGCCGGTGGCGCGCCGGTAGTCGATGGCCTCACGGGTGGCGTGCAGGGCCTGGTGGAGGCGTACGGCCAGGGGGCGGACCGGTTCGACGGGCAGCAGCGCGGTGAGCCGGCGGCCGCCGGTGGCGGAGCCGACGAGGACGTGGCCGAGCGTCGCGGCGGCGGTACGGCGGTGCCGGGAGCCGTGGTAGCCGGCGCGGGCGTGGGTGGCGAGGGCGCCGGCCAGCAGGGTCTGGCGGGCGGCGGCGCGCAGCCGCTCCTCGGCGGTCCAGGGCGCGGCTCCGGCGGTCCAGGGCGCGGCTCCGGCGGGGCCGGTGGGTGCGTCGCGCCACCAGTGGATCTCGTCGCTGGGCACGGCGAGGGCGACGAGCACCTCGCGTGCGGAGGGGGTGGTGCTGCGGGCGAGGGCGTCGAGGGCTTCGCCGAGGAGGTCGTCGCTGTCGGGGAAGGCCCGGCTCTCGGGGACGAGCAGGCTGGTGGTGCCGGCGGCCGGTCCGGGCGGGGTCCAGCGTCCGTAGCGGCCGGGGGCGCCGCCACGCCGCTGCCAGCCGTGGCGGGCGAGCAGGGCGCCGAGGACGGCGGGGTCGACCTCGCCGGGCCGGGGGGCACGGTTCCAGGGTGGCTCGGCGGGGTGGGGCCGGGCCGGGCCGGGGCGTGGGGGGTGCGGGTGGTGGGTCATGGTCGTCCTCCCGTCCCGACGCGCGTCATGATCTCGCAGAGCGCCCGGTCGTCGAAGATGCGTGAGGTCGGGATACGCACGGTGGTGCGCCGCCGCCCGGTGACGGGGTGGCCGGCGAGGTTGGTCCAGTAGCAGCAGTGCCGCAGGTCGAGCCGGTCGTGACCGGCCCGCAGCCACTGGTCCTGGGAGCGCGGCACGATCATCACGACGAGGATCTTGTGCACGGAGACCGGGGTGCGGGCGAGCTTCGCCAGGTGGTCGTTGTCGAGGGTGAAGGCGAAGGTGCGGCCGGGCGGGTGGGCGGCGAGCTGGTAGGTCGCCTTGAGCTGGACCTTGATGGTCACCTCGTCGTCGACGGTGTGGCCGGGGGCGCTGTGGCTGACGTGCCAGTCGATGCCGTTGTCCGGGAACGGCTGGGACAGCGAGCATCCCGCCGCCGCGGCGACGGCGTGCAGGTAGGCGACCTGCAGGGTCTCCATGCAGGCGGTGGTGGCGAGTGTGCCGCGGCGGGGGCCCGGACGGTCGGGCAGCAGCCCGCCCCGCTCGGGCTGCGCTATCGCCATGTGGAACAGCCTTCCAAACCAGGTGAGATGCCCGGAACCGGGCCGGCGAGCCCCGCGTCGCATCGCTGAACTGCGGTGACTCGTACTCCTGTTGTGTCCGTCCGGCGTACGGCGCAAACGGGGCGGGTATCACCAGACCGGGCAGCGGGCGGTGCGTCAGCTGCCGTGGTTGAACGAGGGGTTGTGTTGGTATGGCGTGCTGGTACGAGGGCGCCTTGGCGGCGTTCGACACGGAGACGACTGGAGTGGACGTCGAGAGCGACCGGATCGTGTCGGCCGCGCTCGTCGTCCAGGACGCGGCCGGCGGCCGGCCGCGGGTGACCCGGTGGCTGGTGAACCCGGGTGTGCCGGTGCCCGAGGCGGCGACGGCGGTGCACGGGCTGACGGAGGATCACCTGCAGCGCAACGGCAGGTGGCCGGCCCCGGTGATGTACGAGATAGCCGAGCTGCTGGCCGAACAGGCCGCCGCGGGGCGGCCGTTGGTGGTGATGAACGCACCGTTCGACCTGACGTTGCTCGATCGCGAGCTGCGCCGGCACCGCGCGTCGCCGCTGGGCCGCTGGCTGGAGTCGTCGCCGCTGACAGTGCTGGACCCGCGAGTGCTGGACAAGCATCTGGACCGGTACCGCAAGGGACGGCGCACGCTGACGGACCTGTGCGAGCAGTACGGGGTGGCGTTGTCCGACGCGCACGACGCGGCGGCGGACGCGCTGGCCGCGCTGGAGGTGGTCCGCGCTCTGGGGCGCCGTTTCGCGGCCCGGCTGGAGCGGCTGTCGCCGGCGGAGCTGCACACCCTGCAGACGGGCTGGCACGCGGCGCAGGCGCGCGGGTTGCAGGCGTGGTTCGCGCGCAGCGGTCAGGAGGAGACGGTGGATCCGGCGTGGCCGGTGCGGCCGGAGCTGCCGGCGGCGGCGTGAGGGGCCGGGGAAACGAAAAGGCCGGCCCGCTGGTGCGGACCGGCTTTTCCCGGTGGGCGATACTGGGTTCGAACCAGTGACCTCTTCGGTGTGAACGAAGCGCTCTCCCACTGAGCTAATCGCCCGGGAACGAACTGAACGATACAGGTCCTGGCGGGGTTCGTTCAAACCGCTGGGCGGTGCCCGGTCAGCGGGCGGCGAGGTGGGCGGTCAGTCCGCGTCGGCCGGCCCGCATCATCAGCCGGTGGTTGGCGCGGAAGAGCGGCCGGCCGGGCACGGCGAGCCGCCTGAGCAGGGGCTTGTGCACGTCGACGACCTGCTCGTAGCGGGCGAGCGTGCCGGTGGCCCGAGGAGTGACGGTCCAGCGGGCCCAGCCGTCGATGTCGCCGCTCAGGGCGACCTCCAGCACTCCCGCGGCGGGGTCCCGGCGGGTCCGGCGGGCGGTGAAGGTGAGGTCGTAGGGCAGCAGGGAGCGGATGCGGAGGATGCCGGCGGTGTCGTCGAGGCGGCTGACCTCCCGCACCTGGGGCCACCACCGCGGGTAGTCCTCGGCCCGTTCCAGGGCGCTGTAGACGGTGGCGGCGGGGGCGGGCAGGGACCAGCGGCTGAGGAAGCGGTAGTGGGTCCAGTCCATGGGCAGAGTGTGCCCGCGCGCGGCGATCCGTGACGGGATCCGAGTAGGCGGTGAGTACGCGTACTCATGGCGGGCGCCGTGGCGCGGGCCACACTCCGAAGCATGACAACCTTTCCGCCCCCGGCCGAGGAGCTGCGGCTCCTCGATGCCGAGCTGCGGCAACTGGACGCGCGGCGCGGCCAGTTGCTGGCCCGACGCGCCCAGCTGGTCGCGGCTCTGTACGCGGTGGCCCCGCGGCCCCTGGCCGGGCCGGCACCGTCGGCGCCGCCGCGCCCCGAGGCGTCGGCACCCCGGGTGCAGAACGTGCTGCTGGTCCTCGGCGGCGTACTGCTGACGGTCGCCGCGGCGGCGTTCACCCTGCTCAGCTGGGGTGACCTGGGGATCGCCGGGCGGGCGACGGTGCTCGGTGCGGTGACGGCGGCGGTGCTGGCCGCGCCGCTGTTCCTGCTGCGCCGGGGGCTGCGTTCGACGGCGGAGTCGGTGGCCGGTCTGGGGCTGGCGCTGACGGTGCTGGACGCCTACGCGCTGCACGAGGCGGCGCTCGGCGGGACGGACGGCACGGCGTACGCGGCGGTCTCGGCGGCGGTGCTCGCGACGCTGTGGACGGGGTACGGGGCGGTGTCGGCCGACCTGCGGCTGCCGCGCCCGGCGGCCCTGACCGCCGCTCAGTTCCCGCTGCTGCTCGGGGCGTTGGCGGTGGACGCGGAGGCGTACGGGATCTCCGCCGTGCTGCTGGTGACAGCCGCGGCGGACGCCGTGGTGGCGGTGCGCGAGCGCTCCGGGTCCGCGGTGTCGTTCGGGGCACCGCGGATCGTGGCGGTGGCGGGCGCGGGCCTGCTGGGCGGCGGGGGTGCCCTGATCGCGCTCCGGCTGTCGTGGACGGCGGACGGTCCGGGGGCGGCTGCCGGTGCGGCGGCGCTGCTGGGCTTCGCGTCGATGGTCGCGGTGGGTGCCGCCCACCGCACGGCGCGCGGTTCGGAGCGGCTGAAGGGTGCGGCGGGTGCGCCGTCCTCCGCGGGGGCCGTCCCACCGGGGACCGTCCCACCGCGGGCCGTCCCGCCGGGGATGTCCGGCCCCTCCCCCGCGTTCCGTGTGGCCGCCGGTACGGCTCTGTCCGGCGGTCTCCTCCTGGTCGTGGCGCTGGGCGGGCTGCTGCGGGTGTCGCTGCCCGGAGGCTGGGCGGTGCCGGCACATCTGGTGTGCGCGGTCGCCCTGGCGGGTGGGGCCGCTCTGACGGGCGTGGCCCGGGTGTGGTTGCCGGAGGCGGTGCGGCGGGGGCTGGTGGGTGCCGGCGCGGCCGTGCAGGCGCTGTCGCTGCTGTGGGCGCTGCCGCTGGTCCTGGTGGTGGTGACAGGTCCGCTCGGGTGGGCGCAGCGGCCGTGGTCGGGCGGGCCGGGGGACGCGCGCGAGGCGGTGACGGTGCTCACGCCGTGGCCGCCGTACGCGCCGCAGGCGCTGGTCGTGCTGGTGGTCCTCGCGGGTGTCGCGGCGCTGTCGGCGCGCCGGGCGGGGGAACGGTCCTGGGCGTCGACCGGTGCGGTGGTGCTGGGCTGGACGGCGGTGCTCGGTCTCCCGGCGGTCCTGGCGCTCCCGTACCCGGCCGGCCTGGCGCTGCTCGGTGCGGCGACGGCGGCGCTGCTCGCCCTGGAGGGTCGTCTGCCGCATCCGCGGGCCGGTACGGTCCTGGCGCTGATCACCTCCGTCGACCTGGCGTTCCTGGCCCTGGCCGACCGTACGGCGACGTTGGCGGTGCTGTCCGCCCTGGCCGTGCTGTGCGCGGTGGCGTCGGGGTCGGTGCGCCGTTCCCCGCTCACCGCTCCGGCCGCCGTGGTGTACGCGACGGCCCTGGCCTGTGCCACGGGTGCCGCCGCGGGCTGGTCCGCGCCGCACACGGCCCTGCTGGTGCTGGCCGTACCGGCGGCGTGCGCGCCGCTCGCGGCGCGGGCCGGCGCAGTGACCGGGCTCGGGGTCGAGAGCGCGGGCGCCGCGGCCGGGGCCGTCGCGGTCGGTCTGGCGGTGACCGACGCGCCGGTGCTGGCGCTGGTCCTGTCGCTGCTCGGGGTGGTGGCGGCGGGGACGGCGGCCCGCCCGGACCGCCGTCAGGCCGGTTACGCGGCGGCCGTGCTGTTCCTGCTGGCGTCCTGGGTCCGGCTGGCGGCGTGGGACGTGGGCACGCCGGAGGCGTACACACTGCCGGTGACCGTGCCGGCGCTGCTGGTCGGCGTCCGGCGCAGGCGGCGGGAGCCGCGACTCGGGTCGTGGCCGGCGTACGGCCCCGGGCTGGCCGTCACGCTGGTGCCGAGCCTCGGAGCCGCCTGGACCGACGCGGGGTGGACCCGTCCCCTGCTGCTGGGTAGCGCGGCGCTGGCGGTCACCCTGCTCGGCGCCCGGCACCGGCTGCGTGCGCCGCTGGTGCTCGGCGGTGCGGTGCTGGTGCTGGACGCGCTGCACGAGCTGGCGCCCTATCTGGTCCAGGTCGCCGACGGGCTGCCCCGCTGGGTGCCGCCCGCCCTCGCCGGGCTGCTACTGCTCGCCGCCGGTGCGACGTACGAGCAGCGCATCCGGGACGTCCGGCGGGTGCGGGAGGCGCTGGGGAGGATGAACTGACGGGCTACGACGGCATCTTGTCGCCCAGCATCGCCAGGTTCTCGATGGCGGCGAGGCCGTAGAGGGCGGTGGCGTTGGTGCTGATCCAGGGCACCTCGCTGCCGCCCACGAGGGCGGTGGGGCCGTCGACCTTCACCGTCCTCCAGTCGTTGGACTCCTTGTAGTCCCAGGTGTCCCGGCTGTTGTAGAACTGCCGCCACGCGCGCTCGGCGAGCGTGGCGTCGCCGGTCTGCACGGCGGCGTACGCGTCGAGCCGCGAGTGGCCCTGGAACAGGAGCAGGGTGCCGAAGTTCTTGCCGTAGCGGGCGGCCTGCTCCGCCTTGCTCGCGTTGTAGTAGCGGCAGTAGTCGAGGTAGGCCTCCTTGAACTTCGGCATGTCGACCAGGTGGATCAGCTCGGCGCACAGCTCACCGAGGCCGAAGACGGCCGACAGGTGTGAGACGTTGACCTCGGGTGTCCCGGCGACGGCGAACCGGCCGGTGTCCAGGTCGTAGAGGCCGCTGCCCTGCACGAAGCCGTTGGGCTGGGCGGCGATGGTCTCCATGGTGGACAGCACGCGCGCCCTGGCCTTCTCCCACTTGGGGCCCTTGCGCTCCCACTCGGTGAGCCAGGCGGAGACCAGGCCGCTCCAGTCGGTGCCGAAGCCGATCGACAGGGCGTGCCGGTCGGGGGTGTAGGGCTCGGTGCGGATCTTGCGGATGGGATCGAGGACGAGGAAGGTCTCGTCGGAGTCGACGTTGGCGTGCATGAGGTCGCCGACGCGTTCGTCGGCGGTGAGGAAGTAGTAGTAGCGGCGGTAGGTGGTGTTGGCGATGCGCTGCTGCTTGGCGCTGTCGGCGTAGTGCTGCACGCCGTGCCGGGTGCCGAGGCCGGCCCACTTGCCGAGGTGGTAGACGTCGACCTCCCCGGTGTGCCGGGTCATGGCCTCGGCGAAGCGGAACAGGTCGGAGCGGCCGGAGCGCAGGTAGGCGAACCAGAGCCAGAGGTCGGGCGAGAGTTCGGAGTTGTCCCACGCGTAGCCGCCGACGTCGTAGCGCCACTGGTGCCGTGCCTCGTCGTACGAGTGCATGATGTCGCCGTAGTCCCAGAAGCCGTACCAGCGGCGCTGCTCCACCTGGTCCTTGTAGTAGGTGAAGAGGAAGTCGAGGTGGTCCTCGATCTTCGCCTTGGCGGGCGTGGAGCGGTCCGGCTCGGAGTAGAGGCCGGGGCCGAAGACCTGGGCCTTGATCAGCTGCCGGGGTGGTGCGGCGAGCTGGGGCAGCACCCGGACGGCCTCGGCCTGTTCGGCGAGCTTCTCGGGGGCGGGGGTGGACTCGTTGGCCCAGAAGAGGAGTTCGGAGGTGCGGGCGATGCCGTAGGGGGTGCCGAAGCCGGGCTCGTAGTCCTCGTAGGTGATGTTGAGCCCTTCGAGCTGCTCGGGGTAGGTGTCCTGGCCCATCCCGTCGTGGTAGAAGCGCAGGTCCATGGGCTGGGCCTCGGGCGACCAGAGCCAGAGGGTGACGTGGGCCTCGTCGGTCTGGGCGTCGCGGATGTCGAGCTGGGCGGGGAACTTCTCCCAGAAGTCCCTGAGACCGAAGGAGAGTCCGCCGCTCGCACCGCCGACGTAGCCGAAGCCGGAGGCGCGCCTGCCGCCGCCGGCGGCGATCCAGCCGTGGCCCTTCTTGGTGCGCTTGCGCACGGTGAAGCCGTCGGCGGACAGCTGGGACAGGGTGTAGTCGCCCCACTCGGGGATGTACTGCAGCCGGCTGGTGACCCGCTGGTCCCAGGTGGCCGGGTCGGGCAGTTTCTCGCCCTTGAACTGGGCGGCCTGGACGGCCGCGCCCGGGTCGCGGCGCAGGCCGGTGATGCCCTTGACGGCCTCGCGCAGCAGGCCGGTGCCCTCGCCGCCGATGCGGATGTGGCGGTCGTAGGCCTCGTCGCGCAGCGGGACGGTGAAGCGGACGCCGAGGCCTCGGACGAAGTCGCCACTGGCCTTGCCGGGCTCCTGCTTCCCGTCGTAGGTGATGGTGTGGACCATGCGGAAGGAGTCGGCGCCGGCGTAGAAGTACAGGCGGATGGAGAACGGCAGCCAGCTCCGGTTGCCCTTGCGGTGCTTGCCGTCGACGCGGACGACGGCGCGGACCGGGCCCTCCTGTTCCACGGTGACCTCGTCGATGGCGCCGTCGAAGCGCTCGGTCTTCACGGTGCCCTGATCGCCGTCCTCGATCTCGGGCTGGCGGACGAGGACGAGCCGGCCGTTCCTGGCGATCTCGGTGGAGCCGCGGGTGACGGACTTGACGATCCCGGCGCCGTTCTTGCCGATCCTGACGGTGATGACGCCGGTGGAGACGTCGATGGTGCCGCCCCGTTGGTCGACGGTGACCTCGTTGGCGGGGGCCGCGGGGGTGCCGGTGGTCAGGGTGAGCTTGCCGGAGCCGGAACTGACGGCGTGGGCGGACCACTTCAGGGAGCCGTCGGGCCAGTAGGCGATCGGCCAGGACTGCACGGGAACGGCCTTGCCGTCGGCGTCCGTGAGAGCGAAGGCCTGGTCCGGCTGGTGGGCGCCCATCGGCCAGGGCACGCCGAGCGTGGAGCCGGGGGCGGCGCCGAGGCCGCCGTCCTCCAGCCAGTCGAGGGTGACCGGGTCCTGGTCGGCGGATCCGGCGCTCGGCGCGGCCTGCGCGGGGTTGTTCCCCAGCGCCCAGCTGAACTGGGCGGCGGCGCCGGTGACCGCGGCGGCCTTGAGCAGGGACCTGCGGGGCATGGGAGTCATGGAAGGTCTGCCTTTCCTTTCCGTGCGGGAGGGGTGCGTGCGGGGCACGACCTGGAACTGCTGGTCAGGGGCATGACAGGGGAAGGCGCGGCGCGCGGGGCGCCGGCCCGGTCCGGTAAGGGGCGGCCGGTCAGCGGTGCCGGTACCGCTCCTCCACGGCGACGGCGGCCGCCGCGACTGCCCCCAGGACGGGGACCGCCAGCGGCGCGGCGAACCAGGTGGAGACGGCGACGACGGCCAGGCCGCCGACGATCAGGAAGGACCCGGCCGGGTCGAGGACGGTCCGGCGGCCCGCGTCCGCGAGCAGGGCACGCCAGCGGGCGTCCGGGGTCCAGACGGCGGCCGCACGCAACCCGGCCACCAGCGCGCCGATCAGCGCGACCACGCCGACCGCCCCGACCAGCGGACCGCCGGGCAGACCGGCCTCCACGGCCTGGACGTCCACCCGGACCGCGGCCAGCGCCGCCCAGCCGGCCGCCCCGACCAGCCAGCCGCCGCGCACGGCGGTCCGGAAGTCGGCGGCGAACTCCCGCCAACCGCCGTTCTGATGGCCGGTACGGCGGCGCAGGTGCCGGGCGCCGGCGGCGAAGGCGGCCGGGTAGGTCACCACGCCCAGCGAGGCGATGGCGATCCACACACCGGTCAGCAGTGCCTCGGCGAAGACGGCGAACCGCTCGGCGAACCGCTCGGCGAACGGTGACTCCTCGTGTGCTCTCACCCGGGCCCGGCCCATGCGGCGGCTCACCTCAGCCCTTCAGCCCGGAGGTGGCCATGCCGTCGATGAGATAGCGCTGGAAGGCCAGGAAGAAGGCGAGCACCGGCAGCAGGGCGACCAGCGACATGGCGATCATCCCGCCGTAGTTGGCCACGCCCTCCTGGTCCACGAACATCTTCAGCCCCAGGGAGACGGTGTACTTGTCGGGCTCGTTGAGGTAGATCAGCGGTCCCATGAAGTCGTTCCAGGCGTTGATGAAGGTGAAGATCGCGCTGGTGATCAGCGCCGGGCGGCACAGCGGCAGCACGATCGACCAGTAGATCCGCAGGTGCCCGCAGCCGTCGAGGCGGGCGGCCTCGTCGAGTTCCTTGGGCAGGTTGCGCATGAACTGCACCATCAGGAAGACGAAGAACGCCTCCGTGGCCAGGTACTTGCCGAGCAGCAGCGGGGTGTACGTGTTGATCAGGCCCATGTTGCGGAAGAGCACGTACTGCGGGATGAGCAGGACGTGGTACGGCAGCAACAGCGTGCCGATCATGAGCGTGAACAGCAGGTTGCGGCCCGCGAACCGGATCTTCGCGAAGGCGTAGGCCGTCAGGGAGCAGGAGATCAGGATCCCGGCCACCGAGCCGACCGCCAGGAAGATCGAGTTCAGGAAGAACGTGGAGATCGAGATGTCCGCGATGCCGTCGGCGAGGCTGGTGTAGTTGGTGGTGATCGGGTCGCTCGGGAAGAGGTCGAGGCTGCCGACGACGTCCTCGCTCTTCTTGAAGGACCCGCCGACGACCCAGATCACCGGGTAGAGGATCACGGCGAGGATCGCCAGCGACCCGAGGTGCCAGGCGAGGGAGCCGGACAGCTTCCGGCGCAGCCCGGCGGCCCGGGCGGGGGCAGGCGCCCTCCCGGTGGCCGGTGGGGGGACCCGCGGGTCCAGCGGGGTCGAGAGATCGGGGGAGCTCATCGGGCGCCCTCCTCGTAGTGGACCCAGCGCTTCTGGGACCAGAACAGCACCGCCGTCACCAGGGCGACCGCGACCAGGAGCATCCAGGCCATGGCGGAGGCCAGGCCCATCCGGCTGTTCTCGAAGCCCTGAACGTAGAGGTAGCAGGTATAGACCATCGAACCGTCGGCGGGACCGCAGGCGTTGCCTCCGGCACCGCCGCCGACGATGTACGCCGAGCTGAAGATCTGGAAGGAGTGGATGGTCTCCAGCAGGACGTTGAAGAACAGCACGGGGGAGATCATCGGCAGGGTGATGTTCCAGAACCGCCTCAGCCGGCCCGCCCCGTCGACCTCGGCCGCCTCGTACAGCTCGCGCGGGACCTGCTTGAGGCCGGCCAGGAAGATGACCATGGGGGCGCCGAACTGCCAGACGGTCAGTGCCACCAGGCTGTAGAGGATGAGGTCCGGGTCGCCGGTCCAGCCGCCGGCGTCGATGCCGAAGACCTGCTGCGCGCGGTCGACGACCGCGTCGTCTGAGAAGATCGCCTTCCAGACGATGGCGACCGAGACGCTCGCGCCGATCAGCGACGGCGCGTAGAAGGCAGCCCGGTAGAAGGCCTGTCCGCGCCGCTTCTGCGCCAGCAGCAGCGCCACGCCGAGCGCCAGCAGCAGCTTCAGCGGCGTCCCGACGGCGACGTACCACAGCGTCACCCGCACCGAGTGGCGCCAGCGCGGGTCCCCGAACATCTCGGAGAAGTTGTCCAGGCCGATCCACCGGGGGCTGTCGAACAGGTTGTAGTCGGTGAACGCGAAGTAGAGGGAGGCGACCATCGGGCCCGCTGTGAGCAGCAGGAAGCCGGCGATCCAGGGGGACATGAACAGATAGCCGGCCAGGGTCTCCCGACGGCCCCGCCGCTTGGCGTCGGCGGGGCGCGCGGACGTCACCGGACCGTGCCGCGGCTCGGAGCGCCGGGTCGGGCTCTCCGTGGCAGGGGCGTGCGTCACGGTGGATCCCATCAGTTGCCGAGAGCCGTCTTCGACTCGCTGAAGAACTGCTTGACGGCGTCGTCCACCGAGCGGCTGCCCAGCCCCACTTCCTCACCGATGCGCAGGAACGCGGCCTCGCAGATGTCCGCGCCGTTCGGGTGCGGGGTGATGGGCTCCAGGACACCGGCCTCGACCAGGGACTGCTCGTACTCGGCGATCGCCTTGTTCACCGGGTCGGTGGGCTGGAACGCGTCGTACTGGGCCTGGGTGGCGGGCACCCCGCGGTCGTACCCCATGATCCTGGCGACCTCGGGATCGTGGACCATGAAGCTGATGAACTGGGCGACCTCCTTGGGGTGTTTGGTGCGCTTGGAGGCGCTCAGCATCAGCGAGCCGAGGTACTGGCCGGTCTTCTTGCCGTCCGTGGTCGGGATGGGGGCCAGGCCGTACTCGCTCTTGCCCTCGGAGGTGTAGCGGACGGTGAAGTTGTCCCAGGTGAACTCGCCGCCGGCGAGGCCGGCCGCGACCGCCGACTTGGGCTTGATCTGGGCAACCTTCTTCTGGTCGGCGTACAGGCCCTGCTTGACGCCCGCCTCGGCCTTCGTCCACCAGTCCGTCAGATCCGGTTCGGCGAAGCCCAGTCCGTCCTCGGTGAAGAACGCCTTGCCGTTCTGGCGCAGGTAGAGGTCGTAGAGGTACATGATGTTGTACGGGCCGGTGTCGCCGGCGCGGCCCGACTTGTCGCGGATCTTCGCCATCGCCGCGTGGTAGTCGTCCCAGGTCCAGCCCTGCTCCGGGGTGACGCCGGCCCTGGTGTAGACGGGCTTGTCGATGACCAGGGCCATGGAGTTGGAGCCGACCGGGACACCGAGCAGCTTGCCGTCGATCTCGCCGAACTTCTCCAGACCCGCGCGGAAACCGTCCATGGAGAGGTTGCCCGCCTTCACCTGCTCACCGAGGTCCAGGAGCACATTCTTCGCGTCGTATTTGCGCAGGAATCCAATGGCATTCTGAAAGACGTCCGGCGGATTCCCCCCGGAGGCCTGGGTGTTGAACTTCTTCCAGAAATCCGTGTACGGCTGGAAGTCGGTCTTGACCTTGATCTTCGGGTACTTCTTCTCGAAGAGCGCGATGGTCTTGTTGATGCGCTGGGCACGGTCCTCCGCACCCCACCATGCGTAACGGATCGTCACCGTCCCGTCGGACGACGTGTCACCGTCCCCACCGCAGCCGGCCGTGGCGGCCAGCCCCAGCGTGGCCACGGACGCCCCGGCCGCCTTCAGGATCGTCCGCCTCTCAACACTCCTGCTGGTTCCCACGGTCGGGCCCCTCCCCGCAGCGTCCTCGCTGCATGAATCGTTTCAAGAAAGCGCTTGCTGGCACAAGGTACGTAGGGGTGGGGAGAGCGTCAATGATTCGGACAGGAATTTCTCGCGGGCCCGGGCGGCGAGGGGCGAGCGCCGGGGCGGCGGGGCCGGTCGACCGGGACGGAGAACGTGCAGGTGAGCGATGCGTGGTCGAAGTACCGAACGCGCTCGTCGAGTTGAGGCGCCGGCGGAAAACCGAGGAAGAGGGGGCGGCGCCGGGCAACGCGAGGGCTCGGGGCGCCGGTGAGGTCCCGGGGGGTCGGGAGGAGGTCCCCGGGGGGGCCGGGAGGAGGTCCCCGGGGGCGGAAGTGGACGGCGGAACTGCCAGGTGAGCGGCCGTTGTGGGCGAGGCATGACGCCGGGGTTTCCACGCTGACTCGGGCGGGACGGGGCGGCCCCTGGCCTGGGGAAGACGGGTGCGCTGCGGGCCGGAAGCACCGACGCATGGCGTTCCGCGCGGTCGGCCGCCCATGCGGCCCTCGTCCGCCCTCCCGGCGACCACAGCCCGCGATCGAGGGAGGCTCCGGCGGGCGCGGGTCCAAGGGATTTTCCGGCGCGCGTCCAAGCCGCCGGCGTCGCCTACGCCTACGGCGCCGAACGCGAGCCCCCACGCCCGAAGAGCGGGGAGAAACGCCGTCGGCCCGCCTGCCGAGGGGCAGACGGGCCGACGGTCCGGGTGGGCGATACTGGGTTCGAACCAGTGACCTCTTCGGTGTGAACGAAGCGCTCTCCCACTGAGCTAATCGCCCGGGCGCAGGAAGAACATTACCCCATGTCACGGGGTGCCTGTGACCAGGGGCGGGCGGGCGGGGCGTCCGCCGGGCTCACTGGTTCTCGATCTTCCACGGCATGACGAACCCGAACTTCCACACGTAGACGCCGGTGATCACGCCCACGATGACGAGGCCGAGCGCGGTCAGGATCAGGTTGCGGCGGCGCACCTTGGGGTCGAGGGCACGCTGGGCCGCCTCGGTCACCTTGCGTTTGGTCCAGCGCAGCACGAGCTGGGCCCAGACGAACTCGGTCGCCCAGATCGCCATGCCACCGAAGATCACGACCCACCCGGGTCCGGGCAGCGGCAGCATGATGACGCCGGCGCCCACCACCGCCAGGCCGACGACGAACACGCCGACCTGCCAGCTGAGGTGGAGCACCCGGCGCGCCTTGACGAACTCCGGCGCCCGGGAGCCGAGCCCCTCGGTCTCTTCCCGCTCCTCCGTCGCGCTGCCCGCCTTCACGTCGTCCACGGTCATGGCACCCTCGCCGAACCGGTCACTCCCCGTATTCATACGACCAAACCCTACCCGAGAGAAACTGCTCACCGGAATGGTCGTACCCGGAGAACGCACCCTCCGCCGGACGAGGTACGTAAAGACACGCAAAACACTCAGAGGGGTTTACAACGGCACCGTAGGTGGCATGTCGATTTCGCCGACGTGCGAATCCCCGAGCGCACACTGAGCGAAAGGCCCTGGCGCTTATGAACACCACGGTCAGCTGCGAGCTGCACCTGCGCCTCGTTGTGTCGAGCGAGTCCTCCCTGCCTGTCCCCGCAGGCCTGCGGTACGACACGGCCGACCCCTACGCCGTGCACGCCACCTTCCACACCGGAGCCGAGGAGACCGTCGAGTGGGTGTTCGCCCGCGACCTCCTCGCCGAGGGCCTGCACCGGCCCACCGGCACCGGCGACGTCCGCGTCTGGCCGTCGCGCAGTCACGGCCAGGGCGTCGTCTGCATCGCCCTGAGCTCCCCGGAGGGCGAGGCCCTGCTCGAAGCCCCGGCGCGGGCACTGGAGTCCTTCCTGAAGCGCACCGACGCCGCCGTGCCCCCCGGCACGGAGCACCGGCACTTCGATCTGGATCAGGAGTTGTCGCACATTCTGGCGGAGAGCTAGAGCACGGTCCCCAGCGCACCGCCCGGCACCGTCCACTCGGGGAGACGGTCCGCGGCGGTACGGCCCCCTACGCCAGTCGCCGACGCCGCACCACCGATCCGTACGATCGGTGGTGCGGCGTCGGCGTGTGCGGTCGCCGCGATCCGCGGCCGGGATCCGGTGGCTCCGCTCGCCGGTACGGCTACCATCGGCCAGCATCGGCGGGCACCCGCCCGTCCTCAGGCCAGGGAGCGAATCGTGTTGATCACCCACGACACCCGGTGTGCCCTCGATGCCGTGGTGGATCTGGTGAACACCGCACCGGAGGACGAGACGACCCCCGACGGGCTGGCGGACCTCGGCGCCCTCGCGGAGTTCGTGCGCGGTCATGCGATCAGTGATGTCGGTGTGCTGTCCGAGCTCGACCTCTCGGCGGTGCGCAAGATCCGCGGGCGGTTCGCCCGGATCTTCGCTGCCCCCGACGCCCGTACCGCTGCGGGGCTGATCAACGAGCTGGTCGCCGCGGCCGGAACCACTCCGAGGCTCACCGACCACGACGGCTACGACTGGCATGTGCACTACTTCGCGCCAGGTGCCTCCGTCGCGGACCATCTGGCGGCCGACTGCGGCATGGCGCTGGCGTTCTTCGTGGTGGCCGGGGAACAGGAGCGACTGCGCCGCTGCGAGGCGCCCGACTGCCGACGCGCCTTCGTCGACCTCTCCCGCAACCGTTCGCGCCGCTACTGCGACAGTCGTACCTGCGGTAACCGCCTCCATGTCGCCGCCTACCGGGCTCGGCGGAAAGAAGCGGCGGGCTGAGAGTCGCTCCCGACGGCGCGGCGCCGGGCGGGTGCGGCCCGTGCGGGCCGCCCGGGTGTCGACGCGGTCCCCCGGCGGGTGGCGCCGGGGGACCGCGGGTACGGCTCAGAGCAGCAGCAGGTCGTGCAGCGCGGCCATGAGCAGCAGACACCCGATCACCGCAAGGAAGATCATCAGCGGTGGCTGGGAGAGGGCGAAGAGGCATCCGCGCGGCTCGTCCTGCGGCGGCGCGGCCTCGCTCTGTTTCGTGTCCAGCATCTCGCGGTGATGATGGCGCAGCCGACCGCCCCGGCGCGATCAGCGCCCGGAGCGTGAACAGGAGGGCGCCGATTTGGCGATCTCCTTTTCACACGGTGATCACTTCCGTGCGCCCGCGCGCCCGTCTGTGTCGTTTCGCGCCGCGGGCGGCAGCGGGCGCCCGGCGCTCATATGCCGTGCTTCTTGAGGATGGCCTCGATGTCGCTGAAGTCGTCGGAGGCGTCCGAGCGGGGCGCGGCGGCGGGCTTGGCCGTCGGCCGGGCCGCGGAGCCCAGGGAGGGCGCCGAGGCCGCGGGCGCGACCGCCTCCGTCCGGCCGGCGCGGGCCGCTCTGCGCTCCTGGCGGGCGCCGCCGCCCCGGCGACGCTCCACCGCACGGGTGAGCGCGAACAGTCCCCACGCGACGCCGAGCACGCCGAATCCGGCCCACGCCGTCGGGCTGAAGGCGGTGTCGGCGACCCAGTCGACGACGCCGGTCATCACCAGCCCCAGCGGCACCAGCGCGTAGGCGGCGATGCGGGTGGCTGCGAGGAAACGCTTGCGGTAGGCCGTGACCGCCGCGATGCCCAGGCCGGCCGCGGCGACGGCGGAACAGACGGTCTCGGCAATCATCCGGTCCTCCAGAAACAGGAGACGTGGCGGGTCGGGCCGGGGAGGCCGGCCTCATCCGGTCCCTTCCATCGTGCACCTCACCGGGTCCCGCGGGCCATGTTCCCGGCGGACATCAGGGACATCTCCGGGTCGCCTCCTCCCCAGGTGCCGCTCGGGCGGTCGTCACCGGGGACGGCCGGACGCCGGTCGTCGTGGTCCGGATTGGGGAGCGGGAGGGCCGGCTGGGAGACTGGGGTCATGAACGACTCCTCCCCCGCCGCTCCCGCCTCGCCGCCCGTCGCCGCCGTCGACCCCGTCGTCCTCGACGTGTGGTGCGAACTGCAGTGCGCGGACTGCCGCAGCGCCCTCACCGATCTGCGTGCCCTGCGCGAGCGCTACGGGGACCGGCTGGAGCTGCGGCTGCGGCATTTCCCGCTGGAGAAGCACAAGTACGCCTTCGCCGCCGCGCAGGCCGCCGAGGAGGCCGCCGAGCAGGGGCGGGGCTGGGCGTACGTGGAGGCCGTACTGGACCGGGTCGAGGAACTGGACCGTCGGGGCGAGCCCTTCCTGGTCGAGGTGGCGGACGAACTCGGCCTGGACTCGGAGGAGTTCGACACCGCTCTGATCGACGGCCGGCACATCCTGATCGTGGACGCCGACCAGGCCGAGGGCAAGGCGATCGGCGTGACCGGCACTCCCACGTACGTCATCGGCGGGGAACGTCTCGACGGCGGCAAGAGCCAGTCGGGCCTGCGCGAGCGCGTCGAGGAGATCACCGACCGGCTGCTCGGCCAGGACGACGCCTGACAGTGAGGATGTGTGACGTGGTGACAATGTCGTCAGGTCTGCCCTCTGGCCTGACCGGCGTCCACTGAGCCGCCGAAAGCAGCCGCGGATCGACGCCGGCCTCCGCTACACGTACCCGGAGCCACCGCGGCGCCGTGCGCGCACCTCACTCCGGCGCCGTGCGCGGAGAAACCCGCCGCAGCGTCGGCCACGGCCTCACAGCAGCGCCTTGTACAGGGTGTACTGCCGGGTCTGGTAGCCGAGGGATTCGTAGAGCCGCTCGGCGGGGGTGTTGCCCGCGAAGACGTTGAGTCCGATGACCCGCCGTCCGGCGGCGATCGCCTGGGCCTCGGCCAGCAGCATGAGGGTGCGGCCGTGGCCCCGGCCGCGGTGGGCGGTGTCGGTCTTGACGTCGTAGACGTAGGCCTGGTCCTCGCGCGGGCCGACCCACAGGGTGCCGACCGGTGTGCCCGCGTGCTCCAGGACGCTGAGCCACACGTCCGGTGTGCGCGGGCCGTCCGGCAGCAGTGTCGCGTGGTCCCGCTCCGACTTGGCCCGGGCCTCGCTCTCGGGCACACCCCGGTCGACGAGGCTGCGGACGTACTCCTCCCGGCTCTCGGCCAGCCAGGGGCCGTACTCCGCCTCGGTCATCGATCGGGCCCGGCTGTCCGGGGGCAACGCGGGCGGGGTGTCGCCGAGCGCCTTGTCCATGAGGCGGTTGCGGACGACGTAGCCGAGGGCGTGGACCAGCCGCAGCGCCGCCCCGGCGGTGGCCGGGACCGTCGTCTCGATGCGCCGGCATCCCCAGCCGCGCGCCACCTCCTCCGCGGCGAGGGCGGCCACGGTGGCGCGGCCGCGCCGGCGGTCGGGCTCCTCGATCCGCAGGTCCACGATGCGGGCGACGGTGTCGCCGAGCAGGGGGTGGGTGTCGAGGTGGAGGGCACCGACGGGACGGCCGTTCACGCACACCTGGTAGTGGCGTGAACGCGTTCCGTCGGCGTTGCGCTGAAGCGGCTCGATCGGCCGCAGGGTCGTGGTCATCACGGGTGTTCTACCCGGTGGCGGAGCCGCAGTCAGCCCGTTTTCCCGGGCTGTTCCCCGGCTCCCGCCGTCGCCTCAGGGGTCGAGGTCGGCGCCGGCCCGCTCGTCGAAGGTCCGCATGGCCTTGGCGGTCACCGGCCCCGGCGCACCCGGGAGTTGGCGCTCGTCGACGCGGTGGACGGCCTGGACGTCGCGCAGGGTGGAGGTCAGGAAGACCTCCTCCGCCCGCTCCAGCACCTCCAGCGGCAGGTCGGTCTCCCTGGCGCCGGTCCACTCCACCGTCAGCGCGCGGGTGATGCCGGCGAGGCAGCCGGAGGCGAGCGGCGGGGTGTGGATCTCGCCGTCGAGCACCACGAAGACGTTCGACCCCGTGCCCTCGCACAGCTGCCCGACCGTGTTGCCGAACAGCGCCTCGGAGGCGTCTCGTTCGCGGGCGCGGGCGAGGGCGACCACGTTCTCGGCGTACGACGTGGTCTTCAGGCCGGCGAGCGCGCCGCGCTCGTTGCGGGTCCACGGGACGGTGATCGCGGCGGTGGAGTCGGGCCGGCGGGTGGTCGCGCCGAGGGCGACCACCAAGGTGGGGCCGTGCTCACCGCGGTCGGAGCCGAGGGGGCCGTGCCCGCCGGTGTAGGTGATGCGCAGCCGGCCGAGCGGCACCGGGTTGGCGTCCAGCACGGCGGCGCAGGCGCGGCGGACCTCGTCGAGGTCCGGGTCGGGCAGGCCGAGGCCGCGCGCCGAGCGGGTGAGCCGGTCGAGGTGGCGGCTGAGCGCGAAGGGCCTGCCGTCCACCGCCTTGACCGTCTCGAAGATGCCGTCGCCCACGGTCAGTCCGTGGTCGAAGACGGAGACACGGGCGGACTCGGTGTCCTGCAACCCGCCGTCGAGCCAGATCTTCACTTCTCCAGGTCCTCTCCGCTCACCTCGTACGCCCCCGACGCTACCGCGAGCAGCCGGGACGCCTTCAGTTCGGTCTCTCGCCACTCCCCCTCGGGGTCCGATCCCCAGGTGATACCGGCGCCGGTGCCGAAACGCAGGACGGCCGCGCCGTCGGCGGCGCGGTCGATCCAGAAGGTGCGGATACCGACGGCCAGCCCGCCGGTCCCGCGGTCCGCGTCGACCCAGCCGATGCCGCCGCAGTAGGGGCCGCGCGGCGCGGTCTCCAGGGCGTCGATGATCCGCAGCGCGCTGGACTTGGGCGCGCCGGTGACCGAGCCGGGCGGGAAGGCCGCGGCCAGCAGCTCGGGCCAGCCGGCCCCGGCGCGCAGCTCGCCGCGGACCGTGGACACCAGGTGGACCAGGCCGGGGTGCTTCTCCACCGCGCACAGGTCGGGGACCGTGACGCTGCCGGTGGCGCAGACGCGGCCCATGTCGTTGCGGACCAGGTCCACGATCATCACGTTCTCCGCGTAGTCCTTGTCCAGCAGGTCCGCCTCGGTGCGGCCGGTGCCCTTGATGGGGCCGGACTCGACGGTCCGGCCGTCGCGGCGCAGGAAGAGCTCGGGGGACGCGGTCGCGATCTCGACGCCGTGAGCGGGCAGGCGGATCGTTCCGGCGTACGGTGCCGGGTTGCCGCGGGCCAGCAGCGCGGTCAGGGCGTCCACGTCCGCGTCGGGGCCGACGGGCGCCGACAGCACCCGGCAGAGGTTGGCCTGGTAGACCTCGCCGGTCGCTATGTGTTCGCGGATGCGGCGCACGCCGGCGGTGTAGGCGGCGTGGTCGAGGGACGAGGTCCAGTCGCCGGCCGCCGGTCCCCGCCAGGCCCCGGGCACGGGCGCCGGCACGGGGGCGTGGCGCACGTCCGCGAAGCGGGCGCAGGTCAGCCGCCCCTCGTAGTCCGCGGCGACGGCCCAGAAGCCGGTGGAGTCCAGGGCGGCCGGGTCGCCGGTGACGTCGAGGAGGCCGGTGGCGACGCGGTCGCCGAAGCGGGCGAGAGGAGGCAGGTGGAGCACGCTGTCGAGTCTAGGACGGCCGTCCGGGGGCGGCCCCGGCACCGGCCGTGGGAGCGTGACCAGGTGCGGGACGGGGTGCGGCGCAGCACGCTGCACAAACGCGTTTTTGTGCTGGCCCGGGAATCCGCTAGAGTTCAACACGTCGCCGGGACGCGGAAGCGGACCGAAACGACAGGCGGACGTAGCTCAGTTGGTAGAGCGCAACCTTGCCAAGGTTGAGGTCGCGAGTTCGAGCCTCGTCGTCCGCTCGAAGGAAGTAGGGGTCTTCCCGATCCCTTACACTCCTGGTGGAGTGGCCGAGAGGCGAGGCAACGGCCTGCAAAGCCGTCTACACGGGTTCAAATCCCGTCTCCACCTCCAAGGACGATTAGCTCAGCGGGAGAGCGCTTCCCTGACACGGAAGAGGTCACTGGTTCAATCCCAGTATCGTCCACTGGGTCCTCGGATCCTGGATCTTCTCGAAGATCCCACCCGCGCGATTAGCTCAGCGGGAGAGCGCTTCCCTGACACGGAAGAGGTCACTGGTTCAATCCCAGTATCGCGCACGCTCTGTGACCCGTCGGTCACAGTGAGGACGATTAGCTCAGCGGGAGAGCGCTTCCCTGACACGGAAGAGGTCACTGGTTCAATCCCAGTATCGTCCACACTCCACGAAGCCCCCGGTCCGGTGACCGGGGGCTTCTTCGCGCTCCGGGGAGGTCAGCTGGAGAACAGCATGTGGCCGAAGCTCTTGTGACGCTTGTGACCGTAGTGACCGCCGTGGTGGCCGCCGTGCTGGGGAGCACCCCAGGCCGGTGCGGGCGGGGCCGCCGGGTACGCCTGCGGGGCGGCGGGCGGGGGCGGGGCCTGCTGGGCCCACTGGGACTCCAGACGGGTCAGCGTCTCCAGCTCGCCGTAGTCGAGGAAGATCCCCCGGCAGTTGCTGCACTGCTCGATCTGGACGCCGTTGCGGTTGTAGGTGTGCATCGGCGCATGGCACTTCGGACACTGCATGGTTCGGCTCAACTCCTCGCCGGTCGGTCCTGCTTCGCGTATCGCCAGGACAGACTCCGTCCGGCGGCGGCTGGTTGCAGCCTACGGGGTCGCGGGGACCGTGAGTGGCGGCGGGAGGCTTCCCATCCGGGCACAGGCGTCCACCAGGGACCGCTCGACCTCGTCGAGGGGTCGTCCGGCGGCCGCCGCCTTCGTCACGGCGCGAGCGGCGCTCTGGACGGTGAGGGCGCGGGCCGGGACGTCGAGGGCGGGCCACGGGTCGCCGTGCCCGCCGGGGGCGTCCGGGGGCACGGCGGGGCCGTCGGCGGCGCGGTAGGCGGTGAGGAAGCGGAGCCAGTCCTCGGGAGGGAGGAGACCGCAGGCGTACCAGGCGGCCGGGCGGGCGAGGTCCCAGGCGGGGACGCCGGTGCCGAGGTCGTCCACGTCGATCAGGCGCCAGGGGCCGTCGGGGGCGGGGTGGCGGACCAGCTGACCGAGGTGCAGGTCGCCGTGGCACAGGGCGGGGGCGCCCGGCGCGGGGGCCTCGGCACGGGCCCAGGCGGGGAGGGTGGTCCAGGCGGTGAGCACCGGTCCGGTGGCCGGATGGCGGAGCGCGGCGGCACGCAGCACCGCGACGGCGCGGGCGGCCTTCTCGGGGCCGCGCATCGGGGGGACGGTGCCCCAGGAGGCGACGGGGGTGCGGTGCAGGCGCGCGAGGAGGGTTCCGGCCGCTTCCCACGGGGCGGCCTCCGGGTCGTCCGGGTCCACCGGTGTGCCGTACGGCCAGGAGGTGACCAAGCGGCCGTGGAGCGGGGCCGGGGTGGGCCCGAGGGGCGGCAGGAGCAGTCCGGGTAGCCGCGCGGCGACGGCGAGACGGGCGGTGAGGTCAGCCGGGTCCGTGCCCGGGGCGTGCGCCTTGGCGACCGTGTCCCCGTGCCGGACGACGGTGGCGTCCGGGCGGTCGGTGAGGGTCGCGGAGCCGCACGCGCAGCTGCCGGCCGGGCGGGACGGGTGAGCGACGGTACGGGCGCGGGCGGTCAGGTCCGGGAGCAAGGGGGCGTTCGGCATGAGGCTCCCTGGGAGGGGCGGGGTTCTCGGAGAGGGTACGCGGCTGGGGGCGCCGGCCCGACGCCCGTGCGGGACGGCCGCGGCCGGGCCCCGGGCGTGGGAAGGACGGGGCGCGAGGCGGGCGGGGCAAGGTCCGGCACTGCTCGGGCCGCGGACGGGGGTGATGCGCGGCCCGGTCCGTCCGTTCGCCTGGGACGGGGCCGGTCTGGTCCGCTGCCGCGGGATGCCGCGGGGCGGGAGAGGCCGGGCGACCCGCTCCGGCTGCTCCCGTCGACCGAGGCGGGCATGCAGTCCGCTGCCGCGAGAGTGCCGCGAGGCGAGGAAGGCCGGGCGACCCGCTCCGGCTGCTGCCGTCGACCGAAGCGGGCATGCAGTCCGCCGCCGCGAGAGTGCCGCGCGGCAAGGAAGGCCGGGCGACCCGCTCCGGCTGCTGCCGTCGACCGGGGCGGGCATGCAGTCCGGTGCGGCGGAGGGTCGGTGTGCCGGAGGGTGGTGCAGTAGGCCGGGGCCGGGGTGGCGGGATGCCGGCCCGGGCACCGGCCGGCGTCAGGGCAGAGAGCAATGCCGGCGCAGCTCCCCAGCTGCGCCGGCATCTGTGCCGTCCGCCGCACCCCCGTCCCCACGGGGTTTCATGGGTGGATGTCCCCGCCCGGACCGCTCTTCCGGGCCTGGGGTCGCCGCTCAGCGCCCCAGCATCACGCCCACGGACGACGCCTGTGTGGCCACCGTCTCCCAGCCGTCGAAGACGACGAGGAGCAGGGCCGCCAGGGGAAGGGCCATCAGCGTCGCCACCAGCGGGTGGCGGCGGCCCTGGCGGCGGGGGCGGAACGCGGCGTCGTACGCCTCGACCGCCTCCTCGCGGACCGGCGTCCGCGGTGCCGTCCGGGCCATGGTCCCTCTCCTGACCGTCTCGGTTGTCGCTCTCGGTGTGGTGGGCAGCGGCGGGTGTCTGACCTCGGGGGACGAGTGCTGCACCCGCCGCTTGACCTCAAATCTAGGCTCGCGGGGGCCGGCGGGCGTCATGCCGTCGTACCGATTGCCGGGCCTCCCGGAGGATGAGCCGTGACCTGCGGTGTACTCCCCTGGTTGGAGACGCGGCCCCCGGTCTCGGGGTCTTCCCGGAGGGGGTGCCCGTCCTGCCCGGTTCCTCCGCCGTCGGCCGGGCGCGGGCAGGGTGCGTGCGGCGATGGCGGCGCGTGCGCCGCCGCGACGGCGCGGGGACCGTCGACGGGTGACATCGCTCACTTCCGGCGGGCTTGTGGCCCCCGCCGCCGCCGGTCGCCGGCCTGCCCCGCCGCGCGCCGCCCCGGGTGTCCGTGCCGCTTCCGCGGGGTTCACGGCCCGCTCCGGGCAGAGCCGCCGCTGATCTTCAACCTGCCTCGCGGGACCGGCGGTTGAGATCGTGCCCGGACCAAGGGCCGCCTGCGGTCAGGTGCCCTGACCGCTCCTCAGGTCCGGCGCCGGGGACGGACAATCGATCGGGGCGAGAGGGCGCGGCCTCTGCGCGCGAGCCGCCGTGGAAACGTAAGCTGTGCCACGTCACACGGACCGGGCAGCGGGGATGAACATGGCGATGATGCGCCTGAGGCGCGAGGACCCGCGCGTCGTCGGCTCGTTCAGGCTTCACCGACGGCTCGGCGCGGGCGGGATGGGAGTCGTCTATCTGGGCTCCGACAAGAAGGGCCAGCGCGTCGCACTGAAGGTGATCCGGCCCGATCTGGCGGAGGACCAGGAGTTCCGGTCGCGGTTCGCGCGCGAGGTGTCGGCCGCGCGCAGGATCCGGGGCGGCTGCACCGCCCGGCTGGTGGCCGCGGACCTGGACGCCGAACGGCCGTGGTTCGCCACCCAGTACGTTCCCGGGCCCTCGCTGCACGACAAGGTCGTCGACGAGGGCCCGCTGGGCGCGGCCGACGTCGCCGCGATCGGGGCCGCGCTGTCCGAGGGGCTGGTCGCCGTCCACGAGGCCGGTGTCGTGCACCGGGACCTGAAGCCGTCGAACATCCTGCTGTCCCCGAAGGGGCCCCGGATCATCGACTTCGGTATCGCGTGGGCGACGGGCGCCTCCACGCTCACGCACGTCGGGACCGCTGTCGGCTCCCCGGGCTTCCTCGCTCCCGAGCAGGTGCGCGGGGCGGCGGTCACCCCGGCCACCGACGTGTTCGCGCTGGGCGCCACACTCGCCTACGCCTCCATGGCCGACTCCCCCTTCGGGCACGGCAGTTCCGAGGTGATGCTGTACCGGGTGGTGCACGAGGAGCCGCAGCTGCACGGGGTGCCGGACGCACTCGGCCCCCTGGTGCGCGCCTGCCTGGCCAAGGATCCCGAGGAGCGGCCCAGCACGCTGGACCTGTCGCTGCGGCTGAAGGAGATCGCCGCCCGCGAGGCGCAGGGGCTCGGGGACTCCCGGCCGCCGGTGCCGCGCGCCGGTGAGGCCGAGCGGCCCACGGGACGGCTGACCGACACCGGCTACCCGCGGCACGGGCAGCGCAGACCGGCGGGCGGGCCGGGCACGCCGTTGCCGAGGGGCGGGGTTTCCTCCTCCCGCGGTTCGGGGGCGCCGGACCGGAACGGGGTGCCTTCGCGGGGCGGCGGCGGGCGTGGCTCGGTCCCGTCGTCCCGGGGCACCGGCCCCAGGCCCAGCCCGGCGGCCCGCAACACGCCCGCCGGTCGGGCCACGCCCACCGGCCGCAACACCCGGCCCGGTACGGGCGGTCGGCCCGCGCCCCGCGGTGGTGCCGACCGCAGGACTCCCCGGCCGACCGGGACCGGGCGGCGCCCCGCCAATCCCCGGCTGCTGCGTCAGCGGCTGTTCGTCTTCGTGGTCGTGACCTTGCTCGTCGCGCTCGGCATCGCCGTCGTCCAGGGCTGCCAAGGACCCGCGCGTGGGCTCGGCGGCCACTCCGGCGTCGTACGGCAGGAACGGCCGTCCGCGCCGGACGGCGGGGTGGTGGCCCTGACGGCCGGACAGGGCCACCGGTAGGCGCGGCCGGCCGCCACGTCGCAGGGTACTGGGCCTGCCGGGGCGGCCCGGTCGGTCCCGGCCGGAGAGCTGCGGTCGGCCCCAGGGGGTGGTGGTGGGCCCGGCCCGTGCCGTCGGGTCCGTCAGGTCGGCAGGCTCCGGCCGGGGGCCGGGCGGCCCGTGGCGACGGCGTAGAAGGCGACCGCCGCGGCGGCACCCACGTTCAGGGAGTCGACGCCGTGGGACATCGGGATGCGGACCCATTCGTCGGCGGCGACCAGGGCCTGGGTGGACAGGCCGTCACCCTCGGCGCCGAGCATCAGGGCGACCCGGTCCATCGTGTGCGGAGCCGCCTCGTCGAGGGACCGCGCCTTCTCGTCGGGGGTGAGGGCGAGCAGGGTGAACCCGGCCTCGCGGACCGACTCCAGCCCCTTGGGCCAGGTGTCGAGACGGGCGTAGGGGACGGAGAAGACCGCGCCCATCGAGACCTTCACGCTGCGCCGGTACAGCGGGTCGGCGCAGTCCGGGGAGAGCAGCACCGCATCCATGCCGAGGGCGGCGGCGGAGCGGAAGATCGCGCCGATGTTGGTGTGGTCGTTGACCGACTCCATGACGACGACCCGGCGGGCGGAGCCGAGGAGTTCGGCGGCCGTGGGCAGGGGTTTGCGCTGCATGGAGGCGAGGGCACCGCGGTGGACGTGGTACCCGGTGACGCGTTCGGCGAGGTCCGGGCTGACCGCGTAGACGGGGGCGGGGAGTTCGTCGATGACGTCGCGCATGACGTCGACCCACTTGGCTGACAGCAGCATCGAACGCATCTCGTACCCGGCGTCCTTGGCGCGTCTGATGACCTTCTCGCCCTCCGCGATGAACAGGCCTTCCGCCGGCTCGCGTCTGCGGCGCAGCTCGACGTCGGTCAGACCGGTGTAGTCGCGCAGGCGCGGGTCGTCGGGGTCGTCAACGGTGATGAGATCGGCCACAGGGTGATACTGCCTTGTCCTGGGTGCGGTGCCAACGGCCCGGCACGCGTTCTGTTACCAGCGGTTACGTCGAGGTCGTGCGGCGGTCATGCGGCCCGGTCCGGCCCCACGCCGACGACCGCGCCGATGACGATCACCGCCGGGGGTTTCACGTCCTGGGCGACGACCGTCTCGGCGACCGTGGCCAGGGTCGCGTCCACGCGGCGCTGGGCGGCCGTGGTGCCCTCCTGGACCAGCGCGACCGGGGTGTCCGGGGACTTCCCGTGGGCGACCAGCGTCGCGGCGATCTTCCCTATCTTGTCGACGCCCATGAGGACCACCAGGGTGCCGGTGAGGCGGGCCAGGGCGGCCCAGTCGACCAGAGAGCGCTCGTCGTCGGGGGCCACATGGCCGCTGACCACGGTGAACTCGTGGGCCACCCCGCGGTGGGTGACCGGGATGCCGGCCGCGCCGGGCACGGAGATCGAGCTGGAGATGCCGGGCACCACCGTGCAGGGGATGCCGGCCTCGGCGAGGGCCTGCAACTCCTCCATGCCCCGGCCGAAGACGTACGGGTCGCCGCCCTTGAGGCGGACCACCGACTTGCCCTGCTGGGCGTGCTCGATCAGCGCGTTGTTGATGGCCTCCTGGGCCATGTAGCGGCCGTACGGGATCTTCGCCGCGTCGATCACCTCGACGTGCGGCGGCAGTTCGGCCAGCAGGTCGCGCGGGCCGAGACGGTCGGCGATGACGACGTCCGCCTCGGCGAGCAGGCGGCGTCCGCGCACCGTGATCAGGTCCGGGTCGCCGGGACCGCCGCCGACCAGGGCGACGCCCGGGGTGCGGGTGCGGTGGTGGGGGGCGACCAGGGTTCCGTCGCGCAGGCCCTCGACGACCGCGTCACGGACCGCCGCGGTGTGGCGGGGGTCGCGGCCGCGGGCGTGCGTGGTGAGCACGGCGACCGTGACGCCCTCGCTGTGTCCGGTGGCCGGGGTCCAGGCGGTGGCCGCGTCGGCGTCGTCGGAGCGGACGCACCACACGCGGTGCCGTTCCGCCTCGGCGGAGGCCGTGGTGTTGGCCTCCGGGTCGCTGGTGGCGATCAGCGCGTACCAGGCGCCGGCGAGGTCGCCCTCGGCGTACCGGCGCCGCTCCCAGGTGATCTCCCCGGCGTCCGCCATCGCCTCCACGGACGGGGTGGCCTCGGGCGAGACGAGCACCACGTCGGCGCCCGCCGCGATCAGGGCCGGCAGCCGGCGCTGGGCGACCTGGCCGCCGCCGAGCACGACGACCCTGCGTCCGGTGAGGCGGAGGCCTACGGGGTAGGCGGGGTGTTCGGCCATGGGGCGCGACTCCTCGTGCAGCTGAGGGACGGGGGCGCGCTGCACCTTCGGAGCGGCCCTGACGTGCGGATTTTAGCTGTGGACAGGGCGGACGGCACGGGTGGTCCGGAAGCTGGGCACCGGACCACCCGGGCGCGGGTGCCTACTTCTCGGTGACGCCCGCCGAGTCGAACGTCGCCACCTCGTGCATCGCCCTGGCGGTGCTCTGCACCAGCGGCAGGGCGAGCAGCGCGCCCGTGCCCTCGCCGAGGCGCAGGTCGAGGTCGACGAGCGGGCGCAGGCCCAGCTTGTTGAGGGCGGCCACATGGCCGGGCTCGGCGCTGCGGTGGCCGGCGATGCACGCGGCGAGGACCTCGGGGGCGATGGCCCGGGCCACCAGGGCGGCGGCGCCGGCGCTGACCCCGTCCAGGATCACCGGGGTGCGCAGGGAGGCGCCGCCCAGCAGCAGGCCGACCATCGCGGCGTGTTCGAGACCGCCGATCGCCGATAGGACACCGATCGGGTCGGCCGGGTCCGGCTGGTGGAGCTCCAGCGCCCGGCGCACCACCTCGGTCTTGCGGGCGAGCGTCTCGTCGTTGATGCCGGTGCCGCGGCCGGTGACCTCGGAGGGGTCGGCGCCGGTGTAGACGGAGATCAGGGCGGCCGAGGCGGTGGTGTTGGCGATGCCCATCTCGCCGGTGAGCAGCGCCTTGTTGCCGGCCGCGACGAGGTCGCGGGCCGTCTCGATGCCCACTTCGATGGCCTGCCGGCACTCCTCGCGGGTCATCGCGGGGCCGGTGGTCATGTCGGACGTCCCGGCGCGCACCTTGCGCGGCAGCAGGCCGGGGGTGGCGGGCAGGTCGGCGGCGACACCGACGTCCACGATGCAGACCTCGGCCCCCACCTGGTGGGCGAAGGCGTTGCAGACCGCTCCTCCGCCGAGGAAGTTGGCCACCATCTGGGCGGTGACCTCCTGCGGCCAGGGGGTGACGCCCTGGGCGTGCACACCGTGGTCGCCGGCGAAGATCGCGACGGCGGCGGGCTCCGGGATCGGCGGCGGGCACTGCCTCGACAGGCCGGACAGCTGGGCGGAGATGATCTCCAGCATGCCGAGCGCGCCGGCCGGCTTGGTCATGCGCTTCTGCCGCTCCCAGGCCTCGCCGAGCGCCTTGGCGTCCAGCGGGCGGATCTGGGCCACGGTCTCGGCGAGCAGGTCGTGCGGTTCCTCGCCGGGCAGGGCGCGGCGGCCGTACGTCTCCTCGTGGACGACCCAGGACAGCGGGCGGCGCTTGGACCAGCCCGCCTGCAGCAGCTCGGGCTCGTCCGGGAACTCGTCGACGTACCCGACGCACAGGTAGGCGATGACCTCCAGGTGCTCGGGCAGGCCGAGGCAGCGGACCATCTCCCGCTCGTCGAAGAAGCTGACCCAGCCGACGCCGAGCCCCTCGGCGCGGGCCGCGAGCCACAGGTTCTCCACCGCGAGGGCGGCGGAGTACGGGGCCATCTGCGGCTGGGTGTGGCGGCCGAGAGTGTGGCGGCCGCCCCGGGTGGGATCGGCGGTGACGACGATGTTCACCGGGGTGTCGAGGATGGCCTCGATCTTCAGTTCCTTGAACTGCTTGGCCCGGCCCTTGGGCAGCGACTTGGCGTACGCCTCGCGCTGGCGCATCGCCAGTTCGTGCATGGTGCGGCGGGTGTCGGCGGACCGGATGACGACGAAGTCCCACGGCTGGGAGTGGCCGACGGACGGTGCCGTGTGGGCCGCTTCGAGAACCCTGAGCAGCACCTCGTGGGGGATCGGGTCGCTGCGGAAGCCGTTGCGGATGTCCCGCCGCTCGCGCATGACCTTCAGTACGGCGGCGCGCTCGGCCTCGTCGTAGGCGGGTGCGGCGGGGCCGGTGGACTCCCGGACTTCTTCCACGGCGGCCCTGCTCTCTTCCTCCTGGTCCGCGGCCCTGGTCTCCAGGTCGTCCGGACTCTGTGCGATCTCGGGGTCGGGCTCCGCTTCCGGGGTCGCCGGGGCGGAGGCCGCTTCGCCGCCGCGGGGGGCGGGGACCGGGGCGGTGGCCGCGTGCGGCGCCTGCGGGACGTCCGTGAGACCGGCCACCGGCCCGGGCGTCGCCGGGGCGAGGTGCGGGGTGGTGGGCACCGTGCCCTCGACGGGGACGAACCGGCCGAGCGACTGGTCCGGGTGGCCGTCCGCCGGTCCCCCGGACACCGCAACGCCCTGGGGCGCGCCGTCGGCGGGCAGGTACACGGGGCCCGTCGGAGGCTGGGCGGGCGGCTCGCCGGCGTCGGCGGGAGCGGTGGGCGCCGCCGGGTGGGGTACGGGGACCGCCTGATGTGCTGGGGCCGCGTGCCGCCCCTGGGGGTGCTGCGGCTCGGCGGCCGTCCGCGGCGGGGCGGCGGGTGCCGGGGCGGACACGGTGTCCGGGGTGGGGGGCGCCGGGTCCGTGGTCCGGTCGGCAGCCGGCTCCGCCACGTCCACCGCTGCCGGGTGCGGCTGCGGAGGGGCGGCGTCCGGCAGGGGGTCGGTGGCTACGACGGTGTCGTCGGCCGGCGCGGACGCGACCACGCCGGGTTCCGCGGCGTCGGCCGCGGGCGGGTCGGCGGCGTCGCCGGGCCGGGGGGCGCCGGGCGCGGTTCCCTGGTCGGCGGGGGCACCCTCGGGGTGCCGGGCGTTCTGCGTGTCCCCGGGGGACTGCATGGCCTGGGGGCTCTGGCCGGCGTTCGCGGTCGATGCGGTCGACGCGGTGGGCGGCGCCGTTGCGTCCGTGGGGCCGGTGGCGGTGGGCGCGGTGGCCTCGGCGGTCGGAACGGCAGCGGTCGGAACGGCAGCGGTGGCTTCCGGCGCGCCGGTCACCTCGGCCTGACCGGTGTCAGCGGCCCCGCTCGCGGTGTCGGCGCCGGCGGTGGCGTCGGGAGCGCCCGGGGCTTCGGCCCGGACAGCATCGGCGGCAGCCGCGGCCCCGGCTGCGCCGACGGCGGCTTCCGGTGCGCCGGCCGGCTCGGCCTGGGCGGCGTCGGCCATCGCTCCTCCCTCAGCGGCGGGAACGGCAGCGGGGGCGGACACGGGTACGTCGGTCCCGCCTGCCGGGACACCCTCCCCGGCCACCGGGGCTTCGGGGTGGGCGGGAGCGGCAGGCGCGTCAGCGGGCTCGGCTGCGGTGGCGGGCCGAGCGCCGGCATCGTCGGGGGCGCCGGAAACGGCTGGTGCGACTCCCGGCGTGCCGGCCACCTCGCCCTCGGCGGTTCCGGCGGCGGGGGCTTCGGGCTCGGCAGCCGCCGCGGGGGGTGGCTCGACGGCCGCGTCGGACGGCACGGAGGCAGGCGGGGTGGCCGCCGCCGGGTCGGTGGCGTGGGCGTCGGCGGTCACCGGCGCGGCGGGCGCCGCCTCGGATGTCGCGGTCTCGGGGACCGGCGCGGCCTCGGATGCCGCAGCCGCGGGGACCGGCGCCGCCTCGGGTGTCGCTGCGCCAGGGGCCTGCGCGGCCCCGGTCAGCTGGGCCCCGGCCGCTTCGGCAGCGGTGTCCCCGGGTGCGGAAGCCGCGTCAGCCTCGGGCGCCGGCGACCCGTCGGGGCCCGCGTCACGCGGAGCCTGTGCGTCCTCGGCGGGCACTGCCTGCACGGCAGCGGCCTCCTCGCCGCCCTGGGTGGCCGGTTCACCGCCGGGCGTGGCCGCCCCGGCGACCGCCTGCGGGGGCTCGACAGCGTCCGCCGCAGCGGCCTGCGCCATCGGCGCGTCACCGGCCGGCGCGCCCTCCGTCGCCGCCTCCTGGGCGTCACCGGCCGGCGCGAGTGCCGAGCCGGCCTGTCCGTCCGGCGTGCCAGGCTGTCCGTCCGGCGAGCCGTCAGCCGTCATCGACTCGGTGACCTGAGCGCTCTGCGCGCCCTGAGCGTCCTGAACCGTCGGGGCGGCCTGCGAGTCCTGTCCCGCCCCCGGCGCATCCGCCTGCGGAGCCTCGGTCGAAAGGCCGTCGGCGCCCTGCGCGTTCTCGGCCGCGACCACCCCGGCGGCCCGGTCCGAGTCCCCGGTCTCAGCCTGGGGAGCTTGGTCGGCGAGCGCCTGGTCGGCGGCGGCCGACCGCTCGGCGGGGGCCGGGTCCGCGGCAGGAGGCCGCTCGGCGACAGCGGCCGGTGCGCCCTCGGCGGGAACCGCGGCGTCCGTCGCGACCGCCCCGGGCTGGGCAGTGCCCGCACCGCCCCGTTCCTGACCCTGCTCGCCCGGCGAGGCCGCGTCGGCCTGGCCGGGAACGTCTGTCGGTTCCGGTGCGGTACCCGCCGCCCCGGCCGGTCCGCTCGGCTGCGCGGTCTCGGCGACCGGCCGGCCGGGAGCGCCGGCGGCGGGGACGCCCGGCTCCGGCGCCTGCTCCCCGGCCTGCGCGGGCCCCTCTGCCGGAACGGCGGCGGTACCGGACTCCGGCACCCCGTCCGCGACCTGTCCGGCCGGCTCACCCGGCACGGCGACGGTGGCCGTCGGCACGTCCCCGGCCTGAGCCGGCTCCTCGCCCGGCACGGCGGCGGCCCCGGACGGCGGCGCGCCTTCCGCGCTCCGCCCGCCTCCCTGAGCCGGCGCCTCCTCGGCGCCGGTCCCGGGCTCCTCGCCCACGGTCTCGGCGGCCTCCGCGGTTCCCTCGGCCGGAGGAGCGGTGGCGGTCGTCGGGGGAACCTCACCCCGGGGAGCGGTCGCGGCGACGGCCTCGGTGGCGACACGGGCCACCAGGGCCTGGGCGGCGCCGGCCGGCTCGGGGCGCGGTGCGCCCGGGTCAACCGTTTCGGCAGCCGTCCCCACGGGAGCGGCCTGTCCCGGAGCGACCGCCCCGGGAACCGCCGTGGCCTGGGGGCCCCAGGGCGCGCCGCCGGGGACGTCGAGGTACTCGGTACCGGCCGCCGGACTGCCCGGCTGGCGTACCGGCACGTCGGCGGGGCCGCGGTCGGCGAGGGAGCGCACGGGGCTCGCGGAGGCGTTGGGGATCGGCGGGCCGAGGTGCCGCGGGCGGCGCGGCGTGGTCGGCGGGATCGGCACGGTCGGGGCCGTGGGCGGGGTGGCGGAGGCCGGTCCGGGCAGCCGGACGGCGCTGAGGTCGACGGAGCCGCTGTCGCGCCCGGACATCTCGTGCGGGCCGGGCTCGTGGACGGGCCGGTGCACGGCCTCGACGACCGGCTCGGGGGCCGGCGGTGGCACCTCGTTGCCCCAGGCGCCGCCGGAGCCGGGCAACAGCAGGTCCTCGTCCTCGGAGGTGGTCTCGGAGAGGTAGGCGTACGCACCGGGCGCCTGGACACCCGGCTGCTCCACCGCGCCTGCGTTCTCCGGCAGCCCCTCGCCCGGAACCTGGCCGGTGTCGGTCATGCGTACCCCTCGCCCATCGGTTAGTGCTTCTACGACCAGCTCGCCCGGAACGGCGCACCGACCGCCCCGTAGTGAAGAACGAGCGTCCGTGCCCAGCGGCACGAACGACCCGCCGTAAAAGACGACAAAGCCATTCAGTGGCATTGTCGCGGCCGTTCCGCCGTCGCGACAGCATGATCCGCGACGCTCCGCTGTGGACTGCGCCACGTTGCGCGTCCTCCGGTTCTGCCGTACCACACACCCCCCAAAACAGATGTGTTTTCCGGACATTGACCGACGAGGTGCCGGGTGCCCGAAAGCGGTACGACGATCGGCCAGCCTACCGCGCGCGATACGACAACAGGATCACGGGGCGCGATCCGGCAGAACCCCGCTGAGCAGGAACGCGACGCTCCGCTCCGTCTCCGTCCAGGCCCGCGTGTCGAGTTCGACGGACTGCAGCAGGGCGCACTCCACGCGGTAGCCGCGCTCGTCCAGATCGCGGCCGACGCGTTCGGCGGCGTCGCGGGACATGGCGTGGGTGACGATGCGCTGCGGGCGGCGGTCGGCGACCGCGGAGACGACGGCCGCTCCGCCACCGCCGACCCGGACGACATCCGGTTCGGGCAGGTTCTCCAGCACGTGCGGGGCGGTGCCGTGGACGACCTGGAGCTGCACGCCGAGGTGGCGGGCGGCGGCGTCGGTGCGGGAGCAGGCTGCCGGGTCACGGTCGACGGCGAGCACGGCGGCGCCGGCCCGCGCGGCCTCGGCGGCGAACGCGCCGCTGCCGCAGCCGATGTCCCAGACGAGGTCGCCGACGCGTGGGCCGAGGCGGGCGAGTTGGGCGGCGCGCAGCCGCTCGGTCTCGCCCTCGCCGAGGCCACCGCCGTAGGTGTGGTCGGGCAGGGTCCAGCCGCGCGGTCCGGCGGCCGGGTCGCGGCCGGCGATCCACTCGCCGCCGTCGCGGGAGGTGACGGGGCCGCCGATGACGATGACGACGTTGGGGTCGCGCCAGGTGTGGTCGGCGGCCTTGTCGGAGGTGACGACGCTGACCTGTTCGCGGGTGGTGCCGAGTTCCTCGCAGACGACGAAGGTGCGGTGGACGCCTTCGAGCAGCAGTCCGAGTTCGGCGGGGCCGGCGCCCGGGGAGGTGAGGACGGCCACCTTGGGGTGGGCGCGGCACACGTTCACCGCGCGGCGCAGCGTGCGGCGGTGGGCGACGACCACCTGGGCGTCGTCCCAGGGCATCCCGGCGCGGGCGAACGCGGCGGCCACCGAGGACACGGCGGGGACGACCTCGACCTCCAGGCCGAACTCGGGGGCGCGCAGAGTCCGTACGACGCCGAAGAAGCCGGGGTCGCCGTCGGCGAGGACGACGGCGGTGCCGCGGTGGGCGGCGACGCGCCGGGCGGCGAGGGCGACACTGCCGAGCCGGATGCGTTCGGCGGCGGCGGGCACCTCGGGCAGTGCCAGGTGGTGGGCGGCACCGGCCACCAGGGTGGCGGCGCCGAGGGCGGAGCGTGCCGCGGCGGTCAGCGGTGAGCCGTCCCAGCCGATCACCGTGACGCGGTCGGCCATCGTCGTCAGTCTCCAGGGATGTCGCGCGGGTCGTCGGGGCGGGCTTGGTGAGGGTACCCCGGCCGGGCGGGCGGGGCGCGGCGGCCCGGGACCTGACCCGAAGGTCAGTTCCAGTCGGTGTAGGAGGCGTACCCGCCGCTCTCGGCGAGCTGCTCGGCCGTGCCCTCCAGGTCCTCCGGGAGCAGGCTCCACACGATGTAGTCGGTGCGCACCTCGCTCCAGGTGCCGTTCTCGGCTCTGACCCGGGCTATGCAGGCGTTGCGCAGCACGCCCTCGCTGATGCAGCCGATCTTCTGGGCGACCTGCTGGGAGGCGGTGTTGTCGGCCGCGGTGCGCAGCTCGATCCGTTCGAGCTTCTGGTCGGTGAACAGCCACTGAGCGGTGGCGAGGGCGGCTTCGCAGGCGTAGCCCTCGCCGCGGGCCCAGGGGGCGACGATGTACGACAGCTCGGTGGAGCGGACGTGCCAGTCGGTGCGGCCCAGTTGGATGAGCCCGACCAGACGCTGGGTCAGGAACTCGGTGACGGCGAGGTGCAGGCCGCGGCCGGCGGTGCGTTCGGTGGGCGCCCGGTCGGTGATCCAGTCGCGGGCCGTTTCCTCGGTGAACGGCTGGGGCGCGCCGGTCCAGGCACCGACCTGTTCGTCGTTCATCATCGCGGCCAGCGCGGGCACGTCGTCCTCGTCGAGGGGACGCAGCACCAACCGCTCCGTGCTGATGGAGATGGTGGGGAAGGTGCTCGTCATGCGCCGCTCCGTAACCTTCGGAAAGCCTTCAGGGCCTGCTGAACTGCCCAGCATGCAGCATGAAAGCACTGAACCGCACCACGGGGTCCGCCCGTTGTGAACGAGCGGACCCCAGGTGGGGTGACACCGGGTCAGAAGGCCGCGACGACCGCACCGTCGTACTTGTCCTGGATGAACTTCTTCACCTCGGGGGAGGTGAGGAGTTCGGCCAGCTTCCGGACGGCCTCGTCGTTCTCGTGGCCCTTCTTGACGGCGAGGAAGTTGCCGTAGGGGTTGCCCTCGGGGGACTCGGCGGCGAGGGCGTTCCTCGCGGGGCTGAGGTCGGCCTCCAGGGCGTAGTTGCCGTTGATCACCGCGGCGTCGACGTCGCCGAGCGAGCGCGGCAGCAGGGCCGCCTCCAGTTCCTCGAACTTCAGGCCCTTGGGGTTGGCGGTGACGTCCTTGGGGGTGGCGGCGTAGCCGACGCCGGACTTCAGCCGGATCAGGCCGCGCGCCTCCAGCAGTTTCAGCGCCCGGGCCTCGTTGGTGGTGTCGTTCGGCAGGGCGACCGTGGCGCCCTGTTCGAGGTCCGTGAGCTTCTTGAGCGTCTTGGAGTAGACGCCGAGCGGCTCCAGGTGCACGGTGGCGCCGGGCACGGCCACGATGTCGGTGCCGTTCTTCTGGTTGAAGTCGTCCAGGTAGGGCTGGTGCTGGAAGTAGTTGGCGTCCACCTCGCCCTGCTGCACGGCGGTGTTGGGGGTGACGTAGTCGGTGAACTCCTTCACCTCCAGCTCGAGGCCCGCCTTCTTCGCCAGGTTGTCCTTGACGTAGGTGAGGATCTCGCCCTGGGGGGTGGGGGTGGCGGCGACGGTCAGCGTGTCGTCGGCGGCGGCGTCGGAGCCGGAGCCGCAGGCGGTGAGCCCGAAGGTGAGGGCTCCGGCGAGGACGGCGGTGGTGATCTTGGCGGTGTTACGCACGAAAAGTGCCTTTCCTTGGGTGGTGCGGCCCCGTCGTGGGTGGACGGGGAGTTCTGGGGGGCGGCCTTGCCGGGGTGGGCTCAGACGGCCTTGCCGGGTGCGGGCTCGGCCGGCTCGCCCGGCGTGGCGGCCTTGAGCGGGAGGTGGCCCGGTGCGGGCCGGAAACCGCCGCCGCGCCGGTGCAGGGAGCGGGCCGCGTAGTCGCCGGCGAACTGGATGGCGGAGATGGCGACGGCGAGGATCGCGACGGTGATCCACATCAGGCCGGTCTCGAAGCGCTGGTAGCCGTAGCGGATGGCGATGTCGCCGAGGCCGCCGGCGCCGACCGTGCCGGCCATCGCCGAGTAGCCGATGAGCGCGACGACCGTGGTCGTGGTGGCGGAGACGAGGGAGGGCAGGGCCTCGGGAACGAGGACCTTGCGCACCACCGTCCAGGTGTTGCCGCCCATCGACTGCACCGCCTCGACCAGCCCGCCGTCCACTTCGCGGACGGCCGTCTCGACCAGCCGGGCGAAGAACGGGACGGCCCCCACGGCCAGCGGGACGATCGCGGCGTCCCGGCCGATGGTGGTACCGGTGACCCAGCGGGTGAAGGACATCAGTGCGACCATCAGGATGATGAACGGCAGGGAGCGGGCGACGTTCACGATCTGCCCGGTCACCTTGTTGGCGACGGCGTTCTGCAGCAGTCCGCCCTTGTCGGTGAGGACCAGCAGGATGCCGAGCGGGAGGCCGCCGACGACGGCGACGAGCGTGGCCCAGCCGACCATGTAGAGGGTGTCCCCGCACGCCTCGCCGAGCAGGGGCTGCATCTCGGACCAGGTCACAGTCGGGCGCCTTCCGTCAGCGGGGCCGCCTCACGGCCGGGGATGTCGATCTGCAGGCCCTGCTCGCGCAGGAAGCCGATGGGGACGACGTTGTCCTCGTAGCGGCCGGGCAGCGCGAGGCGCATCCGGCCTATCTGGAGGCCGCCGACGGTGTCGACGGCGGCTCCGAGGATCGATATGTCGATGTTGTAGGTGCGCGAGAGCCGGGAGACGACCGGCTGGGTCGCCGCCTCGCCGTGGAAGGTGACGTCCACGACGGTGCGGTCGGCGCCGGTGGCCTCGCCGCCGACGGGGAAGAGCGCCGAGGCGAGCCGTGAGCCGGGGGTGGCGAGCAGTTCGCCGACCGTCCCGGACTCGACGACGCGGCCCTTCTCCATCAGCGCGGCCGAGTCGCAGACCGATTTCACGACGTCCATCTCGTGGGTGATGAGCAGGACGGTGAGACCGAGCTGCCGATTCAGGTCGCGCAGCAGCTGGAGGATCTGGCGGGTGGTGTCCGGGTCGAGGGCGCTGGTGGCCTCGTCGGACAGGAGCACCTCGGGGTCGCCGGCGAGGGCCCGGGCGATACCGACGCGCTGCTTCTGGCCGCCGGACAACTGGGCCGGGTAGGCCCGGGCCTTGTCGGCGAGGCCGACCAGGTCGAGGAGCTCCAGCGCCTTGGCGGAACGTTCCCTCCTCGACTTGCCGAGGATTTCCAGGGGGAGTTCGACGTTGTCCTGCACGGTTCGCGAGGACAGCAGGTTGAAGTGCTGGAAGACCATGCCGATCCGGCTGCGCGCCCGCCGCAGTTCCCTGCCGGCCCGCGGGCCGCGCCCGGCCAGGGCGGTGAGGTCCTGGCCGGCGACGGTGACCGTGCCGGAGGTGGGGCGTTCGAGCAGGTTCACGCAGCGGATCAGCGAGGACTTGCCGGCGCCGGACTGGCCGATGACGCCGTACACCTCGCCCTTCCGGACGTGCAGGTCGACGCCGTCGAGGGCGACGACCTCGGGGCCGCGGCCGCGGTGAGCCCGGTAGATCTTGGTCAGGCCCGATGTGGTGATCACTGGGTTTCCGTCACTGTCGAGTGCGCGGGCGTGGGTGTGCCCGGGCGCACGGGTGCATACGGTCGGGACGCGACACGTTTCCCCGGCGTGCCGAACCGGGGGGAGAGTGTGCGGGGCGGACGGGCCGTACGGCTCAGGGCGTACGGGAGCGCCGCGGCGCTCGCTTCGGGGCGCGAGCTGGGATGGTGCGGGGGCCCTCTAGAAGGCGCGCATTCGGCACGGGGGACACAGACAACGAGCACCGGGCGGCATGGTCGCCCCGGTCGCGCAGATGCGGTGGCTCGTCGTGGTCATGCGAGCAGTAAAGCAGACGTACGGTCCTGACCCGGCACGCGTTGTCCGCATACTGGACGGTCATGGACAGGGGCAGGGTGGGACGCAGAGCGCGATTGCGACGTCCGCGCCCAGTGCCGACAAGGCCGACAAGCGGTCGGCCGGCGGGGCGGGACCGTCTCGCGGACGACGCCGGACTGTGGCCGACGCCACGGCGACCGGCCCGGGCGCGGGGTGTCCGCCGCGCCGTAATAGGGTCGCTGCATGTTCGATGCCCTGACGCTGGTGACCGGTGTCGCCGCGCTGATCCTCGCCGCGTGGTGCGGCTGGGCGGCCTACCGCGACCAGCCGACGAAGGACTGGCACTTCGCCGGGATGGCCGTGGTCTCGGTGCTGGCGCTGGTGCAGCTGGTGGCCGGGATCGTGCTGCTGGCGCGGGGCGAGAAGCCGGGGCAGGGCACGACGATCTTCGTGGCGTACCTGCTGGGCGCCGTGGCGTGCGTGCCGGCGGCCGGCTTCATGTCGCTGGCCGAGCGGACGCGGTGGGGGTCGGTGACGGTCGCCGCGTCCGGAGTGGTGCTGGCCGTGCTGGAGGTCCGCCTCTATGACATCTGGGGAGGCTGAGGTGACGGCGACGCGGGAGCGGCCGGCGCGGCGACGGCTGATCAGCGGGCCGGGGATGCTGCTGGTGTGGCTCTACGGGGTGATGGTCGTCGGAGCCGTGTCGCGCTCGGTGTACCAGATCGCCACCGAGTTCGACCGGGCGCCGCTCGCGTACTCGCTGTCGGCGGTGGCGGGTGTGGTGTACGGGTTCATCACCTACACCTTGGTGCGCGGCGGGGAGACGGCACGCCGGGTGGCCTCGCTGTGCTGTGCGGCCGAGCTGGCCGGGGTGCTGATCGTCGGTACGTGGACCGTCGTGGATCCGTCGGCGTTCCCCGACGCGACCGTGTGGTCGAAGTACGGCATGGGGTACGTGTTCATCCCGGTGCTGCTGCCGGTCTCCGCCCTGTACTGGCTGCGCAGGGCGCGGGAGCGGCAGGGGGCCTGAAGCGACCTGCGGGGGCGCCGGTGCCGCGCGTCGTGGTCGCCCGCACGGCGTCCCGCGCCCCCGGTGAGAGCTCGTCAGGCCGTCGCCGCGAAAGCCCCCGCCTGCTTCTCCAGGACGATCATCCGTACGCCGTCGGCGCCCTCGGCCGTGCCGACGGTCTCGTACCCCACGCGGCGGTAGAGACGGAGGTTGCCCTCGCTGCGGTGGCCGGTGTGGAGGCGGAACTTCTTGGCGCCGCGCTCCTCGACGAGGGCCGACTCGGCGGCGCGCAGCAGGCGGGCGCCGATGCCGTGGCCCTGGAGGCGGGGGTGGACGCAGAGCTTGCCGATGGCGGCGGCACCGTCCTCGGTGACCTTGCCGCGGACCGAGCCGACCACCTCGTCGCCCAGCCGGGCCACGAAGACGCAGTCGGTGGCGAGTTCCTCGCGGACCGAGTCCAGGGTCTGGACGAGCGGGTCGATGCGGTAGTTGCCGTACAGCGCGGCCTCGCTCTGGAAGCACAGGTACTGCAGCCTGAAGATCTGCTCGGCGTCCCGGTCGGTCGCTGCCGAGATGGTCACGCTCATGCCCATGTGTGCATGCCTCCCGCTCACCTGATCACCTGTTGTACCTCACTCCTATCCCCGCGCTCCGCCCGCCGCAACCTCCGGTGTGAGCAGACGACGCAGACATCCCAGACATCTGGAACGTTCCGGCCCCAGAGAGCCCTGTGAGATACCCAACTCCCCCGCGATCTCCCGGTAGGTGAGGTCTCTCGGCGAGAGCAGTGCCTCGATCAGCCGGGGGCAGCGGCCGGGCAGCCGGCGCACCGCCTCGCGCAGGGCACGGCGGCCGGCGGCCGAGAGAACCAGGTGCTCGGGGTCGCGCCCGCGGTCGTCGGCCGGGTCGATGGCGCTCGGGTGTTCGCGGCGGGCCGTACGGCGGGTGCGGCGGGACTCGGCGCGCACGGTCCGGCGCAGCCAGCGGGGGAGGTCCAGCGGCGGCCCGTCGACGGCGAGCCGTTCCAGGAAGCGGAGCCAGACCGCCTGTTCCAGATCGCCGGGCTCGGTCCCCGTCGCGTGGGCCTCGGCGCCGGCCTCGGCGGCGAGCAGGGGGGTGAGGTCGGCCAGCAGGGCGTGGGCAGGTGCGGTGGGGGGTGGGGTGGGAGTCACACCGGGCACGACGCCGGCGCCCGGGCCGCGGGTTGCCCGGGCGGGCCGGCGTCACCCCAATGGGGGGCGTCAGGCGCGCCGGTGCTCCTCGCGGGCCAGCAGGCCGGTGTCGGGCTGGTCGGTGAAGACGCCGTCGATGCCGGTGGCGAAGTAGGTGCGGTAGGCGCCGAAGACATCGCCGTAGGCGTCCGGGGCGGTGCCCTCGCGGAAGTCCGCGGGCAGGAACGGGTTCTCGTTGCGCATCGTCCAGGGGTGCAGGACCAGGCCGACCGCGTGGGCGTCCCGCACCAGGGTGGTCGGCTCGGTGAGGCGGCCGTCCGCGTCCTTGGGGATGACCAGGTCGAGCGTGGGGCCGATGCCCTGGGCGTAGGAGGCGATCTCGCGCAGGCCCCTGCGGGTGACCAGGTCGGCGACGGTGCGCGGGTCGCCCGCCTCGACGAAGTCCCAGGGGCGGGAGGCGGGGCCGGACAGCAGCACCACGAGCGGGTTGTCGACCAGCCTGTTCAGGCGCTGGATGCTGCTGGGTTCGAAGGACTGCACGATGACCGGGGAGTCACGCCGGTCCTTGCGGTGCCTGCGCAGCAGCTTGGCGACCCGCTCCTCCAGGCCGAGGCCGAGCCGGCGGAAGTAGGTGGGGTGCTTGGTCTCGGGGTAGATCCAGACCTGCCTGCCGCGCTTGCGGGTCTGCTCGTCCTGCCACCTGAGGACCTCCTCGAAGGTGGGGATCTCCCAGCGGCCGTCGTAGAGGGTGTTGTGGGGGCGGTTGGCCGGGATGCGCTCGACCGCGCGCAGCGTCTTGAGCTCGGCGAGCGTGAAGTCCTCGGTGAACCAGCCGGTGACGGAGGTCCCGTCGAGTGTCTTCGTCGTCCTGCGGTCGGCGAACTCGGGATGGTCGGCCACGTCCGTGGTGCCGCCGATCTCCGGTTCGTGACGGCAGACGAGGTGCCCGTCCCTGGTGGGCACCAGGTCGCCCGCCTCGACGATGTCGGCGCCCAGGTCGAGAGCCAGTTCATAGGAGCCGAAGGTGTGTTCGGGACGGTACCCGCTGGCGCCGCGATGGCCGATGATCGTCGGTACCGGAAGGTTCTTCATCCCTCCGCCGTGCCGGGCCCCGGCCGCCCGCGCCGTCCCGGGCAGTCCGAGGACCGCTCCCCCGGTGCCGAGGACGGCCGCGCCCAGCAGGGCCCGCCGTCCGGTCCTGGCCGCTGCCTGCTCGTTCGACTCCTGTGCTGCCATGGGGCCTCCTGCCGTCGGCTCGGGTCGGTGCGCGCCGATCGTAGGGGCGTGGACATGACGCAAGGGAAGCGCCGGGTGGAACGGACGGGTGACGGTGCGTGTCGTTCCAGCCATGTGACGGACCGTGTGACGTGGCGTTTCCTCGACGGTGGTGAAGGCAAGACCGCGTCAATAGTTCGTAAGGCCTCGGTGAACCCCCGGGTACCCGATGTGCGTCACCCCGGGCACCGCGAGTATCGTCCTCACCTGCACAGAGTCATACCGCAATCCCTTGACGTCGGAGGACCCGTTGTCCCGCTTCGCGCTCATCAAGGCAGTGCTCGGACCGGTCATGCGCCTGATGTTCCGCCCACGGGTCGAGGGCGTGGAGAACATTCCCGGCGACGGGCCGGTCATCCTGGCCGGCAACCACCTGACGTTCATCGACTCGATGATCCTGCCCCTGGTCTGCGACCGTCAGGTGTTCTTCATCGGCAAGGACGAGTACGTCACCGGCAAGGGCCTCAAGGGCCGTCTGATGGCCTGGTTCTTCACCGGGGTCGGCATGATCCCCGTCGACCGCGACGGCGGCAAGGGCGGCGTCGCCGCGCTGATGACCGGGCGGCGGATCCTGGACGAGGGCAAGGTGTTCGGCATCTACCCCGAGGGGACGCGCTCGCCCGACGGGCGGCTGTACCGGGGGCGCACCGGGATCGCGCGGCTGACGCTGATGACCGGTGCGCCGGTGGTCCCCTTCGCGATGATCGGGACGGACCGCATCCAGCCGGGCGGGGCCGGGATCCCGCGGCCGTGCCGGGTGACCGTTCGCTTCGGTGAGGCGCTGGAGTTCTCCCGGTACGAGGGGATGGACCGGGACCGCTACGTGCTGCGGGCGGTGACCGACTCGGTGATGACCGAGGTCATGCGGCTGTCCGGGCAGGAGTACGTGGACATGTACGCGACCAAGGCGAAGGCGGCCTAAGGAGCCGTTGCCGGGGCGGCACCAGTGGCGCCGCCCCGCTTCGCTACGGCCGGCTCTCCAGCCGGGCGTCTCGCAGCATGAACCACGCCGCCACCGACGCCGCCAGCAGGACCGTCGCGCCCGCGGCGGCCGCTGTCGTCAAGCCGTCGACGAAGGAGTCGCGGGCCGACGACAGCAGCGCCCGGGCCGTGTCCGGCGGCAGGGCCCGCGCCGTCTCCACCGCGTTGCCGAGGGACTCGTGGGCCTCCGCCGGGGTGCCTGCGGGAGCCGGGAAGCCGCGGTAGACGCCGGTCACGATGGAGCCGAGGACCGCGATGCCGAGGGCCGCGCCGAGTTCGTACGCCGTCTCGGAGACGGCGGAGGCGGCGCCGGCCTTCTCCTTCGAGACCGTGGACAGGATGACGTCGGCGGTCACCGTGAAGGAGAACCCGGCGCCGACGCCGACCACCAGCAGGGCCGCGCCGAGCAGGGGATAGCCGGTCGAGGCGTCCACGGTGGCCAGCGCGGCCAGCGCCAGGCCGACCGCCGCGAGGCCGCCGGAGACCACCGAGCGCACCGAGAACCGGCGAGCCGCGCGGCCGGCCACCAGGCCCGCCGCCACGGCGCCGACGGCCGCCGGGAGCTCGGCCAGGCCCGCCTCGAACGGAGGCCTGCCCTGTACGAGTTGCAGGTACTGGGAGAGGAAGAACACCAGCCCGGACAGGCCCAGGATGGTCAGCAGGTCGGCGAGGACCGCGCCGCTGAAGCCGCGGTCGGTGAACAGCCGCATGTCCAGCAGGGGGTCGGGCAGGGTCAGCTGGCGGCGCACGAAGGCGTACAGCGCGCCCGCGCCCAGCAGGCCCGCGGCCAGGGTGGGCCAGGTGACGCCGTGCGCGGCCGCCTCCTTGACGGCGTACACCAGGCCGATCATGCCGACCAGCGACAGCAGGACACTGGCCGGGTCCCAGGGGCCGGGGTGCGGGTCGCGGGACTCGGGCAGCAGCCGGATGCCGACCACGACGAGGACCGCCATCACGGGCAGGTTGACGAGGAAGACCGAGCCCCACCAGAAGTGCTCCAGCAGGAACCCGCCCGCGATCGGGCCGACCGCCGTGCCCGCGGAGGCCGTGGCGCCCCAGATGCCCACGGCCAGACTGCGTTCGCGCGGGTCGTGGAAGAGGTTGCGGATCAGCGCGAGGGTGGCCGGCATCAGGGTCGCGCCGGCGACTCCGAGCAGCGCACGGGCCGCGATCATCGCCTCGGGGGTGGTGGCGTAGGCGTTCAGCACGGACATCGCGCCGAACGCGGTGGCGCCGCCCAGCAGGATCCGCTTGCGGCCGATGCGGTCGCCGAGACTGCCCATGGAGACCAGCAGACCGGCGATGACGAAGGAGTAGACGTCGCCGATCCACAGCAGCTGCGTGCCGGAGGGCTTCAGGTCCTCACTGATGTACGGGGTGGCCAGGCCGAGGACGGTGGCGTCCACGGCCACCAGCAGCACGGCGAGGACGAGGACGCAGAGCGCGAGCCAGCGGCCCGGGCGCCCCTCCGTCTCCGCCGTGACCGCCGGCCGCAGGGTGCTGGTCATGATTCCTCTCTTCGCAGTGCGCCGCCGAGCAGCAGCTCGGTGGTCATGTGGTGGAAGTCCTTGGGGGCGCCCTTGCCGCTCTGCACGACCCAGGCGCCGGAGGCGAGCAGTCCGAACAGCGCCTCGGTGAGCCACGCCGGCGTCAGGTCGATGCGGAACTCGCCGTCCAGCTGGCCGCGCCGGAACAGGGCGGAGATCCGGTCGTCCATCCGGGACCAGCCCGCGTCGACCTCCTCCCCCTCGAACAGCTGGTTCTCGGTGTAGAGGAAGGCGAGCAGCCCGGCGGCGGGCTCCAGTGCGCGGACCAGGCGCCGTACCGCGTCGGCCGCGGGGCCGTCGTCGATGCGGGCCGCGTCCAGGGCGGCCTCGCACTCGGCGATGCCGAGCGACTCCAGCGCCCGGACGAGCGCGTCCCGCCCGGCGAAGTGCCGGTGCAGGGTGGCCCGGCTGATCCCGGCGGCCTTGGCGACCTCGTCCATGGTCGCGGTGGATCTCCGGGTCAGCAGGGCGGCGGCGCTGCGGAGCACCTGGTCACGATCGACAGCCATGAGACAACCATAACCCATGTGAGACAGTCACGTCTCACAATAGGCGTGCGTGGCTCAGGCTGGGTGGGATGGACGTCCGGTCTTCGGGCGGGACCCGGGGCAGGTGCCGTCAGTGCCAGGGCAGGTACCCGCGCCGCTCCCAGTAGGCGCCGGGCTCCTCCACCAGGGCGGCGAGCCGGGACGCCTGGTCCTCGTCGAGGTCGACGGCCGGGGCGTGCAGGTTCGAGGCGAGCTGGAGCGTGGTGGCGGCGCCGGAGAGGACGACCCCGGCCCACGGCCGGCGCAGGATCACCGCGAGGGCGACCGCGTCGCAGCCCAGGCCGGTCTCCCGCGCCACCGCCTTCAGCGCGTCGGGCGCGTTCGGCTCGGCGAGCCGCCCGTTGGCCATGCCCTCCTTGACGATCACCGTGAGCCCGGCGTCGTACGCTTCGGCGAGCGCGGGGCCGGCCGAGGTCTCCAGGGCGTTGTAGGTCGACTGGACGGTACGGAAGAGGGGTTCGCCGTCGACCGTGACGGCGAGCGCGGCGCGGACGGCGGCGGCCTGGTCGGGGCCACTGGTGGAGAAGCCGACGGTGAGGCCCTCGGCGGCGGCCTCGGCGAGCCGGGCGTGGAGTTCCTTGTCCGTGAGCGCGGGGCTGTCGGGGGTCACGGAGTGGATCTGGTAGAGGTCGAGGCGGTCGCCGAGCAGGGCCCGGCTCTCGGCGCGCTGCCGCTCGTACGTCGCGAGGCCGTGGTCCTTCACCTCGTGCACCTCGGCCTCGGTGGACCAGTCGGCGGTGTAGGAGTAGCCCCACTTGCTGCCGATGACGACGTCGTCGACGTCGGGGCGGGCGCGCAGCCAGTCGGCGAGGAACTCCTCGGAACGGCCGTAGGAGCGGGCGACGTCGAAGTAGCGCACGCCCTGCGCGTAGGCGGCGTCGAGGAGTTCGTGGGTGCGCTCGCGCAGCGCGTCGACGGTGCGGTCCTCGGGCAGGTCGCGGTCCCGGCCCAGATTGATGTAGCCCGGGCGGCCGACGGCGGCCAGCCCCAGGCCGATGTGGCAGGTGGGGGTCGTCGCAGAGGCCAGGCGGGCGAAGGGCATCGCGGGCTCCGTTCGGTCGGTTCCTTGACGCTGCCCGACCAACGTAACCCGCGATGCCCTCACCTCACTTCCTGGCGGTCGCCCACTCGTGCTGGGCCGCGACGTCCGCCTTCACCTCGGCCAGCTGGACGGCGACCGCGCTGGGCGCCGTACCGCCGCGTCCGTCACGGGAGGCCAGGGCGCCGGGGACGTCGAGGACCGTGCGGACCTCGGGGGTGAGGTGGGAGGAGATCTTCGCGAACTGCTCGTCGGTCAGGTCGCCCAGCTCCTTGCCCTCGGCCTCGGCGACCTTCACGCACTCCCCGGCCACCTCGTGCGCCACCCGGAACGGCACGCCCTGCCTGACCAGCCACTCGGCGATGTCGGTGGCCAGCGAGAAGCCGGCCGGCGCCAGTTCCTCCATGCGCTCGCGGTGCACGGTGAGGGTGGCCATCATGCCGGTGAAGGCGGGCAGCAGGACCTCCAGCTGGTCGCAGGAGTCGAACACCGGCTCCTTGTCCTCCTGAAGGTCGCGGTTGTACGCGAGCGGGAGGGCCTTGAGGGTGGCGAGCAGGCCGGTCAGATTGCCGATGAGCCGGCCGCTCTTGCCGCGCGCCAGCTCCGCGATGTCCGGGTTCTTCTTCTGCGGCATGATCGACGAGCCGGTGGAGAAGGCATCGTGCAGGGTCACGAAGGAGAACTCCTTCGTGTTCCAGATGATGATCTCCTCGGCGATCCGGGAGAGGTCGACCCCGATCATCGCGGTGATGAAGGCGAATTCGGCGACGAAGTCGCGCGAGGCCGTGCCGTCGATGGAGTTGGCCGCCGAGCCGTGCTCGAAACCGAGGTCCTGGGCGACCGCCTCCGGGTCCAGGCCCAGGGAGGAGCCGGCGAGCGCGCCCGAGCCGTAGGGCGAGACCGCCGTACGCGCGTCCCACTGGCGCAGCCGCTCGGCGTCCCGGGACAGCGACTGGACGTGCGCGAGGACGTGGTGGGCGAAGAGCACCGGCTGGGCGTGCTGAAGGTGGGTGCGGCCGGGCATCGCCACGTCCGGGTGAGCCTCGGCCAGGCCGATCAGCGCGTCCTGGAGGTCGGCGATCAGACCGCCGATGATCCGGGCGTGGTCGCGCAGGTACATCCGGAAGAGGGTGGCCACCTGGTCGTTGCGGGACCGGCCGGCCCGGAGCTTGCCGCCCAGGTCGGGGCCGAGCCGCTCCAGCAGGCCGCGTTCCAGGGCGGTGTGCACGTCCTCGTCGGCGACGGTGCCGACGAAGGAGCCGTCCGCCACGTCGGCTTCGAGCCGGTCCAGCCCGGCGGTCATCCGGGCCAGCTCGTCCTCGGTGAGCAGCCCCGCCCGGTGCAGCACGCGCGCGTGGGCACGCGAACCGGCGATGTCGTAGGGCGCGAGCCGCCAGTCGAAGTGGACGGACGCGGACAGCTTGGCCAGGGCCTCGGCGGGACCGTCGGCGAAACGGCCGCCCCAGAGCCGGACGTCTCCGCTGTTGCTGCTCACTTGCGCTGCTCCTCGGTGTGTCGACGGACGAACCGCACTTCTGCATGATTATGCAGAGCACTGCATGATTCGTCAATTCCTGCCGGATCCCGCGCCTCTTTGAACGCGGGAAACCGCTTGCTCGTACCTCTCGCCGAACGCAGGCGCCGCGATTCGACCGACGAACCCTCCGACCCGTAGTGAGGCATCCGCATGTCCAGGGCTCTTCCGAAGTACAACAAGCGTCGCGTGGCGTTCATCGGCGGCGCCGCCGCCGTGGTGCTCTCCGGCGCCGTCATCGCCGGTTCCGCCCTCGCCGGGGAGACGTCCGAGAAGAAGGACACCACCGCCGCCCGGACCCTCGCGTCGCCGGGGACGATCAGCTGCCCGGACGTGGCCTCGCGGCTGCCGGACGTGCCGGCCTCCGCACGGGCCGAGGTGGACCGCAACCTCGCCCTTCTCCAGAAGCAGATCCAGGAGGCCAACACGCGCCTGGTCAACACCGTCGGACAGGGCGGCCCCAACTTCGTCGACAACGCCATCCTCGGCCCGCTGCAGGGCAAGCGCGCGTCCACCATCGAGCGGATCGCCATCTCCATCGGGCGCACGGCTGCCAAGCCGCAGGGGCTCGAATCGCTCGCCGGGTGTGTGCTGAACGCCGGGGGCGGGGCGGGGAACGCCGGGGACGGAGCGGGGAACGCCGAGAACAACGGAAACGCGGGCGACAACAACGCCGGCGACATGGGGAACGCGGGGAACAACGGCAACGGCAACGGGAACGCCGGCGGCGGTGCCGGGAACGCGGCCGTCGGCACCATCACCTGCCCGGACGTGGCCTCCCGGCTGCCCGACGTGCCGGCCTCCGCGCAGGCCGAGGTGGACCGCAACCTCGCCCTCCTCCAGAAGCAGATCCAGGAGGCCAACACGCGCCTGGTCAACACCGTCGGACAGGGCGGCCCCAACTTCGTCGACAACGCCATCCTCGGCCCGCTGCAGAGCAAGCGCGTCGCGACGATCAACCGCATCGCCACGGCCATCGGCCGCACGGCGGACCGCCCGCAGGGCCTCGACGCCCTGGCCGGCTGCGCCCTGAACAAGTGATCTGACCGACCCGAGGCCGCCCCGGTGCGTCATACCGCCGGGGCGGCGCTCCGGGGCCGGGCACCGGTGCCCGGGGGCCCGCGTCCGGGGTCCGCGCCCGAGCGAGGGGGGCAAACTCCTTAGACAGATGAAAGATCTTGCCGGATACTCGTCGCTCATGGGAAAGACCCACGAACGCATCGACGGCAGGCTCCGGTCCTTCATCGAGTCGCAGCCGGTCTTCTTCACCGCGACCGCGCCCCTGTCCGGCGACGGCACGGTCAACCTCTCCCCCAAGGGCCTCAAGGGCTCCTTCGCGGTGCTCGACGAGCACACCGTGGCCTATCTGGACTTCGCGGGATCGAACGCGGAGACCGTCGCCCACCTCCGCGAGAACGGGCGGATCACACTGATGTGGTGCGCCTTCCAGGGGCCGCCGAACATCGTGCGGGTGCACGGGCGCGGTGAGCCGGTCTTCCGCGACGACCCCCGCTTCCCCGGGCTCCTCGCCCGCTTCCCGGACATCGACCCCCGCCCGCACGGGCTGCGCGCGATCATCGTCGTCCGCGCCGAACTCGTCCGCGACACCTGCGGCTACGCGGTGCCCTTCATGACCTACGACGCCGACCGCGACCTGCACCGACGGCGCTTCGAACGGGAGGACGACGCCTCGCTCGACGCCTACTTCGGCACGAAGGAGCACATCGCCGTCAGCATGGACGGACTGCCCGGCCTGCCGCTGCCGCTGCCCCCGTCGGTGACCTGAAGCCCGGCCCCCGGCTCCCCGGTCAGGACGCCGACGTGGCCCGGAGCCGTACGGTGAACGTCGTCGACCCCGGCTCGCTGTCCAGCCGCACGCTCCCGTCGTGGGCCGCGACCACCGCCGACACGATCGACAGGCCCAGGCCCGCTCCTCCGCCGGAGGCGTCCACGCGGCGGCGATCGGCACGGGTGAAGCGTTCGAAGACGGTGGGCCGGATCTCGGCGGGGACGCCCGGCCCGTCGTCGTGCACGGTGAGGACCGCCTCCGCGTCCGCCACCCGCAGGGCCACCGTCACCTTGGTGCCCCGGGGCGTGTGCAGACGCGCGTTGGCCAGCAGGTTGGCCACCACCTGGTGCAGACGGTGGGCGTCGCCCTCGACGGTCACCGGCTCCTCGGGCAGCTCCAGTTCCCAGCGGTGGCCGGGACCGGCGGCGCGCGCGTCCGTGACGGCGTCCAGCACCAGGCGGGTCAGATCCACCGGGCGGCGCTCCAGCGGCCGGCCGGCGTCCAGCCGGGCCAGCAGCAGCATCTCGTCGACCATCTCCCCCATCCGGGCCGACTCCGCCGCGATCCGCTCCAGCGCCCGCGTCACCTCCGGGGTCACCGGTCCCGGATGGAGCAGCGCCAGCTCGGCGTGGCCGCGCACCGAGGCCACCGGGGTGCGCAGCTCGTGGCTGGCGTCGGCGGCGAACCGGCGCAGCCGCTCCTCGCTCGCGTGGCGCTTGGTCAGCGCGCCCTCCACATGCCCCAGCATCCGGTTGAAGGCGGCCGCCAGGCGGCCCACCTCGGTGCGCGGATCGGCGTCCGGCACCCGCGGCGGCAGGGCCACCTCGCCGCTGGCCAGCGGCAGTTCGCTGACCCGGGTGGCGGTCGCCGCGACCCGGCTGAGCGGGCGCAGCGACCAGCGCACCCACAGTGCCCCGGCCACGCCGGTGGCGGTGAGCACGATGCCGAAGACGACGCCGGACACCAGCATCAGCCGGTGTCCGGCGGCTTCCACCGGCTCCAGCGGCAACCCGGTGATCATGACATCGCCGTCGAGTCCCCGGACCGCCCTGACCCGGTACTCGTCGAGGCCGGAGAGGCGGATCGTGTGGCCGTGCCCGTCGACGGGCACGGCGGCGAGCCTGCGCTCGTCCCCGGGGGTGAGGCCGGCGTCGAGGTCCGCCGCAGCGTCGCCCGAGCGGATCACCGCCGCGTGCGTCACCTCGCCGTCCACCAGCCGGGCGCCGAAGGTGCCGGTGGCCTGGTGCCGGGTGTCGCCGAGTTCGTCGCCGTCGTGGTCGTCGCGGCCGTCCGGCACTCCGCCGCGCTCCAGGCTCGCGGGGAAGCGGGGGCCGGCCTCGGCGAGCTGCTGGTCGACCCGGCCGGTCAGGAAGCGCTCCAGCTCGACCACGGCCGCCACCCCCACCGCGGCGCTGCCGACGGCCAGCAGCACCACCAGTCCGACGGTCAGCCGGGTCCGCAGCGTGCGCGGCCAGGACGGTGACCAGGACCACCGCGGGGCCCTCACCGCGTCGCCGGCTTCAGCACGTACCCCGCCCCGCGCACGGTGTGGATCAGCGGCTCGCGGCCGGCGTCCACCTTCTTGCGCAGGTAGGAGATGTACAGCTCCACCACGTGGGCGCGGCCGCCGAAGTCGTAGGACCACACCCGGTCGAGGATCTGCGCCTTGCTCAGCACCCGGCGCGGATTGCGCATCAGGAAACGCAGCAGCTCGAACTCGGTCGGTGACAGTTCGATCAGCTCGCCTCCCCGGGTCACCTCGCGGGCCTCCTCGTCCATGACCAGGTCGCCGACGGTCAGCCGGGGTCCCTCCTCGGCCTGGCGGGCCATCCCGGCGCGGCGCAGCAGGCCGCGCAGCCGGGCGACGACCTCCTCCAGGCTGAACGGCTTGGTGACGTAGTCGTCGCCGCCCGCGGTGATCCCGGCGATCCGGTCCTCGACCGCGTCCCGGGCGGTGAGGAACAGCACGCACACGTCCGGACGCACGCCGTGCAGCGCGCGCAGGACGGCGAAGCCGTCGGTGTCGGGGAGCATCACGTCCAGGACGACGGCGTCGGGCAGCAGCTCGCGGGCGGCGGTCAGCGCGCAGGCGCCGTCGCCGGCGGTGCGGACCTGCCAGCCCTCGTAGCGCAGCGCCCCGGAGAGCACCTCGGCGAGGTCGGGGTCGTCGTCGACGACGAGGACGCGCAGCGGGGTGCCGTCGGGGCGGGTCAGGGCGGGGCGCCCGGAGCGAGTGGTGTTCATGGCTGCCTCCAGCATCGCCCCTGGCGGGACCGGTGTGCCTCTGCGGCGGCTCTGAGTTTCCTCTGAGTCCGCCGCGCGGGGTCCCGTTGAGAGGTCCTTCAAAGGTTGGGCCCGCACAGTGGGCGCGACAGGCGAAAGGACCCGATCCATGAGCACCCTCCAGCCGCCGCGCACGGCACCCCCCGTGGCACCGCCCGCCCGGCCCTCCCCCGCCGGACCGCTCCTGGCCGCCCTGTGGGCGGGGGCGGCCGCCGTCGTCGCCCTGTGGTGGCACGACACCGGCTCCGTGGTCGGCGCGGCCGGCTGGCTGACCGGCGCCGGGCGGATCGCGGGCCTGCTGAGCGGGTACGCCTGCGCGGTGCTCGTCGGCCTGATGGCACGGGTGCCGCTGCTGGAGCGGCGGATCGGCTCCGACCGGGTGGCGCGCTGGCACGCGATGGCCGGCCGCTACACGATCTGCCTGCTGGTGGCGCACGTGGTGCTGATCCTCGCCGGGTACGCCGCCCAGGACGGCCAGTCACTGCTGCGCGAGACGCTGACCGTGGTCACGGACTACCCGGAGATGCTGCGGACCACCCTCGGCACGGTGATCCTCCTCGCGGTCGGTGTGACGTCGATGCGTGCCGTGCGCCGCCGTACCAGCCACGAGTTCTGGTACTACGTGCATCTGCTGACCTACGCGGCCGTGTTCCTGGCGTTCAGCCACCAGCTCGTCCTGGGGAACGACTTCAACGGACACCCGGTGGCCACCGCCGCCTGGTACGCGCTGTACCTGGGGGTGGCCGGTCTGGTCCTGTGGTTCCGGGTGCTGGTGCCCGTACGGCTGAACCTGCGCCACCGGCTGCGGGTGGAGTCGGTGCAGCCGGAGGCGCCCGGTGTGTACTCGGTCGTGGTGCGCGGGCGGCGGCTGGGCGAGCTGGACGCGCGGGCCGGGCAGTTCTTCCGGTGGCGGTTCCTGACCCGGGAGCTGGCCTGGACCTCGTCGCCGTACTCGCTGTCGGCGCCGCCCCGCGGGGACCTGATGCGGATCACGGTGAAGGCGCTGGGCACGCACAGCGCGGGCGTGGCCCTGCTGCGTCCCGGCACCCGCGTGTGGGCGGAGGGACCGTACGGCGCGCTGACCGCCGACCGGCGGACCTCGCCCCGGTCGCTGCTGATCGCGGCCGGCGTCGGCATCACCCCGCTGCGCGCGCTGTTCGAGACGCTGCCGGGCGAGGTCACCCTGCTGTACCGGGCGCACGGCGCGGAGGACCTGGCGCTGGGCGGGGAACTGGAGGCCGTGGCGGCCTGGCGCGGGGCGCGGGTGCTGTACGCCCTCAACGGCCCGCACGGCGAGCGTCCCCGGCTGGACGCCGAGTCGCTGCGGTCGGCCGTGCCCGGTCTGCACGCGCACGACGTCTACCTGTGCGGCCCGCCCGGCTTCGCCCGGGACGTGTACGCGGCGCTGCGCGCCGCCGGGGTTCCGGACCGCCGTATCCACCACGAGTCGTTCGAGCTGTGAGGTCCGTGACGTGCACGCGCTGAAGAAGACCCGTCCGCTGCGCCGGATCGTGCTGGCGGGTGCCGCCACCGTCTCCGGGTTCGTCCTGCTGCTGTCGCTGAAGCCGCACACCGCGCCCGAGGCGGCGGCGCCCCCGCCGTCCGCCGCGTCGAGCGCGCCGAGCGCGTCGGGCGGCTCCAGCGGCACGAGCGGGGTCGACACGACGGTCACCGGCGACTCCGTGGACACCCGCTGGGGCCCTGTCCAGGTCCGGATCACCGTACGGGACGGGAAGATCACGGACGTGACGGCCGTGGAGTACCCGCAGGACAACCCGCGCGACGAACAGATCAACGCCTATGCCCTGCCGCGGCTGCGCAGCGAGGCGCTGGCGGCCCAGAGCGCGGAGATCGACACCGTCTCGGGGGCGACGTACACCAGTGACGGTTACCGGGAGTCACTCCAGTCCGCGCTCGACTCGGCCGGACTCTGAACGGGCGGCGCGGCACTGAACACTCGGCCGTCGTGGCACGTATCTGTGGGCCAAGGGTCAAGTCCCCACGGAGGAACCGTGACCACCACGATCGCAGGCGGGCGTGCCGCCCGCCGCCAGACGATGCGCCGCATCCGTCCGCGCCGCTCCCCGGCCGTCCCGCTGCTCGTCGCCGTTTGGGCGGGCGCGGCGGGAGTGCTGGGGCTGTGGTGGGCCAACACGCCGGCCGTCGCCGACGACACCGGCTGGATCCTCAACGCCGGCCGGATCACCGGACTGCTGGCCGGCTACCTGATGGCGCTGGTGGTGCTGCAGATGGCCCGGGTGCCCGCGCTGGAGCGCCGGGTGGGCTCCGACCGGGTGGCGCGCTGGCACGCGATGAGCGGCCGTTACACGCTCAGCCTGGTGGTGGCGCACGTCTTCCTCACCATGTGGGGGTACGCGCTGCAGGCCGGCAAGTCGCTGGGCGACATCGTCGGGCAGACCGTCGACTCCGTCAACCAGCTGCCGGACATGGGCAAGGCCGCCATCGGCACGGGCCTGCTGTTCGTCATCGGGCTGGTGTCCGTCGGCGGGGTGCGGCGCCGGCTGCCGTACGACACCTGGTACCACGTCCACCTGCTGACCTACGCGGCGGTGTTCCTGACGTTCTGGCACCAGATCACCACCGGCAACGACTTCGCCGTCGAACCGGCGGCGAAGACCGCCTGGTACGCGCTGTACGGCACGGTCACCGCCCTGGTGGTCTGGTACCGGATCCTCACCCCGCTCCGGCTGAACCTGCGCCACCGCATGAGGGTGGAGGCGGTCATCGAGGAGACGCCGGGCATCGTGTCGGTGCTCATCGGCGGACACAGACTGCACCGGATGGGTGCGGAGGCCGGGCAGTTCTTCCGGTGGCGGTTCCTGGCGCCGGGGATGCGGTTCAGCTCCCACCCGTACTCGCTGTCGGCCGCCCCGCGCCCCGACCTGCTGCGGATCACGGTCAAGGCGATCGGCGACCACAGCGCGGCGCTGCGCGGGCTGACGCCGGGAACCCGGGTGTGGGCCGAGGGCCCGTACGGCGCCCTGACGGCGTCCCGGCGCAGCCGGGGCAAGGTGCTGCTGGTGGCCGGCGGGGTGGGCATCACCCCGATGCGGGCCCTGTTCGAGACGCTGCCCGGCGCGGCCGGCGACATCACGCTGCTGTACCGGGCCAACAGCACCCAGGACCTGGCGCTGTGGGACGAGCTGGCGCGGATCGCCGACGAGCGCGGGGCGCGGCTGATGTACGCGGTGAACAGCCCGGACGGTGAGCGGCCCGACATCTCGGCCGACTCGCTGCGGCGCAAGATCCCCGACATCGAGGAGCACGACGTCTTCATGTGCGGCCCGACCGGGTTCGCCCGGGCGGTGTACGAGGCGCTGCGCGGCGCCGGGGTGCCGGCCCGCCGTATCCACCACGAGTCCTTCGAGATGTGAGCGGTCGTCGGGACCCTGCGGGCCTCGCGAGATCAGGAGCTTGGAACAGATGAGGAAGAGCCACCCCGTCCGGCGTGTCGTGCTCGCCACCGCGGCGACCGTGTCCGGCATCGTGCTGCTGCTGTCGATGAAGCCGGCGTCGGACCCGGCCGCCGCCTCGGCGGCGGGCTCGCCGCCCGGCTCGTCGGCGGTGAACCAGGAGTCCGCCCAGGGCGGGGCGGGAGCCCCGGCGGCCGGCACCGTCATGGGGGACGCGGCGCAGACCCAGTACGGGGCCGTGCAGGTCCGGCTGACCGTGAGCAACGGCAGGATCACGCAGGCGGAGGCGGTGCAGGCGCCCAAGGGCGGGCGCAGCGACCAGATCACCGCGGACGCGGTGCCGAAGCTCAACCAGGCGGCGGTCGCGGCGCAGAGCGCGCAGATCGACATGGTGTCCGGGGCGACGTACACCAGCACCGGCTACCGGCAGTCGTTGCAGTCGGCGATCGACAAGGCGAACGCCGGGGGCGGCGGGGCCGCCGAGGGGTCCGGGAAGGGGGCCGGGGAGTCCGGCGCCGCGCAGGCCTCCGGGACGTTCACCGGGTCGGTGGCGCAGACGCAGTACGGGCCGGTGCAGGTGCGGATCACCGTCAGCGCCGGGAAGATCACCGCCGCCGAGGCGGTGCAGGCGCCCAAGGGCGGGCGCAGCGACCAGATCACCGCGGACGCGGTGCCGAAGCTCAACCAGGCGGCGGTCGCGGCGCAGAGCGCGCAGATCGACACGGTGTCCGGGGCGACGTACACCAGCACCGGGTACCAGCAGTCACTGCAGTCCGCGCTGGACCAGGCCGGTGGCTGAGACGACTCCCGCCGCGGTGCGGCACGCGGAGGAGGTCATGGGGACGGTCTTCTCCTTCGACGTCCGCGGCGGGGAACCCGGTGCGGTCCGGTCGGCGCTGGAAACGGCGGTGGCCGGGCTGCACCGGATCGACGAGGTGTTCAGCACCTACCGTGAGGACAGCGACGTCTCGCGGCTGGCTCGCGGGGAGCTGACCGTCGGCGAGTGCGACCCGATGGTCGCCGAGGTGCTGGAGCTGGGCGGCCGGGCCCAGTCGCTGAGCGAGGGCTGGTTCAGCATGCGCTACGAGGGGCGGCTGGACCCGACCGGAATCGTCAAGGGGTGGGCCGTGGAGCGGGTGGCGCGCGGCCTGGCGGAGGTGCGCGGGGTGAGCGGGGTCAGCGTGAACGGCGGCGGGGACGTGCAGTTGCTGGGCGCGCCGGCGCCGGAGCGGCCCTGGCGGGTCGGGGTCTCGGATCCGCTGCGGCCGGGCGGCCTGGCCGCGGTGGTGTCGGCGGCCGGGGTCGGCGAGCTGGCCGTGGCGACCTCGGGGACGGCGGAGCGGGGCGCGCACATCGTGGATCCGCGCACCGCCCGGTCGGCGGTGACGGACCTGGTCGCCGTGACGGTCGTCGCCCCTCGGCTGACGTGGGCGGACTGCTGGGCCACCGCCGCCTTCGCGATGGGCTCCCGGGCCGGGCTGGCCTGGCTGGAGACCCTTCCCGACGTCGAGGCCCTCCTCATCACGGCCGGCGACGAGGTCCGCTGCACGGGTGGCCTGGCGGCCCGCCTGGGCTGACCGGGCGCGCCGGGCACGGGAAACCACGCGCCCGGCGGGCCGCCCGTCCGGCCCCTACGAAGTCCGCGGCCCGCCCCGCAACGCCCGCCCCGGGCGCACTCTCAGGGGCGCGGGGAACTGCGCGACACACCACCGCACCCCCACCCCCGAAACGCCACCCCGGCCCGCCCCTCAGTGACCGTTCTGCGCCAGCCGCAGCAGGTGGTCGGCGAGGGCCTGCCCGCCGCTGGGCTCCCTGCTGATCAGCAGCAGGGTGTCGTCGCCGGCGATCGTCCCGAGGATGTCGTGCAGTTCGGCCTGGTCGATGGCCGACGCCAGGAACTGGGCCGCACCGGGTGGCGTCCGGAGCACGACGAGGTTGGCCGAGGCCTCCGCGGAGATCAGCAGTTCCGAGGAGAGCCGCCGCATCCGCTCCTCCTTGGCCGACTCCCCCAGCGGCGCGCGCGGGGTGCGGAAGCCGCCCTCGCTGGGCACCGCGTAGATGAGGTCCCCGTCGGTGTTGCGGATCTTCACGGCGTTGAGCTCGTCGAGGTCCCGGGAGAGCGTCGCCTGTGTGACGCTCAGCCCGTCGTCGGCGAGCAGCTTCGCCAGCTGGCTCTGCGAGCGCACCGGCTGCCGGTTGAGGATGTCCACGATCCGCCGGTGCCGTGCGGTGCGGGTCTGCGGCACGGCGGGCCCGGCCCCGTGCTGATCGTGGTCCTGCGCCTGGCTCATGGTCGTCTCATTCTCCGGCTCGTCGGTCCCCACCCACTGCGTCGAGGATGCCGGGCAGGGCCCGCACCAGCGCCTCCACGTCGTCATCGCCGAGATTCAGCGGCGGCATCAGCCGAATGACGTCGGGGGCGGGCGCGTTCACCAGGAACCCGGCTTCCTGAGCCGCCTGCTGCGCCTGGGGCGCGAGGGGCTCGGTGAGCACGATACCCAGGAGCAGGCCCGCGCCCCGGACATGGTCGATCAACGGGTGGTTCAGCGACTCGACACCGTCCCGCAACCGCTCGCCCTGCCGCTTGACGTTCTCCAGCAGCCCGTCGGCGGCGATGGTGTCGAGCACGGCCAGCCCGGCCGCGCAGGCGACGGGGTTGCCGCCGAACGTCGTTCCGTGCTGGCCCGGCCCCAGCAGGTCGGCCGCGCGCCCGAAGGCGACCGTCGCGCCGAGCGGCAGGCCGCCGCCGAGCTGCTTGGCCAGGGTGACCACGTCGGGCAGCACCCCTTCGTGGGCCTGGTAGGCGAACCAGTGCCCGGTGCGGCCGACGCCGGTCTGCACCTCGTCGAGCACGAGCAGCGCGCCGGTGGCCGCGGTGATCGCCCGGGCCGCCTTCAGATAGCCGGGCGGGGGGACCACGACCCCGTTCTCCCCCTGGATCGGCTCGATGATCACCAGGGCGGTGTCCTCGGTGACGGCGGCGGCCAGCGCCTGGGCGTCGCCGTACGGGACGTGGGTGACCTCGCCGGGCAGCGGCAGGAACGGCTCCCGCTTGCCGGGCTGGCCGGTGAGCGCGAGGGCGCCCATGGTCCGGCCGTGGAAGCCGCCGTCGGTGGCTACGACGTGGGTCCGGCCGGTCAGCCGGCCCATCTTGAAGACGGCCTCGTTGGCCTCGGCGCCGGAGTTGCAGAAGAACACCCGGCCGTCGCGGCCGAACAGCTCCAGCAGCCGCTCGGCGAGCGCGACCGTCGGCTCGGCCAGGAACAGGTTGGAGATGTGGCCGAGGGAGCCGATCTGCCGGCTCACCGCCTCCACGATCGCCGGGTGGGCGTGGCCGAGCGCGTTGGTGGCGATGCCGCCGACGAAGTCCAGGTACTCCCGGCCGTCGGCGTCCCACACCTTCACCCCGGCGCCGCGCGCCAGGGCCAGGCGGGGGGTGCCGTAGTTGTTCATGAGCGCGCCCTGCCAGCGCGTGGTCAGCTCCTCGTTGGTCACGACTCCCCCTCGGTGTCCGCGTCGGGCACGACCATCGTGCCGATGCCCTCGTCGGTGAAGATCTCCAGCAGGATCGAGTGCTGGACCCGGCCGTCGATGACGCGCGCGGTGTTCACCCCGCCCCGGACGGCGTGCAGACAGCCCTCCATCTTCGGGACCATGCCGGAGGACAGCTCCGGCAGCAGCTTCTCCAGCTGGGACGCGGTGAGGCGGCTGATCACCTCGTCGGAGTTCGGCCAGTCCTCGTAGAGGCCCTCGACGTCGGTGAGGACCATGAGGGTCTCGGCGCCCAGTGCCGCAGCGAGTGCCGCAGCCGCCGTATCAGCATTGACGTTGTAGACATGCCCGTCGTCCTTGCTGCGGGCGATCGAGGAGACGACCGGGATGCGGCCGTCGGCGAGCAGCGCCTCGATCGCGCCGGTGTCGATGTCGGTGATCTCGCCGACCCGCCCGATGTCCACCGGCTCGCCGTCGATCTCGGGCTGGTGCTTGGTGGCGGTGATGGTGTGCGCGTCCTCACCGGTGAGGCCGACGGCGAGGGGGCCGTGCCGGTTGAGCAGCCCGACCAGTTCGCGCTGGACCTGGCCGGCCAGCACCATCCGTACGACGTCCATGGCGTCCTCGGTGGTGACGCGCAGGCCGGCCTTGAACTCGCTGACGATGCCGTGCCGGTCGAGGGCGGCGCTGATCTGCGGGCCGCCGCCGTGCACGACGACGGGTTTGAGGCCGGCGTGGTGCAGGAAGACGACGTCCTGGGCGAAGGCGGCCTTCAGGTCCTCGTCGACCATGGCGTTGCCGCCGAACTTGATGACGACGGTCTTGCCGTTGTGCCGCACCAGCCAGGGCAGTGCCTCGATGAGGATCTGGGCCTTGGGCAGGGCGGTGTGCTTGCGCGCGGGTGTGTTGGTCATGACGAGTAGGCGCTGTTCTCGTGGACGTAGTCGGCGGTGAGGTCGTTGGTCCAGATCGTGGCGGTCTCGGCGCCGGCCGCGAGGTCGGCGACGATGTGCACCTCGCGGTAGCGCATGTCGACCTTCTCGCGGTCCTCGCCGACCGAGCCGTTCTTGCAGACCCAGACACCGTTGATGGCGACGTTGAGCCGGTCGGGCTCGAAGGCGGCCGTCGTCGTGCCGATGGCGGAGAGCACCCGGCCCCAGTTGGGGTCCTCGCCGTGGAGGGCGCACTTCAGGAGGTTGTTGCGGGCGATGGAGCGGCCCACCTCGACGGCGTCGGCCTCGGTGGCCGCGTTGACGACCTCGACCTTGATGTCCTTGCTCGCGCCCTCGGCGTCGCGGATCAGCTGCCGGCCGAGGTCGTCGCAGACCTGGCGGACGGCCTCCGCGAACTCCGCGGGGTCCGGGGCGGTGCCGGAGGAGCCGGAGGAGAGCAGCAGCACCGTGTCGTTGGTGGACATGCAGCCGTCGGAGTCGACGCGGTCGAAGGTGACGCGGGTGGCGGCCCGCAGGGCCGAGTCCAGCGTCTCCTGGTCGACGTCCGCGTCGGTGGTGAGGACGACGAGCATGGTGGCGAGGCCGGGGGCGAGCATGCCGGCGCCCTTGGCCATCCCGCCGACGGTCCAGCCGTCGCGGGCCGCGACGGAGGTCTTGTGGACGCTGTCGGTGGTCTTGATGGCGATGGCGGCCTTCTCGCCGCCGTGCTCGGACAACTGGGCGGCGGCGGTCTCGATGCCGGGCAGCAGCTTGTCCATGGGGAGCAGGACGCCGATGAGGCCGGTGGAGCAGACGGCGACCTCGATGGCGCCGCGGCCCAGGACCTCGGCCACCTTCTCGGCGGTGGCGTGGGTGTCCTGGAAGCCCTTCGGGCCCGTGCAGGCGTTGGCTCCGCCGGAGTTGAGGACGACGGCGGACACCTGACCGCTCTGCACGACCCGCTCGGACCACAGCACCGGAGCGGCCTTGACGCGGTTGGCGGTGAAGACGCCCGCGGCGGCGCGGCGGGGCCCGTGGTTGACCACGAGGGCCAGGTCCGGGTTGCCGTTCTCCTTGATCCCGGCGGCGATGCCCGCCGCCGTGAATCCCTTGGCTGCCGTCACGCTCACGGCGCAACTCCGATCGTAGTCAGTCCGGTGGTCTCGTCGAGTCCCAGGGCGAGGTTCATGCTCTGGACGGCACCGCCCGCGGTGCCTTTGGTGAGGTTGTCGAGGGCGCTGATCGCGATGATCCGGCCGGCCGCCGCGTCGTACGCGACCTGGATCTGGACGGCGTTCGAGCCGTACACGGACGCGGTGGCGGGCCACTGCCCCTCGGGGAGCAGGCCGACGAACGGCTCGTCGGCGTAGGCCTTGTCGTAGGCGGCGCGGACCGCCTGAGCCGTCACCCCGTCGACGGCCTTCGCGCTGCACGTGGCGAGGATGCCGCGGGGCATCGGCGCGAGGGTCGGTGTGAAGGAGACGGAGACCCGCTCGCCGGCCGCCCCGCTGAGGTTCTGGATCATCTCGGGGGTGTGCCGGTGGCCGCCGCCGACGCCGTACGGCGTCATGGAGCCCATGACCTCGCTGCCCAGCAGGTGGGCCTTCGGGGCCTTGCCCGCGCCGGAGGTGCCGGAGGCGGCGACGATCACCGCCTCCGGCTCGGCGAGGCCCGCCGCGTACGCCGGGAAGAGGGCGAGGGTCGCGGCGGTGGGGTAGCAACCGGGCACCGCGACGCGCTTGGACCCCTCCAGCGCGGCGCGGGCGCCCGGAAGTTCGGGGAGGCCGTAGGGCCAGGTGCCGGCGTGCGGGGAGCCGTAGAAGGCCTCCCAGTCGGCGGCGTCCCTCAGACGGAAGTCGGCGCCCATGTCGATCACGAGGACATCGGGGCCGAGCTGTTCGGCGACGGCGGCGGACTGGCCGTGCGGCAGCGCCAGGAAGACGACGTCGTGCCCGGCGAGCGTCTCGGCGGTGGTCTCGCTCAGCACCCGGTCGGCCAGCGGCCACAGGTGCGGCTGGAGCGCGCCCAGCCGCTGCCCGGCGTTGGAGTTCCCGGTCAGGGCGCCGATCTCGACCTCGGGGTGGGCCAGCAGCAGCCGCAGAACCTCGCCGCCCGCGTATCCGCTCGCTCCGGCCACTGCCGCACGTACTGCCATGGACTCCTCCTCCTGGATGGCATGACTATACGTTTCGCTGCACGTTTATGCAATTGGGTGAGTGCCGGGCGCACCCGCTCACCCCGGTCCGCGCCACGCTGCGCCGGATCGCGCCCACGGTGACCCTGGACGAGCGCTCCAAGGGGCTGCCGCCGTGCGGCGAAGGGGGACCGCCTCGACCGGAGGACCCCCGGCTCGGGTGGCTGCGCCGCGACGGCCGCTGACGTTCCCCCCGCGAGCGCACTCCAGGCTCTAGGGTCGTGTTCATGACCGACCGAGAGCCCGACACGAGCGGGAGCACCACGCGCGCGGAGCGCTTCGCCCGGGGACTGGACGTGCTGCGGAGCGTCGACGGCGAGGCCGGGGAGCGGGTCGTGGACTCGCTCGCCGACATCAGCCCGGAGCTGGCCCACCAGATCGTCGCCTGGGGGTTCGGCGAGATCTACGCGCGGCCCGGCCTCGTGCCGCGCGACCGCCAGCTGGTGACGCTGGGCGCGCTCACCGCGCTCGGCGGCTGCGAGGCCCAGTTGGAGGTGCACGTCAACGCCGCGCTGAACGTGGGTCTCACGCCCGGACAGATCGTCGAGGCGCTGCTGCACTCCGCCGGGTACTGCGGGTTCCCGCGGGCGCTCAACGCGACGCTGGTGGCGAAGAAGGTCTTCGCCGAGCGCGGGCTGCTGCCGGTCGGGCAGCAGCCCGCGGACGGGACACCGGGTTCGCCCGCCTGATCCGGGTCCGCGTGAGCGCTACCTCTGTCTGATCCGCAGGAACGTCACCGAGTTCGCCGGGAAGGTGTACGTGAACCTCGCGGACACCCCGTCGAGGGTCGAGGTCACCGGCGTGACCGGGGTGTCCGTCTCGGTGTTGACCGCGTCGGCGGCGGCCGCCAGCGTGGTCACCCGGGCCCGGGAGCGGACCTTGACGTCGCCGAGGTCGATGGCGGTGCGGGCCCGGGCGTCCTGGGCGTTGACGACCTTGACGATCAGCTCACCGGTGTGCCGGTCCTCGGTGACGACCTGGCGGAAGGGCTCGGCCTTCTGGTCGTCGGTGAAGCTGCCCCACTCCTGGCCGTCGAGGTAGAGGGTCACCTGGCGGCCCCGCACCTTGACGTCGAGGTCGTAGGCGCGCCCGGTCTCGACGGATCCGGCCTTGGTGATCAGCGTGGACTTGGCGCCGTCCGCGGCCTGTTCGACGGCGGACCGCGTGTTGTTCCAGCCGCCGAGGTTCCACCAGTAGTAGTTGCCGGTGTCCTTGACTCCGAAGGCGACGAGGAAGCCTTCCTTGCCGGACTTCTTGGTGGCCTTCACGTGCAGGTCGTAGTCGTGCCAGCTCGGGTCGCCGGCCTGGACGAGGGTGTTCTCGGCCGCCTCGTCGGTCTGGACGTACTGGCCGTCCCGGATGCTCCAGCTGCCGCCGCCGGTGTGGGTCCAGCGGGAGGCGTCGCCGGAGAAGTCGTCGTCGAAGAGGGGGGCGCCGTCGGCGGCGGTGACCTTCACGTCGTCGTACGCCGCGCTGGTGGCCCAGGTGGACAGGCCGATGGCGCCGGTGATCGGGCCGCCGGCGGCGGGTGTGCCGCTGGCCCGCGAGGGGACCACGCGGTCGCCGGTGTTGGTCATGAACAGCTTCTGGACCTCGTAGTTGGCCGAGTTCCAGGAGGCGTGGTTGTTGAACCAGACCATGTCGGGACGCCACTGCACGTAGTCCTCGTTGGCGAACAGCGGTGCGTAGGAGGCCAGCCGGACGACGTCCGCGTTGCGCTCCAGGCCGGTCATGAAGGCCGCCTCGGCGAGGCCGTTGCGCCAGGCGTTGCCCTGGGAGGCGTACTCGCCGAGGAACACCTTGGGGCCCTGGCGGTCGTAGGAGTCGTAGCGGTCGTTGTTCCGCAGGAACCACTGCGGGCTGTTGTAGTAGTGCTCGTCGACCAGGGCGACGTCCGCGTCGCGGTTGAGCTTCCAGGCGGTGTCGAAGATCGCGCCGGTGTCGTCCGGGCCGGAGTTGGAGATGACGGTGATCTCCGGGTACTCGGCCTCGATGGCGGCCCGGAACTTCTGGAAGCGCGCGAAGAACTCCTCGGGCAGGTTCTCCTCGTTGCCGACCTCGATGTGGGTGAGGTGGAACGGCTCGGGGTGGCCCATCCGGGCGCGGACCTTGCCCCAGGTGGAGGTGGCCGGGCCGTTGGCGAACTCGACGAGGTCGAGGGTGTCCTGGATGTGCCGCCGGAGCAGCGCCTCGTCGTCGACGGCGCGGTTCTGTCCGCAGCCGGTCACCAGCGCGGGGACGACGGGCAGCGGCATGGCTCCGACGTCCTCGGCCAGGCGGAAGTACTCGTAGTAGCCGAGCCCGTAACTCTGGTTGTAGCCCCAGAAGTTGGCGTTGGTGGCGCGTTCCTCGACCGGGCCGACGGTGTCCTTCCACTGGTAGGAGCGGGCGCGCTGCCAGCCGCCGGCCTCGCTGTAGTCCTGCATGGAGCCGGTGTTGACCAGGCAGCCGCCGGGGAAGCGGACGAAGCCGGGCCTGAGGGCCTCGATCTTCTCGGCGAGGTCCTTGCGCAGTCCGTTGGGCTCGCCGCGGTAGGTGTCCCGGGGGAAAAGGGACACCATGTCGAGGGCGACCGGGGCGGTGGAGGCGACGGTGAGCCGGCCGTAGCTGCTGGTGCGGCCGGCCGTGAAGGTGGCCCTGTACTGTGCCCAGCCGCCCTCGACCGCGACCCGGCGGGCGGTGGCCAGCGGGCCGGGGGCGTCGGTGAGGGAGACGGTGAGGGTGGTGCCGCTCTCGGCGCGGGCCCACACCGAGAAGTCGTACCTCTTGCCCTTCTCGACCCGGACGCCGGTGTTGTAGCCGCTGTTGGTCACCGACGAACCGGCGTCCAGGGAGAGGTAGGCGCGGTTGCGGTCGTTGAGCCGGCCGGAGTCGTCGCGCACCTGAGCCGTGCCGTCGACGGACCAGGAGGTCAGCGGGGTGTAGGAGCGGTTGTCGACGGCGGAGTACTCGAAGGACCGGTTCTGCACGAGTTCGGCGTACAGGCCGCCGTCCGCGGCCCGGTTGATGTCCTCGAAGAACACGCCGTACATGGTGTCGGCGATGGACGCGCCCCGGGCGGCCGGGTCGACGGTGATCGTGTAGTCGGTGACGGCGGCGGCCTGGGCGGGGGCGGGCAGCGCGGCCGAGGCGGCGAGCAGGGCGGTGACGCTGAGACCGAGTCTCCAGCGGGTGCGTGACATGTGGGCTCCGCGGCTCTCTGTACACAGATGTTCGGGATATCGGACACTGGTCAGCACTTCGAACGAAAGATAGGCAAGAGGTGACAGGGCGTCAATGGTTCACACAACGATCAAGGGGCGGGCGGAGCCGCGGCGGCCGCCCCCGCAGGCTTGCGTCACCCGTCGAAGCGCAGGTTCCAGCGCCCGCCCAGCCCGGTCACCGTGGTCGTGGAGAGGGGGCGGATGTCGATGTTCCAGTACGTCGCCGGCGGGGCCTTGAGCGCGTAGACCAGCGCCGCGCGGATCACCGACGGCTCCGCCACCGCCACGATCCGGCCGCCGTCGCCCACCGGCCGCGTGTCGAGCCAGGCCCCCACCCGCACGATGAACGCGGTCAGCGACTCGCCGCCGTGCGGTGTCGAGCGCGGATCGGCCAGCCAGGCGTCCACCGCCTCCGGCTCACGGGCCATCGCCTCGCCCAGGGTGAAGCCGCGCCAGCGACCCATGTCGCAGTCCCGCAGCGCGAGCTGCACCAGCGGTGCGTAGCCGAGCGCGTCCCCGGTGGCCCGGCTGCGCGGCGTCGGCGAGCAGTAGCGCAGGTCGGCCGCGGCCAGCGGGACCAGCCCGCCCGCGGCGCGCTGCACCTCGCCCCAGCCTGCCTGGTCCAGCGGCTGGTCGTCCTCGAAGCGCTCCGCCATCAGGGGCGTGCTGCGCGCGGCGGCGACGAACGTGACCCGAAGTGACATGCGTGGATGGTGAGCCGCGAAACTACGCAGGTCAAGAGGTGTTACCTCGGAGTTATCGAGAGTTCCCCGGCAGGTGTTCCGGGCAGGCGGAGCGTCAGCCGGAGCCCAGCGCCATCCAGTGCTCGGGCCGCTGAAGCGGCGCGAAGCCGAGCTTCTCGTACACGCCGTGCGCGTCATGGGTGGCGAGCATGATCCGGCGCAGCCCGTACGGCGCCAGCCGGTCCCGCACGGCGGCCACCAGGGCGGTGCCGAGTCCCTTGCCGCGCACCGCCGGGTCGACGTACACGTCGCACAGCCAGGCGAAGGTCGCCCGGTCCGTCACCACGCGGGCGTAGGCGACCTGCTCCCCGGAGGCGGTGTCGTAGACGCCGAAGTTCAGCGACCCCTCGATCGCCCGGTCCTGCTTCTCGCGGGGGCGCCCGAGGGCCCAGTAGGCGTCGGTGGACAGCCAGCGGTGGACGCGCTCGGCGTCGATGCGGGCGGGGTCGGCGGAGATCTCGTAGCCGTCGGTCATGACGGGAACCTCTCAGGTCGGGGCCGTGGTGTCGAACGGATTGATCGGTGCCGCGGCCGCAGGTCAGGGCAGAACCTCGTCGCAGGCGGCCCGCAGCCGCCGCACGCCCTCGCTGATCTCGCTCTCCCCCGCGACCGCCGCGAAACTCAGGCGCACATGGGGAGCCGGGGGTTCGGCGCTGAAGTACGGGCGGCCGGGGGTGAGGGCGACCCCCGCGCGCAGGGCGGCCGCGGTGAACGCGCCCTCGTCGGTGCCGTCCGGGAGACGCAGCCACAGGTGGTAGCCGCCGGACGGCACGTGCGCGAGGCCGAGCTCCGGCAGCCGCAGCCGCAGGGCGGCGGTCATGGCGTCGCGGCGTGCCTTCAGCTCCGCGGCGACGGTGCGCAGATGCCGCGGCCAGGCGGGCGAGCCGACCAGTTCCAGGGTGGCCTCCTGCAGCGGCCGCGGCACGAAGAACATGTCGACGACCTGGATGGCCCGCAGCCGCTCCAGGACCGGTCCGCGCGCGGCCAGCGCGCAGACCCGGAAGCTCGGCGAGGTGGCCTTGGTCAGCGAGGCGATGTGCACGACGACGCCGTCGGGGTCCTCGGCGGCGAGCGGGCGGGGCAGGGGCCCGGCGTCCTCGTGGGCGAGCCGCCGCACGAAGTCGTCCTCCACGACGAAGGCGCCGGCCTCCCGGGCGATGCGCAGCACCTCGGCGCGCCGCTCGGGGGCGAGGACGGCTCCGGTGGGGTTCTGGAAGAGCGGCTGGCAGACGAGGACGCGGGCACCGCTCGCGCGGAACGCGTCGGCCAGCAGGTGCGGCTTGACGCCGTCGGGGTCGACCGGGACGGGGACGGGGCGCAGGCCGGCCGAGCGGGCGATGGCGAGCATGCCGGGGTAGGTGGGCGACTCCACGAGCACGGGCGCGCCGGGCGGGGCGAGCGCGCGCAGCGCGGTGGTCAGGGCGGCCTGGCCGCCGGCGCTCACCAGTACCTCGGCGGCGCTCACGCCCCCGCCGAGCTGGCGGGCGAACCAGTCCCGCAGCTCCGGCAGCCCCTCCAGCGGCGGCCGCCCCCAGGCGCCGGGGCGGCGTCCGGCCCGGGCCAGCGCCGCGGCCATGGCGCGCTCGGGCTGCAGCGAGGGGTGCAGATAGCCGCCGTTGAACTCGATCACCCCGGGCGGCGGCGCGGCCAGCGACACGGTGACCCCGGCGGCCTCCACGGAGCGCGGTACGAGATCGCCGGCGCCGCCGGCGCTCAGCGCGACCTCCTGCCAGGAGGTGTCGCCCTCGGGCACGGCCCGCGGCCGGGGCCGGGCACGGAAGGCGCCGGCGCCCGGCCGGGTCACCACCAGCCCCTCGGCGGCCAGCTGGGCCAGCGCCCGGGAGACGGTGACGGGGCTGACCCGGAAGCGGTCGACGAGCGCCCGGCTCGACGGGAGCTTTCCACCGGGAGAGTAGCGGTCCAGCTCTCTTCGCAGCTGATTCGCCAGTTCGTCCACGCTGCTACGCTCTTGCATGAAGACACAGAGTAGCGCTACCGCCTCACCTCGGATAGCGGTCGGCGGTCCGGTCCGGGCGCGGTCGGCCGGCACCCTGCAGGCGGGGCTCGGCGTCGTCGCCTTCTCGCTGACCTTCCCGGCCACCGCCTGGGGGCTGGAGGGCTTCGGGCCCTGGTCCCTGGTCGCCGTGCGCAGCGTGCTGGCCGCGGTCATCGCGGGCGGCTGCCTGCTGGCACTGCGGATACCGCCGCCCGCACGGCGGCACTGGCCGGGGCTGGCGGTGGTCGGCGCCGGCGTCGTGCTGGGTTTCCCGCTGCTGACCACGCTGGCGCTGCGGACGTCGACCACCGCGCACGCCGCCGTCGTGGTCGGGCTGCTGCCGCTGACCACCGCGGCGGTCTCCGCGCTGCGCATGGGCACCCGGCCCTCGCGCACCTTCTGGCTGGCGGCGCTGGCCGGCGCGGGCGCGGTCGGGGTGTTCACCGTGCGGCAGAGCGGCGGCGCCCTGACCACCGCCGACCTGTACCTGTTCGGCGCGCTGCTGGTGTGCGCGGCCGGGTACACCGAGGGCGGCCGGCTGGCCCGGGTGCTGCCGGGCTGGCAGGTGATCGGCTGGGCGCTGGTGCTGTGCCTGCCGCTGACCCTGCCCGCCGCGGCACTCGCCCTCGCCCACGAGCCGGTCCGGCTGACCGCGCACAGTGTGGCGGGGCTGCTGTGGGTGGCGGCGGGCTCGCAGTTCCTGGGGCTGGTGGTCTGGTACCGGGGCATGGCGGCGATCGGCGTCCCGAAGGCCAGTCAGTTGCAGTTGGCGCAGCCCCTGCTCACACTGGTGTGGTCGGTGCTCCTGCTCGGCGAGCACCTGACGGCGGCCGCCCCGTTGACGGCCGCGGCGGTGCTGGTCTGCATCGCGGTCACCCAGCGGGCACGCGGCTGAACGGGCCGGACGGCCCGCGGCCGGGCCGAGCGGGCCCGCTTCCCGGCGGACCACCGCACCGTAGACTCGAAATGCCACGGAGCCGCTCCCGCACACATCGTGAGGAGGCCGACAGATGCGCGCATCGGTGGGCGACCACCTTGTCCAGCACGGCAGGGTGGTGGGCCAGCACGATCAGGTCTCGGAGGTCGTCGAGGTGATGGGCGAGCAGGGCAACCCGCCCTACCGCGTCCGCTTCCCCGACGGGCACGAGGCCGTCATGTCACCGGGCCCGGACTGCGAGGTCCGGCACCGCGACCAGCAACGGATGCAGAGGTAGTTCAGCGCGGGGGCTTCGCCGGCCGCGTGTAGTGGTCGGCGATCACCCGCGCCAGGGCCCCGGCCCGGTCGGTCCGCACCTCCCGGGCCGCGAAGAAGACATGGCCGCGCGCCTCGGGGTACTTCTTGGCGAGCGTCAGGTGCCGGGACAGCTCGGCCGGATCCCGCCAGGCGGCGGGCTGCGCCGGGTCACCCGCCTTGTACAGCGCCTCCCCCAGGTAGAGCCGGGTGCGGCTGCCCCGCGCGACCTCCGCCCACCAGGGCACCAGCTTGGCGTAGTCGGCGGCGGCCAGGCCGATGTTCCAGTACAGCTGGGGGCAGACGTAGTCCAGCCAGCCCTCGCGGACCCACTTGCGGCTGTCGGCGTAGACGTCGTCGTACGACTGCAGCGCCCGGGTGTCCGAGCCGCGCGGGTCGGTGGCCGCGTTGCGCCACACGCCGAAGGGGCTGATCCCGAACTGGGTGGCCGGCCGGATCGCCTTGATGCGCCCGGCGGTCTCCACGATCAGCTGGTCCACGTTGGCGCGCCGCCAGGCCGCCCGCCCGGAGTGGCCGCCGCCGTAGCGGTCGTAGGCGTCACCGTCGTCGAAGGTCTGGCCCGCCACCGGGTACGGGTAGAAGTAGTCGTCGAAGTGGACGGCGTCGAGCGGGTACTTGCGCACGGCGTCGAGGATGGCGTCCTGGACGAAGGCGCGGACCTCCGGCAGCCCCGGGTTGTAGTAGAGCTTGCCGGCGTACCGCACCACCCACTGCGGATACCGGCGGGCGGGATGGGAGGCGGCCAGGCGGGTGGGGTCGGCGTGCTGGGCGATCCGGTAGGGGTTGAACCAGGCGTGCAGCTCCAGCCCGCGGGCGTGCGCCTCCGTGACGGCCGTGCCCAGCGGGTCCCAGCCCGGGGCCCTGCCCTGGGTGCCGGTCAGCACCTCGGACCAGGGTTCGTACGGGGAGGGCCACAGGGCGTCGGCGGTCGGCCGGACCTGGAGGATCACGGTGTTCAGCCGTCGGCGTACCGCGAGGTCCAGCCAGGAGAGCAGTTCGGCGCGCTGTTCGGCGGCGGTCAGCCCGGCCCGGGAGGGGAAGTCCCGGTTGGCGACGCTCGCCACCCACATGCCCCGCATCTCGGCCGGTTCCGCACGCGGATGGCCGGTGCCAACCGGCGCGGCCGCGGGTGCGGCCGCCGCCGAGCCCGTCGTCGTGACCGCGGTCAGGGCCGCGAGCGCGAAGGCCCGTCGGGTCAGTCGTCCCATGGCTTGTCCCGAGAACTCAGTGGATCCGCCCGGTCACGGATCGCGTCCGCGCCCCAGCATGCCGCCACCCTGCTGATCGATCATCGATACTTACTAGTAACGTGCACGATCGGAGCAGGCGTGCCGCGACCCGGAGGGCCTGCGCCGCACAGCCGGGACGAAGACAGGCGAAGGGAACGATGTGACGGGCACCCCAGCGGGAGACATCGCACGCGTCGGCGTGGTGGGCTGCGGGCAGATGGGGGCGGGCATCGCCGAGGTGTGCGCCCGCGCCGGACTCGACGTCAGGGTCGCCGAGACCACCGGCGAGGCCCTGGAGATCGGCCGCACCCGGCTGTTCAACTCCCTGGCCAAGGCCGCCGAGCGCGGCAAGATCACCGAGGAGGAGCGGGACGCCACCCAGGAGCGGCTCAGCTTCACCACCGACCTCGGGGAGTTCGCCGACCGCGATCTGGTGATCGAGGCGGTCGTGGAGAACGAGCAGGTCAAGACCGAGATCTTCCAGGTCCTCGACCAGGTGGTGACCCGTCCGGACGCCATCCTCGCCTCCAACACCTCCTCCATCCCCCTGGTGAAACTCGCGGTCGCCACCTCTCGGCCCGACCAGGTCGTCGGCGTCCACTTCTTCAACCCGGCCCCGGTGCAGAAGCTCGTCGAGCTGATCCCCGCGCTGACCACCTCCGAGGGCACGCTCGGCCGGGCGCAGCTGTTCGCCGAGAAGATGCTGGGCAAGCACGCCATCCGCGCCCAGGACCGCTCCGGCTTCGTGGTGAACGCGCTGCTGATCCCCTACCTGCTCTCCGCCATCCGGATGTTCGAGACCGGCATCGCCAGCCGGGAGGACATCGACAACGGCATGGAGCTGGGCTGCGCTCACCCCATGGGCCCGCTGAAGCTGTCCGACCTGATCGGGCTGGACACCGTGGCGTCGGTCGCGCAGTCGATGTACGACGAGTTCAAGGAGCCGCTGTACGCCGCTCCCCCGCTGCTGCAGCGCATGGTCGACGCGGGCCGGCTGGGCCGCAAGACCGGCGCCGGCTTCTACACGTACTGACCACGGACCGTGGCCACCGAGGGCCCGGCGCTCTTCCGAGCGCCGGGCCCTCGGCATTCACACACCGTGTGCGCGAGGGACCCGCATATGCCCCGCGCACACGCTCCCCCCGCGCCCACCAGGCGAGTTGACTCTTCATGCGCATGCAAGGGATGTGAATCCACGTGAGTCGACCACGGAAAGGAGCGGAGACGTGACCGCCGAGTCCGAACATCCCGTGACCACCGAGGAACTCGCAGAGTTACGCCGCCGGCTCGACGTGGCGTACGCCCGCGTCGAGGGGGGCTTCGCCCTGCTGACCCATCGCACCAAGGAGACCGCCAGGGAGCTGGACCAGCTGAGCACCCGCGTCATCACCCTGGAGCACCGCCGCTGGCCGCTGCCGTCGCTCGCGGCGGTCACCGGGATCGGCGCCCTCGTCGTCGCGGTCTGGCAGGCGCTCGGTCGTTAGCCGAGCCGCTGGTGGTGCAGGAGCAGTAACGCGGCCGCCATGTTGGCGGCCGGGACCTCCCCGCGGGCGATCATGTCGGGCACGAGTTTGAGCGGGACCCACTCGCGCCGGTCCGACTCGAAGGCGTCCACGGGGTGCCCCAGGTACTCGCCCTCGTCCGACCAGTAGACGTGGTGCCGGGCGTCGGTCAGGCCGTTGGACGGCTCCACGGTCATCAGGTGGTGCAGGGGCCCCGGCCGCCAGCCGGTCTCCTCCTCCAGCTCCCGCGCCGCCGCTGCGCGTATCTCCTCACCGTCCTCGACGACACCGGCCGCGAGTTCCCACCCCCAGCTGTCGGTGATGAAGCGGTGCCGCCACAGCAGCAGCACCTCGTTGGCCGGGTTGACCACCGTGGCGACGGCGACCGGCCGCAGCCGGATCAGGAAGTGGTCCAGATGGCGGCCGTCGGGGAGTTCGACATCCGCGAGGTTGACGCTGAACCAGCGGTTCTCATACACCGTTTGTTCGTTCTGTTTCGTCCACTGCACGGTTCTGCCACCTTCCGTTGGGTAAGGGGCAATATCGCAGCAGGGACACGGAACGGGTCAGGACCCACGGCGGCCCGGAGCCGGGCCCACGGCACGTCTACAGCGGTACCCGCAGTGCTCCGTCGATCAGTTCGGCGGCTTCCGCGGTGCCGGCGCCGCCGCTGCGCACCAGGTGTTCACGCACCGCCCGGAGTCTGTCGCGCAGCCGCTGCGACTCCATCCCCCGGGCCTGCTCGGCCATCTGCACCGCGATGGCCACGGCCTTGTCGGCGTTGCCCTGCCGCAGTTCGATCGTGCTCAGCATGGCCAGCCGGTGCACCCGGCCCCGGTCGTGCGCCGGGTTGTCCACGGCGGCCGCCGCGTGCTCGGCCGCCGCGTTCAGATCACCGAGACTCAGCAGGGCCTCCGCCACCTGCACGTTCACCAGGCCCGGCTGCACGTACCCGGTCTCGTCGGGCTCACCGCCGGGCCTGATGCGCTCGGCGGCGGCCTCCGCGCGCCGGATGCAGGACAGCGCGCTGCCGCCGTCGCCGAGGTGGGCGTACGCCTTGGCCTGCATCGCGTACAGGTCGGAGACCAGTGCGGGGGTGATGTGGTGGCCGGCGGCGCGCAGCGCGGCCTCCGCGAAGGCGACGGCCTGCCGGTACTCCCGCATGAACAGCGACTGGTTGACCAGCAGCGCGATGACGTACGCGCCCAGCCCCCGGTCCCCGCTGGCCTTCGCGAGGCGCAGCGCCTGGTGGAAGTAGCGCTGGGCGAGCCCGTGCGCGTCCGAGTCGTAGGCGCAGATACCGGCGACCGCCACCAGGCCCCCGGTCGCGCGGTGCAGTTGGCGTCCGGTGGCGTCGGTGTACCCGCCGCGCAGCAGGGGCGCCGCCTCGGCGTTGAGGAACCCGACGATCCGGGAGCGGGTCGCCACGCCGCCCGCCTTGCGGTACATCTGCTCGTAGTGGGTGCGGGCCGCACGCAGCATGTGGATGTCGGCCGGCGTGACCCGGTGCCGGCCGCCGCGCGAGACGTCCACGTCCTCGGGCGGGTTCTCCCACTCCCACACCGGCATCACGGCCGGTGTCCCGGTGACCGCCGGGGCGCCCAGGAGGTGGGGGCGCTGCTGCTCGTCGGAGCGCCACAGGGCGGTGGCCCGCTCCACGAAGCCGGAGAGCGAACCGGCGTGCGGGGCGGCCGGCTCACCCGGGACGCCGAGGCCGATGTCGTCCAGGGTCACCGACCGGTGCAGCCGGACCGCGAGCACCTCGCAGATCAGGTCGGGCACCTGGCCGCGCGGCCGCTGGCCCTTCAACCAGCGGGCGACCGCCGTGTGTTCGTAGCGCAGGGAGAGTCCGCGGGCGCGTCCCGCCTGGTTGACGTGGGCGGCGAGACCGGCGTGCGAGATGCCCGCCTCGTCCAGGATCGCGTCGAGCAGAGTGTTGGGCTGCATGGGTGCCCCCCGGTCGCCTCGGTGGTCGTCAGCGTAGTGGCTCCGCGTTCACACGGGGTGTGAACCAAGTGCCCGAATCCGCAGGGTGCGCGCACTGTCGCGGAGCGTTTCGAGTCGGTTGACTGAAATGCCGGGTCGCCGGCTCCCCCTCGTTGTTACGGCGACCCGGTTCACCGCTGGGCGACCCGGTTCACCGCTGGGCGACGCGTCATCCGGTGCGGTGCGCCGCGGCCCGTCCGGCGCTCGCCGGCGCCCGCGAAGTCGGGTGCGGGGAACGGTCGTTGCGCAGGGCGAGCAGCGCCATGTCGTCCTGCGGCCGGCCCGCCGTGTGCCGGACGAGCGCGGAGACGACGGTGCGGGGGACGAGGTGGGTCGGGTGACGGGCCACCCGGCGCAAGGCCGCCGGCAGCGAGAAGTAGCGGCCCCTGGCATCCCTGGCGTCCTCCACGCCGTCCGTGTAGAGGACCAGGGACTCGCCAGGGAGCAGCGGTCCGCAGGAGGTGGCCGCCAGGTCGGGCGGGAGGGGGAAGAGGCCCAGCGGTGGCAGCGGGTCCGTCCGGCACCCGGGCTCGACCCGGTCGCCGCTGATCAGATACGGCCAGGGGTGACCGCAGTTGAGGGCGCGGACCTCGCCGTCCCGGGCGATCTCCAGGAGCAGCAGCGTGACGAACTCCTCCGCGACCGGGTGGTCCGGGTCGCGTCCGCTCACCGCCGGGTGCTCCTCCCGGGCCCGCTGGCGCAGATGCCGGGCCAGGGTGCGGTCGAGTCTGCGCAGCACTCCGGCGAGGTCGGGCTCGTCGTGGGCGGCCTCGCGGAAACCGCCTAGCAGGGCGCCGACGGTGGCCGGCGCGGCCAGTCCGTGCCCGCGGACGTCGCCCATCACCACCCGTACGCCGTGCTCCCCGGCGATCACGTCGTAGAGGTCGCCGCCCACGCCGGCGCCGCGGTCGGCGGAGAGCTGGGCGGCGGCGACGTCCAGCCCGTCGACGCGGGGCGGCAACGGTCGCAGCAGCACGCTCTGCGCGGCTCCGGCGACCCGCCGGACCTGCCGCAGCTCCCGTATCAGGGCCCGCCGCACGTGACAGACCAGCCCGGTGCCGACGGCGAAGAACACGGCGCTGCTGACCAGCCGGGCGCCCAGCGAGGTCTGCTGGGCGAGCGGGCAGACGATCTTGTAGGCGATCGCGACGGCGCCCCAGACCATGGGCAACCCCGACGCGAGGACTCGCCGCAGCGGCCGCCTGATGCCGAACATGTCGATGGCCCCCCATCCAGGCCCGGACAGCACAGACAGACCGGCCCCGAAGGACCGGTCCGATTGTGTCGAGTCCATGACCCAGGCGGGCCATACCGCCCGAGTTCATCACCCGGATGAGTGAAGTGACCGCTCAGGGGTGGGGGGCCGTACCGGCAGCCCCCCACCGCGGCGGCGGGACGGCTAGCCGCGCAGAACGGCCCCCGTGCGCTCGCCCGCGAGGGCGACCGCCGCGTCCCGGGCCGCCGACGCCTCGTCGACGGTCAGGGTCCGGTCACCGGCGCGGAACCGCAAGGCGTAGGCCAGCGACTTCTTCCCGTCCCCCAGCTGGTCCTCGTTCTCGTAGACGTCGAACAGCCGGATGGACTCCAGCAGCGCGCCGGCGCCTTCCCGCAGCGCCGCCTCGACCTCGACGGCCGGCACCGGGCGGTCCACCACGAGGGCGACGTCCTGGGTGGCGACGGGGAACGTGGAGATGCCCGGCGCCTGGGGGGTGTCGTCTCCGACCCGCTCCAGCACGTCGAGGTTCAGCTCCATCGCGCAGGTGCGGGCGGGCAGTCCCAGCGCCTTCAGCACCCGCGGGTGCAGCTCGCCCGCGTGCCCCACGACCGTCTCCGTGCCGTCGGCGACGACCGTGAACTCGGCGCACCGGCCCGGGTGCCAGGGCCCGTACGCGCCCTTGCGGACGGTGAGCTCGGCACCGGCCTCACGCGCGACCAGACGCCCCGCCTCGACGGCGTCGGCCCAGTCGGCCGGGCGGCCCGCGCCCCACCAGCCGGCCTGCTCGCGGGCGCCCGCGAGGACGACGGCGGCATGGCGCGGCTGCTCGGGCAGCTCGCCGTTCAGCCCGGCGATCTCCTCGTCGGTGGGCCGCCGGTCCACGGGCAGGGCGACGGCGCGCCGCTGCTCCCCGCGCGGGTGGAAGACCAGCCCCGTCTCGAACAGCGCCAGGTCGTGCGAGCCCCGGCCGTCGTTGCGCCGCAGCGCGCCCAGCAGGCCCGGCAGCAGCGTCGTACGGAGCGCGGGCTCCTCGTCGTTCAGCGGGTTGGTGAGCCTGACGACCCGGCGGGTGGGGTCGTCGGACGCCAGGCCGAGCTGGTCGAAGACCTGCTCGCCGATGAACGGGTAGTTCGGGGCCTCGACGTACCCGGCGCCGGCCAGCGCCCGGCCGACGCGGCGGTGCAGCCGCTGGCGGTGGGTCAGACCCCGGCCGGACGGCGGCTTGGGCAGCGTGGAGGGCAGGTTCTCGTAGCCCTCCAGGCGGATGACCTCTTCGGCCAGGTCGTTCTGCTCCAGCAGGTCGGGCCGCCAGGACGGGACGGTGACGATCAGCTCGTCCTGCCCGTAGACGTCGCAGCCGATCTCCTGGAGGCGGCGCACGACGGTCTCACGACCGTACTCGACGCCCGCGACCTGGTCCGGGTGGTTCGCCGGGACGGTGATGGTGTGCGGCGCGGAGGGGGCGACGACCTCGGTGACGCCGGCCTCGGCCGTGCCGCCGGCGAGCAGCACCAGCAGGTCCACGGTCCGCTGCGCGGCGGCCGCGGCGGCGGCCGGGTCGACGCCCCGCTCGAAGCGGCGCGACGCCTCGGACGACAGCTTGTGCCGGCGGGCGGTACGGGCGATGGAGACGGCGTCGAAGTGGGCGGCCTCGATGACGACCTCGGTCGTGGCGTTCTCCACGTCCTCGTGATCGGCGATCTCGGTGTCGGCGCCGCCCATGACACCGGCGAGGCCGATGGGGCCGCGCTCGTCGGTGATGACCAGGTCCTCGGCGTCGAGGGTGCGCGCCACGCCGTCGAGGGTGGTGAGCTTCTCGCCCGGCTCGGCCCGGCGGACCCCGATGGCGCCCCGGACCAGGCCGCGGTCGTAGGCGTGCAGGGGCTGGCCCAGCTCCATCATCACGTAGTTGGTGACGTCCACGGCGAGCGAGATCGGGCGCATGCCGACCTTCTGCAGCCGGCGCCGCAGCCAGATCGGGGAGCGTGCCTCGGGGCTGAGGCCGGTCACCGTGCGGGCGGTGAAGCGGTCGCAGCCGGCCGGGTCGGAGACCTGGACCGGGTAGCCGAACGCGTTCGGGCCCGGTACGTCGAGCAGCGCCGGGTCACGCAGCGGCAGGCCGTAGGCGATGGCGGTCTCGCGGGCGACGCCGCGGATGGACAGGCAGTCGCCGCGGTTGGCGGTGACGGCGATGTCGAGGACCTCGTCGACCAGTTCCAGCAGCTCGACGGCGTCCCGGCCGACCTCGGTCTCCGGCGGCAGCACGATGATGCCCTTGGTGCCGTCGTCGCCCATGCCCAGCTCGTCGCTGGAGCAGATCATGCCGTGGGAGGTCTTGCCGTAGGTCTTGCGCGCGGAGATGGAGAAGCCGCCCGGCAGGGTGGCGCCGGGCAGGACCACGACGACCTTGTCGCCGACGGCGAAGTTGCGGGCTCCGCAGACGATCTCCTGGGGCTCACCGTTGCCGTTGGCGTGGCCGACGTCGACGGTGCAGAAGCGGATCGGCTTCTTGAAGCCCTCCAGCTCCTCGATGGTCAGCACCTGGCCGACGACCAGGGGGCCCTTGAGGTCGGCACCGAGGTGTTCGACGCTCTCGACCTCCAGGCCGGCCGAAATCAGCTTGGCCTGTACGTCACGGCCGGTCTCGGTCGCCGGCAGGTCGACGTACTCCCGCAGCCAAGAAAGCGGGACCCGCATCAGATCTCCATCCCGAACGGCCGGGTGAACCGGACGTCACCCTCGACCATGTCTCGCATGTCCTCGACGTTGTGGCGGAACATCAGCATCCGCTCGATGCCGAACCCGAAGGCGAAGCCGCTGTACTTCTCCGGGTCGACACCGCAGGCGGTGAGCACCCGCGGGTTGACCATGCCGCAGCCGCCCAGCTCGATCCAGCCTTCGCTGGAGCAGGTGCGGCAGGGCCGGTCGGGGTTGCCGACGGACTCGCCGCGGCACACGTAGCACACCATGTCCATCTCGGCGGACGGCTCGGTGAACGGGAAGAAGTTCGGCCGCAGCCGGGTCTTCATGCCCTCGCCGAACAGCGACTGGACCATGTGGTCCAGGGTGCCCTTGAGGTCGGCCATGGTCAGGCCCTCGTCCACGGCCAGCAGCTCGACCTGGTGGAAGACCGGGGTGTGCGTGGCGTCCAGCTCGTCGGTGCGGTAGACCCGGCCAGGACAGATCACGTAGACCGGCAGCTCGCGGTCGAGCAGCGAGCGGATCTGGACGGGCGAGGTGTGGGTGCGCAGCACCACGCCGGACTCGGTGCCGCCCTCCGGGCCGGCCACGAAGAAGGTGTCGTGCTCACCGCGGGCCGGGTGGTCGGGGCCGATGTTGAGCGCGTCGAAGTTGAACCACTCGGCCTCGACCTCGGGGCCCTCGGCGACCTCGTAGCCCATGGCCACGAAGATGTCCTCGATGCGCTCGGAGAGCGTGGTCAGCGGGTGGCGGGCGCCGGCCGGTACGCGGTCGTACGGCAGCGTGACGTCCACGTCCTCCTCGACCAGTACGCGGGCGTCCCGCTCGGCCTCCAGCTCGGCCTGGCGGACGCCGAGGGCCTTGTTCACGGCGCCGCGTGCCTGGCCGACCAGCTTGCCCGCGGCCGCCTTGGCGTGCGGGGGCAGGGCGCCGATCTCGCGGTTGGCGAGGGCCAGCGGGGAGGTGCCGCCGGTGTGGGCGACCTTGGCCTCCTGGAGCGCGTCGAGGGAGTCCGCGGCGGCGAAGGCGGCGAGCGCCTCGTCCCGCATGCGCTCGATCTCTTCCGGTTTCAACGCCTCGACCTCGACAGGGTCGTACGACTTATTGGGTGCCGACATCTCTTCCCGTGCTTCCGATTGGCTGGCGGATGGTCCCCGTCACCGGCTCATGGACAGTGCGTCCTGGTCTTCGGGACACAAAGGTGCCAAAGGCCGAGTCTAACGGGGTGGAGGTGGGGGAACGGCCCGCGGCCCGTCAGGCGAGATACGCCGGGGCGGCCACGGGCAGCGTAAATCGGAACTCCGCGCCGCCGCCGGGGGCACGGCCGACGGTGATGGTGCCGCCGTGGGCCTCGACGATGCCCTTGACGATGTACAGCCCGAGGCCGGTGCCGCCGCGCTTGCTGCCCCGCCAGAAGCGGGTGAAGACGCGGTTCATGGACTCCTCCGGGATGCCGGTGCCCTCGTCGCTCACGGTGACCGATGTGCCGGTGTCCTCTCCCTCTCGGGGGGAGGCGGCGGGCGTGATCTCAATGGTGACGGTTCCCTCACCGTGCCGCACGGCATTTTCGAGGAGGTTGCTGAGCACCTGGTCGATCTTGTCGGGGTCGGCCCACAGGGCGGGCAGCGGCTGCTCGATGCGGAGCAGGAAGCGGTCGGCGGGCTGGCCGGCGGCCACGTAGGCCTGGATGTGGCGGCTGACGGCGGCGCCCATGTCGACGGGCTGCCGGCGCACCTCCAGCCGCCCGGAGTCGATGCGTGAGATGTCGAGCAGCTCGGCGATGAGGCGGGTGACGCGGTCGGCGTCGGCGTCGACGGTCTCCAGCATCAGCCGCTTCTGGTCGTCGGTGAAGCGGGCCCACTTGGCGAGCAGGGTGGCGGTGAAGCCCTTGACGGAGGTCAGCGGGGAGCGCAGTTCGTGGGCCACGGTGGCTATCAGCTCGGCGTGGGAGCGCTCGGTGCGGCGGCGGGCCTCGGTGTCGCGCAGGGAGACGACGACGCGCCGGACGGGGCCGGTGGGCCGCGTGCGCACGTAGCGGGCGCAGACCAGGACCTCCCGCCCGCCCGGCAGCAGCAGGTTCCGCTCGGGCTGCCTAACCCGGGTCGCCAGTCCTCCGTACGGGTCGGTCAGCTGCCACCAGCGCCGGCCCTCCAGGTCCTCCAGGGGCAGGGCCTTCTCCAGGGGCTGACCGAGGGCGTCGGCGGAGGGGGTCGCGGTGATGCGCTCGGCGGCGGTGTTGAAGCAGACGACCCGGCCGCGTTCGTCGGCGACGACGAGACCGTCGGGCAGGTCGTCGGGGTCGAGGTCCGGCGCGCCCGGTGCACCGGGCGGTCGAGCCACCGGTGGGCGCCGCACGTCCCGGGCCTGCGGCGTGCCGCTCGTGCCCCCACTCATCCCCGTACCCCACCTCTCAGACGAGGGCCCCCGAGCTGGTCACCCTACTAGCTGGGGCCTGTTGTGAAAGTCCCTTCGCCCGTCGGGCGGTCAGTTCCCGGGGGCGGTTCGGCACCCGCCGGGGGCGCGCTGGGCGCGTGCCGACGCGTAGAGACATACGGCCGCGGCGGTCGCGAGGTTCAGGCTCTCGGCCTTGCCGTGGAGGGGGACGCGGACGACGGCGTCGGTGAGGGCGCGGGTGTCCTGCGGGAGTCCCCAGGCCTCGTTGCCGAAGACCCAGGCGGTCGGCCCGCCCATGGTGCCCCGGTCCAGCTCCTCGTCGAGGTCGCGGTCGCCGGCCCCGTCGGCGGCGAGGATCCGCACCCCGGCGTCCCGCAGGCCCGTCACGGCCCGTTCGACGGGCACGCCGACGGCGACGGGCAGGTGGAACAGCGAGCCGACGGAGGCACGCACGGCCTTGGGGTTGTAGAGGTCGACGGAGGCGTCGGTGAGGACGACGGCCTCGGCGCCGGCGGCGTCGGCGCAGCGCAGCACGGTGCCGGCGTTCCCGGGGTCCCGGACGTGCGCGAGTACGGCGACCAGCTTCGGCCGGCTCGCGAGGATGTCCTCGAACGGCGTGTCGAGGAACCGGCAGACCCCGACCAGGCCCTGCGGGGTGACGGTGGTCGAGATGTCCTCGATGACCTGCTCGGAGGCCAGGTGGACCCGGGCGCCGGCGGTGCGGGCGTCACCGACGATGTCGGCGTGGCGCTCGGCCGCGTCGAGGGTGGCGAACAGTTCGACGAGGGTGTCGCCGTGGGCGGCCGCCTCCCGCACGGCCTGCGGGCCCTCTGCGAGGAACAGCCGTTCCTTCCCCCGGAAGTTCCGCTTGGCGAGCCGCCGGGCGGCCACGACCCGGGTGGAGCGGGGGGAGATGAGCTCGGGGGAGACGGGGGGCATCCTCTTACCTTCGAACGTGCGCGGCTGGTGCAACAGCAGGACCCGCAAGCCGGAGGCCTGCGGGTCCTGCGGGTGGGCGTCGGCTAGCGCCGGCGTGGTGTCACGCGGCCTTCGGCGCGTTCACGTCCGCCGGCAGCGCCTTCTGCGCGGCCTCGACCAGCGCGGCGAACGCGCCCGCGTCGTTGACGGCCAGCTCGGCCAGGATCTTGCGGTCGACCTCGATGTTCGCGGCCTTCAGACCCTGGATGAAGCGGTTGTAGGTCATGCCGTTGGCGCGGGCAGCGGCGTTGATGCGCTGGATCCACAGCTGGCGGAAGTCACCCTTGCGCTTCTTGCGGTCGTTGTAGTTGTAGACCAGCGAGTGGGTGACCTGCTCCTTGGCCTTGCGGTACAGGCGCGAACGCTGACCGCGGTAGCCGGAGGCCTGCTCGAGGATCGCCCGGCGCTTCTTGTGGGCGTTGACTGCCCGCTTGACGCGTGCCACTTGTTAACTCCTTGTAGCGGGGCCGTGGGGCTGCTCACACGGCCCGGAAACGATTGGGTCCCGGTCAGAGATCAGGCGCGGGGTGCGCGCCCGACGTCACTTGCCGAGAAGCTTCTTGATCTTCTTGGCGTCGCCCGGGGCCATCTCGGCGTTGCCGGTGAGGCGACGCGTCAGACGGGACGACTTGTGCTCGAGCAGGTGGCGCTTGCCGGCGCGCTCACGGAGCACCTTGCCGGAGCCGGTGACCTTGAAGCGCTTGCTGGCACCGCTGTGCGACTTGTTCTTCGGCATAGCGCCGTTCTCTCCTCGTCGGTGGCGCTCCGGTGCCCGGTCGCGAAACCGGGCACGATGGAGCGTCGCTCTTGTATCGGTTATGTCCGCAGGGCCTCGCGGCCCACGGGATCACGCCTCGGCGGAAGCCTCGGCAGACGCCTCGGCGTTCACGGCGTCCGCGTCCGCGGCGTTCTGCGAGCGGCCGGGGTTGGCCTTCGCTTCCGCCTTGCGGGCCTCCTGCGCCTGGCGGGCCTCGGCCATCGCCTCGGTCTTCTTCTTGTGCGGACCGAGAACCATGATCATGTTTCGGCCGTCCTGCTTCGGGTTCGACTCGACGAAACCGAGGTCCTGGACGTCCTCCGCGAGACGCTGCAGCAGTCGGTAGCCCAGCTCGGGGCGGGACTGCTCACGGCCACGGAACATGATCGTGATCTTGACCTTGTCGCCCTGCTTGAGGAACCGGACGACGTGACCCTTCTTGGTGTCATAGTCGTGCGGGTCGATCTTCGGCCGGAGCTTCATCTCCTTGATGACCGTGTGCGCCTGGTTCTTGCGCGCCTCACGGGCCTTCATGGCCGACTCGTACTTGAACTTCCCGTAGTCCATGAGCTTGCAGACCGGCGGGCGGGCGTTCGCCGCGACCTCGACCAGGTCCAGGTCGTACTCCTGCGCAAGCTCCAGTGCCTTGGCCAGCGGGACGATGCCCACCTGCTCGCCACTGGGACCGACAAGTCGCACCTCGGGAACGCGAATCCGGTCGTTGATGCGGGGCTCGGCGCTGATGGATCCTCCTCGGTAGCACCCCGCGACTCTCTGGCTTGAGGGCCGCGATACGTGTGTGTTCGTTAGACCTAACCGCGCCGAAGCACAAAAAATGCCCCGGACGATCACAGGCGGGGCTCCAATGCTTCCGGAGCACCGCCGCGATGATCGCGGGGCGCTGTTCGGGCGACTCCATCGTCCGTACGGAACGATGGCGGCCGCCTGACCGGTGACCCGCCGTCCCGGGGGACGGTCGGGTGGGAGATCGGAGCCTCCACTTGTGGGCCGTACGCGCCGGTGGTGCTGGGGGCGAGTTCGGCCGGTCGTCACACAAGGTTAGCAGCTGCCCGGGGGTGGTGCGAACCGCCGGCCTCCGGGGCCTATCGTGTGGGGCATGAGTGAGACCCCTCCTGAATCCGCCGCGTCCGCCGCACCCGCCGCGGAAGCCGCGGATGCCGACTTCGACGCCATGGCCCGCGACATCGCCGAGGTCCCGGCGGTCGAGGTGATCGTGACGGTCGCCGTCAACCTGATGAGCGCGGCGGCCGTGAAGCTCGGTCTGACCGAGGAGGGCGACAAGTACAAGGACCTCGACGAGGCCCGCAAGCTGGTGACCGCGCTGGCCGGGCTGCTGGACGCCTCCACGACCGAGATCAGCTCCTTCCACGCGGCGCCGCTGCGCGACGGCCTGAAGTCGCTGCAGCTGGCGTTCCGCGAGGCGTCGGTCGTCCCGGACGAGCCGGGGCAGGGGCCGGGCGAGAAGTACACCGGCCCGGTCTACGGCTGACCCGCTCCTTCCACGACGGGCCCGGTCCTTCAACGAGCGGCCCGGTCCTTCCACGACCTGCTTGGTCTGTCAACGACCGGCCTGGTCCTTCACGTACAGGGGCTCGCCCGGGGGCGTGGTCCCGGCCGGCAGCAGTGCCAGGTCGAGGCCGCGCAGCAGGCGGGCCCTCAGCGTGTCGTCGTCGGCCAGCCGCCGGGCGACGGCACGGGCGGCCTCGGCGGGAGCGGCGGCGGGGTCCAGGACCAGGGCGAGGGTGCCGTCGGCCTGTCCGGGGCCCAGGTGGGCGCGGATCACGGCAGGCTCGGCGGCCACGGCGGCCCGTACGGCCTCGATGACGGCCGGGTCGGTGAGCGGGTCGGTGGTGGTGCGGCCCTCCGCAAGCGCCAGCAGTGCCGGCCCGGTCAGCTCGAACGGCACCGGTCCCGCCATGTCGAGCAGCAGGGTGTCCGCCCGCTCGTGCGCGGCCGCCTGGAGCGCCTGGTGCAGGGGAACGGCGACGGGGCGGGCCTCCGGGTCCCACCGGGCGAGGGAGTCGGTGGAGGCGAAGGCGGGCAGGGCGGTGCGGTTCCCCGCCCTCAGCGTGGGCACGGCCATGTCGCTGGTCTTCTCCCGGCGCAGCCCGTTCTCGTCCTCCTCGACCTCCCCGAGCACGGCGACGACGGGAACGAGCAGCCGGGCGCCCCGGAGCGCCTCCAGGACGGGTCCCACGGCCGTGCGGTCCTCGGCCCAGGCGGCGAGCGCGGCGGCCAGCCGGGGGTCGGCCGAGCCGTCGTCGTCGGAGTAGCCGGGGTCGGGAATGTTCTTGTTCGCCACGGTCCCCGACCCTATCGGGGGGTTGCTGCCGCGTTTGTGCGGGGCGGGAAACACGGCGTTCACCACTGTCACAGGTTTCCGGGCATTCTCTGACGTGGATCTCATCTTCCTCTGACGGCGGGCACAGCCGACGCCACCAGGATCGCGGTCATGCCGTCATCCCGAGCCCGCCGGCGCCGCCGGACCCGCCCGTCCCGGCGCCGTGCCGCCCTGCTGTGGACCGCCCTCGCCGTGGTCGCCGTCGTCGGGGTGAGCGCCGCGGGCACCGTGTACCGGACGGCGCGGGCCCGTTCGGGTCCGGCCTCCGTATCGTCGGCGTCGGCGTCGGCGTCGGCGTCGGCGAACGAGGAGACCGGGGTGGTGTCGGTGACGGAGCCGGTGGAGACGGAGCCGGCGGAGGCGAAGACGGCGGCCGACGCCGATGCCCTGCTGGCGGCGGCCATGGCGTCGGTGACGGTGCCGGACGACGCCGCGGTGTCCGTGGCGGTGCTCGACCCGGCGAGCGGCGGGCGCGCGGTGTACGGCGCGGACGCCTACGACACGGCGAGCATCGTCAAGGTGGACATCCTGGCGGCGCTGCTGCTGCGCGCCCAGGACGCCGGTCGGCGCCTGACCGCGCAGGAGCGGGCCCAGGCCGCCGCGATGATCGAGAACAGCGACAACGACTCCGCGACGGCGTTGTGGGACGCGATCGGGCGGGCGGAGGGGCTGGACGCGGCGAACGAGCGGTTCGGGCTCACGGAGACCTCCGGCGCGCAGGGCGCGCTGTGGGGGCTGACACAGACGACGGCGGCCGACCAGCTGGTGCTGCTGGAGCAGGTATTCGGCGAGGACTCGCGGCTGAGCGAGGCGTCCCGGGCGTACGTCCGGGAGCTGATGGGGCGGATCGCCGCCGGTCAGCGGTGGGGGGTCTCGGTCGTCGCGGACGGGTCCGGGTGGGCCCTGAAGAACGGCTGGCTGCCGCGCAGCACGACCGGGTTGTGGGACGTCAACAGCATCGGGCGGGTGACGGTCGGCGGCCACGACTACCTGGTGGCGGCGCTGTCGCGGGGCAACGCGACACAGGCGGCGGGCGTCGCACTGGTGGAGGCGGCGGCGCGGGCGGCGGTGTCGGTGTTCACCGGGACCGCCTCGTTCACCGGGGCCGCCTCGCCCTCCCCGTCCGCCGCGGCGACCGGGTCAGTCCCGCGGTAGCCGGCTGAAGCCGGACTGCCGGGTGTGGACGGTGACCTCGGCGCCGCCGAGGTAGGCGGCCTTCTGGCGGAGCTGGTCCAGGGCGGTCCGGCCCGGGTCGCCGTAGACGTCGATGGTCCGCAGCCGCACCAGCGTGGCGAACGCGCGGAACCGCTGCTCCCCGATCCGCAGGTGCAGGTCCAGCGACGCCGGGTCGGGATGGACGGCCACCGTGGTCATCGTCGTCCCGGCCTCGTCGAGGTAGAAGTGGTAGGCGATCAGCTGGGGTTCGTGTTCCTCGGCGAAGTCGGCGAGGTCGAGCATGCCGGTCCGTACCGCCTCGGCCTTCCCTTCGAGGACGTCCGAGCGGTCGACGTAGAAGAGTGGTTCGCTCACGGGGTCCGACGGTAGTGCCGGGTGTCCGGGACGGCCGGGCGGCGCGCGGGCCGGGTCCGTCAGGGGGTGGTGCCGTCCTCCCGACGGCCGCGCCAGAGGACGACGCCCGCCACCAGCAGGACGCCGCCCGCGCCGCCGGCCAGGGGCCCGGCCCAGTCCGTGCCCGTGTCGGAGGCGGGGCTGTCGGGGCCGGGGCCGAAGTACTGCCGACCGTAGGACCGGGCCCGCAGGCTCGCGGGTTCCAGGGCGGCGGCGGCCCGCAGGGCGGCGGCCGGGTCGACGAAGCCGTAGCCGCGCGAGTCGTCGCGACCGCCGGCCGGGGCGTCGCGGGCGGTGTCCTCCAGGAGCCGTTTGATCTGGGCGGGGGTCAGGCCGGGGTGGGCGGCCTTGACCAGGGCGACCGCGCCGGAGACGAACGCGGCGGCGGCGCTGGTGCCCCAGCCCTCGTAGTACTTGTGGTCCGGGTCCGCTATCACGACGTCGTCGCCGGGGGCGCTGACCGTGGCGTACCAGCGGCGGGTGGAGAAGGCGGCGCGGGTGCCGTAGCGGTCGACGGCGGTGACGGCGATGACGCCCGGGTAGGCCGCCGGGTAGGAGATGTGGTCGCCCTTCTCGCCGCCGTTGCCGGCGGAGGCGACGACGACGGAGCCCTTGGCGAGGGCGTACTGGACGGCCTCGTCCTCGGCGGGTTCCGGGTGGGCGGAGGCGGAGTCGTCGCCGAGGGAGAGGTTGATGACGTCGGCGCCCTGGTCGGCGGCCCAGCGGATGCCCTCGGCGAGGGCGTTGCCGCGGGTGTCGCGGGCGCGGGCCCGGGCCGGGTCGCCGTCCTCGAGGATCACCCGGACGGGAAGGATCTTCGCCTCGGGGGCGACGCCCAGGACGCCGTCGCCGCCCGCGTAGCCGTGTCCGTGGCCGGCGATGATGCCGGCCATCGCGGTGCCGTGCCGGGCCCAGGCGCGGTCACCCTCCCGGGCGCCGAAGCCGACCATGTCGCGGCCGGGCAGGACGTTGCCGTCGAGGTCGGGGTGGTCGGCCTCGACGCCGGTGTCCAGGACGGCGACGGTGACGCCCTTGCCCTTGGTGGTCTGCCATGCCTGGGCGGTGTGCATGGCTTCGAGGGCCCACTGCCGCGCGCGGATGGCGTCGGCGTGCGCGGTGGCGGGCGGTACGAGGGCCAGGGCCGCGGCCAGCAGGCAGCTGACGGCGCCGGCCCGGCGCGCGGTGCGGCCGCGGCTCATGAGGGCTGCTCCGAGGGGGAGACGGCGGCTCTGCGCAGGCCGCGTTCGACGCGGTCGGCGAGGCCCTGGGCCTCGTGGCCGAGGCCGGCCTGGGCGGTGGCCGTGGTGGCGCCGGCCCGGGTCGCCTCGGCGGCGGGCTGCGGGCTGTCGACGGTGCGGCCGTCGGCCCAGCCCGACACGGCGTAGACCACCACGGGGGCGTCGGTGAGCACCGAGATCGTCCAGGAGGCGCGCTGGGCGTCGCCGAAGGCGGCGGCGACGGTGTCCTCGGCGGCGTAGGGGCGGGGCATCAGGTCGGCGCGGCGGGCGAGGCCCTCCTTGCCGAACCGGGTGTCCAGAGCGCGCATGGCGGCGGCGTCGGCGGTGGTGAACAGCAGGCCCACGGTGGTGACGTGGCTCTGCGTGGCGTCGGTGTAGGTGGCGCGCAGGAGGCGTTCGCAGCCGACGGGGGCGAGGACCTGGCTCAGCAACGGGTCGAAGGCGTCGGCGCAGTCGCCGTCCGGGGCGACGGCGATCCGGGTCCAGGTGCGGTCGGAGCCGCCGGGGCCGGCGCCCTGTCCGTCCACGGTCGGCGGGAACAGCTGGTCGACGGGCAGGTTGTGCCACAGTCCGCCGGCTGTCGCGTAGGCGCCGGCGTCGCCGGCCGAGGCGTCGCCGACCAGCCAACTGCCCGTGACGGCCCCGCCGATGAGTCCGAGGCCGAGCACGACGCAGGCCGCGGCCGCGACGACCCGCCTGCGGGCGCCGCGGAGCCCCCGGCCGCCCTCACCGAATCCCTCGGGCTGCCCGAACGTCACCACGGTCGGGCCGGCGCCGGGCACCGCGGGGGCGCTCCAGGACAGCGCGGGGTCGGGGGCGGGGGTGTGCGCGATGTCGGTGGGGCCGGCCGTCCCGGGGGCGGGCGCCGGTCCGGCACCGGTGTACGCGGACCGGGGTGCGGGGGCGGGACCGGCGCGGTCGGTGTCCGGGCGGTACGGGCGGTCGCTGCCGCGGGTGGGCGCCGTGGCGGGAGGAGGCGGGGCCGGGTGCGGCGGCGCACCGAAGTCGGGGTGGCGTATCGGCGCGGTGGGCGACCAGGCGGGCTCGCTGTCCGGGGCCGCGGGGGCGGACGCCGGTCCGGCCGGGCCGGAGGGCGGGCGCGGGGTGAGCAGTCCGCGGCGCGAGAACGGCGTCCACGCGGCTCCGGCGGCCGGGGCGTGCGTACGGTCCGGGGATCTCCCGGCGGCCCCCGGGCCACCGCGTCCCTCATCACCGCCGCGATCGCCGACCGGTCCGGCCTCAGCGACGCCAGGCCGCCCGACCGTTCCCCGAGCGCTCCGGTCGGGGGCGGGGGACGCGGTCGGGGCCGGGGAGTGGCTGGGGGACGCGGTGCGGGTGGGCTGATGACCGGAGGAGGCCGCACCGGCCGAGGAGCGGGCCGACGACCCGGTACCGGTGGACCGACGACCGGAGGACGCCGTACCAGCCGAGGCTCCCGTACCGGTGGACTGACGACCGGAAGGCGCGGCACCGGCCGGGGAGTGCCCCAAGGACCCGGTACCGGCCGACTGAGAACCGGAAGACGCCGCACCGCCCGGGGTGTGCCCGGAGGACCCGGTGCCGTCCGAGGAACGGCCGGAAGACGCGGTGCCGGTCGGCTGGTGGCCGGAAGGCGCGCCGTCGGAGGCAGGGCGGCCCGAAGCCGGGTCCGGGGCGGAAGGGCGGCCCGAGGGGCCGTCGGTCACGCGAGCGGGGCCCGGGTTCCTTCCGGGGAACCGGGGCCCGTCCGGGGCCGTGTCACGCGCCTCGGGCCCGCCCGGACCGGTTTCGTCGGTCGGGGGACGGCCCTGTGCCGCATCGCCGGCCCGGGGGGCGGCCTGGACCGGGGAGCGGCGCGGGGAGGTGTCGGCGGCGCCGGTGGTCCGGGGACTCCCGTCGGCCCCGGGGGTCCGGGACCGGCCGGTGGGCGGCGGGGTGTCCGGGAAGCGGGCCGATGCGGCAGGCGGGGGCGGCGGTGTGGCCGGTCGGCGCGGCGCGGGGAACGGCGGCCGGGAGCCGGCCTGCCCGGGCGCGGCCGGGGGCGAGGCAGGGCGCGGGGGCGCCGGAGCGCCGCCCGGAGAGCGGCCGTCGGGCGCGGGCCGTGCGGGCGTCGAACCGGTCGGCGCGGTCCAGGAGGCGGGCGCCTCCCCCTGCGTGCCGGGGCGCGGGTTCCCGCCTGGCCGGAGGCGGCCCGCCGACCTCGAGTCGCCGGTGCCCCGGGGCGCGTCCCCGCTCGTGGTGGGGCGGGAGGCGTCACCGGTCGCCGCGGTGCCGGAGGCGTCCGGCCGGGGGCTCGGCGCGGCTTCGGCCGGGGCGCCCGGCGGGGGTGTGGCGGGGCGGGGCGGTACGGCGGGGCGGGGCGGGGTGTCCGGACGCGGGGGGATCGAGGCGCGGCGTGCTTCCGTGCTCATGCACCCCCCGTTTCTCGTCCCCGGGACGTTTCTGCTGTCCGCCCGGGCCCTGTCCGTCGCAGACCGACCCTGACCGTGCCGAACGCGAGCCGGGAGCGCCGTTCGGCGACCGGCCCGTCCTGGCACGCATACCCGTACGCGCGGACCGGCATCCCGGCGCGGATATCCGGCCGAAGCCGCCGTCCGTGCGTGCGTCCGCGTCACTCTACGGCTTGTTCCTGGTCGAGCGGGAACCAGTCCGCAGCCTCGGGGCATCTGCCCGGAACGTCCCCCTACCCTGCGGTAATCGCGTCTGGCAGGCTGCCGTCATGACTGCGCGCGCCGCCGACCGGGCCCGTTACGACCGGGCCACCGCCCCTCTCGACGCCCCTCTCGCGATCGTGGACCTGGAGGCCTTCGACGCCAACGCGGACGACCTCGTCCGTCGTGCGGGGGGCAAGCCGATCCGGGTCGCCAGCAAGTCCGTGCGCTGCCGCACGCTGCTGGAACGCGTCCTCGCCAAGGACGGTTTCGCGGGGATCATGTCGTTCACCCTCGCCGAGTCGCTGTGGCTGGCCCGTTCCGGATTCGACGACATCCTGCTGGCGTATCCGTCGGCGGACCGCGCCGGCTTCGCCGAACTGGCCGCCGACCCCAAGCTCGCGTCGGCCGTCACCGTGATGGTGGACGACGTGGCGCAGCTGGACCTGATCGACGCCGCGCGCGGCGACGGACGCGAAGTCGTCCGGGTCTGCCTGGAGTTGGACACCGCGCTGCAGCTGTTCGGCGGCCGGATGCGGGTCGGCGCCCGCCGCTCCCCCCTGCACTCCCCCGCCGAAGTCGCCGAGCTGGCCCGTACGGTGAGCAGGCGTCAGGGGTTCCGGGTGGTCGGGATCATGGCGTACGAGGGGCATGTGGCGGGGGTGGGGGACAAGCTCGCCGGGCGGCCCCTGCGGTCGCGCGCGATCCGGCTGATGCAGGCCGCCGCACGCCGGGAACTCGCCGAGCGCCGGGCCGCGGTGGTGCGCGCGGTGCGGGCCGTGGTACCGGATCTGGAGTACGTCAACGGCGGCGGCACCGGCAGCGTGCAGAGTACGGCCGCCGAGGACGCGGTGACCGAGATCGCGGCCGGCTCGGGGCTGTACGTGCCCCGGCTGTTCGACAACTACACCTCGTTCAGCGGGCGTCCGGCGGCGCTGTTCGCCCTGCCGGTGGTACGGCGGCCGGGCGTCGGCGTGGTGACGGTGCTGGGCGGCGGGTACCCGGCCTCGGGTGCGCCGGGGCGGGACCGGCTGCCGGTGCCGTATCTGCCGGAGGGGCTGCGCTACGACCCGCAGGAGGGGCCCGGCGAGGTGCAGACCCCGCTGCTGGGCTCGCCGGCCGACGATCTGCTGGTCGGTGACAAGGTGTGGTTCCGGCACGCGAAGGCCGGGGAGTTGTGCGAGCGGTTCGAGCGGCTGCATCTGGTCGAGGGCGACCGGGTGACGGCGACCGTGCCGACGTACCGGGGCGAGGGGCACACGTTCCTGTGACCCGCCCCGTGCCTCACCGCGGTTGTCGCTGGATGCCGCTGCCGACGCCGCCGCCGCGGGCCGCGTCGCCGACCGGGCGGATGCCCCGGGTGATGCGGTCCGTGTCGGCGAACGGCGACCCGTCGGCGCCGGCGTCGAAGACGCGGCCGGCCGCGGCCGCCGCTCCCGCCGCGGGCCGCGAGGCCGCCCGGCTGCGGGCCGTCCAGCCGGTACCGTCCCGCCAGCGCTCCGGACCGGGGGCTCGCGGGTGGCGGTACCAGCCGGGCGGCGGTGTCATGCTCGTCCCTGCACTGGAGAGGGCGGCTACAGGGGGGTGACGTACGCCCCGGAGATCCCCCCGTCGACGAGGAAGTCGGTCGCGTTGACGAAGGAGGAGTCGTCGCTGGCGAGGAAGGCGACGGCGGCGGCGATCTCCTCCGCCTCGGCGAACCGGCCGACGGGGATGTGGACGAGGCGGCGGGCGGCCCGCTCGGGGTCCTTGGCGAACAGCTCCCGCAGCAGAGGCGTGTTGACCGGGCCCGGGCACAGGGCGTTGACCCGGATGCCCTCGCGGGCGAACTGCACGCCCAGTTCCCGGGACATGGCGAGCACGCCGCCCTTGGACGCCGTGTACGAGATCTGGGACGTCGCCGCGCCCATCCGCGCCACGAAGGACGCGGTGTTGATGATGGAGCCCCTGCCCTGGCGCCGCATGTAGGGGATCGCGGCCTTGCAGCACAGGTACACGGACGTCAGGTTGACCTCCTGGACCCGCTTCCAGGCCTCCAGGCCGGTCTCCAGGATGGAGTCGTCGTCGGGCGGTGAGATCCCGGCGTTGTTGAAGGCGACGTCGACGCTGCCGTAGGTGTCGTACGCCGTCCTGAACAGCGCCTCGACCTGCTCGGGGTCGGTGACGTCGACCTTCGCGAAGGTGCCGCCGGCCTCCTCGGCGGCGGCCTTTCCGCGGGCTTCGTCGACGTCGCCGCAGACGACGTGGGCGCCCTCGGCGGCGAGGCGGCGCGCGGCGGCGAGGCCGATGCCGCTGCCGGCTCCGGTGATGACGGCGGTCCGGCCGACCAGACGACGGCAGACGGTCTCTTCGCTCGATGCGGGCGATTCGGTCACTGTGCGGGGCCCTCCGTGCTGATGAAGACGTTCTTGGTCTCGGTGAAGGCGGTGAGCGCGTCCGGGCCCAGCTCGCGGCCGAGGCCGGACTGCTTGAAGCCGCCGAACGGGGTCCAGTAGCGGACGCTGGAGTGGGAGTTGACGGACAGGTTGCCGACTCGGACGGCCCGCGAGACGCGCAGGGCGCGCCCCAGGTCGCGGGTCCACAGGGAGCCGGCGAGGCCGTACGGCGTGTCGTCGGCGAGGCGGATGGCGTCCGCCTCGTCGGTGAACGGGAGCAGGACGGCCACGGGGCCGAAGATCTCCTCGCGGGCGGCGTCGGAGTCGGGTCGCTCCGCCGTGAGCACGGTTGGCGGGAACCAGAAGCCGGGTCCGTCGGGCGCGGTGCCGCGCAGCGCCGGGGCGCCGTCGGGCACGAAGGACCGTACGCGGTCCAGCTGCTGCCGGGAGATGAGCGGGCCCATCCGGGTCTTCTCGTCGGCCGGGTCACCGACCACCACGGCGGACAGCGCGTCGGCGAGCAGCTCGGCGACCTCGTCGTAGACCGTCTCCTGGACGAGGATGCGGGTGCGGGCGCAGCAGTCCTGGCCGGCGTTGTCGAGGAAGGAGAAGGGGTCGACGGCCGCCTCCAGGTCGGCGTCGGCGAAGACGATGTTGGGGCTCTTGCCGCCGAGTTCGAGAGTGACGGGTTTGACCTGGCGGGCGCAGCGCTCCATGACCTCGCGGCCGGTGCGGGTGGAGCCGGTGAAGACGATCTTCGCCACGCCGGGGTGGTCGACGAGTGCGCGGCCCGTGATGTGGCCGTGGCCGGGCAGGACCTGGAAGAGCCCTTCGGGCAGCCCCGCCTCCAGGGCCAGTTCGGCCAGGCGCAGGGCGGTCAGCGGGGTGGTCTCGGCGGGCTTGAGGACGACGGCGTTGCCGGCGGCCAGGGCCGGGAAGGAACCCCAGGCCGCGATGGGCATCGGGAAGTTCCAGGGGGCGACCACCCCGACCACGCCGAGGGGTTCCTGGAAGGTGACGTCCCAGCCGCCGGGGACGGGGATCTGCTTGCCGAGGAGGCGTTCGGCGCCGCCGGCCGCGTAGAGCAGCAGGTCGCGGGCGTTGCCCGCCTCCCAGCGGGCGTTGCCGAGGAGGTGGCCGGCCTCGCGGACCTCCAGCGCGGCCAGTTCCTCGACGTGGGCGTCGACGGTGTCGGCGTACCGGCGCAGCAGGCGGGCCCGGTCGGCGGGGGCCGTGGCGGCCCAGGCGCGCTGGGCGGCGGTCGCGCGGGCGACGGCGCGGTCCACGTCGGCCGCGTCGGCGGCGGGGACGGTGGCGACGACCTCCTCGGTGGCCGGATCGAGGACGGTCAGCTCGTGCGGGTCGGACGAGGCGTGCGGCTCGGACAAGGGGTGGCCTTTCACATGCGTTCGAAGGAGCGGCGCAGCTCCCAGTCGGTGACCGCGGCGTCGAAGGCGTCGAGCTCGACCCGGGCCATGTTGCGGTAGTGGTCGACCACCTCGTCGCCGAAGGCGGCCCTGGCGACGGGGCTGTTCTCCCAGAGTTCGGCCGCCTCGCGCAGGGTGGTCGGGACGTGGGCGTACTCGGCGGTGTAGGCGTTGCCGGAGCAGGGGTCCGGCAGCTCCAGCTTCCGCTCGACGCCGTACAGGCCGGCCGCGACCAGCCCCGCGACGGCGAGGTGCGGGTTGACGTCGCCGCCGGGCAGCCGGTTCTCGAACCGGGTGGAGCGGCCGTGGCCGACGACGCGCAGCGCGCAGGTGCGGTTGTCGTGGCCCCAGGCCACGGCGGTGGGAGCGAAGGAGCCCGGCTGGAATCGCTTGTAGCTGTTGATGTTCGGGGCGTAGAGCAGCGCGAAGTCGCGCAGGGCGGCGAGCTGGCCGGCGAGGAAGTGCCGCATGACGTCCGACATCCCGTCGGGGCCGTCCCCGGCCATCACGTTGGTGCCGTCGGCGTCCGCCAGGGAGAGGTGGATGTGGCAGGAGTTGCCCTCGCGCTCGTTGTACTTGGCCATGAAGGTCAGCGAGACGCCCTCCTGGGCGGCGATCTCCTTGGCGCCGGTCTTGTAGATGGCGTGCTGGTCGCAGGTGACCAGGGCCTCGTCGTAGCGGAACGCGATCTCGTGCTGGCCGGGGTTGCACTCCCCCTTGGCGGACTCCACGGTGAGGCCGGCGCCGGCCATGTCGTTGCGCAGGCGGCGCAGCAGGGGCTCGATGCGGCCGGTGCCGAGGATGGAGTAGTCGATGTTGTACTGGTTGGCCGGGGTCAGGCCCCGGTAGCCGGCGTCCCAGGCCTGCTCGTAGGTGTCCTTGAAGACGATGAACTCCAGCTCGGTGCCGACCTGTGCGGTGAGGCCGAGTGCGGCGAGGCGCTCCAGCTGGCGGCGCAGGATCTGGCGGGGCGCGGCGGCGACCGGGGTGCCGTCGGCCCAGGCGAGGTCGGCGATCAGCAGCGCGGTGCCGGGGTGCCAGGGCAGGCGGCGCAGGGTGGCGGTGTCGGGGTGCATGGCGAAGTCGCCGTAGCCGCGCTCCCATGAGGACATCCGGTAGCCGTCGACGGTGTTCATGTCGGCGTCGACGGCGAGCAGGTAGTTGCAGCCCTCGGTGCCGTGCCGGAGGACCTCGTCGAGGAAGAAGCGGGCGGCGAACCGCTTGCCCTGGAGCCGCCCTTGCATGTCGGGGAAGGCGAGGACGACAGTGTCGATCTCACCGCCGGCGACGAGGGTGTGCAGTTCCTCGACGGTCAGCGGGGCTGTGCGGTCTGCCACGGGTAAGCCTCCTCGGGCTTCGTCGGTCAGCCGGGAGCCATAAGGTATTGCCCAGGACCATTGATTGGGAAGGGGGGTCGGCGACATGTCGCGGGCCGACACGGGGCACGGGATGCTCCAGGGCGGGGACCGGCTGACGTCGGTGCTGCGTCCGGTGCGGGCCGGCAACGGCTTCGAGGAGGCGCTGGAGCAGATCCTCCAGGTGCTCCGGCTCGGCCTGGTGCCGGACGGCGGACGGCTGCCGGCCGAGCGGGAGCTGGCCGACCGGCTGGGGGTCAGCCGGGTGACGCTGCGCGAGGTGCTGAAGGTGCTGCAGGACCAGGGGCTGGTGGAGTCGCGGCGCGGACGCTACGGCGGGACGTTCGTCCTGCCGCGCACCGACGCCCCCGGCGAGGAGGAGCTGCGCCGCCGCCTGCGGGACGTGGACGTGGAGGACACCCTGCGCTTCCGCGAGGTGCTGGAGGTGGGCGCGGCCGGGCTGTGCGCCACGCACGGCCTGGCCGGGGAGGGGGCGGACCGGCTGCGCGAGGCGCTGGCCCGCACCCACGACGCCCCGCTGGCCGAGTACCGCCGCCGCGACACCCTGTTCCACCTCACCCTGGCCGAGCTGTCCGGCTCGGCCACGCTCACCGCCCAGTACGCGGCCGTCCGGGCGACGGTGAACGACCTGCTGGACTGCATCCCGCTGCTGGTGCGCAACCTGGAGCACTCGCAGCGCCAGCACGCCGCGCTGGTCGAGGCCGTGATCGAGGGCAACGCCGAGCAGGCCCGGGAGATCACGCGCGAGCACTGCGAGGGCACGGCGGCGCTGCTGAGGGGGTTCCTCGGGTGAACCCGGGCGCGCGCGGATTTACGGACGCTTAACGCAGGGGTATTGCTTTCCCGGGACGGACCCCGCAAAGGTATGGCTCCATTCCATTGAGCTCTGTCCGCCGCCCCGTGGGGAGTCGTGCCCATGTCCATGGATTCCACCCGAACGCCCACCGCCCCTGAGCCGGACGACTATCTGGAGCGCAGATCGCTGCGCCGGGGCAGCGCCGGCTGGGTGCTGCTGACCGGCCTCGGCGTCGCCTACGTCGTCTCCGGCGACTACTCGGGCTGGAACTTCGGCCTGGCGGAGGGCGGCTTCGGCGGTCTGGCCGTCGCCATGGTGCTGATGGGCACCATGTACGCGTGCATGGTGTTCGCCCTCGCCGAACTGTCCTCGATCCTGCCCACGGCAGGCGGCGGATACGGCTTCGCCCGCCGTGCGCTCGGCCCCTGGGGCGGCTTCCTGACCGGCACGGCGATCCTCATCGAGTACGTTCTGGCACCGGCCGCCATCGTCATCTTCATCGGGGACTACGTCGAGTCGCTGGGCCTGTTCGGGCTGGAGTCCGGCTGGCCGGTGTACCTGGTCTGCTTCGCGGTCTTCCTCGGCATCCACCTGTGGGGCGTGGGCGAGGCGCTGCGGTTCAGCTTCGTCGTCACCGGCATCGCGGTCGTGGCCCTGGTGGTGTTCGCGGCGGCGGCGCTGCCGGACTTCAGCTTCGCCGCCCTGGACGACATCCCGGTGGACACGTCGGCCGCGGGCGCCGGTTCCTGGCTGCCGTTCGGCGTGCTCGGCATCTGGGCGGCGTTCCCGTTCGGCATGTGGTTCTTCCTGGGCGTGGAGGGGGTGCCGCTGGCCGCCGAGGAGACGCGGAACCCGGCCCGCACCCTGCCCAAGGCGATCCGCTGGTCGATGGGCGTCCTGGTGGTGCTGGCCGTGGTGACCTTCTTCGCGGCGGCCGGGGCGCGCGGCTCGGCGGCGATCCAGGAGGCGGGGAACCCGCTGGTCGAGGCCCTCCAGCCGAACGGCGAGGCCACCGCGCTGAGCCGGATCGTCAACTACGCGGGGCTGGCCGGACTGGTGGCGTCCTTCTTCTCGCTGATCTACGCCGGCTCGCGCCAGCTGTTCGCGCTGTCCCGCGCGGGCTACCTGCCCCGCTTCCTCTCCCTGACCAGCCGCCGCAAGGCCCCCTACCTGGGTCTGCTGGTACCGGGCACGATCGGCTTCCTGCTGGCCGCGGTCACCGGCGACGGGGCGCGCATGCTGAACGTCGCGGTCTTCGGCGCCACCATCTCCTACGCCCTGATGTCGCTCTCCCACATCGTGCTGCGCCGCCGCGAGCCGGGGCTGGCGCGGCCGTACCGCACGCCGGGCGGGGTGCTGACCTCCTCGGTGGCGCTGGTCCTGGCGTGCGCGGCGCTGGTGGCGACGTTCCTGGTGGACGTGACGGCGGCGGTGATCGCCCTGTCGGTGTACGGGGTCGCCGTCGCCTACTTCGGTCTCTACAGCCGCAAGCGGCTGGTGGCGAAGGCGCCGGAGGAGGAGTTCGCCGCACTGGCGGCGGCCGAGGCAGAGTTGGCACGGGACTGAGACCGCCGGGACCGCCGACCGTGAGGGAGCAGCAGTGAACAGACCGCTGATCGGCGTCAGCACCTACCTGGAGGCGGGCGCGCGCTGGGGCGTGTGGGAGCTGGAGGCGGCACTGCTGCCGGCCGGCTACCCCCGGCTCGTGCAACGGGCGGGCGGCCTCGCGGCGATGCTGCCGCCGGACGCGCCGGAGCACGCGGCGGCGGCGGTGGCCCGGCTGGACGCGGTGGTGATCGCCGGCGGCCCGGACGTGGACCCGGTGCGCTACGGCGCCGAGCGCGACCCGCGCACCGGACCGCCGGCGCGGGCCCGTGACACGTGGGAGCTGGCGCTGATCGAGGCGGCGCTGGCCGCCCGGGTGCCGCTGCTGGGCGTCTGCCGGGGGATGCAGCTGCTGAACGTCGCCCTCGGCGGCACCCTCACGCAGCACGTCGACGGGCACGCCGAGGCCCCGGGGGCCTTCGGCCGGCACCCGGTCAAGCCGGTGCCGGGCACCCGCTACGCCGGTATCGCCCCCGAGGAGACCTCCGTACCGACCTACCACCACCAGGCGGTGGACCGGCTGGGGGCGGGACTGGTCGTCTCGGCGTACGCCGAGGACGGCACGGTGGAGGCGGTGGAACTGCCTCCACCCGGCTGGGTGCTCGGCGTCCAGTGGCATCCGGAGATGGGCCGGGACTTGCGGGTGATGCGGGCCCTGGTGGCCGCGGCGACCCGCTGAGCCCCGACCGGCCGGGGCGGCGCCCTGCGGCCGGGGACCTGCGTGCGGACCGAGACGGGCAGGGCGCCGAGGCCGCTGCCGACGCCACGGACCACCACGCGGGCGGCGGCGAACCTGAGTCCGGCACCACGGGTGACCACGAGCCCGGGCCGCCCACCCGCCGCAGACCGGCACAGGTGGCAACAAGCCCCGGCCACCCCGCCAGCCGCCACCGGCACACGTCGCAGCGAGCCCCGGCCACCCCACCAGCCGCGGACCGGCACAGGTGGCAGCGACCCCGGACCGGCACAGCGGCCGGGACCACGGGCGGCAGGCAGTCCGGTCGCTCATCCCGGCCACGGACCGGGGCGGGGCTTGCCGCCCACAGAGCCCGGGGGCGGCCGCCGGAGGCCGCCGGCTGATGGACCGGCCGAGAGCGGCAGCGGGGCGGCAGCGGCGCGGGACGGCTGACCGGGCCACCGACCGGCAGCGAGCTGCGGTCGCCCCGACGGCCCTCGGGTCGGCGGGGGACATCGGCGGGGCAGCCGCGGGGCCGAGCACCGATGCGACCGGCGGGCCGCCTCGCCCGCCGCCGGGTCAGCCGCGGGTCAGGCTCAGCAGTTCCCGGGCCGGGCCCGCCGGGCGGTGGCCGGTGGGCCAGACGGCGCGCAGGGCGCGGGCCAGGGAGACGTCGTCGAGCGGGACGCTGACCAGGCGGCGCATGCCCAGCTCCTCGCCGACGGCGAGTTCGCTGAGGACCGCCGGGCCCGCGCCGCTGACCGCCGCCGCCTTCACCGCCGTCGTGGAGGACAGCTCGATCAGCGGCCGGGCCAGCCCGCCGAGCGCCATGTCCAGGACCTGCCGGGTCCCGGAGCCCTTCTCCCGCAGGATCAGCGGGGTGGCCGCCAGTTCCTCGGCGGCCAGCGGGCGCCGCCGCCGCGTCCACGGGTGTCCGGGCGCGGCGACGACGATCAGACGGTCGTGACCGATCACCGCCGAGTCCAGCCCGGAGGGCACCGTCAGCCCCTCCACGAACCCCAGATCGGCCTCCCCGGCGAGCAGTCGCTCCGCCACCGCCGCCGAGTTCCCGGCCAGCAGCGACACCGCCGTGTCGGGCCGCTGGGCCCGCAGCGCGAGCAGCCACCCCGGCAGCAGGTACTCCGCGATCGTCATGCTCGCCGCGACCCGCAGCCGGGAGTCCCGCCGGTCCCGCAGCGCCTGCGCGCCCACGTCGAACGCCTCCGCCGCCTCGACGATCCGCCGCGCCCAGTCCGTCACCAGCGCGCCCGCGTCGGTCAGCCGCGACCCGCGCGGCGACCGGTCCACGAGCGCCACACCCAGCTGGCGCTCCATGGAGCGGATCCGGCTGCTCGCCGCCGGCTGGGTGATCCCCAGCTCCCGGGCGGCCGCTCCGAGACTGCCCAGCCGGGCCACCGTCAGCAGCAGTTCCAGGGCGCCCAGATCCGGTACCCGATGGGCCAGCGAACCACCGGCCGGACGCCCCTCGCCTGCTGTCTCCCCACCGCTCATAAGGTCAGTTTATGCCCGGTTGGCGGCATACTCCCCGGTCGCGACGGCACGGGCGCCGGTGCGCGCGCCGCTCAGCACCGAGCCGCTCGCAGGGCGGCACCGAGCACCGCGGGAGCCTCGGCCAGCGACGGCCCGTACCACGTCAGGTGCCGTCCGCTGACCAGCGCGCAGGGCAGCCCCGGGAACGCCTCGGGGCCGTCGTCGGCGGCGAACCGGTAAGGCTCGTCGGGCAGCACCACCAGGTCGGGCCGTCGGGCGCTCAGCTCCTCCGCCGAGACCCGCGGGTACCGCTCCTCGTGACGGGCGTAGCAGTGGTCCACACCCAGGCGCGCGAGCACATCGCCCGCGAACGTGTCGCGGCCCAGCACCATCCAGGGGCGGCGCCAGACCGGCACGACGGCGGTGCGGCGGTGGCCGGGGCCCGGCACGGACGGCTTGGTCCAGGCGTCCTCGGCCTCGTCCAGCCAGCGCGGCCGACGGCGCGCACCGCACGCCGAGACCACCCGGTCCAGTTCCCGGAACGCCTGGGGCACGTCCCGCACCTCGGTGACCAGCACCTCCAGTCCGGCCGCGCGCAGGGCGGCCAGGTCCGGCGCGCGGTTCTCCTCCTCGTTGGCGATGACCAGATCGGGCCAGAGGGCGGCGACCCGGTCGAGATCGGGGTTCTTGGTGCCACCCACCCGGGGGACGTCGAGGCCCGCCGGGTGGCTGCACCAGTCCGTGGCGCCGACGAGCGCGCCGGGGACACTCGCGGCCACGGCCTCGGTGAGGGACGGCACGAGAGAGACGACGCGCGGCGGCACGGGGGTGCGCGGGGCGTCGTGTGCGGCGCGGGAGGGCCGGGGCTGCACGGGCTGCGGACCGTTCACCGCTTGCGGTCCCGCACCGCCTCGATGTGCTCCGCCACCGCCACGACGACCAGCCGGGTGTCCGGCCCCGTGGCCCGCCAGCGGTGCCGCACCCCGCCGGTCAGGTACAGGGTGTCGCCGCGGCCGAGCCGGTACACCCGGCCCTCGGCCTCGATCTCGACGGCGCCGTCGGCGACATACATCAACTGGTCGTTGCGGTAGCGCAGTTCGCGGCCCGCGTCATGGTCGCCGGTGAACTCGGTCGCCTGCATCTGGTGGTGTCCGCGCACCAGCGCCCGGGAGTGCGGGTCGGGCCCCGGCTCGGGGGCCTCGGCCGACACCACGTCCACGCTGCACGCCGGGTCGGCGGCGGCGAGCAGCTCGACGGCCGTGGTGCGCAGCGCGTCGGCGACCTTCTCCAGGGAGCTCTGGCTGGGCCGTGCCCGGTCGTTCTCGATCTGGCTCAGGAACGGGACCGACAGGCCGCTGCGCTCGGCCACGACGGCGAGGGTGAGTTCGAGGGCCCGACGGCGGCGGCGCACGGCCGCGCCCACCCGCAGGGGCTGTTCTTTGTGGTCGCCCATCGCTCCGGCTCCCTCCTTCGCTCGTCGGTCCCTTTCTGATGAGTTCTCTGCACCCTACGCATGTTCGGCAAACCGTTTCATGTGCCCGTCACATCGAGGACACGGCGGGCGGCCTTCGAGTGGACGGTTCACGCCAGTCGATCAGCCTGGCGGAGCGGCCGGGTCCGGGCAGGTTCGCACGGGCCGCTCCTAGGGTTCAATGCTCCGACGGCCACCGGTGTTCCGGCCAGGGCCGGGCGGGGCGGTCCGGGGGCCGGGCGGCTCCCCGGTTCGGGTGACGGCTTGGCTCTGCGTGGTTGGCCGGATCCCGCCCGTGCGCGGGTCCCCCGCTCGCGCGCCGGGGCGCACGCTCCGAAGCGGGCCGCACCGCCGAAGCCGGGCACGGGTCGCTGTCGGTGGTGTGCGGCATGATGCGCACGTGACCGGACGACTGATGCTGCTCGACACCGCCTCCCTGTACTTCCGCGCCTACTTCGGCGTCCCCGACTCCGTGAGGGCACCGGACGGCACTCCGGTGAACGCGGTGCGCGGGCTGCTGGAGTTCATTGACCGACTGGTCCGCGACCACCGGCCCGACGCACTGGTGGCCTGCATGGACGCCGACTGGCGCCCGGAGTGGCGGGTCGCGCTGATCCCCTCCTACAAGGCGCACCGGGTCGCCGAGGAGCACCAGACGGGCCCGGACGAGGAGGAGGTGCCGGACACCCTGTCGCCGCAGGTTCCGGTCATCGAGGCGGTCCTCGACGCGCTCGGCATCGCCCGGGTGGGCGTCGCGGGGTACGAGGCGGACGACGTGATCGGCACGTTCACGGCGCGGGCGGAGGGCCCGGTGGACATCGTCACCGGCGACCGCGATCTGTACCAGCTGGTGGACGACGTGCGCGGGGTGCGGGTCCTGTATCCGCTCAAGGGTGTCGGCACGCTGCAGCTGACCGACGAGGCGGTACTGCGGGAGAAGTATGGCGTCGACGGCCGCGGGTACGCGGATCTGGCGCTGCTGCGGGGCGACCCGAGCGACGGCCTGCCCGGGGTGCCGGGGATCGGCGAGAAGACGGCGGCCAAGCTGCTGGCCGAGTTCGGCGACCTGGACGGGATCATGGCAGCCGTCGACGACCCGGCGGCCAGGCTGACCCCGTCGCAGCGCAGGCGGCTCGCCGAGGCGCGGCCGTACGTGGAGGTCGCGCCGAAGGTCGTGCGGGTCGCCGACGACGTGCCGCTGCCGGCGGTGGACACGGCGCTGCCGCGTGCACCGCGCGACCCGGCGGCGGTGGCGGAGCTGGGGAACCGCTGGGGCCTGGGCGGCTCTCTGCGGCGACTGCTCGCCACGCTGGGCGCCTGAGCGGCCCCGGGGGCGTCACGTCGATGTTCTCGTGTGCCACAAACAGGGAAGTGCTAGCTTAGGCAAGCCTAAGCTTCAGGTCGACTGGGAGGCCGTCATGGCAGAACGCCCCGCACGCACGTCGCGGAAGCCGCACTCCGCGCAGGTCGTGCGCACCGAGCGGCTCACTCCGCACATGCAGCGTGTGGTGCTCGGCGGCGAGGGACTCGCCGGGTTCTCGGCCGGCACCTGCACCGACCACTACGTGAAGCTGCTGTTCGCTCCCGAGGGCGTGACCTACCCGGAGCCCTTCGACCTGGAGCGCGTGCGGGCGGAGTTCCCCCGTGAGCAGTGGCCGGTGACACGCACCTACACCGTGCGGTCCTGGGATCCCGAGCACCGCGAGCTGGCCCTGGACTTCGTGATCCACGGCGACGAGGGCCTGGCCGGCCCCTGGGCGATGCGCGCCCGGCCGGGCGACACCGTCCGCTTCATGGGCCCGGGTGGCGCCTACGCCCCCGACCAGGACGCCGACTGGCACCTGCTGGCCGGTGACGAGAGCGCCCTGCCGGCCATCGCGGCCGCGCTGGAGGCCCTGCCGGCCGGCGCGGTGGCGCACGCCTTCGTTGAGGTCTCCGGCCCGGAGGAGGAACTGAAGATCGACTCCGACACGGAGGTCGTCTGGCTGCACCGCGGCGACCGGCCGGTCGGCCGACCGCTCGTCGAGGCCGTGCGGGCGCTGCCCTTCCCCGAGGGCCGGGTGCACGCGTTCGTGCACGGTGAGGCCCACTGCGTGAAGGAGCTGCGCCATCTGCTGCGGGTCGAGCGCGGCATCCCGCGCGAGGACCTGTCCATCTCGGGCTACTGGCGGCTCGGCCACAACGAGGACGGCTGGCAGGCGTCGAAGCGGGAGTGGAACGCGCGCATCGAGGCGGAGCAGGAGACCACCGAGCCGGCGGCCTCCTGATCCCTTCCTCCGAACGGGGCGCGGTCGGCCGGTCGGTCGCCGTCGCCCCGGGCGTGCGGGCGCATGTCGTTCGGGCCGTCGGCGTGCAGGAGAGCACCGCGCTTGGTGCCCACCACCAGGAAGCCGGTCTTGGCAGCCATCCGGCAGGACGCCACGTTCGCCGTGGCGTGGGTCTGTTCCAGGCGGTGGAAACCGATCTCCTCCAGCGCCCAACGGGTCAGCACGGTGGTGGGCCGTACGGCGACGCCCCGGCCGCGGGCCCGGCCACCGTCCAGTGGGCGCCCTCGGCGAATCCGCTGCCGAGCAGGAGGCCGCACAGCGCGGCCCGGCCGAGGAGCAGACCGGTGTCCGCGTCGACGACGGCCCACCGCGCGGTCCGCTCCCGCGCCCACTCGGCCCGCCCGTCGCCGATCCGGTCGGCGGCCTCCGCCGCGGAGCCGGCGGCCCGCGCGTGCCACCGACGCGTCAGCGGGTCCTGGAACGCGGCGTGCACCGCGGGGCGCGTCCGCCGCCCGCCGGGGGCCGCCACCGGGCGGCGGACGGCCCCACCGGTTCTCCGGCGCCGTACCCTGGGTCCACGATGAGACGCCGTACGCCGCCCCCGCCCGCCCCGCTCCCCCAGCGCGACGGGGTCGACCCGGTGCGGGTGCGGCTGCCGGCGGCGGGCCCGTGGGCCACCGTGCGGGAACACCTGGTGGAGCGCCTGTCCGGGGCGGGCGACGGCATCGTGGACGGGATGTTCGCGGCGGGCGGGATCGTCGGCGCCGACGGGCGGCCGGTCGCTGCGGACGCCGCGTACGTCCCCGGGCTCTACGTGTGGTTCCACCGGGAGCTGCCCGCCGAGGTTCCGGTGCCCTTCCCGGTGCGGGTCGTGTACCGCGACGCCCACCTGGTCGTCGCCGACAAGCCCCACTTCCTGGCCACCACCCCGCGCGGCAGCCACGTCACAGAGACCGTGCTCGCCCGGCTCCGCCGCGAGCTCGGCATCCCCGCGCTGGGCGCCGCCCACCGGCTGGACCGGCTCACGGCCGGGCTGGTGCTGTTCACGGTGCGGCCCGAGGAACGGGGCGCGTACCAGGCGCTGTTCCAGGACCGGCGGGTCCGCAAGACCTACGAGGCCGTCGCCCCCTACCGTCCCGGGACGGCCCTGCCGCGCACGGTGCGCAGCCGGATCGTGAAGGAGCGCGGCGTGCTCACCGCGCGGGAGGTGCCGGGCGAGCCCAACGCGGTCAGCCGCGTCGAGCTGCTGGAGCACCGGCCGGACGGGCTCGCCCGCTACCGGCTGACGCCCGAGACCGGCCAGACCCACCAGCTCCGCGTCCATATGACCGCCCTGGGCCTCCCCATCCTCGGGGACCCCCTCTATCCGGCGGTCGCCGCGCCGGCCCGGCCGGGAGACTTCAGCCGCCCCCTCCAGCTCCTCGCCCGGGAGCTGGAGTTCACCGACCCCGTCACCGGGGTACGGCACCGGCTGCGCAGCGAGCGGGAGTTGGCGGCCTGGACGGCGTACCCGACATGGGCGGCGGAGGAACGGCCGGACGGGCCGCAGCTGTCGTAGCCCCGGTCCGCCCCGTACCCGACCGCCCGATCCGACCGCCCCGTAGCAGGCCGGTGAGCGCGTCAGTATCCCCGCCACCACGACAGGAAGCGCTGCCAGGCGCTCGGGCGGCGGGCCGCCGCCGACGCCGATGCCCCCGTCGCCGTCGGCTCGCTCGGCCGCGGCTCCCCTGCGGCCGGGGCCGACTCCGTTCCGCCCGCGGCGACCGGTCCGCCCGCGGCCACGGGTCCGCCGGCGGCATAAGGCGTGCCCACGGTGACGGACCCGCCCGCGGGACCGGGCTCGCTGGTGGGACCGGACTCGCTGGTGGGAGCCGGCTGCTCCAGCCGGAGGAACACCTCGGGGCGCTGCGGCGGCACCACGTCCAGGCCCATGGTGTCCAGGGACTCCTTCGGCGGCTTGGGGTCGAAGCGCACCGGCAGGGCCACGAGGTGGCGGGAGGCGATGGACGCGGTCCAGCGCAGGTCCTCCTCGCGGCAGGCGAGCTGGGCGTCCGGCAACCGGGTCAGCAGCGCGTCGACGCCCACGTCGGCGATGGCCCGGCCGACGTCCTGGCCGGGACACTCGTGCGGTCCGCCGCCGAAGGCGAGGTGTGAGCGGTTGCCCTGCATGCTGGCGGAGAGGTCGGGCCGGATCCGCGGGTCCACGTTGCCCGGCGCCGGCGCGAACAGCAGTCCGTCGCCCTTGCGGATGCGCCGGCCCCCCAGCTCCGTCTCCTGCTTGGCGAAGTAGGCGAGGATCGTACTGAACGGCGGCTCGTCCCACAGGGACTGTTCGACCGCCTCCGGCACCGTCATCTGACCGCCGTTGAGCCGGGCGTAGAAACGCGGGTCGACGATGACCCGGCGCAACACGTTGGCCAGCAGGTTGACCGTGGCCTCGTAGGCGGCGAAGAGGACGAGCCGCAGGTGTTCGCGGACCTCGTCGTCGGTCAGCCCGGCCGGGTGGGTGATGAGGTGGCTGGTGAAGTCGTCGGCGGGCTGGGCGCGGCGGCGGATGGTCAGCCGGTCCAGCGCGTCCATGACGTACCCATGGCTGGCGATGGCGGTCTCGGTGCCCTTGAGGGCGTCCCGGGCCGCGTGCACCATGCGGTCGCTGTACTCCTCGGGCATGCCGAGGACCTCGCACATCACGGCCATCGGCAGGTGCTCGGCGAACTGGCCGACCAGATCGGCGCGGCCCTGCCCGCAGAAGCGGTTGACCAGTTCGTGCGTGGACCGGTAGATGTGCCGCCGCACGCTGCGGTGGTCGATGGTGGCCATGGCGGACTTGACCGCCCCGCGCAGGCGCTTGTGCTCGTCGCCCTCGGCGTGGGAGCAGATCGGCTGCCAGGCGATGTGCGGCATCAGCGGGTGGTCGGGCTTGACCCGGCCCTCCAGCAGCGGGGTCCAGATGCGGCTGTCCCGGGTGAAGTGCGAGGCGGTTCGGACCATGTGCAGGTTCTCCGCGTGGCCGAGGACCACCCAGATCGGCACGTCGTCGTGGAGCAGCGCGGGGGCCACCGCCCCGTGCTCCGCCCGGAGTTGCTCGTACAGCTCGGCCAGGTCCTCCGCGCCGGGCCCGTACAGCCGGGCCAGTCCGTCCGGGCCGCGGTGGGCGGGACAGCCGGGAGGCGGGTCGAGGGTGAGGTCTTCCGTACCGGTCGTGGAGTGGTGTTCAGACGTCACGGGGGTCGCTTTCGAAACGATGGTGGGTCCGGGGGCGGGCGGGTGAACGGCCGTGCGGGCGGTCGACGTTCAGGTGAGGCTGCCGCTGAGGGTCAGCTTGGACAGGAACCGCATCAGCGTCAGGAGGACGTCGCGGCTGGAGGCGCGGCGGCGGGCGTCGCACTCCACGATCGGGATCTCGGGGGGCAGGTCGAGCGCCGTGCGCAGGGTGTCCAGCGCGTACTTCGGGCCGTCGGGGAAGGAGTTGACGGCGACCACGAAGGGCACCCCGCGCTCCTCCAGCCGGCCCATGACCTCGAAGCTGACCTCCAGGCGCCTGGTGTCGACGAGGACGACCGCGCCGAGCGCCCCCTCGAACAGGCCGTTCCACAGGAACCAGAAGCGCTCCTGTCCGGGGGTGCCGAACAGGTAGAGCACGATCTTGTCCGTGATGCGGATGCGCCCGAAGTCCATGGCCACGGTGGTGGCGGTCTTGGTGTCCGAACCGTAGTTGTCGTCGACGCCGAGGCCCGCCTGGGTCATGGTCTCCTCGGTGGTCAGCGGCTTGATCTCGCTGACCGAGCCGACCATGGTCGTCTTGCCGACGCCGAAGCCGCCCACGATGACGATCTTCGCCGCGGCCTCGGTGGTGTGCGGCAGGTGGTCCTCGACCCGTGGGCCGGGGAGCGTGTCAGAGCCTTTGAAGTCCATGCATCACCGCTTCGAGAAGGGACCGGTCGGGGAGCTGCTGCCGCACGATCGGCGCACGCGCCTGGACCAGCCCGGCCGCCAGCATGTCGGTGAGCAGCACGGTCACCACGCTGAACGGCAGGCTGAGGTAGGCCGAGATCTCGGCCACGGACAAGGGGGCGGCGCACAGCCGCAGCACCGCCGTCTGTTCCGGGGTCGCGGAGGAGGGCAGGTCGGCGCGGGCCACGATCAGCGTGACGAGGTCGACGGGAACGCGCTCCCCTTCACCCGAAATGACGAAAAGGCGCTCGGGGTTCTTGCCGTCACCCTCCTCCGGCGGTCGGCTCTCCTCGGTGGGGGGCGGCGGCGGGGGCGCAGGCGGTAGTAGGGGGGCTGGTGCCTGCTTGGCGGGGACTCGCCGTCGGCGTTGCGGAGGCGTCATACGGTCTGCCCGGTGTGGCGCGGCGGACTGGTCAGGTGTGAGCCGATGCGGACGACGAGGTCCCGCATCATGGCGCTCATGTGGCCGGGCTCGCAGCGCACGTCGGCGAGGACGGCGAGGTAGGCGTTGGCGCCGGCCGCCATGAGGTAGAAGTAGCCGCCGTTCATCTCGATGACGACGAGCTTCATGTCGCCGTCGGTGGTGGGGATCTCCTGGGCGACCGCCTGTGCGAGGCTCTGCAGTCCGGCACAGGCCGCGGCGACCCGGTCGGCGGCGTCCGGGTCACCGGCGTAGCGGGCGATGCGCAGTCCGTCGGCCGACAGCACCACGATCATCTCGATGCCCGGGACTCCGTCGTAGAGCTCCCTGAGCAGCCAGTCGAAGTTGGCGCGCTGCTGGATCACGTGAGGTCCCCCTCGTCGTCGGCCTCGGTGCGGGCCTTGTCCTTGTCTTCGATCAGGTGCAGGTACTTGGTGGGATTGCGGGTGAAGTCGGTCGGGTCCTCGGCGGGGTTGTCCTTCTTCAGGCCCTCCCAGAAGGCCTCGACCCACAGTCCGGGCGCCCGCTCCTCCTGCTCCGGCCGGGGCTCCGGCTCGGCACGCTGCTCCTGCCGCTTGGCGGCCTCGTCCCACATGTCCTCCTCGCCGCGCTTGGCGCGCTCCTGGGCGGCGTACGCCTCCCGGTAGCGGTCGGCGATCGAGACGGTGGCCTTGCTGCGTCGCTGCGGCAGCCCCTCCGGGGTCCACTCGGTGACCACGGGGACGTCGTCGTCCATGTTCACGTCGAGGGGGATCCTCGGGTTGGTGGGCCGGCGCTTCTTGGGCTTGCGCTGCGGGATGTCGGTGTCGGGCGGCAGCGTCTGGGTGGGCAGCGAGGCCGCCCCGATGCCGTGGGCGTAGATCGAGGTGGGACCGGCGGTGAGCATCTCGGTCGGGACGACCAGGACGGCGCGCACGCCGCCGTAGGCGGACTGGCGCAGCGCGACCTGCATGTTGAACGCCGTGCACAGCCGGCCGACGACGGCGAGGCCGAGGCGCGGGGTGTCGTTGATGTCCTGCATGTCGACGCCCTGCATGGCGTCCTCGATCATGCCCTCGACCTTGGCGCGGGTCTCCTCGCTGAGGCTGACGCCGGCGTCCTCGATCTCGATGGCGACGCCGGTCTGCACCTCGACGGCGTTGACGTGGACCTTGCTGGCCGGCGGCGAGTAGCGGGTGGCGTTGTCGAGGAGTTCGGCGCAGGCGTGGATCACCGGCTCGACGGAGATGCCGCGGATGTTGACCTTGGCGATGGAGTCCAGGTTGATCCGGCGGTACTCCAGGATGCGCGACATGGCGCCGCGCAGCACGCTGTACAGCGGCACCGGCGCGGGCCACTGGCGGCTGGGCCGGCCGCCGCCGAGGACGCCGATGGAGTCGGCGAGACGGCCGATCAGGGCGGTGCCGTGGTCGATGCGCAAGAGGTCGTCGAAGACCTCGGGGTTGCGCCCGTGGTCCTCCTCCATCTCCCGCAGCTCCTTGTTCTGCTGGTGGACGATGGCCTGGATACGGCGCGCCACGCTGACGAAGGAGCGCTGGGAGGAGTCACGCAGGTCCTGCTCGTGGTCGATGACCTTCATCAGGGCGCGCAACATGGCGACCTGGGAGTCGTCGAGTTCACGGAACTGGGCGTCGGTCCGCGCGATCTCCCGGATCACGTCCTCGGGGGACGCCCCGTTGCGCAGCGGGGGGACACACGCGGGCACGTAGACGTCCGCGATGCGCCGGTTGCGGGCGGTGTAGCCGGCGAGGCGGCCCTCCAGCTGGGCGAGACGCTGCTCCTTCTCGGCGCACTGCCGGCGCATCCGGCGTCCTCGGCGCACCGCTCCGGTCACCGTGGCCAGCACCACGGCGGTGGCCACGGCGCCGCAGACACCTACGGCGAGCCGGGTGGCCACCGGCACCAGGGCGGTGGCCGCCCCGGTCGCCGCGGCCATCAGTATCGCCGGCGGCAACAGCACGCGCGCGTAGGGAAGTTCACGGCGACCGCGTGGGGACTGAACACTCACCATGTGGGCCCTCTGTCGGGTTCGGTTCGCATCTTCTGTATGGGGGAACACTCAGGACATTGGATGGACTACGGGGAACAAACGCACGAATAACCTCAACTCGGTGCGCTGCGGGCGAGCTTAGTCCGACCGGATCATCGCTGTGTCATATTCAGCAACCGCCTGAAAGCCACCTCGCGCCTGCAGTACCCTCGGAAGCATTTGCACGCAGCGATCTCGTTCGAAGACAGAGAGTGATGACGTACGGGCGTACGAAAGGGGCGCGGGAAGAGTCCCGCGCCCCTGATCGTGCTCCTGTGCCTCAGCCCACCGACGAGTACGCCACCACGCCGCGCAGCAGCCCGTCGACGGCCTTGCGCGCGGCCCTGGGCACGGTGGAGCCCTCGGCGGGCGCCGCGGCCTGGATCTGCCCGAGGACGTCGATGACCTGCTTGCACCACCGGACGAAGTCACCCGCCGGCATCTCCGCCTCGCGCAGCACCTCGTCCAGCCCCTTGCCGGAGGCCCACATGTACGCCGCCCAGGCGAAGCCCAGATCGGGTTCGCGCTGGCCGACGCCCTCGGTCTGGCTGATGCGGAAGTCCTCCTCCAGAGCGTCCAGCCGGCCCCAGATCCGCACCATCTCGCCGAGCGCCGCCTTCGCCTTGCCGGACGGCAGCTTCGGGGCGAGCGCGTCGTCCGCGGCCCGCGCCTCGAAGACCAACGCCGAGACGCACGCGGCCAGTTCGGCAGGGGCGAGGTCCTCCCAGACTCCGGCCCGCAGGCACTCGCTGGCCAGCAGGTCCAGCTCGCCGTAGAGCCGGGCGAGCCGCTTGCCGTGCTCGGTGACCTCGTCGCCGCGCAGGTAGTCCAGTTCGGTCAGCAGCGCCACGATCCGGTCGAAGGTCCGCGCGATGGTGTTCGTCCGGCCTTCGATACGGCGCTCCAGCTGGGAGGTGTCCCGCAGCAGCCGGTAGTAGCGTTCGGCCCACCGGGCGTGGTCCTCGCGGTCGTTGCACCCGTGGCAGGGGTGGGCCCGCAGTGCCTTGCGCAGCCGGGCGATCTCCCGGTCGTCGGCCGCCTCGGCACGCCGCTTGCGGTGCCGCTCGGGCGCGATGTGCCCGGCCTTGGTGCGCAGCGCGGAGGCGAGGTCGCGGCGGGACTGCGGCGAGCGCGGGTTGAAGGACTTGGGGATCCGCATCCGCTCCAGCGGCTCCACGGGGACCGGGAAGTCGATCGACGCCAGCCGCTTGACCTGACGCTCGGCGGTGAGCACCAGCGGGCGCGGCCCGTCATGGTGCTCGAAGCCGCGGTGGCCGTTGACCCGCCCGGCGGGCAGGCCCGGGTCCAGGACCAGCGCCAGCCCCGCGTACTTGCCGGTCGGCACATGGATGACATCGCCCGGCTTGAGCCGCTCCAGGGCGACCGCGGCCTCCGCCCGGCGCTGCGCCGCGCCCTGCCGGGCCAGCTCGGTCTCCCGGTCCTTCAGCTCGCGCCGCAGCCGCGCGTACTCCTCGAAGTCGCCGAGGTGGCAGGTCATGGACTCCTTGTAGCCCTCCAGCCCCTCCTCGTTGCGCTGCACCTGCCGGGAGATCCCGACCACCGAGCGGTCGGCCTGGAACTGGGCGAAGGAGGTCTCCAGCAGCTCGCGCGAGCGGTGCCGCCCGAACTGCTCGACCAGATTGACCGCCATGTTGTACGACGGCTTGAAGCTGGACCGCAGCGGGTACGTGCGCGTGCCGGCGAGACCGGCCAGGTGGTCGGGGTTCATGCCGCGCTGCCACAGCACCACCGCATGGCCCTCCACGTCGATGCCCCGGCGGCCGGCCCGGCCCGTCAGCTGGGTGTACTCGCCCGGGGTGATGTCGGCGTGCTGCTCGCCGTTCCACTTGACGAGCTTCTCCAGGACCACCGAGCGGGCGGGCATGTTGATGCCCAGCGCCAGTGTCTCCGTGGCGAACACGGCCTTGACCAGGCCGCGGACGAACAGCTCCTCGACGACCTCCTTGAACGTCGGCAGCATGCCCGCGTGATGGGCGGCGATACCGCGCTCCAGGCCCTCCAGCCACTCGTAGTACCCGAGGACGTGCAGGTCCTCGGCGGGGATGGCGGCGGTGCGCTCCTCGACGAGCGCGCGGACCCGCTCCCGGGCCTCCTCGTCGTTGAGCCGCAGTCCGGCGTACAGACACTGCTGGACGGCGGCCTCGCAGGCGGCGCGGCTGAAGATGAAGGTGATGGCGGGCAGCAGACCCTCGGAGTCGAGCCGCTCGATGACCTCGGGGCGGCCCGGCGTCCACGCCCGCGAACGCTGCCGGCGCTCGCGCTCGCGGTCGGCCTCGCGCATGGACCGGCCGCGTCTGCGGTCCTGGTACGAGGGGCGGCTGGCCTCCATGCGGGCCAGCCGGGCCAGGTCGGGGTTGACCGCCCGTCGGTGGCCCTCCCCCTCCTCGAACAGGTCGTACATCCGCCGCCCGGCCAGGACGTGCTGGAACAACGGGACCGGGCGGTGCTCGGAGACGATCACCTCCGTGTCACCGCGCACGGTGTCCAGCCAGTCGCCGAACTCCTCGGCGTTGGACACGGTCGCCGACAGGGAGACGAGGGTGACCGACTCGGGGAGGTGGATGATCACCTCCTCCCACACGGCGCCGCGGAACCGGTCGGAGAGGTAGTGGACCTCGTCCATGACCACGTACCCCAGCCCGATCAGGGTCTGCGAACCGGCGTAGAGCATGTTGCGCAGCACCTCGGTGGTCATCACGACCACCGGGGCGTCGGAGTTGACGCTGTTGTCACCGGTGAGCAGGCCGACCTTCGCCGCTCCGTAACGGCGGCACAGGTCGGCGTACTTCTGGTTGGACAGCGCCTTGATCGGCGTGGTGTAGAAGCACTTCTTGCCCTGCAGCAGGGCGAGGTGGACGGCGAACTCGCCCACGATCGTCTTGCCCGAGCCGGTGGGCGCGGCCACCAGGACGCCCTTGCCCGCCTCGAGCGCCTGGCACGCCTCGATCTGGAAGGGGTCGAGGCCGAAGTCGTACATCTCGCGGAACGACGCGAGCGCGGTGGCCTGCTCGGCAGCGCGCCTGCGCGCAGCCGCGTACCGCTCGGCCGGTGAGAGGTCCTGTGTCATCGTGCTTTCGAGCGTACCGGGCCGCACTGACAACAGGACGATCATTATCCCGATCCATCCCGTACGAACCCGGGATCCACGCAGCTCAGCGACGTGCGGCAGCCAGGGCTCGGAGAACCGGGGGCACCTGCGTCCCGGAGCCGCGGTGCACGGTGCGGGACCCGCCCGGCCGAGTGCGGGCCCCGCACCTCACGGACCGATGACCCGAGCAGCGCCGGGCACGCAGCGGGCGGTCAGCGGAAGCGCGCCCAGCGGCTCCCCGTCGGCGTACCCCGTGATGCCGGGCGCCTCGATCTCCACCTGCGCGGCCCGGTACACGGTGACCTTGGGGTGTTCGACGTGGGTGCCGCGGTAGACGCGCGGGAAGACGCGCAGCAGTGTCGCGCGCGAGCAGTCTCCGACCACGGTGACGTCGAACAGCCCGTCGGTGGGATCGGCGCCGGGGCAGATGCGCATACCTCCGCCGTACGAGGAGCCGTTGCCGATCGCTACCAGTGTGGCCTCGATCTCGCGCACCTCGCCGCCGTCCAGCCGGATGCGGTACGCGAAGGGCCGGAACGCGGCCAGCTCGGCGAGCATCGCCAGGTCGTACTTGGTCCGCCCGGCGGGCCGACGCATGCGGTTGCCCCGGTCGTTGACGCGGGAGTCGAAGCCGGAGGCCAGGACGGTGCCGAACCAGCGGTCGCCGACCCGGCCGAGGTCGATGTCCCGGACGCGGGAGCCCTTGAGCGCGTCGGCGACCGCCCGGCCGGCGGCGGCCGGGTCGCGCACCGGGAGACCGAGGGCGCGGGCGAAGTCGTTGCCGGTGCCCACGGCGACCACTCCGAGCGGGGTGCGGGTGCCGGCCACGGCCTGCAGGGCGAGGTTGACCAGTCCGTCGCCGCCGACGGCGACCAGGGCGCCGGTGCCGTCGGCGACGGCGTCCCGCGCGCGGGCCAGGGCGTCGGGGGCGTCCACGCCGACCACCGTGCGCACGCGGTGGCCGGCGTCCCGGAGAGCGCAAGCGGCCGGCCGCGCCGCGTCGGCGCCCCGGCCGCGGCCCGCGGTGGGGTTGACGAAGAGGGTGATCTCGCTGGTCACGGGAGTGACCCTAAGAGTTCCCCGACGTCCCTCAGGTCACGTCGTCATAACCGTTGACCCGGTCCGTGCTCGACTGCTCGGGCAGGGAGCGGCTGGTGGTGACCGCCTCGACCTCGCCGATGTCCTCGGGGGTCAGGTCCAGCTCGGAGGCCTCGTCGTCGGCGGGTCCCAGGGCGTCGCGGCGGCGCCGGCGCCGGTCGTTCAGCAGCGAGAAGGCGACCGCGCCGAAGTACAGCACCCAGATCGGGCCGGCGAGCGCCAGCATCGAGATCGGGTCGGTGCTGGGCGTGGCGACGGCGGCGAAGACGGTGATGCCGATGATCATCGCGCGCCACCAGCCGAGCATCCGCTTGCCGGTGATGACGCCGGTGAGGTTGAGCATGACCAGCAGCAGGGGCAGCTCGAAGGAGAGGCCGAAGACGACGACCATGCGCGTCACGAGCTGGAGCAGGTCGTCGAGCGGCAGCAGGTTGTCGACGCCCGCGGGGGTGAACTCGATCAGCACGCTCGCGGTGGTCGGCAGGACGCGGTAGGCGAAGTAGGCGCCGCCGAGGAAGAGCGGCACACCGGTGCCGACGAACGCGTGGGCGTACTTCTTCTCGTGCTTGTGCAGACCGGGGGCGACGAACGCCCACAGCTGGTAGAGCCAGACCGGGGAGGCGAACACGACGCCGGCCATCAGCGACACCTGGAGGGCCAGCGTGAACGGCGTGAGAAGGCCGTTGATGGTGATCCGGGCGCACTGGTCCTCGCCCGAACTCTTCGCGAGCTCCTCGAAGCTCTTCGCACAGCCGACCGAGTCCAGGATCGGCTGGGTGAGGAAATTGATGATGTCCTTGTAGAAGAAGGCCGCGACGATCGTGACCAGGACGATGGCCAGCAGCGCCTTCGCGAGCCGGTTGCGGAGCTCACGGAGGTGTTCCGCGAGGGGCATCCGCCCCTCGGGATCCTTCTCCTTGTTGCGGGCAGGCTTCAGCAACCCACGTTCCCATCTCGTGCGGCGGGCCGGAGGTCACCGGCCCTGCGTCAGCGCTTGGTGGTGTCCGTCGGCTCGGTGACCGGCCGGGAGCTGGTCACGTCGCCGGGGGCGGCCTGGATGGTGCGCTGCGCGGGGGTGTCCTCGCCGGGGTTCGGGGGGCCGGCCGGGGCGGAGGAGGAGTTGCCGCCCTCGTCCTTCATCGCCTTGGCCTCGCTCTTCAGGATGCGCGCGGACTTGCCGAGGGAGCGGGCCATGTCCGGAAGCTTCTTCGCGCCGAACAGCAAGATGATGACGACGAGGATGAGAATGATCTCGGGAGCACCGAGCTTTCCGAACATAAGTCTTTACCTTCTCACCGAGGCGGCTGGGTGGGGGCGCTGTCCGAGCGGTCGGACATGCGTCCGAACGATCGTGTTGTCAGCGATCGTAACGCTCCGGGGTGAACGTGAGGCAATCCCCGTGCGTACTCCCGTCAGCGGCCCGGGCCTCGTTCTCCGGGCCGCGATCAGCAGCGTACCTGTCGCGCGCACCCGCCCGGGAGGGCGAAAGTCACCCAAATCGCTTTCCGGACAGGACTCACAGGGCTCTCTTACCGCGCGGCTCAGAGCGAGTCCGCCGCGCGCGCCGTGCTCACCGCCGCCCGCTCCAGATCGTCCGCCGCCCGGTTGATGCGCCGGGCGGACTCCGTGACCTGGAGGGCCAGCCGCCGCGCCTCCAGGAACACCCGCACGGCGAGCACCCCGAGGACGGCGAGTCCCACAAAACCCATGGCTACCGCGAACATCGCCCAGAACATGACGTCGAGCCTAGACCCTGCGCCGCAGGCCCTCGTGCCGGCCCGGCTCAGACGGTGGACCGCAGCCGCAGGGTCCGCACGCCGCCCCGCGTGAGCAGCTCCACGATCCGCTCCCCCGCCGGCTTGCGCACGGCCACGCCGCACTCCGGGCAGGTGAAGGAGTAGAAGGTGGTACGGCTCGTGGCACCGATGGCCAGCCGCAGCGCACTCGCCGCGAGCTCGAAGCGGCCCCGGCAGTCCGGGCAGCCGGCACGGAACACCACCGGGGCCACACTGCGCATCCCCGCGAACGCGGAGGCCACCGAGATACCCCGCCCACCGGACCTCGCCGACTCGCTCACAACCCCAGCTCCTGTCCCTCGAACCGTCCGACCGGCCCGGCCGGCGAAGCCGGCGCCGTACCGGGCCCCGTCCCCGCGTCCGCGGTCGTCCCGGTGCCGGCCGGGTCGAACGCGGGGCCGCCGCCGCTGCTGCCCAGCGACGGCCGCGCCGACGTGCCGTCGTAGGCGGCGAGCGCCTCGCGGGCCGCCCGGCGGGCGCTTTCGGCGAGCTCGCGCGGGGCGACGATCCGCCCGTCGCGGCCGAGCCGCAGCGCCAGCCGTCTGAGCGAGGCCGGGTCGGGTGTGCGCAGGCTGATCCGCAGCCCGCCGTCCGGCAGCTCCTCGGCGCTGTCGTGGGGGTAGTACTCGGCGACCCACCGGCCACCGGGCCCCACCTCCACGACGACCTCCGGGTCCTCGGCGGCCGGCTGCACCAGGCCCTCCGACAGGTCCCGCAGCTCCACCTCCGGCGGGGCGGACGGCTCGTCGAGGATCTTGATCTCGGCGACCCGGTCCAGCCGGAAGGTACGGCGCGCCTCGGAGCGGCGGCACCAGGCCTCCACATAGGTGTGCCCGACGCTGACCAGGCGGATGGGGTCGATCTCGCGCTCGGTGACCTCGTCCCGGGCGGGCGAGTAGTAGCGGATCCACAGGCGCCGCCGCTCGGAGATGGCGCGGTCGACATCGGCGAAGACGCCGCCCTCCGACTCGAAGGTCACCGACAGCCGGGAACTGGCGCCCGCCGCCTCGCCGGCCGCCGTCTCCACCTTCGCGGTGGCGCGCAGCAGGGCCTGCCGGTCGCTCTCGCGCAGCCCCGGCAGCGTGGCCACCGCCCGCGCCGCCACCAGCAACGCGGTCGCCTCGTCGGCGGCCAGCCTCAGCGGCTCGGCGGCCTCCGCCCCCAGCGCGGCCGGGTTGTGCCACCAGATGCGCTCACCGTCGGTGTCGATGTCGAGCAGATCACCGCCACGGAAACTGGTGCCGCACATGGGCAGCACGTCGAGGTCCGAGACCAGCTCGTCCTCGGTGATCCCGAAAGCGCGCGCGACATCCTCGATCCGTGCGCCGGGCCGCTCCCTGAGGTACGTCACCAGGGACAGCATCCGCCGCGTCTGGTCGATCGCGTTCGCCGGCCTGACCGGTTTGCCTGCCACTGTCTCGCTCCGCTCCCCCTCAGCCGTTGGCCACGGCACTCAGCCGGTCCACGACGTCCGCCCGCAACTCCGCGGGCTCCAGGACCACCACGTCCGGCCCGAACTCCACCAGCCAGGCATCCAGCCCGTGTCCGTACGGGATGTCCAACTCGTCCCAGCCGTCGCCGAGTTCCCGGACGACGGTGGCTTTCGCCCGAAGGGGGTAACCGGCACCGGCGCGCAGCCGGATCCGCGCGCTGCGGTCCGCGGTCTCGCCCGCCCAGCTCGCCACGGTCTCACGGACGGTGACGACATCGGGGACCGGCACGGTGAAGCGGCCGCCGCGCGAGCGGACCTTGCCGGTGATCCGGGACAGCCGGAACACCCGCTCGGCGCCACGGTCACGGTCGAAGCCCGCCAGATACCAGTGGCCCCGCCAGCACTCCAGGGCCCACGGCTCTACGTGCCGGGGCTCCGGGTGCGCGGCGTTGGCCTTGCGGTAGTCGAAGACGACCGGCCGACGGTCCCGGCAGGCGAGCATCAGCGGTTCGAACGCCACCTCGTGCACGGGAATCCGCGGCTCCAGCGCACCGTGCGCGCCGTACGGGTCGACGTCCTCGGGCAGACCGGCGGCGCGCAGCTTCTGCAGGGCACCGGAGGCGGCCCCGGCGAGCCGGGCCTGCTGCCACACCTTGGCGGCCAGGCCCAGGGCGGCGGCCTCCTCGGCGTCCAGGGTGATCGGCGGAAGGCGGTTGCTGTCCCGGCGGGCGAGATAGCCGACCTCACCGTCGATGCTCTCCACCGTCTCGATGACCAGGCCGAGCTCGCGCAGATCGTCCTTGTCCCGCTCGAACATGCGGTTGAAGGAGTCGTCCCCGGAAACCCCACGGTCGGACCCGGAGGCCGCACCCTTTCCGGGCCCGGAGGCGGCACCTCTGCCCGGCCCGAAGGCCGCGCCTCTCCCCGGCCCGAAGGCCGCGCCTCTCCCCGGCCCGAAGGCCGCGCCTCTCCCCGGCCCGAAGGCCTCGACGTATGCCTCGATGGATTCGCGCAGCTCCCGCTTGCTGAGAGGCCGGCGCGTCCCGAGCAGGCACAGCGCCAGGTTCATCAGCCGCTCGGCCTTGGCAATGGCCATCGACGCCCTTCGCCTTCCCTATGGTGCTTACGAACGATGACCGTACCGTCCCGAAGTCACGCGGCAAAAGCCGAGGGCCCATGCCCGGACAGGCATGGACCCCAGATGATCGACTCCGGTCGGCTACAGCTCAGACGCCGAGCAGGTCGACCACGAAGATCAGGGTCTCACCCGGCTTGATCGCCGGGGTGGGGCTCTGGTTGCCGTAGGCGAGGTGCGCCGGGATGGTCAGCTGGCGGCGGCCGCCGACCTTCATGCCCTGCACACCCTGGTCCCAGCCCTTGATGACGCGGCCGCCACCGAGCGGGAAGCGGAACGGAGTACCGCGGTTCCAGCTGGCGTCGAACTCCTCGCCCGTGCTGAAAGCGACACCCACGTAGTGGACGGTGACGGTCTGGCCCGCCTTCGCCACCTCGCCGTCGCCCTCCCAGATGTCCTTGATCTCGAGGTCCGCCGGAGGCTGGCCGCCGGGGAAGTCGATCTCGGGCTTGTCGATGCTCACGTGTCTAGCTCCTGCTTGTTGTCGGAAAGGCAACACGCACAGTCTTGCATCCCGGCCCCGTCACAGCTTCGCGAGGATGTCCACGGTGAACACCATCGTGGAGTCCTTCTCGATACCGCTGCCGCTCGGCGGGTTGTCTCCGTACCCGAGCTCCGGCGGGATCACGATGAGGACCCGGCTGCCGACCTTCTTGCCGGTCAGGCCCTGTGCCCATCCCTTGACGACCTCACCGAGCCCGAACGAGGCCAGCGTGTCGCGGGCGTAGCTGGAGTCGAACTCCTTGCCGGTGTCCCAGACCACGCCCTTGTACTGCACCAGGGCGCTGCTGTCGGCGGTCAGCTCCTCGCCGTCACCCTCCAGGACGTACGTCGCCACCAGCTTCTTCGGCGGGTCGGTCTTGGGGATCTCGATGGACGGCGCCTTGCCGTCGGTGTTGGTGCCGGCCTTGGGCAGCTGGGGGTCGTCCTGGGCCACCTTCTCGCCCTTGGCCGAGCTGTTGGTGGGGAACGTGTCCTTCACGTCGACCACGAACACCAGCGTGTCGGTGCCCTTGATGCCCGCCTGCTCGTTGCCGGTGGGGCCGTAGCCCCAGGTCGGCGGGACCGCCATCTCGACGCGGCTGCCCGCCTTCTTCCCCGCCAGCGCGTACCGCCAGCCGTCGATGATGCTGCCCTCGGCCAGCTGGATCGCCAGGCGGGCGTCGCGGTCGTAGGAGTTGTCGAAGACCTTGCCGCTGTCCCAGATCTGACCGAGGTAGTTCGCGACGACGAAGTCCTTCTCGGCGATCGTGCGGCCGCCGCCCGCGATCAGGGTCTTCACCGCGAGCTGATCGGACGGCTGCCCGCTGCCCTTGGCGACCGTCGGCTTCTCGTCGAACTTCGTGCCCGCCGTGACCGCCGGCAGCGGCCCGTCGACGATCTTCGGTGAGGGCGCCGCCGACGTCGCCGCAGCGGAGGGCGACGCGCTCTCGCTCCCCGTGCCGGAGTCGGACTTCTCGTCACCGCATCCGGCGAGCGTGGCCAGTCCTACGGGAACGGCAGCGAGGAGGAGGGAGCGTCGGCGCACGGTGGGGGCCTCGTAATCGGTCGATCTTGCAGATGGGAGTGCGCGCAACTCTACGGCGTGAGAAGGGCGCCGTACGGAGAACGTACGGCGCCCGTGTTGCGTTCCGGGACTCGGTGCCCGTTCCGCCGAACGGCTGGTCTCACATGCCCGCGATGAGCTTCTCCACCCGGTCGTCCACCGAACGGAACGGGTCCTTGCACAACACGGTCCGCTGTGCCTGGTCATTCAGTTTGAGGTGGACCCAGTCGACGGTGAAGTCGCGGCGCTGTTCCTGGGCCCTGCGGATGAAGTCGCCGCGCAGCCGGGCCCGAGTGGTCTGCGGCGGCACGGACTTGCCCTCGAAGATCTTCAAGTCGTCGCAGACCCGGGCCGCTTGCCCCTTCTTCTCCAGCAGGTAGTACAGGCCACGACGCCGGTGGATGTCGTGGTAGGCGAGGTCTATCTGCGCCACCCGCGGATGCGACATGGTCATGTTGTGCTTGGCGCGGTAGCGCTCGAGCAGCTTGTACTTGATCACCCAGTCGATCTCGGTGCCGACGCGGTCCAGGTCCTCCGTCTCGATCGCGTCCAGAGTGCGGCCCCACAGCTCCAGCACCCGCTCGACGGTGCCGGTGCGGATGCCGCGGCGCTCGCAGAAGTCCACGGCCTTCTCGTAGTACTCGCGCTGCACCTCCAGCGCGGAGGCCTCGCGGCCGCTCGCCAGCCGCACCTTGCGCCGCCCGGTGATGTCGTGGCTGACCTCGCGGATCGCGCGGATCGGGTTCTCCAGGGTGAGGTCGCGCATCACCGTGCCCGCCTCGATCATGCGCAGCACCAGGTCGGTCGCGCCGACCTTGAGCAGCATGGTCGTCTCGGACATGTTGGAGTCACCGACGATGACGTGCAGCCGCCGGTAGCGCTCGGCGTCCGCGTGCGGCTCGTCGCGGGTGTTGATGATGGGGCGCGAGCGGGTCGTCGCCGAGGAGACGCCCTCCCAGATGTGCTCGGCCCGCTGGCTGACGCAGTAGACGGCCCCGCGCGGCGTCTGCAGCACCTTGCCCGCACCGCACAGCAGCTGCCGTGTCACCAGGAACGGGATCAGGATGTCCGCGAGCCGTGAGAACTCCCCGTGCCGGGCCACCAGGTAGTTCTCGTGGCAGCCGTAGGAGTTGCCCGCCGAGTCGGTGTTGTTCTTGAAAAGGTAGACGTCGCCCGCGATCCCCTCCTCGTGCAGGCGGCGTTCCGCGTCGACCAGGAGCCCTTCGAGAATGCGCTCGCCGGCCTTGTCGTGGGTGACCAGTTCGATCACGTTGTCACATTCGGGTGTCGCGTATTCCGGGTGCGAGCCGACGTCCAGATAGAGACGGGCTCCGTTCCGCAGAAACACATTGCTGCTGCGGCCCCATGACACGACACGGCGGAAGAGGTACCGCGCCACCTCGTCAGGCGACAGACGGCGCTGTCCCCTGAACGTGCACGTGACGCCGTACTCGTTCTCCAGCCCGAAAATGCGGCGGTCCATGAGTGAACATTACGCCCGATCCCCGGAACTGAAACGGGGTTCGACGGCTCGGTTTGGATCATTTTCCGATGAAGACGCAACAACCGTGTGTGCGACGGGCGCTGCCATTACCCGCCCCGTGGCCAGCAGAACCAGCAGCGACACGCCGCCCGCGACACTCGGAACCGCGAAACCCCACTGCGCCCCGCCCGCCTCCACGACCGGCCCCGTCAGCCCCGTCCCCACCGACGCGCCGACCGTGAAGGTCGTCACCAGCCAGGAGAACGCCTCGGTGACCGTGCCGGCCGGCGCGTGCCGGTCCACGATGACGAACGCGCAGGCGATGGCCGGCGCGAGGAACACGCCGGCGAGCGCGGTCAGCGCCACCATGGCCGGCGCGCCCGGCATCAGCGTCAGCGGCACGTAACACACCGCCAGGAAGGCCACCAGGAACCGCAGTCGCCGCTCCGGCACCCCCGGCCAGGACCGCGCCCCGTACACCAGCCCGCCGGCCAGCGCGCCCAGGCCGAGGGCCGCCATCAGCCAGCCGTAGACCGCGTCCCCGCCGTGGTCGTCCGCGTACGGCACGGAGGCGACCGTGATCGAACCGAGCGCCATGCCCACGAACAGGAAGGCGCCGAGCAGCGCGAGCAGGCCCGGTGAGCGCAGCGCGCCGAGCCAGTGCGCCTCGCGCGGGGCGGAGCGCCACGCGCGCGACGGAGGCGACACCACCACGGTCAGCGCGCCGAGCACGCCGAGCGCGTTGAGCACCAGCAGCGCGGCCTGCGCCGACCACAGCGACACACACAGCGTCACCAGCAGCGGGCCGACGGTGAACATCACCTCCTGGGCCACCGCGTCCATGGCGTACGCCGTGTGCACCTGGTCCTCGCGGCGCAGCACGGACGGCCACAACGCCCGCAGACCGCCCTCCAGCGGGGGCGTGAACAGGCCGGCGGCCGCGACGGCCGCATGGGCGACGAGCAGCGGCTGCGGCCCCGTGAACGCGAAGACGGCCATCGCGAGCGCCGAGGCCAGCGCGGCGGGCAGTTGGACGCGCGGCTGGCCGCGCAGATCGACCAGTCGCCCGAGCAACGGCTGCCCGACGGCGTTGGCGACGCCGTACACCGCCGCGAGCGCTCCGGCGAGGCTGTAGCTGCCGCCCTCCGCGCGCACGAAGAGCACGATCGCGATGGCGGCCGTGGCGTTCGGCAGTCGGCCCACCAGAGTGCCGGTGAGCAGCCGTGCCGCGTGCGGCGCCTTGAGGATCTCCAGGTAGCCAGCGGCCATGGCCTTGCCTCCATCGGCTCGCCGGGGCTCTCGCCCACCCCGGAGTTTTACGTATAACGTCCACCGTCATACGTACCATGGCCGCTGTTCACCAGTCCAGACGCGCGCCGTCCGGTGCATCCCTTCTCCGCGCACCACCAGGACACCCGCGACCCACACGAAAGAGCAGGCCCCCGGTGCCACCAGGCAGCACCCGCCCCACCAGCCGTGATGTCGCACAGGCCGCCGGAGTCTCCCAGGCCGCCGTCTCCCTGGTCCTCGGCGACAAGTGGCGCGGCCGGGTCTCCCGGACCACCGCGGAACGCGTGCGCGAAGCCGCCCGGGAACTCGGCTACCGGCCGAACCTGGCCGCGCGCAACCTGCGCCTGGGCCGCACCCGCACCGTCCTGCTGGTGGTACCCGCGCTGACCACAGAGTTCTTCGCCGGCGTCTACACCGGCGCCGCCCGTGTCGCCGCCGACCACGGCTTCGGCGTCGTCCTCTACCCCTCACCCGAGGGCATCGGCCCCGCCCGCGACCCCTTCGCCTCCGCCCCGGCCGCCCTCGACGGCGTCATCGCCTCCTCCATGGCCGCCGACGCCCTCACCGCCATCCGCGGCGACCAGCTCCCCCTGGTCATGCTCGACAGCGATCCCGCCGGCAGCCTCGGCGCGGCCACCGTCAACCTCGACATCACCGACGGCGTCCGCCGGACCGCCGAACACCTGCTGGACCTCGGCCACCGCCGCTTCCTCCACGTGGCGGCCGACATCCCCTCCTGGACCTTCGAGGTGCGCGCGCGGGAACTCGCCGCCCGCCTCGCCGCGGTCCCGGGCACCACACTGCGCACCGCCCGCACCCCGATGAGCATCGACGGCGCCTTGTCCGCCGCGGAGGCCGCCCTCACCACCACCGGCCCCCTGCCCACCGCGGTCGTCTGCGACGACGACAAGCTGGCCGCGGGCGTCTACAAGGCCGTACGCCGACGCGGACTGCGCATCCCCGACGACATCTCCGTGACCGGGGTCGACGACATCGCTCTGGCCGCCGCCCTCGACCCCGAACTGACCACCGTCCGCCTGGACGCCGAGCTGTTCGGGGAACGCGGCATGCACGCCCTCCTGGCGGTCCTGGACGGCCGTACGCCGGACGCCGGGGACATCCCCGTCGACCTGGTCGTCCGAGGCTCCACCGGGGCGCCCAGAGCCTCCTGAGACGCTTCGTGCCCCAGCCGCAGAGACGGCCGGGGCACGACGGATGGAAGCGGACGGAAACGGTCGGGCGGCGGCGCCCCCTCCGGCCGGCCTCAGTCCTCCCCGGAGCCCTCCTCCTCGGAATCCTCCGCCTCGGACGCCGCGCCGCCGGACTCCAGCAGCCGCGACAGCCGCGCGCCGACGATCCGCTTGAACTTGCGCTTCTGCGGCCGCGTGCGGTCCAGCACCGCCACCTCCAGGCGCTCGGCGGGGATCTCCCGCTGCGTGCCGTTGGTGTCGCGCGAGAGTGCCTGCACCGCCAGCTTCAGGGCCTCGGCCAATGTCATGCCGTCCCGGTGCCGCTGGTCCAGATAGCCGCTGATCTGCTCGGCGTTGCCACCGACCGCCACCGAGCCGTGCTCGTCGACGATCGAACCGTCGTGCGGCAGCCGGTAGATCTGGTCGCCCTCCGGGGTCTCCCCCACCTCGGCCACCACCAGCTCCACCTCGTACGGCTTCTCCGCCGCCGAGGAGAAGATCGTGCCCAGCGTCTGGGCGTACACGTTGGCCAGGCCGCGAGCCGTGACATCGTCGCGGTCATAGGTGTAACCACGCAGGTCGGCGTAGCGGACACCGCCGATGCGGAGGTTCTCGTACTCGTTGTACTTGCCGGCGGCGGCGAAGCCGATCCGGTCGTAGATCTCGCTGAACTTGTGCAGCGCGCGGGACGGGTTCTCGCCGACGAACACGATGCCGTCGGCGTACTGCAGCACGACCAGGCTGCGGCCACGGGCGATGCCCTTGCGCGCGTACTCCGCGCGGTCGGCCATCGCCTGCTGGGGTGAGACATAGAACGGCGTCGACACCGGTTATCCGTCCCTTTCTGTGGAAGTCACTGGATCACCTTGCAACAGGGGCGGCCGGCTACAGCAGGGCGGCCCGCGGACCGTCCGGCTGCTCCAGCCGGCGCTCCAGCACCGAGCGGGCGATCTCGGAGGCCTCCTCTTCGGTGAGCCGGCGGAAACCGTCCTCGGTGATCACGGTGACGATCGGGTAGATCCGGCGCGCGACGTCGGGACCACCGGTCGCCGAGTCGTCGTCGGCCGCGTCGTACAGCGCCTGCACCACGAGCGTGGTGGCCTCGGACTCGCTCAGGTCGCCGCGGAACAGCTTCTTCATGGCGCCCCGGGCGAAGATCGAACCCGAGCCGGTGGCCGCGTAGCCATGCTCCTCCGACCGGCCGCCCGTCACGTCGTACGAGAAGATCCGCCCCTTGGCGCGGTCCACGTCGTACCCGGCGAACAGCGGCACGACGGCCAGGCCCTGCATCGCCATGCCCAGGTTGGACCGGATCATGGTCGACAGACGGTTCGCCTTGCCCTCCAGGGACAGCTGGGCGCCCTCGACCTTCTCGAAGTGCTCCAGCTCCAGCTGGAACAGCTTGACCATCTCGACGGCCAGGCCGGCGGTTCCGGCGATACCGACGGCGGAGTACTCATCGGCGGGGAACACCTTCTCGATGTCCCGCTGCGCGATCACGTTCCCCATGGTCGCCCGCCGGTCACCGGCCAGGACGACGCCCCCCGGGAAGGTCACCGCCACGATCGTCGTCCCGTGCGGCGCCTCGATCACCCCCTGCGTGGGCGGCAGCTGCCGGTTGCCGGGCAGCAGCTCCGGCTGGTGCTCCGACAGGAAGTCCATGAAGGACGAGGACCCAGGCGTCAGGAAGGCAGCTGGTAGACGCCCGGTGCTACGAGTGTTGGCTTCCACGCGATTCCTTCCAAGTATGCGGCGGCCCGGCGGGCGGCGTCGGGGTCGTCCCCCAACTTGCCGATGGCCGAATTGCAGTTGAAGCACATTACGCCACGGACCCTACCCGTCTCGTGGCAGTGATCCACATGAACGGCCGGGGCTCTCAGACAGATCACACAGAGCCCCTTCTGAGCGGCGACCATCTCGTCGCGCTGGGCTTCGGTGAGGCCGTACTGACGCTCCAAGTGGCCCGCTCGGCCCTCTGCGGCTCGGCAGGCCTTGCAGCGCGTCGACAGCCCGTCCGAGGCGGTCGCGTTGCGGTGCCACTCGCTCCACGGCCTGACCTCGCCGCACTTGAGAGTGACGCTTCCGGTGATAGTCCGACGCGCAATCCCGGCAGTGTTGCTGCAGACCATCCAGATTGGACCGCCTGCGGTGGAAGGCTGCGCGCGGCTTGTACTCACCACACCGCACACAGCACTTCAGGCCTTCTTCGCTTGCCAACTCAAGCGCCCCCGTTACCTTCCATTCGAAGGCTACTCGCCGCCTTTTTGAACGAAACTTCGAACGAAGTCCTCGGCGTTCTCCTCCAAGACGTCATCGATCTCGTCCAGGACGGAGTCCACGTCGTCGCTCAGCTTCTCCTGCCGCTCCTTGAGGTCCTCCGAAGCCTGCGCGTCCTGCGCCTGCTCCTCGACCTCCTCGGTGGAGCGCGTCGCCTTCTGCTGGCCGCCGCCGGTGTCCTTGGTCGCCATAACCCTCACCCCGCTCAGTTAGCCCGACATGGTCGACAGGTCGGCTTTCCTGCCGATCGGTGATGATCAGACCCTACAAGCCCGGTCTGACATCGGCCCCACGGTTGCTGCAACGCGTGGGGTTCCTCTCCATGATTCCCGGGCACGAGGGTTTCCACCCTGCGCGCCCGGACCGGCCGCGTACCCGTTCAGCCTCCCGACAGCACCCTGACCAGGTCTTCTGCCGTACGGCACCGGTCGAGGAGCGCTTTGACGTGATTTCGCGTTCCGCGAAGCGGTTCGAGGGTTGGAACGCGCTGGAGCGAGTCGCGGCCGGGGAGGTCGAAGATCACGGAGTCCCAGGAGGCCGCGGCCACGTCGTCGGCGTACTGCTCCAGGCAGCGGCCCCGGAAGTAGGCGCGGGTGTCCTCGGGCGGCGTGGTCTTGGCCCGCTCGACGTCCTCCTCGTCCAGCAGGCGCTTCATCCTGCCGCGTGCGGCGAGCCGGTTGTACAGGCCCTTCTCCGGCCGTACGTCGGCGTACTGGAGGTCTACGAGGTGCAGGCGCGCGGCGTCCCAGTCGAGTTCGTCGCGGCGCCGGTAGCCCTCCATGAGCTCTCGTTTGGCGACCCAGTCGAGTTCGCCGGCGAGGCTCATGGGGTCGTTCTCCAGGCGGGTCAGGGTGTCCTCCCAGCGCGCCAGGACGTCCTTGGTCTGGTCGTCGGCGTCGGCTCCGTAGCGCTCCTCCACGTACTTGCGGGAGAGCTCGAAGTACTCCATCTGCAGTTGCACCGCGGTGAGTGTGCGGCCGCTGCGGAGGGTGACCAGGCGCTTGAGGGAGGGGTCGTGGGAGACCTGGTGCAGGGTGCGCACGGGCTGTTCCACGGCCAGGTCGACGGCGATGAAGCCGTCCTCGATCATGGCCAGGACCAGGGAGGTCGTGCCCAGCTTGAGGTAGGTGGAGATCTCCGACAGGTTGGCGTCGCCGATGATCACGTGCAGGCGGCGGTACTTCTCCGCGTCGGCGTGGGGTTCGTCGCGGGTGTTGATGATCGGCCGTTTGAGGGTGGTCTCCAGGCCGACCTCGACCTCGAAGTAGTCGGCGCGCTGGCTGAGCTGGAAGCCGTGTTCGTGGCCGTCCTGCCCGATGCCGACGCGACCGGCGCCCGCGAAGACCTGGCGGGAGACGAAGAAGGGCGTCAGGTGGCGCACGATGTCCGAGAAGGCGGTCTCCCGCTTCATCAAATAGTTCTCGTGCGTGCCGTAGGAGGCGCCCTTGTTGTCGGTGTTGTTCTTGTAGAGGTGGATGGGCTGGGCGCCCGGGAGCGCGGCGGCCCGCTCGGCGGCCTCGGCCATGATCCGCTCGCCGGCCTTGTCCCAGAGGACGGCGTCGCGGGGGTTGGTGACCTCCGGGGCGCTGTACTCGGGGTGTGCGTGGTCGACGTAGAGGCGTGCCCCGTTGGTCAGGATGACGTTGGCGAGGCCGATGTCCTCGTCGGTGAGCTGACTGGCGTCGGCGGCCTCTCGGGCCAGGTCGAAGCCCCGGGCGTCCCGTAGCGGGTTCTCCTCCTCGAAGTCCCAGCGGGCCCGGCGGGCCCGGTGCATCGCCGCCGCGTAGGCGTTGACGATCTGGGACGAGGTGAGCATGGCATTGGCGTTGGGGTGGCCGGGGACGGAGATCCCGTACTCCGTCTCGATGCCCATTACTCGCCGTACGGTCATGCGGCCCTCCTTGCCCGGCGGCACCCTCGGTCGTGGGCGCCGCTCACGTACCGCTCGTGCTCGAGCGGCAGTGCGGTGCCCGTCCCCGCACTGCGCGACCCGGCGGTACGAAAGAGCCTAGAACGCCTTTGCGCTGGTGGGGAGATCATTTGCGTCATTGCGTCGGTCGCCCTTGGTCCGGTCGTGGCCGGAAAAACAGTCGGCTGCGGGTACCCGCTGAGGGCACCCGCAGCCGCCCGTGTCCTACAGGTACTGTCCGGTATTGGCCACCGTGTCGATGGAGCGTCCGGTGTCCGCGCCCTGCTTTCCGGTGATCAGGGTGCGGATGTAGACGATCCGCTCGCCCTTCTTTCCGGAGATCCGGGCCCAGTCGTCCGGGTTGGTGGTGTTGGGCAGGTCCTCGTTCTCCTTGAACTCGTCCACGCATGCCTGGAGGAGGTGGGAGACGCGGAGGCCCTTCTGGTTCTTCTCCAGGAAGTCCTTGATCGCCATTTTCTTGGCGCGGCCCACGATGTTCTCGATCATGGCGCCGGAATTGAAGTCCTTGAAGTAGAGGACTTCCTTGTCGCCGTTGGCGTAGGTGACCTCCAGGAAGCGGTTCTCCTCGGATTCGGCGTACATCTGTTCCACTGCGGTCTGGATCATGCCCTGGACCGTGGATCCCTTGTCGCCGGCGTGCTCGGCGACGTCGTCGGAGTGGAGCGGGAGGCGCTCGGTGAGGTACTTGCCGAAGATGTCCTTGGCGGCCTCGGCGTCCGGGCGCTCGATCTTGATCTTGACGTCGAGGCGGCCGGGGCGCAGGATCGCGGGGTCGATCATGTCCTCGCGGTTGGAGGCGCCGATCACGACCACGTTCTGCAGGCCCTCGACACCGTCGATCTCGGCGAGCAGCTGGGGGACGATGGTGTTCTCCACGTCCGAGCTGACGCCGGAGCCTCGGGTGCGGAAGAGGGACTCCATCTCGTCGAAGAAGACGATCACGGGGGTGCCCTCGCTGGCCTTCTCGCGGGCTCGCTGGAAGACCAGGCGGATCTGGCGCTCGGTTTCGCCGACGTACTTGTTGAGGAGCTCGGGCCCCTTGATGTTGAGGAAGAAGCTCTTGCCGGCGGCCTGGCCGGTGACCTCGGCGACCTTCTTGGCCAGCGAGTTGGCGACCGCCTTGGCGATGAGCGTCTTGCCGCATCCGGGGGGACCGTAGAGCAGGACGCCCTTGGGCGGGCGCAGTTCGTGCTCCTTGAACAGGTCGGGGTAGAGGTAGGGGAGCTCGACGGCGTCGCGGATCATCTCGATCTGGTTGCCCAGACCGCCGATCTGCTCGTAGCCGATGTCGGGCACCTCTTCGAGGACGAGTTCCTCGACCTCGCTCTTGGGGACGACCTCGTAGACGTAGCCGGAGCGGGGTTCGAGCAGCAGGGCGTCGCCGGCGCGGATGGTGACGTCGAGCAGGGGCTCGGCGAGCCGGACCACCCGTTCCTCGTCGGTGTGCCCGAGTACCAGGGCTCGCTCGCCGTCCTCGAGGATCTCCTTGAGGGTGACGATGTCCCCGACGCGCTCGAACTTCATGGCTTCGACCACGTTGAGCGCTTCGTTGAGCATGACTTCCTGGCCGCGGCGCAGGTCGTCGAGGTCGACGCTGGGGCTGACGTTCACCCGCAGTTTGCGGCCGCCGGTGAAGATGTCGGCGGTGCCGTCCTCGTTCGCCTGCAGGAAGACACCGAAGCCGGCCGGTGGCTGGGCGAGCCGGTCGACTTCCTCCTTGAGGGCCACGATCTGGTCGCGGGCCTCGCGGAGCGTGTTGGCGAGTCGCTCGTTCTGGGCGGACACGCCGGCCAGGTTGGTCTGCAGCTCGACGATCCGCTCTTCGAGAATCCTCGTGTGTCGCGGAGAGTCGGCGAGCTTGCGTCGCAGGACGGCGATCTCCTGCTCGAGATAGGCGATCTGCCCGGCCGGGTCGTCGGACCCGCGTCCCGGGCGGATGCCGCGGTTCATGTCGTCGTCGTGGGCTGCCACGGTCCTCACCTCCTCCAAGGGGAGCTGGACGCTTCCAGACCCTACCTGGGTGGGTGTCGATTGAAACCCCTAGATCACAAAGACTGTCGGGGTGTGTCCGATCTTCACCCTTGCGCTCTCCCTCACGCCAGGGGAATACCCACCGAACATGGTGGGGAAGCGGCCGAGGGTAGGGTCGAAGTGTTCAACACCCGTCAGAGCCTGCTTCGTTCCCGTGGGGCTCGACCGTAAACGGCAGGAGACATGAGCGTGCAGCAGGAGACCGGGGCCGGCGGTGAGGCGCTGGAGGTCTGGATCGATCAGGATCTCTGTACCGGTGACGGTATCTGCGCCCAGTACGCGCCGGAGGTGTTCGAGCTGGACATCGACGGTCTGGCGTACGTGAAGGGCGCCGACGACGAGCTTCTGCAGGACAGGGGGGCGACGACGCCGGTGCCGCTGCCGCTGCTGACGGACGTGGTGGACTCGGCGCGGGAGTGTCCGGGCGACTGCATCCATGTGCGGCGGGTTTCGGACAGGGTCGAGGTGTACGGCCCCGACGCCGGGTGACGGGACGGGCACGCTCGGTGACGCTTGTCTGATTTCTCACACCCTGTCTCGTTCGTCACATTCGCCGTTCACCGCATTCGCCGAGCTTCAGACGGCGTGGGTGCCCGCGGGGGTCGAGCGGACGAACGTGCCGTGCTGCCACCGCCACTGGACGGTGTCCTCGGTGTCCGGGCAGCAACTGGGCACGTCGGCCGACGAGTAGCCGAGGAGGGTGGCCCGGACGGCTCCGTCGGTGACGGAGAGTTCCGTGACGGTGGAGCGGTCCCCGGGGTCCACGAGGGTGGCGACCACGCGCGCGTGGACGGCGCCGTCCCCCCGGGTGAGCACGTACACGCCGTCGGGTGGGGTGCCCATGGGTGCGTCGCAGTGGACGACGGCGACCGTCTCGGGGCGGCCGTCGCCGTCGAGGTCGCCGGAGGCGGTGCGCATCACCAGGGCCTGGACCGGGCCGCACTCGACGGGGAAGTCGACTCCGGTGGTGGCGGGGGCGGCGGCGGGGGCGGGCGCCGACTTGGTGTGCGGGGCGTTCGACTGGGCGGCGCGGGCGGGGTCGGGCTGCAGGACCGAGGAGAGGGCCACCACGCCGGCGACCGCGGCCGCGGTCGCGACCCAGTGGATGGGCCGGGCGTGGGTGTGCGCCAGTTCCGGGACGACGGAGTGCTGCACTAGGCGTGTCTCCTGTGAGGGCGGTGCCGGTGGTGGGGGTGGCCAGCATGGTGCCACACGTCACAGGTCGTGGGAACGCCGGGGGTGCCAGGTCGGGCCGGGAACGCGGGGGTTCGGTCGGGTGCCCGGTGCGGCGTCGGGCGGTGTGCCGCGGCTGCGCGGGCGGGCGGTCAACGCTTCGACGCCGTGGCCGAGTTCCGCGGGGGTCCGGGAACTCGGCCACGGCGTCGTGTCGTTGCCGTGGTGTGCGGTGGGTGGGGGCGCGTCAGCGGCCCATGCCACCGTCGGCGTTGGGGCCGGAGTAGTCCTCGCCGTAGGCGCCCTTGGCGGGGCGGCGCCGGCGCATGGGCGGCTCGACTCCGTCGGCGAGGCGGCGGGCGGTGAGGAGGAAGCCGGTGTGGCCGATCATCCGGTGGTCGGGGCGGACGGCCAGGCCCTCGATGTGCCAGTTGCGGATCATGGTCTCCCAGGCGGTCGGCTCGTTGAAGCAGCCGATCTCGCGGATGGACTCCACGGTCCGGGCGAGCTGGGTGGTGGTGGCGACGTAGCAGCACACGATGCCGCCGGGGACGAGCGCCTTGGAGACGGCCTCCAGGCACTCCCAGGGGGCGAGCATGTCGAGGATGACGCGGTCGACGTCGGTGTCGGAGAGGTTGTCCTGGAGGTCGCCGACGGTGAGCTGCCAGGCGGGGTGGGGGCCGCCGAAGTAGCGCTCGACGTTCTGCCGGGCGATGTCGGCGAAGTCCTCGCGGCGCTCGTAGGAGTGCAGCATGCCCTGGTCGCCGATGGCGCGCAGCAGGAAGCTGCTGAGCGAGCCGGAGCCGACGCCGGCCTCGACGACGCGGGCGCCGGGGAAGATGTCGGCGAAGGCGAGGATCTGCCCCGCGTCCTTCGGGTAGACGACGGCTGCCCCGCGGGGCATGGACAGGACGTAGTCGGGGAGCAGGGGGCGCAGCGCGAGGTAGGCGACGTTCCCGGTGGTGCGGACAACGCTGCCCTCGGGAGCGCCGATCAGTTCGTCGTGCGGGAAGGAACCCTTGTGGGTGTGGAAGTTCTTCCCGGCCTCGAGCGTGAACGTGTAGTGGCGGCCCTTGGGGTCGGTCAGCTGTACCTGGTCCCCGACCTTGAAGGGCCCGCGCCTGCGGGCGGCACCGGTCGGTTCGGACATGTGACCAGAGTACCGGGGTTTGCGGGGGTGGCCGACCACGCGCGGGGTCAGCTGGGGCGGGCCATGGCCTTGACGAAGGCCCGCTCGACGTCGGCGGCGGACAGGACGCCGTAGATCTCGCCGGTCTCCTCGACGACCAGGTACTCGGTGGCGGGGGTGGCGCGCAGGGCGTCCAGGAGGTCTTCGCCCGCGAGTTCGGCGGAGACGCGCATGCCGTCGGTGAGGTCCGCCGCGAGACCGCTGACGGCGACCCAGGGCCGCCGGTGTTCCGGTACGCCGACGATGGCGGCCTCGCGGACGAGGGAGACGGGTTCGCCCTGGGCGTCGACGACGACCAGGGCGCGTGCGCCGGCGTCGTTGGCGCGGCGCAGGGCCTCGGAGAGGGGGGTGTGGGTCCCGACCGGTACGGCGCGGCGGGTGAGGTTGCGGGCGCGCAGTTCGGGGAGGTGTTCGCGCAGGCGGGCCATGCGCAGGCTGTTGCCGGCGCCGGTCCAGATGATCGCGGCGAGGATGGCGGCGAGCAGGGCGTCGGTGACGGTGTCCATGCCGACGCTGTCCTCGGCCGGGGAGCCGAGGGCGCCGGACTGGGTGAGCAGCGGCAGGCCGATCAGGACGGAGACGGCGAGCGCGCGGCCGACCCAGGCTGCGGCGACGGTGCCGCTCATGGGCCTGCCGGTGATCTTCCAGACGACGGCGCGGAGCATCCGGCCGCCGTCCAGGGGCAGGCCGGGGAGCAGGTTGAAGACCGCCACGATGAGATTGGAGATCATCAGGCCGGCGAGCAGTACGCCGGGGACGGTGCCGGGTTCCACGGGGCGCAGGGCGAGGTAGAAGAGGCCGGCCAGCAGGAGGGAGAACAGGGGGCCGACGAAGGCGAGCACGAACTCGCGTCCCGGGGTCTCGGCCTCCTTCTCGATCTCGGAGACGCCGCCGAAGAACTGCAGCTGGATGCGGCGGACGGGGAGCTTGAAGCGGAGGGCGGCGATCGTGTGCGCGAGTTCGTGGACGAGGACGGAGGCGTAGAACGCGACCGCGAAGAAGAGCGAGACCAGGTAGCGGGCGGCGCCGAGTTCCGGCAGCACCCGGTCGAGCTGGCCGCCGAAGACCCAGGTGATCAGCGCGGCGACGAGGAACCAGCTGGGGGCCACGTACACGGGGACGCCGAAGGGCCGTCCCATGAGCAGCCCGCCGCGCGGTTCGGGGGCCCGCTGCGGGGGCCGCGGTCTGGCCGCCGTCGCCTCGTCGCCGGCGCCGTGGGGGCGCGCGGGGGTGTGTGCGGGCGTGTGGGCGAGGGTCCGGTGGTGGTCGCCGGTGCGCTGGTGGTCGCCGGGGGCGGGGGCGGTGCCCGGGGCGGTGGGGCCGTCCGGTGACGGGTGGTCCGCGGGGGCCGGCGGCGGGTGAGGTGGGTCGGCGGGCCGCGGGGCGTCGGCGGCTGCGGTGTCGGGGTCGGAGGGGGAGTCGGCCGTGTCCGGATCGTGCTCACGGGGGGCGTCGGGGCCGGAGGCGTGGTCCTCGGTCGGCCGGGGTCCGGGCGTGGTGGGACCGGACCCGGTCGTCGTGTCCGCCGGCGGCTGCTGGGTGGGGCGCTCGTCCGCCGGGGGCTGGCCGGGTGTGCCGGTCGGCTGAGCCGCGGGCTCTGTGGGATGCCCGGTCGCCGGCTGTTCGTCGGCCCGGCGTGGCCGCCCGCTCCCGCCGCTTTCCACCACGGTGTCCCCTCGTTCGAAGCAACTCCCGCTCCTGCCGGGCGGAAGGGTCTTTGACCGATGGTATGCGGCGCTCGGGCGGTGTTCCGCCCGGCACCCCCCGTGTCTCACCGGCCGCCGCCCCGGTCGTGGCCCGTGGCCGGGTCACTGTCAGTGGCGACCCGTATGGTCTGTGGCATGGAGAGCAGCAGCGAGGAGATGACCGCGCCGGCCCCGGAGACGGTGCCGGGGTCCGGCGGGACGGCGGTGGACCCCGGCTCGGCGGGCGCCGTCGGCACCGCGACCGCGGCCGGTGCCGAGGCCGGCGCCGACGCGGTCAACGGGACCACCACCGACGCCGACGCCGACGCCGGCACCGGCACCGACGGCCTCCCCGTCTCCCCCGGGCCCTCCCCGTCGGGCGGTGCCCCGGCGATACGGCCCGCCTCGCTGTCCCCCTCCCGTGCCAGTGACTTCATGCAGTGCCCGCTGCTGTACCGGTTCCGGGTGATCGACCGGCTGCCGGAGAAGCCGAGCCCGGCGGCGACCAGGGGCACGCTGGTGCACGCGGTGCTGGAGCGGCTGTTCGACGCTCCGCCGGCCGAGCGGACCGTGCCGCGCGCCAGGTCGCTGGTTCCGGCGCAGTGGGACCGGCTGCGGGAGACCCGGCCGGAGGTGAGGGAGCTGTTCGCCGACGATCCGGACGGCGAGCGGCTGGCGACCTGGCTGAGCGAGGCGGAGCGGCTCGTGGAGCGCTGGTTCTCGCTGGAGGACCCGACGCGGCTGGAGCCGGCCGAGCGGGAGCTGTTCGTCGAGGCGGAGCTGGAGTCGGGGCTGACGCTGCGCGGCATCATCGACCGGGTGGACGTGGCGCCGACCGGCGAGGTCCGGATCGTCGACTACAAGACCGGAAAGGCGCCCCGGCCCGAGTACGCCGAGGGCGCCCTGTTCCAGATGAAGTTCTACGCGCTCGTCGTGTGGCGGCTGAAGCGGGTCGTCCCGCGCCGGCTGCAACTGGTCTACCTGGGCAGCGGTGACGTGCTGACGTACGACCCGGTGCCGGCGGACCTGCGGCAGGTGGAGCGCAAGTTGCTCGCGCTGTGGGACGCGATCCGGCTGGCGACGGAGACCGGGGACTGGCGGCCGCGCCCGACGAAGCTGTGCGGCTGGTGCGACCACCAGGCGCACTGCCCGGAGTTCGGCGGCACTCCCCCGCCGTATCCGCCGGCGTCGAGGGCGGCCGGGTCCGCGGAGGGTGCGCAGGGCAGAATGGGGCCGGACTAGCGAAGGAGACTTACGTGGCCATCCGTGTCCTACTGGTCGACGACCAGCCGCTGTTGCGCACCGGCTTCCGGATGATCCTGGAGGCCGAGCAGGACATCGCGGTCGTCGGCGAGGCCGGGGACGGCCTCCAGGCCCTGGACCAGGTGCGGGCCCTGCAGCCCGATGTGGTGCTGATGGACATCCGCATGCCGCGGATGGACGGGGTGGAGGCGACCCGGCAGATCACCGGCCCGGGCCGGGACGGCCCGGCGAAGGTGCTGGTGCTGACCACCTTCGACCTCGACGAGTACGTGGTGGAGGCGCTGCGCGCCGGTGCCAGCGGTTTCCTGCTGAAGGACGCGCCGGCCCATGAGCTGGTGCAGGCGATCCGGGTCGTGGCGGCCGGGGAGGCGTTGCTGGCGCCGAGCATCACGCGCCGGCTGCTGGACAAGTACGCCACGCATCTGCCGTCGGGTGAGGAGCCCGTGCCGGACACCCTGCACACGCTGACCGAGCGTGAGGTCGAGGTGCTGAAGCTGGTGGCCCGGGGCCTGTCGAACGCCGAGATCGCCGCGGACCTGTTCGTCAGTGAGACGACCGTGAAGACGCATGTGGGGCATGTGCTGACCAAGCTGGGTCTGCGTGACCGGGTGCAGGCGGCGGTGTACGCCTACGAGAGCGGGCTGGTGCGCCCCGGGGCGCAGTAGCGGCCGCCGGCCGGCCTCCGCACGGCGCGGGGCGCCCTCCCCTGAGGGTGGGCGCCCCGCGGACCGGCCGGGGGTGGCGTGGCTCAGATCTTCTTGAGCTCCCAGAAGCGGAACACCGTGGAGGCGTCCAGGCAGTACTCGAGGCCGCGGACGCCGTCCCGGACGACGGCGTACTGCTTGGCCTGCCAGATGGGCAGCACGGGCAGTTGCTCGGCCACGATGTTCTGCAGCTCGGCGAAGTCCTTGTCGGTGGAGGCGCGGTTGCTCTGGGCGGCGGTGCGCGGGATGAGCGTGTCGGTGATGGTGCGGTTGCTGTAGTTGTTGCTCAGCACGTTGCCCTCGCCGAAGAAGGGTGCGGTGAAGTTGTCCGCGTCCGGGTAGTCCGGGACCCAGCCCTTGACGTACACGCCGTACTTGCCGTCGGCGATGTCCTTCTCGTACTGGTCGTAGGCGACGGACTGCACGTCGGCGGCGAACAGTCCGCTGGCGTTGAGCTGGGCGGCGATCGCCTTCAGCGCCTGGTCGGTGGCGGGGCCGTAGCGGGACGGCGTGGACCACAGGGTGAGCTTCACCTTCTCGGTGATGCCCTCGTCCTCCAGTGCGGCGGCGGCCTTGGCCTTCGACGGGGTGTCGCCGTAGCGGTCGAAGAAGGCGGTGTTGTGGCCCGCGATGCCCGCCGGGATGATCGAGTAGAGGGGCTCGGCGGTGTCCTCGTAGACGTCCTTGATGAGGGCGCCGCGGTCGATGAGGTGGGCGACGGCCTTGCGGACGCCGAGCTTGCCGGCGACCGGGTCGTCCATGTTGAAGACGAGGTGCTGGACCTCGGCGCTGCTGCCCTCGACGACCTCGATGCCCGAAGCGCCGCCGTCCTTCTCCAGGTCGGCGATGTCCCCGGCCGTCAGGCCTCGGTAGGCGATGTCGACGTGGTTGTCCTGGACGGCGTCCTTCAGGGCGGTCTGGTCGCCGTGGAAGAACTTCAGGGTGACGCCGGAGTTCTCCACCTGGGCGCTGCCCTTGTAGTGGTCGTTGACGGTGAAGACGGCCTCGTCGTCGCCGAAGGAGTCGAGCTTGTAGGGGCCGGAGCCGACGGCCTTGCCGTCCTTGCGCAGGCCGTCGGCCTCGTACTCCCGGTGGTCGACGATGGCGCCGGCGCCGGAGGCGATCTTGCTGGGGAAGGTGGCGTCGGGCACCTTCAGGCGGAAGACGACGGTCTTGGCGTCCGGGGTCTCGACCTTGTCCAGCATCGGGAACATGATCGCGGGGCCGTTCTCGTCATTGATCTTCAGCATGCGATCGAAGGAGAACTTGACGTCCTCGGAGGTGAGGTCGTCGCCGTTGCTGAACTTGAGGCCGTCCTTGAGGGTGCACCGGTAGACGGTGGCGCCGGAGTCCGCGAAGGAGCACTCGCGAGCGGCGTCGGGCTCCGGTTCGGTGCCGCCCTTGGGGAAGCTGAGCAGCGACTGGAAGACGTTGTTGAACAACAGCCACGAGCCGGGGTCGTACCCGGAGGCGGGGTCGGTGGCGAGGACGTCGTCGGACATCCCCATCACCAGGGTGCCCGCGTTGCCGGAAGTCCCGGTCTCCGTGCCGCATCCGGTCAGCAGGCCGGAGGCCAGCCCCGCCACGATCGGCAGGACCGGCCACTGGTTGCGCATGTTCACGTGCTTGTGCCTTGTCGTCGGTTCTCGTGATCCCGGGGCCGTCTCCCGGGCGCCGGGGGCCGGGCCCGAGGGCCCGGAAGGTAGCGTCAGCCGCTCACACCGCGGCCGAGCTCCCAGAGCTGGAGCGTCGAGGAGGAATTCAACGCGTAGGCGGTGCCGGTGACGGTGTCCCGGGCGGCGACGTAGTCCTTGCCCTGCCACAGCGGGAGGACCGGGACGTCCTCGGCGACGATGTCCTGAATCTCCGTCAGGCTCTTCTCGGCGGCCAGCCGGTCGGCCTCGCGACGGGACTCGGGGATCAGCGTGTCGATGATCTCGCGGTTGGCGTACGGCGACTTCAGGAAGTTGTTCCTGCCGAGGAACGGTGCGAGGAAGTTGTCCGCGTCGGGGAAGTCGGGGAACCAGCCCATGCCGTAGGCGGCGTACTCGCCCTTGCGCTGGGCCGGGACGAACTTCGACCAGGGGGTGCCCTGGACGGTGACGTCGAACAGGCCGGTCCCGTTCAGCTGTCGGCGCAGTTCCTCGAACTCCTGCTTGGTGCCCGAACCGTAGTGGTCGGTGGTGTAGTGCAGGGTCAGCTTGACCGGGGTGTCGACGTCCGCCTTCTTCAGCAGCGACTTGGCCTTGCGGACGCTGGGGTCGCCGTACTTGTTGAAGAAGGAGTTGGAGTGTCCGGTGACCGAGGCGGGGACCAGCGAGTAGAGCGGTTCGGCCTGGGTGCCGTAGACCTTGGAGACCAGCTTGGTGCGGTCGATGACCTGGGCCATGGCCTGGCGGACGGCCTTGGTGCCGACGGTCGGCGCGTCGGTGTCGAAGGCGAGGTAGCGGATGCTGAGGCCGGGCACGTCGACCAGGTCGATGTCGTTGTCGGTGGACGCGCCGGTGACCATGGTGCGGATCTGGTCGGGCGTCATGGTGCGCGCCATCAGGTCGATGTCGCCCTGGTCGAGAGCCTCGCCCATGGCGCCGGCGTCCGCGAAGGAGACCAGCTCGACCTTGCTGTTGTTCACCTTCAGCGCACCCTGGTAGTGGGGGTTCTTGGTGAAGACCGCCTTGGTCATCTCCTCGCCGTCGACCTCGGCCCTGAGCATGTAGGGGCCGGAGCCGTCCACGGCGAACCCGTCGCGCAGCTTGTCCTTGGCGTAGTCGTCGGGGTTGACGATGCCCGCGACCGGGGTGGACAGCTTGTAGGGGAAGGTGGCGTCGGCGGTGTTGAGGTGGAAGATGACCTCGCGGTCGCCCTTGGTCTCGACGGTGTCGATGGTGTTCAGCAGTTCGGCGACCTCGGAGTCCGCCTTGATGGCGAGCGTGCGGTCGATGGAGAACTTCACGTCCTCGGCGGTGATGGGGTCGCCGTCGGAGAACTGCAGGCCCTTCCGCAGTGTGCAGGCGTAGCGCTCGTTGCCGGTGTCGGTGAAGGAGCAGCTTTCCGCGGCCTCGGGGACGGGCTGGCCGTCGCCCTTGGGCTGGATCATCAGGGTCTGCACGGTCTGGCGCAGGACGTTCCAGGTGTTGACGTCGTAGGCGTAGGCCGGGTCCAGCGGTGCGGGGACGTCGTCGGTAGCGGTGAACCGGTCGGTGGTGCCGACCACGATGGCGTCGCCGCCACCGCTGCCGCCGTCGGACCCGCCGCAGGCGGCGAGTACGGGCGCGAGCAGACCGAGGACGGCCGGCAGCACCAGGGTTTTGCGGTTCATGCTCGTGATTCTCCAGAGCGTCGGTCCGTGTATCCGGCACGCAGGGGTGGCGCGGCCGGTCACGGGGGCAGTGCGATGTTCTCGCGACGAGATTAGTGCGCGCCGGCAGGGGGTTTCGTACGCCCGAGAGTTGAGTGCCCATCACGCAGTGGAACCGGCTGCGGACGGTCCGAAAACCCGACAGCGGAAGGATTCGTGCAGGCATCCATGAATCGGGACACAAGGGTGCGCCGATCACCCCCGAACGGGGGTGGACAGGGCACTGACAGCCACTCCGGGCGTCTGCGGGGAGTGGTGAACGTCACATTCCGTGACGGGGGTGCGAGGGATGGAATTCGGCCGTGGGTGACGCGGGGAATTCCCCTGGCGGGACGGCGCCGAATTCCGCTCCTAAGGGGGATGCGGTCCCTCGCTAACGGGGGTGCACGCTGGGTGAACGCCTATCGCATTTCCGTCATCAGGTCGCGCAGAAATGTCACGTCGACCTGTTCCAGGGAGGTCACGACGGTGCGGCGGGTGGCCGGGGTGATGGGCGCCACGGAGGGTACGGCCACCACGTGGCAGCCGGCGGCCTCGGCGGCGGCGACGCCGGTCGCGGTGTCCTCGATGACGGCGCATCTGGCCGGATCCACTCCCAGCCCGGAGGCGGCCAGCAGGTAGGGGTCGGGGTGCGGCTTGGTGCGCGAGACCTCGTCGCCGGCGACGGTGAGGGTGAAGTGGTGGGCGCCGATCGAGGTGAGCACGCGGTCGATGATGCGCCGGTGCGAGGCGGACACCAGGGCCGTGGGCATCTGGTGCTCGGCGAGTTCGGCGAGCAGCCGGGCGGCGCCCGGCATCAGGGGCAGGGTGCGTCCGATGCGGTGCTCGAAGCCCTCGTTGAGCAGGACGCTGAGTTCGGCGAGGGTGACGTCGGCGCCGGTCGCCTCGATGAGGAAGCCCGCGCTGCGGCTCATGGGGCCGCCGACCACGACATGGCGCCAGGATTCGTCCAGGGTGTGGCCGAGTCCGGCGAAGACCTCGACTTCGACGTCCCACCAGAAGCCCTCGGTGTCCACCAGGGTGCCGTCCATGTCGAGGAAAACGGCCTGCAGGGCCGAGCCTTCGGCCGTGCGGGTTCCGAGTGCGGGGACCGTGCTGGTCATCCACGTACCTCCTTGGGGGACGAGCAGGCCGGTTGCACCATTCCACGAAGGGGGCAACCGGCCTGCGGTGGACCGACCAGTGTACGACTCGCGCGTCCGAAGCGCCTCGTTTGAAATCTCCGCCGGGGGGGGCACCCGGCGGATGGCGCCGGGGGCTCCTTCAGCGTGCGTTGAAGTACTTGGCCTCGGGGTGGTGGATCACGATGGCGTCCGTGGACTGCTCGGGGTGGAGCTGGAACTCCTCCGAGAGGTGGACGCCGATCCGTTCGGGCTGGAGGAGTTCGGCGATCTTGGCGCGGTCCTCCAGGTCGGGGCAGGCGCCGTAGCCCAGGGAGAAGCGGGCGCCGCGGTACTTCAGTTCGAACATGGCCTCGATCTCGGTGGGGTCCTCGCCAGCGAAGCCCAGCTCCGAACGCACCCGCGCGTGCCAGTACTCGGCCAGCGCCTCCGCCAGTTGCACGGACAGGCCGTGCAGTTCGAGGTAGTCCCGGTAGGCGTCGGACTCGAACAGCCGGGCGGTCTCCTCGCCGATCCGGGAGCCCACGGTGACGACCTGGAGGCCCACGACGTCCCTCTCCCCGGACTCCTCCGGGCGGAAGAAGTCGGCCAGGCACAGCCTGCGGCCTCGGCGCTGGCGCGGGAAGGTGAAGCGGGTGCGCTCGTTGCCGGCGTCGTCCAGGATGATCAGGTCGTCGTCCTTGGACACGCAGGGGAAGTAGCCGTAGACCACGGCCGCTTCGAGGAGGTTGTCGGTCTGCAGCCGGTCCAGCAGGCCGCGCAGGCGGGGGCGGCCCTCGGTCTCGACCAGTTCCTCGTACGTGGGCCCCTCACCGGTGCGGGCCTGCTTCAGGCCCCACTGGCCCTTGAACAGGGCGCCCTCGTCGAGCCAGCCGGCGTACTCCTTGAGCGGGATGCCCTTGTGGATCCGGGTGCCCCAGAACGGTGGGGCGGGCACCGGGTTGTCGGTGGCGACGTCGGAGCGGACGTGGCCCTCCTGAGGGCGCTCCTCGACCTGGACGGCGGCGGCGCTCCTGACCCGGCGCTGCCGCAGCTCGGGAAGCGCGGCGCCGGGCACGCCCCGCTTGACGCCGATGAGGGCGTCCATCAGGCGCAGGCCCTCGAAGGCGTCGCGGGCGTAGCGGACCTCGCCCTGGTAGATCTCGTGCAGGTCCTGCTCGACGTAGGCCCGGGTGAGGGCGGCGCCGCCGAGGATGACCGGGAAGCGGGCGGCGAGGCCGCGGGCGTTCAGCTCCTCCAGGTTCTCCTTCATGATCACTGTGGACTTCACCAGGAGCCCGGACATGCCGATCACGTCGGCCCGGTGCTCCTCGGCGGCGTCCAGGATCGCGGAGACCGGCTGCTTGATACCGAGGTTGACGACGTTGTAGCCGTTGTTGGACAGGATGATGTCGACGAGGTTCTTGCCGATGTCGTGGACGTCGCCGCGCACGGTCGCCAGGACGATCGTGCCCTTGCCCGCGTCCTCGCCGTCGTCGCTCTTCTCCATGTGGGGTTCGAGGTGGGCGACGGCCGCCTTCATGACCTCGGCGGACTGCAGGACGAACGGCAGCTGCATCTGGCCGGAGCCGAACAGCTCGCCGACGACCTTCATGCCGTCCAGCAGGGTCTCGTTGACGATGTCCAGGGCGGGCCGCTCCCGCAGGGCCTCGTCGAGGTCGGCCTCCAGGCCGTTGCGCTCGCCGTCGATGATGCGGCGCTTGAGGCGCTCCTCCAGGGGCAGCGCGGCCAGTTCCTCGGCCTTGCCGGCCTTGAGCGACTTCGCCGTGGCCCCCTCGAAGAGCTGCATGAGCTTCTGGAGCGGGTCGTAGCCCTCGGCGCGGCGGTCGTGGATCAGGTCCAGGGCGGTGCGGACCTGCTCCTCGTCGAACCGGGCGATGGGAAGGATCTTCGAGGCGTGGACGATGGCGGAGTCCAGGCCGGCCTTGACGCACTCGTCGAGGAAGACGGAGTTCAGCAGGATGCGCGCGGCCGGGTTGAGGCCGAAGGAGATGTTGGACAGTCCCAGGGTGGTCTGCACGTCGGGGTGGCGGCGCTTGAGTTCTCGGATCGCCTCGATGGTGGCGATGCCGTCCCCGCGGGACTCCTCCTGGCCTGTGCAGATGGTGAAGGTCAGGCAGTCGATGAGGATGTCCGACTCGTGGATGCCCCAGTTGCCGGTCAGGTCCGCGATCAGCCGTTCGGCGATCTCCACCTTCTTCTCGGCGGTGCGGGCCTGGCCCTCCTCGTCGATGGTCAGGGCGATCAGCGCGGCGCCGTGCTCCTGGGCGAGCCTGGTGACCTTGGCGAACCGGGACTCGGGGCCGTCGCCGTCCTCGTAGTTCACCGAGTTGATCACCGCGCGGCCGCCGAGCTTCTCCAGGCCGGCACGGATGACGTCGACCTCGGTGGAGTCCAGCACGATCGGCAGGGTGGAGGCGGTGGCCAGGCGCCCGGCCAGTTCCTCCATGTCGGCGACGCCGTCGCGGCCGACGTAGTCCACGCACAGGTCGAGCATGTGCGCGCCCTCGCGGATCTGCTCGCGGGCGATCTCCACGCAGTCGTCCCAGCGGCCCTCCAGCATGGCCTCGCGGAACTTCTTGGAGCCGTTGGCGTTGGTGCGCTCGCCGATCGCGAGGTAGGAGGTGTCCTGGCGGAACGGGACGGTCTGGTAGAGGGAGGCGGCGCCCGGCTCGGGCTGGGGGCTGCGCTCGGCCGGGGCCAGGCGGTGGGCCCGCTCGACGACCTGGCGCAGGTGCTCAGGGGTGGTGCCGCAGCAGCCGCCGATCAGGGAGAGGCCGTAGTCCTTGACGAAGTTCTCCTGGGCGTCCGCCAGACCCTCGGGGCCGAGCGGGAAGTGCGCGCCGTCCTTGGTGAGGACGGGCAGGCCGGCGTTCGGCATGCACAGCAGCGGGATCCTCGAGTGGCGGGCGAGGTAGCGCAGGTGCTCGCTCATCTCGGCGGGGCCGGTGGAACAGTTCAGGCCGATCATGTCGACGCCGAGCGGTTCCAGCGCGGTGAGCGCGGCACCGATCTCGGAGCCGAGCAGCATGGTGCCGGTGGTCTCGAACGCCATGGAGACCAGCAGCGGGACGTCGACGCCGGTGGCGTCCATGGCGCGGCGGGCACCGAGGATGGAGGCCTTGGTCTGCAGCAGGTCCTGGGTGGTCTCCACGATCAGGGCGTCGGCCCCGCCGGCGAGCAGGCCCTCGGCGTTCTGCTGGAAGCCGTCGCGGATCGTGGCGTACGGGACGTGGCCGAGCGTGGGCAGCTTGGTGCCGGGGCCGATGGAGCCCAGCACCCAGCGCTGCCGCCCGTCGCGCGCGGTGTAGGCGTCGGCGGTCTCGCGGGCGACGCGGGCGCCGGCCTCGGAGAGCTCGTGGACGCGGTCGGCGATGTCGTACTCGGCCATGGCCGCGTGGTTGGCGCCGAAGGTGTTGGTCTCGACGCAGTCCACACCGGCGTCGAAGTACGCCTCGTGGACGGAGCGCACGATGTCGGGCCGCGTGAGGTTGAGGATCTCGTTGCAGCCTTCGAGCTGCTCGAAGTCCTCGAGCGTGGGCTCCTGGGCCTGGAGCATCGTGCCCATGGCTCCGTCGGCCACGACCACACGGGTGGCAAGGGCCTCACGGAGCGCGGACACACGGGTCCGGCTGTCGGCGGAAGGGGTCAGCGGCACAGAGGCCATGAAAGGGCTCCCTCGGGTGCGACGGCTGTCGGCTTTGCGGTCCCCCGGAACGCGCGCGGACCGCGGCCCCGGGGAAGGGCACGCCGTCAGAGTAGCCGGGACCGAGGGCTTATGGTCAGGGCGTCCACGGGCCGGACGGGCGGCGCGGGGACCGCCGGGGCCGACCGGGTCGGCCGAAACGCATCGCCGGACCATTAGCGGGAGGTCGGCATGGACCGGTAGTGTTCGGCATTGCCGAACGATGACTCCACGGACTCACGTGGGACACGGACGGCCGGACGGGTCGAGGGGACGGAGGCAGGGGAGCGATGGCACGGAACATCCAGTCGCTCGAAAGGGCGGCCGCGATGCTGCGGCTGCTCGCGGGCGGCGAGCGACGGCTCGGCCTGTCGGACATCGCCTCGTCGCTGGGCCTGGCCAAGGGGACCGCGCACGGCATTCTGCGCACCCTGCAGCAGGAGGGCTTCGTCGAGCAAGACGAACCCTCCGGGCGCTACCAGCTGGGGGCGGAACTGCTGCGGCTGGGCACCACCTACCTCGACGTGCACGAACTCCGCGCGCGGGCCCTGGTGTGGACGGACGACCTGGCCCGGGCCAGCGGGGAGAGCGTCCACCTGGGGGTGCTGCACCAGCAGGGGGTGCTGGTGGTGCACCACGTCTTCCGCCCCGACGACAGCCGCCAGGTACTGGAGATCGGGGCCATGCAGCCGCTGCACTCCACGGCCCTGGGCAAGGTGCTGTCGGCCTACGACCCCGTGGCGCACAGCGAGGCCCTGGAGGCCGACCGCAAGGCCTTCACGGACCGGACGGTGTCCGACCTGGACGACTTCGAGCAGATCCTCGACCTCACCCGCGCGCGCGGGTGGGCCGCCGACGTGGAGGAGACCTGGGAGGGCGTGGCGTCCGTCGCCGCCCCCATCCACGACCGCCGGCGCATGCCGGTGGGGGCGGTCGGCATCACCGGCGCCGTGGAGCGGGTGTGCCGCGACGGTGAGCTGCGGCCGGAGCTGATAGCGGCGGTACGGGACTGCGCCCGCGCGGTGTCGCGGGACCTCGGTGCCGGGCGGTTCTAGACCCCCCTGCCCCTTTCTCCGGCCCGCTCCCCCGCCGCCCCGCCCTCCGCCACCCTCTCCCGTCCCTTCCGGCCTCCTCCGGCCTCCTCCGGCCCACACCGGGGCGCCCTACGGCGCCCCGGTTTTGCGTTGCCCGCTTGGTCATTTGGGGCGAATCTGTACACATCCCCAGCCGACCCACTGGCAGATCAATAACCCGCATCGATCAGTAACGATCAGGTTTTCGATAACAGAACTCTTGACGCACGTGTGACGCCGCGACAAGACTCCCGTCCATCGGTCGGCATTGTCGAACACCTACCGGCAATACGCGCTAGAGTGTGACAACGCCAAGGGCCGGCATCGCTCTCACCCCCGAGGGCGCCAGACCCCCGGAGGGACCCGGGGTTCGGTTACCCCTGGACGAAGGACAAAGGAGTCGCGGGTGTCCAGCTCCGACATCTTCATCGGCGAGACCATCGGTACCGCCATACTCATCCTGCTCGGCGGCGGCGTCGTCGCCGCTGTCGTACTCAAGGCCTCCAAGGCACGAAACGCCGGTTGGCTCGCCATCACCCTCGGGTGGGGCTTCGCGGTCATGACGGCCGTCTACATCTCGGCGCCCCTGTCCGGCGCCCACCTCAACCCGGCCGTGACGCTCGGCATCGCGATCAAGGACGGCGAGTGGAGCAACGTCCCCACCTACCTGGGCGGACAGCTGCTCGGCGCCATGATCGGCGCGACCCTCGTCTGGCTCGCCTACTACGGCCAGTTCCACGCACACCTGACCGACAAGGAGATCGTCGGCGGTCCGGGTGCGCAGGACACCAGGGCCAAGGCCGTCGAGGCCCAGGAGGAGGGCGCCGGCCCGGTCCTGGGTGTCTTCTCCACCGGCCCCGAGATCCGCAACGTGGCACAGAACCTGGCCACCGAGATCATCGGTACCTTCGTGCTCGTGCTCGCGGTCCTCACCCAGGGCCTGAACGACCAGGGCAACGGCCTGGGCACCCTGGGCGCCCTGATCACCGCTTTCGTGGTCGTCGGCATCGGCCTCTCGCTCGGCGGTCCGACCGGCTACGCCATCAACCCGGCGCGTGACCTCGGCCCGCGCATCGTCCACGCCCTCCTGCCCCTGCCCAACAAGGGCGGCTCCGACTGGGCCTACGCATGGATCCCGGTGGTCGGTCCGCTGATCGGCGGCGCCATCGCGGCAGGCATCTACAACGTCGCTTTCGCCTGAAGCAGCCGCTTTTAGCCCTGAGCACCAGTAGAAACAGTCCCCCCGACCACGGAACCCAGGAGCACACAGTGACCGACGCCCACGCCGGTATCTCCTCCCACGGGCACGGCCCGTTCATCGCAGCCATCGACCAGGGCACCACCTCCAGCCGCTGCATCGTCTTCGACCGGGACGGCCGCATCGTCTCCGTCGACCAGAAGGAGCACGAGCAGATCTTCCCGAAGCCGGGCTGGGTCGAGCACGACGCCAACGAGATCTGGGCCAACGTCCAGGAGGTCGTCGCCGGAGCCGTCGCCAAGGCCGGCATCACCCGCGACGACATCAAGGCCATCGGCATCACCAACCAGCGCGAGACCACGCTGCTGTGGGACAAGAACACCGGTGAGCCCGTCCACAACGCCCTCGTCTGGCAGGACACCCGCACCGACGCCCTCTGCAAGGAGCTCGGCCGCAACGTCGGCCAGGACCGCTTCCGCCGCGAGACCGGCCTGCCGCTGGCCTCCTACTTCGCCGGCCCCAAGGCGCGCTGGCTGCTGGACAACGTCGAGGGCCTGCGCGAGCGCGCCGAGGCCGGCGACATCCTCTTCGGCACCATGGACACCTGGGTCATCTGGAACCTGACCGGCGGTGTCAACGGCGGCAAGCACTACACCGACGTCACCAACGCCTCCCGCACCCTGATGATGAACCTCCACACGCTGGAGTGGGACGACAAGATCTGCGAGTCCATCGGCGTGCCGATGGCGATGCTGCCCGAGATCCGTTCCTCCGCCGAGGTCTACGGCGAGATCACCGGCGGCAAGCTGGGCGACCTGCTCGGCGGCATCCCGGTCGCCTCCGCGCTCGGCGACCAGCAGGCCGCGCTGTTCGGCCAGACCTGCTTCGCCGAGGGTGAGGCCAAGTCGACGTACGGCACCGGCACGTTCATGCTGATGAACACCGGTGAGAAGATCATCAACTCGTACAGCGGCCTGCTGACCACGGTCGGGTACCGCATCGGGGACCAGGCGCCGGTCTACGCCCTGGAGGGCTCGATCGCCGTCACCGGTTCGCTGGTGCAGTGGATGCGCGACCAGATGGGCCTGATCTCCACCGCCGCCGAGATCGAGACGCTCGCGCTCTCCGTCGAGGACAACGGCGGCGCCTACTTCGTGCCGGCCTTCTCCGGCCTGTTCGCGCCGTACTGGCGTCCGGACGCGCGCGGTGTGATCGCCGGCCTGACCCGGTACGTCACCAAGGCGCACCTCGCGCGCGCCGTACTGGAGGCCACCGCCTGGCAGACCCGGGAGATCTCCGACGCCATGACGAAGGACTCCGGCGTCGAGCTCGCCGCACTGAAGGTCGACGGCGGCATGACCTCCAACAACCTGCTGATGCAGACGCTCTCCGACGTCCTGGACGCGCCCGTGGTGCGCCCGATGGTCGCCGAGACCACCTGCCTCGGCGCCGCCTACGCCGCCGGTCTCGCCGTCGGCTTCTGGACCAGCACCGACGACCTGCGCGCCAACTGGCGGCGGGCCGCCGAGTGGACCCCCCGCATGGACGCGGACACCCGCGACCGTGAGTACAAGAGTTGGCTCAAGGCCGTCGAGCGGACCATGGGCTGGCTCGAGGACGACGAGAGCTGACGACAGCCTACGAACGCTCTTCTAGGCGAGCTCTGATGAGGAGTACAAACCCGACATGACCAGTCAGTCCACCCTGCAGTCCATACCTGCCCTGGGCACGCGCCCGGCCTCCGGCTCCCTGCCGAGCCGCGCCGAGACCCGGGAGCGGCTCTCCAAGGCGTCGTACGACCTTCTCGTCATCGGCGGCGGCATCCTGGGCATCTCCACCGCCTGGCACGCCGCGCAGTCCGGTCTCAGGGTGGCACTGGTCGACGCCGGCGACTTCGCCGGCGCCACCTCCTCCGCCTCCTCGAAGCTGCTCCACGGCGGTCTGCGCTACCTGCAGACCGGCGCGGTGAAGCTGGTGGCGGAGAACCACTTCGAGCGCCGTGCGGTCTCCCGCCAGGTGGCCCCCCACCTGGCGAACCCGCTCACCTTCTACCTCCCGGTGTACAAGGGCGGGCCGCACGGCGCGGCGAAGCTCGGGGCGGGCGTCTTCGCCTACTCCGCGCTCTCCGCCTTCGGTGACGGGGTGGGCCACCTGCTCTCCCCCGCGAAGGCGGCGCAGGACGTGCCCGAGCTGCGCACCGACAACCTCAAGGCCGTCGCCGTCTACGGCGACGACCAGATGAACGACGCGCGCATGGCGCTGATGACGGTCCGTGCGGCCGTCGACGCCGGTGCCGCCGTCCTCAACCACGCCGAGGTCACCGGGCTGCGCTTCACCCGCGGCCGGGTGACGGGCGCCGAGCTCCGGGACCGCCTGTCCGGCGACGAGTTCGGCGTCGACGCGCGGCTGGTGCTCAACGCCACCGGCCCCTGGGTCGACCACCTGCGGCGCATGGAGGACCCGAACGCCGCGCCGTCGATCCGGCTGTCGAAGGGCGCCCACCTGGTCCTGAAGCGGACCGCCCCGTGGCGGGCCGCGCTGGCCACGCCGATCGACAAGTACCGCATCACCTTCGCCCTCCCCTGGGAGGACATGCTGCTGCTCGGCACCACGGACGAGGAGTACGAGGGCGACCCGGCCGAGGTCGCGGTCAACGACAAGGACATCGCCCAGATCCTGGACGAGGCCGCCTTCTCCATCCGCGACCAGCAACTGGACCGCGACCTGATCACCTACGCGTTCGCCGGTCTGCGGGTGCTGCCGGGCGGCCCCGGCGACACGGCGAAGGCCAAGCGCGAGACGGTGGTCACCGAGGGGCGGGGCGGCATGCTGTCCGTCGCGGGCGGCAAGTGGACCACCTTCCGGCACATCGGCCGTACGGTGATGCAGAAGCTGGAGTCGCTGCCGGGCCACCCGCTCGGCGACGACTTCGAGCCGATCTCCTCGCTGCCGAAGAAGCTGCCGCTGCCCGGTGTCGCCAACCCGCGCGCGGTCGCCCACCGGCTGCTGGTCGACAACCCGGCGCCGGGCCCGCGGATGGCGGCCGACACCGCGAAGCACCTGGCGACCCACTACGGCTCGCTGGCCTTCGACATCGCGCGCCTGGCGAACGAGCACCCCGAGCTGAGCGAGCGCGTCCACCCCGACGCGCCCGAGATCTGGGCGCAGGTCGTCTACGCCCGCGACCACGAGTGGGCCGAGACGGCGGACGACGTGCTGCGCCGCCGTACGACGCTGACGATCCGGGGTCTGGCCACGGACGAGGTCCGTGCGAAGGTCCAGGACCTGCTCGACAAGAAGTGACGGCGCCTGCCGGCCCACCTCCCTGACCGGGGCCGGCATCGCGAAGGGGGCGGCTCCCCGCCGGCGGAGCCGCCCCCTTGGCACGCCCGGGGCCGTGCCCGCGGCCTGGAACGGCGACGTGGTCGCCGCACGGCCCGTCCCTGCAGCCTCCATAATGACCTGATACATCCGATGTCTGAGTCAGCGGGAGGCCCGTCATGGCAGTCACCGACGAGGCGATCGAGAAGATCAAGGGCATGATCGTCTCCGGCGCGCTGCGCCCCGGCGACCGGCTCCCCAAGGAGAGCGAGCTCGCCGCCGACCTGGGCCTGTCCCGCAACTCCCTGCGTGAGGCCGTACGGGCTCTGTCGCTCATCCGCATCCTGGACGTGCGCCAGGGCGACGGGACGTACGTGACCAGCCTGGACCCCCAGCTGCTGCTGGAGGCGCTGAGCTTCGTCGTGGACTTCCACCGCGACGACACCGTGCTGGAGTTCCTGGCGGTGCGCCGCATCCTGGAGCCGGCCGCCACCGCCATGGCGGCCCTGCGGGTCAGCGAGCGGCAGCTGGACGCCCTGGACGCCCGGCTGGACCGGCTCGGCGAGCGGCCGTCCGTGGAGGAACTGGTCTCCGCCGACCTGGAGTTCCACCGGGACATCGTGCGCGGCGCCGGCAACTCGGTGCTCTGTTCGCTGCTCGACGGTCTGTCCGGCCCCACCACGCGGGCCCGGATCTGGCGGGGTCTCACCCAGCGGGACGCGGTCGCCCGCACTCTGAGCGAGCACCGCGCGATCCTGGCCGCCCTGCGTGACCGGGACGCGGAGGCGGCGCGCTCCTGGGCGACCGTGCACATCGCGAGCGTGGAGCGGTGGCTGCGCGGCTCGCTGGGAGCGGCACCGTGATCGTCGGGGTGTCCGGGGGTGGCGAGCGGGGCAGTGATCCGTTCACTCCCCCGCGCAAGGGGGATGCGGGCGCCCCCGCGCCACGCCGTAAGGTTGGGTGGTCAAGCGAGGGCACGTCGGAAGGAGGCGCTGGGTGATCGAGCTGGAGGGGGTTCCCGAGCTGATCGACCCAGTCATGGTGGCCGCGTTCGAGGGCTGGAACGATGCCGGCGACGCCGCCTCCACCGCGGTCGCGCACCTGGAGCGGGAGTGGAAGGGCGAGGTGTTCGCCGCGCTCGACGCCGAGGACTACTACGACTTCCAGGTCAACCGGCCCACGGTGTGGATGGACGCCGGAGTACGCAAGATCACCTGGCCGACGACGCGGTTGTCGGTGGTGCGGGTCGGCGGCGACAAGCCGCGCGACCTGGTGCTCGTCCGCGGGATCGAACCGTCGATGCGCTGGCGTTCGTTCTGCAACGAGCTGCTGGGCTTCGCGCACGAGCTGGGCGTGGAGCTGGTGGTGGTCCTGGGCGCCCTGCTCGGCGACACCCCGCACACACGTCCGGTGCCGATCAGCGGCACCACGTCCGACGCGGACCTGGCCCGCCGCATGGACCTGGAGGAGACCAAGTACGAGGGCCCCACGGGCATCGTCGGCGTCCTCCAGGAGGCCTGCACCCATGCCGGCGTGCCGGCCGTCAGTCTCTGGGCGGCCGTGCCGCACTACGTCTCGCAGCCGCCCAACCCCAAGGCCACGCTGGCGCTGCTCAACCGGCTGGAGGACCTGATCGACGTGCGCATCCCCCTGGGCGAGCTGCCCGAGGACGCGCGCGCCTGGCAGGTCGGCGTGGACCAGCTGGCCGCGGAGGACAGCGAGGTCGCCGAGTACGTGCAGACGCTGGAGGAGGCCCGGGACACCGCGGAGCTGCCGGAGGCCTCGGGCGAGGCCATCGCCCGGGAGTTCGAGCGGTACCTGCGGCGCCGGGACGGCGGCGGCCCGCCCGGCGGCCACGCCACGGCCGACGGCGAGGGCACCTCGTACCTGCGGGACACCCCCGGCGAGCGGAGCCGGCCGCCGAAACCGCCCAAGCCGAGCGGCGAGGACGAGGATTCGTCGGAGGACTGAGCAGGAGGGGCGCGCTTCCCGGGTCGGGAGGCGCGCCCCTCGCTGTGGGTCCGGCGTCGCTACAGCGCCACGCCCAGGAGAGCGTCGACGGCGCGTGAGACCACGCCGGGCGCGCTGATGTCGGTACCGCCCCGCTCCTCCTGGAGGGCGACCCAGCGGTCCACGGCGGCGAGGGCGGCCGGGGCGTCGAGGTCGTCGGCCAGGGCCTCGCGGATCTCCTCCACGAGGGCGTCGGCGGACGGGCCGTCGGGCCGCGACACGGCGGCGCGCCAGCGCCCGAGTCGGGCGACCGCGTCGGCCAGCACCTGGTCGGTCCACTCCCAGTCGGCCCGGTAGTGGTGGGCGAGCAGGGTCAGCCGGACGGCGGCGGGGTCGACGCCGTCGCGGCGCAGCGTGGAGACGAAGACGAGGTTGCCCTTGGACTTGGACATCTTCGCGCCGTGCAGGGCGACCATCCCGGCGTGCACGTAGGCCTTGGCCATGGGGAACGCGCCGGTGAGGACCTGGGCGTGCGAGGCGCCCATCTCGTGGTGCGGGAAGGCGAGGTCGGAGCCGCCGCCCTGGACGTCGAAGCCCATGCCGAGGTGGTCCAGCGCGATGGCGACGCACTCGATGTGCCAGCCGGGCCGGCCGGGGCCGAGAGAGGCGCCGTCCCAGCTGGGCTCGCCGGGCCGGGCGGCCATCCACAGCATCGGGTCCACCGGGTTCTTCTTGCCGGGCCGGTCGGGGTCGCCGCCGCGCTCGGCGGACAGCAGGCGCATGGCGGCGGCGTCGAGTCCGGAGACCCTGCCGAAGTTCGGGTCGGACTCGACGGAGAAGTAGATGTCCCCTTCGAGTTCGTAGGCGGCACCGAGATCGCGCAGTCGTTCGACGAGCGGCACGATGCCGGGTATCGCCTCGACGGCGCCGACGTAGTGCTGGGGCGGGAGCATCCGCAGAGCGGTCATGTCCTCGCGGAAGAGGGCGGTCTCCTTCTCGGCGAGGGCCACCCAGTCGAGGTCGTCGCGCCGGGCGCGTTCCAGCAGCGGGTCGTCGACGTCGGTGACGTTCTGGACGTAGTGAACCTGCCGCTTGGTGTCGAGCCACACGCGCTGCACGAGGTCGAACGCGTTGTACGTCGCCGCGTGCCCCATGTGGGTGGCGTCGTACGGGGTGATGCCGCACACGTAGATGCGGGCGACCGGACCGGGGTCGAGAGTGACCAGGCCGCCGGTCGCGGTGTCGTGGATCCTCAGGTCGCGGCCCTGACCGGGCAGGGCGGGGACCTCGGAAGCGGGCCAGGCATGCATGTCATGAGCCTAACCGGACCGGAGTTCGGTATACGAACCGGAGTGGGCCGAGTTGGCCGGGAAGGCCCTCTTGCGGGTTTCCGGGTGGTGTGCGGTCCACTCGCCGGCCGGACGGGCGGTGGGCCCCTCAGACCGGCGGCCAGGGGATGGCGGGCCACTCACCGCTCGGCTCCGGATGGGTCCCGGTGGTGAGCAGCGCGTCGACACGCGCGCGTGTGGCGTCGGTCTCGGCGGCGGTGATCAGGGGGGCCAGGGCCGCCGTCAGCTCCCCGCCGGGCTCCAGGGCCTCCCTGAGGCCCCTGAGGACCGTCAGGGCCTCCGCGGTCAGGGGCTCCCCCGCCCAGCCCCACAGCAGGGTGCGCAGCTTGTTCTCGACGTTGAAGGTGACGCCGTGGTCGATGCCGTAGAGCCGCCCGTCACCGGCGGGCAGCAGATGGCCGCCCTTGCGGTCGGCGTTGTTGATCACCGCGTCGAGGACGGCGAGCCGCCGCAGCCGTTCGTCGTCGGCGTGCACCAGCAGCGCGGTGCGGCCCTCCCCGACCTCGGCGAACCCGACCGCCTTCCAGCCCGGCGCGGGCTCCTCGCCGTCGACGAGGGCCAGCAGCTCGCCGCCGGGCTCGGCGTCGATCCACAGCTGGCACATGCCCTCGCCGTACGGGCCGTCGCGCAGCACGGTGGGCGGCACCAGGCCCCAGCCGGTCGCCTCGGAGACCGCGTGGGCGGCGGCCTCACGGCCGGCCAGCGTGCCGTCGGGAAAGTCCCACAGCGGCCGCTCGCCGGCGACCGGCTTGTAGACGCAGGCGGCCTCGCGGCCCTCGTACGCCACCGTGCAGTACAGGGCCGCGTTGGAGGCTTCCCGGATGCGCCCGCGCACGGTGAGCACGCCCTCGGCGAGCAGTCGCGCGGCGCTCACGCGCCGCGGCGGTATCCGTTCTGGCGCGGACATACGTGTCCTTCCGGGTCGAGCGGCAGACTGCACAGCGGGCACGGCGGCCGGCCGGCGTTGACGACGTCGAGGGCGCGTTTGGCGAAGGCCCTGGCCTGGGCGCCGGTGAGGCGGACCCGCAGCATCGGCGGGCCGTTCTCCTCGTCCTGCAGCAGCCGCTCCTCGGCCGCGGCGAGGTCCTCCTCGGTCTCGACGTCGAGCTCCACGAGGGCCTGCGCCTCGACGATCATGCGCTGTTCCTCGCCGTCCCAGGCGAGGGCCATGGTGCCGACCCGGAACTCCTCCTCGATCGGGGTGTCGAGGGGAGCGGTGTCGGTGATCTCCGAGGGGGCCACGGCGGGCACGGAGGCACTGCCCCCGCTGCGCCGCACGACCTCGTCCAAAAGCTCTTCCATGCGCTCCGCGAGCGCGGCGACCTGGGTCTTCTCCAACGCCACGCTGGTCACTCGGGGACCGGCCGTGGCCTGGAGGAAGAAGGTACGGCGCCCGGGCAGTCCGACCGTACCGGCCACGAAGCGGTCCGGGGGGTCGTAGAGGAACACCTGACGGGACACGTCCTGTCTCCATGGGATTCGTGGGTGCGTGCGGGGTTGGTGCGGCCGTCCATGCGGGCACGCGCGGGTGCGGACCGCTTCACCCTACTGCGGGACGATCACGGTGCGCCCGCGCCGCCCCCGACCGTGGCGTCCTCGGCGGGCGGCTCCTCGCGCGGCGCGAGGGAGGCGAAGTCGCCGGTGTCGCCCAGCCGCAGCAGAAAGGGGCGGGTCCGGGTGTAACGGATCGCTGTGATGGAACACGGTTCCACTGACACCCGCTGGAAGAGGTCGAGATGCAGTCCGAGCGCGTCCGCCACGAGCGACTTGATGATGTCGCCGTGCGAACACATCAGATAGACGGCGTCGGGGCCGTGGTCACGCTCCACGCGCGCGTTCCACTCACGCACCGCCTCGGCGGCGCGGGTCTGCATGGCCCGCATGGACTCGCCGCCGGGGAACGCGGCAGCGGACGGGTGCGCCTGGACGACCTGCATGAGCGGTTCGTCGTTCAGCTCGGCGAGTTTGCGGCCGCTCCAGTCGCCGTAGTCGCACTCGGTGATCCCCTCCTCGGTGTGCGGGCGCAGTGCCGGACGGGCGTCGAGGAGGGGCCCGATGGTCTCCCGGCAGCGCTGCAGGGGGCTGGTGACGACCTCGGCCAGAGGCAGGGCGGCGAGCCGTCCGGGCAGCGCGGCGGCCTGGGCGGCGCCGCGTTCGTCGAGGGCGACGCCGGGCGTACGGCCGGCGAGCACGCCCGAGGTGTTGGCGGTGGACCGGCCGTGCCGGACCAGGATCAGCGTGGGCATGCCGCCCAGGGTAGGCACACTCCCGGGTGCGGAGGCGGCCGGTCGGCGGGACAATTCGCTCCGTGATCGTCGACTGTGCCCTCTACCGCGAAGGACACCGCGCCGAGGCGGCCGGGGACCTCTCGGCCGCGCTGGCGGCGGCCCGGGCCACCGGCGGCTTCGTGTGGATCGGCCTGCACGAGCCGACGGAGCCGGAGTTCGACCGGGTCACCGAGGAGTTCGCGCTGCACCCGCTGGCCGTCGAGGACGCCCTCAAGGCGCACCAGCGGCCGAAGCTGGAGGTCTACGAGGACTCGCTGTTCCTGGTGCTCAAGCCGGTCGTGTACGAGCCGCACAGCGACACCGTGTCCTCCGGCGAGGTCATGGTGTTCCTCGGTGACTCCTTCGTGGTCACCGTCCGGCACGGAGAGGGGGCGCCGCTGGCCGCCGTGCGGCGCCGGCTGGAGGCCGACCCCGACATGCTCGCCGAGGGGCCCACGGCCGTGCTGTACGCGATCAGCGACGCCGTGGTCGACCACTACCTGGAGGTGGCGCGCGAGCTGCAGACCGACCTGGAGGAGCTGGAGGCGGAGGTGTTCTCCCCGGAGGTGGGCGGGTCGCGGAACACCGCCTCGCGGATCTACGGCTTCAAGCGGCAGGTCCTGGAGTTCCGCCGGGCGACCGGCCCGCTGGGGATGCCGCTGACGCGGCTGGCGGGCGGCGGGGGCCTCGGCGGTGCGGTGCCGTACGTGCGGGACACGGCGCGACCCTTCTTCCGGGACGTGCACGACCACCTGAACCGGGTCAACGACTCGGTGGAGGGCCTGGACCGGCTGGTCTCCGACGTGCTCTCGGCGCATCTGGCGCAGACCGGCGTACGGCAGAACGACGACATGCGGAAGATCTCCGCGTGGGCGGCCATGGCCGCGGTGCCCACGATGCTGGCCGGCGTCTACGGCATGAACTTCGAGCACATGCCGGAGCTGCGCTGGCCCTGGTCGTACCCGGCGCTGATCGCGCTGATGGCCGCCCTGGAGGTGCTGCTGTACCGGACCTTCAAGAGCCGGGGCTGGCTGTAGAGCCGGGGCCGGCCGTAGGTCAGACGAACTTGGCGGCCGGTGCCACAGGGCGGCCGAGCGGGTCGCGGCGCTCGGGCATCTCCAGGGACACCATGCGCCGCCAGCCCGCGAAGCGCTCCCACGCGTACACGGCGCGGACGCCGGCCGCGAGCACCGCCGACTTGGCCCGGGGCCAGCCGAGGAGGCGGCCCATGTGAGCGGTGACGGCGAGGCTGACGTCCCGGTAGACGCGGATCTCGGCGAGCGCGCACGCGCGCAGGGCGCCCTGGACGGCGCGGCCGTGCCCGGCGTGCGCGAGGCGCAGCAGTTCCTCGTGGCAGTAGGCGAGGTGGTTGTCCTCGTCGGCGGAGATCATGCGCACCGCGCGGCCGATGTCGGGGTGGTCGGCGAAGTGCTTGCGCAGCAGTTCCATCTGCTCCGAGGCGCGCTGTTCGGTGACCCTGCTGTGAGCGAGGTAGGTGACGATGTCCTGGACGGTGAGCGGGTGGTCGGCCCTGAGCCTCTCGTGCGCGAGGCCGATGCCCGCCCGTTCCAGGAGCATGGTGTAGTCGGTGTCGGGCGGGACCGGGACGGGTTCGAGACCGCGCTTCTTCAGCAGTGCGTTGAAGATGCGCCCGTGCTTTTCCTCGTCGGCGCCGTGGCGGGCGATCCTGGGGGCGAGGTCGCGCTCGTCCGGCGGGACGAGGGCGGCGATCCGGGCGTTCTCCCAGCCGCCCTGGGCCTCACCGCCGGCGGCGATCGAGCAGAACAGCGCGAAGGACTCGTCGTGGTCGAGGATCTCCTGGAACAGGCTCTTGGCCGACAGCATGGTGGGCACCTCTCTGCGTTCCGCAGGCTTCCGCGAAGACCGAGTCAAATGCGGCGGGGCGGGCCCTGCAACAGCAGGGTGCCGGCGGCTGGGCCGAAAGAAGGACGTGCCGGGTGCCGTCGGGGCGTAACCGGGCTCGCCCGGGCGCGTTGTTCCCGGTGACGGCCGTGGCGGGGAAGACCCCCGAGCCCCCACCACGGCCGCAGTGACCTTCCTCCCCGCTACGCCAGTCCGGCGCGCTCCAGCGCCGTCACGCCCGCGCGCAGGGAGGCGAGCCGCTCGTCGAGCGTGAAGCCGGCGGGGGCGAGGGTGAGGGTGGTGACGCCGGCCGCGGCGTAGGCGGCCATCCGGTCGGCGATCCGGTCGACCGAGCCCAGCAGCGTGGTGGCGTCGATCAGGTCGTGCGGTACGGCGGCGGCGGCGCCCTCCTTGTCGCCGGACAGGTACTTCTCCTGGATGTCGGCGGCGGCCTTCTCGTAGCCCATGCGACGGGCGAGCTGGTTGTAGAAGTTCTGCTTGAAACTGCCCATGCCGCCGACGTAGAGGGCGGTGTAGGGCCGGAAGGTGTCGGCGAGCCGCGCCACGTCCTGGTCGTCGCCGACGGCGAGCGGGAGCGTCGGGCAGACGTCGAAGCCTTCCATCGTCAGGCCCGCCTTCTCCCGGCCGGCCCGCAGGTGCTTCAGGGCGGTGTCCTCCAGGTGCTCGGCAGACGGGAAGATCAGCAGGGCTCCGTCGGCGATCTCGCCGGTCTGCTCCAGGTTCTTCGGGCCGATCGCGGCGATGTACAGCGGAATGTGCTCGCGCTGCGGGTGCACGGTGAGCTTGATCGGCTTGCCCGGCCCGCCCGGCAGGGGCAGCGTCCAGTGCTCGCCCTCGTGGGACAGGCGCTCGCGGGCCATGGCCTTGCGGACGATCTCGACGTACTCGCGGGTGCGGGACAGCGGCTTGTCGAACTTGACGCCGTACCACCCCTCGGAGACCTGCGGCCCGGAGACGCCGAGGCCGAGGCGGAAGCGGCCGCCGGAGAGGGAGTCGAGGGTCGCCGCCGTCATCGCGGTCATGGCGGGCTGGCGGGCGGGGATCTGGAAGATGGCCGAGCCGACGTCGATCCGCTCGGTCTGGGCGGCGACCCAGCTGAGCACGGTGGCCGCGTCCGAGCCGTAGGCCTCGGCGGCCCAGCAGACGGCGTACCCGAGGCGGTCGGCCTCCTGGGCGACGGCGAGGTTGTCCGCGTCCATCCCGGCACCCCAGTAGCCGAGGTTGATCCCTAGCTGCATGGCCGATTCCCCTTACTGATCAGTAACGACGCTGTCGTTCCGCACCCTAGCGCGGGCGGCTCCCGGGGACCGGCCCGGTGCGCCGCAGCGGGGCCCACCGGGCGGGAATTCCGTTGTCCACAGGCAACCCACGGCGCATATCTGGCCAGTAATCTCGGCGTTCATGGAGCAGAGGCATCTCGGCCGGACCGGCCTGCGCGTGTCCCGCATCGGGCTCGGCACCCTCACCTGGGGCCGGGACACCGACGAGCATGACGCCGCGGACCTGTTGAAGACCTTCTGGGAGGCCGGCGGCACCCTCGTCGACACGGCGGACGTGTACGGCGACGGGGAGGCCGAGTATCTGCTCGGGCGGCTGATCGACGGGCTGGTTCCGCGCCGGGAGGTGGTCATCGCCACCAAGGCGGGCAGCGTGCCCGACCCGGACCGCCGCGTCGACGGCTCCCGCGGGCATCTCCTCGCGGCCCTGGACGCCTCGCTGGACCGGCTGGGCACGGACCACGTCGACGTGTGGCACGTGCATGCCTTCGATCCGCACACCCCGTTGGAGGAGACCCTCCAGGCGCTGGACATAGCGGTCGCGAGCGGCCGCGCGCGCTACGCCGGCGTGTCCGGCTTCTGCGGCTGGCAGCTCGCCAAGGCGGGCACCTGGCAGCTGGCCGCGCCGGGGGCGCGGACCCGGCTGGCCAGTACGCAGATGGAGTACTCGCTGCTGCAGCGCGGCGTGGAGCGCGAGGTGCTGCCGGCCGCGCGGGACCTCGGGATCGGGCTGCTGCCGTCCTCCCCGCTGGGCCGGGGCGTGCTCACCGGGAAGTACCGGGGCGACGCCCTGCCGCCCGACTCGCGGGGCGCCTCGGAGCACTTCGCGCCGTTCGTGGAGCCGTATCTGGACGACACCGCGAGCCGGATCGTGGACGCGGTGACGACCGCGGCGGACGGGCTCGCGGTCACCCCGCTGCAGGTCGCGCTCGCCTGGGTGCGGGACCGGCCCGGAGTGACCGCCCCGGTCGTCGGCGCGCGCAACGCGCAGCAGCTCACGGCGGCTTTGTCAGTGGAGGCGCTTAGTCTTCCTGACGAGATCTGCCGGGCGCTCGACGATGTGTCGGCGCCCGTGCACCGCTATCCCGATCACGACTGGAGCACGCTGTGAGCACGGAACCGGAGACCACGCGGGACACGGAGCCGGAGGCCCCGGGGCTGCCGGAACCCGCGACCGGCGGCGGCGACAGGGCTCCGAGGGACACGTCCGACGCGTCGGACTCGGCGGACTCGCCGGACGCAGCGGACCCGCCGGAGGAGCCCGGCGCGGCGGGGACAGCCGGCGCGGCGGGCGCCGGGTCGGCCGCGGGGGACGGCGGCGCGGCGCAGCTCTCCGAGGCGGAGGCCGAACTCGCCGCCCAGCGGCTGGAGCGGGAACGCATCGAGCGGCGCAAGGCCGAGAAGGCGGGGCCCATCGCGAGCGGGACCGCACTGAGCGGGACGGCCGCCGATCTGCTCGCGGCCGTGCGGGCCGTGGAGAGCGGGGCGAAACCGCCGAGCACCGTGTTCGCCGAGCCACAGCCCGCGCCGCGCCGCCCCGCCCCCGCGCCGGAGCCGGCACGGCGCCCGCAGCCGGTGGCCGCCGGAGCCGCGGCCGCCCCCGCGCCCGCCGCGCAGACCGTCGCCGCGGTACGGGCGGTGCTGGCGTCCGGCGGAGCACCCGAGGCACTGGCCCCGCAGGTCGCCGCCGCGCTCGGTGATGGCGCCGACGACGCGCTGCGGTCGGACCCCTGGCAGTTGCTGCGGGTCGCCGGTGTGCGGCCCGAACAGGCCGACGGGTTCGCGCGGGCCCTGCTCGGCGCGGAGTGCCGCCCGGACGACGAGCGCAGGGGCCGCGCGGTGACGGTGTGGCTGCTGGAGCAGGCGGCCCTCGCCGGGCACACCGCGCTGGAGCTGCCCGCGCTGACCGCCGCGCTGGGCCGGCAGGGCGTTCCGGACGCCGACGCGGCCGTACAGAGCACCCTTGCGGAGGGCGAGGCGCTGGTCTTCCAGGACGCGCTGGACGAACCCGGTACGCCGACCGCACCCGCCCCGCGGCCGTCCGAGGGCTCCGAGCGGCCCGGGGACCGCGAACGGACCCCCGTCGGCGGAGGAGACGGAGGCGACGCGGGCTACGAGGGCGACACGGACCACGAGGACGGCGAGGACGGCGAGGCCCGCCCGGTCCGGGTGCTGGTCGGTCTGGAGCGGTACGCGCTCGCGGAGGAGAGCCTCGCCGACGGCCTGACCCGGATCGCCAACTCGCTCAGCGAGGAGGACACCGCCCGGTGGGAGCGGGCGGCGTCCGACGCGTCCGGCAGCGCGGCGGAGCTGATCCGGGCCGTCGCCGGACACGGCCTCGTGCTGCACACCGGCGGCGAGGCGGCGCGTGCCGAACCGGCCGCGCTGGTCGCCGCGGCCCGTTCCCTGGGCCTGCGCGCGGTCGCGGCCTGCCACACCCCGGACGGCGCGCGGCGGCTCACGGATCTGCTCGACGGGGCCGAGGACGGCACCGTCGTCACCGTGCACGACCTGCTCTCCGGAGCCGAGGGACCCGGCCGGGACGCCGACGGGGCGCTGGCCGTGGACCTCCTGGTGGTGCTGGACGCGCCCCAGCTGGACGTGGAGGGCGCGGCCGTGATCGCGGAGTCGCTGCCGGACGGGGCCCGGCTGGTGTTCAGCGGGGACCCGGCGCTGCTGTGGTCGGCCGGTCCGGGCCGGGTGTTCGCCGATCTGCTCACCGCGCGCGCGTGCCCGCAGATCGCCTCCCGCACCCCCGACCCGGGGCCGGTCGGTGAACTGGTCTCCGGGATCGGCGTCGGTGAGCTGAACCAGGTGGCGGCTCCCGGCAAGGAGATCGTGATCGTGCCGGTGCGGGACGCCGGTGAGGCCGTGCACCGGACGGTGCAGCTCGTTGCCGACTCGGTGCCCCGGGCCCTCGGGGTGCCACCGGAGCAGACGGTGGTGATCACGCCGGGCCACGGAGGCGCGGCGGGCACCCGGGCGCTCAACGCCGCGCTGAAAGAACGGCTGAATCCCGGCCCCGGCCGGTTCGCCGGCTTCGACCCCGGCGACCGGATCGCCTACTCCCCCGCGCCGGGCCGTACGGTCCCGGGTCAGGTCGTGGGGGCCGACGCGGAGGGACTGCGCCTGACGTGCGCGGGGACCTCCGTCGTCGTACCGAAGGAGCGGGTGGAGCAGTCCGTGCGGCACGGGTGGGCGCTGACCGCGCACCAGGCGGTCGGCGGCCGCTGGCCGGCGGCCGTTGTGGTGCTGCCCGGCGATGCGGCCCCGTTGCTGTCCCGCCCCTGGGTGTACACGGCCTTCGGCCGCGCCGAACGCCATCTGTCCGTCGTGCACGGTGTCGAGCAGGCCCTTGCCGCGGCGGTCGCCGGAGTTGCGGCCAAGCCCCGCACCACCCGCCTGCCGGCCCTTCTGCGCACCCAGCCCTGAGAGAAAGACCGGGAGCGCCCCTTCCGGGGCGCCCCTCGCGCCTACGGCTCCTCGACGTCCGCCACGTCCTCGCCGTCCACGGCGTCCTCGTCGTCCAGGGCGTCGCCGTCGTCCTCGGTGTCCGCCTCGTCCCCGTCCTCGTCGTCGAGGGCCCGCTCCAGCCCGTCGTCCGCGTCGTCGAACACCGCGCTGACGTCGAACCGGCAGATCACGCGCTGCGGATCGAGCTGTTCGAAGGGCGTCTCCAGCCACTCGCCGGGCTCGGCGGCCTCCTCCGCGGCGAGCACCCAGAGAGTGGAGTCGCCCTCCTCCAGGCCGAACTCCTTGTGCCGGGAGGCGATCTCGTCCGGCTCGTACTCGCCGAAGAGCACCCCCAGCGCCCCGGGCACGGTGTCCGTGTCCGCGCCGTCCTCGTCGTCCGCCGCCTCCACGCGCTGCGCCTGGGCCAGCAGGCGCTGCGGTTCGCCCACGGTGTAGTCGCGGCGGATCAGGACGCTCAGCGCACTCGGTTCCTCGGGCCCCGCGTAGGGCGGCAGCGCGTCCTCCGCCGCGGGGATCTCGAAGGGCGTGACCTCGTCGTACCGGTCGTAGAGGAGCTCGTCGTACACCTCGGCGGCCGCGGCCAGCTCGTTGAACGCCTCGTAGACGGCCGGGTCGTCCTCGCCCGACCGGCGTTCGACCGCGGCCAGGTGGCGGTCGAGCGCGGTCTTGACCGCCTCGGCGGCGGCGCGTACCTCGGCAGCGGTGGGCTGCGCAGCATCAGACATAGTGCAGACGCTATCCGTACCGGGGGCCGGCCCGCACAATAGATGCGATGCCGGAATACGAATTTGTCGACGTGTTCGTACCGCGCGGGGTCTCCCGCAAGGAGGCGACACGTCTGCTGACGGACCATGCGGAGTACGGACACTGGGAGTTGCACCGTCTGAGCCTGCTGCGCGACGGCAGCCGCAAGGTGCGGTTGCGCCGGCGGATCATCCGCCAGGTGCGCGCCACGTGGTGAGCCGAGACGGGAGCGGGGCCCGGCCGAAGTGGCCGGACCCCGCTTCGTCGTGTGCCGTGCTACACGGACTGGCGGGCCCGGCGGTAGAGGATCGTGCCCGCGAGCAGTGCGCCCGCGCCGGCGGGCAGGACGAGCCCCAGCGGGACGTCGCCGCCGGTGTGCGCGAGCTGCTCCGGACCGGTCTCCCGAGCCGCGGAGGAGGCACCGGTGGGCGTCAGATGCCGGGGGGCGGGGGCGTCGGCCTGGACCGGCTCGCCCTGGCTGCCGACTCCGCCGGGGGCGTCGTGACCGCCCGGGGTGCCGGGCTGGTGCTTCGAGCCGCCCGGCGGCGTGCCGTGGTGGACGCCCGGGCCGCTCTCGCAGTCGTTGCCGAACGCCCCGTTGCCGACGCCGACCACGTTCACGCTGTTGCCGCACACGTTCACCGGCACGTCGATCGGGGCCTGGACGTGGTTTCCGGAGCCGATGCCGGGGGAACCGCCGGTGTGTCCGCCCGCCTGCGCGCCCCCGGAGCCGCCGTGCGCCCCGGAGCCGCCGTGCGTGCCTGAGCCGCCGTGCGTGCCTGAGCCGCCGTGCGTGCCTGAGCCGCCCTGCTCACTCTGGCTGCCGGAGCCGCTGCCGGAGCTGCCGGATCCGCTGCCGCCGGTGCCGGTGTGCGCCGAGCCGGTGTTGGCGCACGAGTTGCCGACCGCCGGGTTGAGGATGCCGACGACGTCCACGGTGTTCCCGCAGACGTTGACCGGGGCGTTCACCGGCGCCTGCACGGTGTTGCCGGAGAGCACGCCGGGGGAATCCGAGGTGGCCCCCATGGCACCGGAATCGGCCTGGGCGTATCCGCCTGCGGCGGCGATCACCCCCGTGGCCGCCGCCATCGTCATAAGGCCTTTCCGGGTGACCTGTCGCATATGCTGAATCCCTGCTTCCGTCCGTCCTCGACACTCACGGAAATGTTCGTGACATCAGTTTCTGAAAAACCGGCGGCCCCGGAGCGCATGGCGCACGCCCCGGGGCCGCCGATGTGGACGACCCCCTCAGCGGGCGTACGTCACTGGTTGACGCAGGTGTTGCCGAAGGCGGGGTTCAGCAGCCCGATCACGGAGACCGTGTTGCCGCAGACGTTCACCGGGATGTGCACGGGCACCTGAACGACGTTGCCGGAGGCGACGCCCGGGGAGTGCACGGCGGCACCCTGAGCACCCGCGTCGGCAACGGCCAGGCCCGCGCCCGCGAGAACCAGCCCACCAGTGGCAGCCGCAGCAGCGACGACCTTCTTGATCATTATTCCTCCTTGTTGGCAATGCGATCCCAAGCAGCGGACCACGTCACCAGTAACGAGGAGGGGATATTGGGGCTACGAGCCCATGGTCGCATTCACTCTCCCCAGTCATTTTCCGTACACGCGACCGAATAACTGAAGTCCCTTTCCCGAGGGAGAATTCAGACCGGCGGGCGGTTCAGGAGGCGTCGATGAAGCGGTCGAGCACCCGTACGCCGAACCGGAGTCCGTCCACCGGCACCCGCTCGTCGACACCGTGGAACATGCCGGCGAAGTCCAGCTCCGGCGGCAGCTTCAGCGGGGCGAAGCCGAACCCGCGGATGCCGAGGTCGTCGAAGGACTTGGCGTCGGTGCCGCCCGAGAGCATGTACGGGACGGCCTTCGCGGTGGGGTCCTCGGCGAGCAGCGCGGACTGCATGGCGTCGACCAGCGCGCCGTCGAAGGAGGTCTCCAGCGCCTTGTCGGAGTGCACGTCCTCGCGGCTGACCCGGGGGCCGAGGAGGCGGTCCAGGTCGGCGAGGAACTCCTCCTCGTGGCCGGGCAGGAACCGCCCGTCGAGGTGGGCCGTGGCCTCGCCGGGGATGACGTTGACCTTGTAACCGGCGCCGAGCTGGGTGGGGTTGGCGGTGTTGCTGAGGGTCGCGCCGATGAGCTTGGCGATGCCGCCCAGCCGGGCGAGGGTGGACTCCATGTCCTCCGGGTCCAGTTCGGTGCCGAGGGCGTCGCCGAGCTCGTCCAGGAAGGCCCGGGTGGTCTTGGTGACGCGCACCGGGAAGGTGTGCCGGCCGACCCGGGCGACCGCCTCCGACAGCTCGGTGATGGCGTTGTCCCGGTGGATCATCGAGCCGTGCCCGGCGGTGCCGGCGACGGTCAGCTTCATCCAGTGCATGCCCTTCTCGGCCGTCTGGATGAGGTAGAGCCGTCGCTGCTCGCTCACCGTGAAGGAGAAGCCGCCGACCTCGCTGATGGCCTCGGTGACGCCCTCGAAGAGGTCCGGGTGGTGGTCGACGAGGTGCCGGGCGCCGTAGGTGCCGCCCGCCTCCTCGTCGGCGAGGAAGGCGAGCACGATGTCGCGCGGGGGCCGGCGGCCGCTGCGCAGCCGGTCGCGTACGACGGCGAGGGTCATGGCGTCCATGTCCTTCATGTCGACGGCGCCGCGTCCCCACACGCAGCCGTCGGCGACCTCGCCGGAGAAGGGGTGGTGGGTCCAGTCGACGGCGTTCGCCGGTACGACGTCGAGGTGGCCGTGGATGAGCAGCGCGGGCCGGGACGGGTCCTCGCCCTCGATGCGGGCCACCGTGGAGGCCCGGCCCGGATGGGATTCGAAGATCTCCGGTTCCAGGCCGACCTCGGCGAGCTTCCCGGCGACGTACTCGGCCGCCGCGCGCTCGCCGGGCCCCGAGTGGTCGCCGTAGTTGCTGGTGTCGAACTGGATCAGCTCGCGGCACAGGTCCACGACCTCGTCCTCGCCGGTGACGCCCCTGGCCGAGTCGGTCTCGCTCACGCTGCTTCCTCCCGCTGTCGCTGCTGGTGGTTCCCTTCATCCTCCCTCCCCCGCCCCCGGCCGGGCACGCCCCCGGGGGCAGCCCGTGATCGGGCACCTCCGAAAGCCTGGTAATGTTTACCTCGTCGCCGCGGGTGAGACCCCGACGACAGACACCTTGTCCGGGTGGCGGAATGGCAGACGCGCTAGCTTGAGGTGCTAGTGCCCTTTATCGGGCGTGGGGGTTCAAGTCCCCCCTCGGACACTTGAACGGCGAGGGCCGCGACGCGAGTCGCGGCCCTCGCTCGTTGTCGTCCCCGGCGAGGTGGGGCAGCGCGGGGCGGCACAATGGTGGCCATGGCCCGTCGCACCGCTCGTCCCGCCCGTCCTCCGCGTTCCGCTCCCCCCGCGAGTCCGGCCGCGTGCCCGTGCGGATCGGCCGAGCCGTACGACGCGTGCTGCGGCCGGCTCCACCGCGGGGAGGCCGCCGCGCCGACGGCGGAGCGGCTGATGCGGTCGCGGTACAGCGCGTTCGTGTGCGGCGATGCGGACTACCTGCTGCGGACCTGGCACCCGCGGACCCGGCCGGCGCGGCTGGAGCTGGATCCGGGGACCCGCTGGACGGGGCTGGAGATCCTGGCGACCGCGGACGGCACGGCGTTCCACACCACCGGGACCGTGGAGTTCCGGGCGTCACACCGGGGCGGTGCGCTGCGCGAGCGCAGCCGGTTCGAGCGGGTGGACGGGGCCTGGGTGTACGTCGACGGGGAGTTCCCCGAGGCCGGGGACGTCCCCGGCAGGTGAAACCCGCGGTGAGATCCGCGCCGCAGCCGGCGCCGGGCGTGCGGGTGCCGCAGGGCGCGCTACGGGGCCAGGATGTCCAGTTCCTGGAGTGCGCCCACCGTGATCTCCCGGGTCAGCTGTTCGGCGCGGGCCGCGTCGCCCTCACGGACGGCGGCGGCGACCTGCACGTGCAGGGTGACGGCGGCCGGATCGGGGTCCTCGAACATCACCTCGTGCTGTGTACGGCCGGTCAGCACCTCCGCGACGACATCGCCGAGCCGGGCGAACATCTCGTTGCCGGAGGCGGCGAGGACGACCCGGTGGAACGCCACGTCGTGGAGCAGATAGCCCTCCAGGCGGTGGCCGCGCGAGTGGGCCACCATGCCGAGCGCCGCCGCGGTCAGCTCGGCACACTGCTCGGCCGTGGCGTGCCGGGCGGCCAGACCTGCCGCCACCGGTTCGACGGCCGAGCGCAGCACGGTGAGCGAACGCAGCTGCCGGGGGCGGTCGGCGCCGGCCAGCCGCCAGCGGATGACCTGCGGGTCGTACACGTTCCACTCGTTCTGCGGGAGCACCGTCACGCCCACCCGGCGCCGCGACTCGACGAGGTGCATGGACTCCAGTACCCGGACCGCCTCGCGCATCACCGAGCGTGAGACGTCGAAACGCTGGGCGAGTTCATCGGTGCGCAGAACGCTGCCCGGCGGGTACTCGCCCGCGGTGATCGCGGGGCCGAGGGTGTCGAGTACATGGCCGTGCAGACCTCGGCCCGGTGTGGTCATGCACACAGAGTACGGGGTACGTCACGGGCTCAAAAAGTCAGACTTATTTGAAGCTGACTCTTGAATTCGTCGTACCTATGGGTTTCAGTACAGGGCGACGCCGGACGGCCCGGCGTCGATGGCGAGGAAGACAGCGAGGCAGCATGCTTACCCCTCACGTCGTCGTGGTGATGGGCGTCTCCGGCACGGGCAAGACCACGATCGGTCCGCTGGTCGCCGCCCGGCTCGGTGTTCCCTACGCCGAGGGAGACGCGTTCCATCCGCCGGCCAACATCGCCAAGATGTCGGACGGTGTCCCCCTCGGCGACGAGGACCGGTGGCCCTGGCTGGACGCCATCGGGGCCTGGGCACACAGCCGCTCGGGGCTGGGCGGCGTGGTCAGCTGCTCCGCGCTGAAGCGGTCGTACCGCGACCGGCTGCGGGCCGCCGCCCCCGACGTGCTGTTCCTGCACCTCACGGGCGACCGGGAGCTGATCGCGGGCCGGATGGGGCAGCGGCGGGGGCACTTCATGCCGACCGCGCTGCTGGACTCCCAGTTCGCCACGCTCCAGCCGCTCGCGGCGGACGAGGCGGGCGTGTCCGTCGACGTCGGCGGCAGCCCCGAGGAGATCGCCGACCGGGCCGTCCGGGCCCTGGACCGGCTCCCCGACACCGCCGTGTAGTACCCGCGGGCGCCCCACCACCGAGAAGTACCTGCCGGCACCTCCACCGCCGCGCAGTGGACCTCCCCTGCCCGCATCCCCGTAAACCCGTAGCCCTGTACTCCGTACCTGCAAGGGAACCCCGTGACCAGACTCAGAGTCGAGATGCTGGCAGCGGACACCGTCGAGCCGATCACCTCGGCCGGCCATGCCCGGCTGGGCGTCGCCGTGCTGGCCGGCATCGCCGTCATCGTCCTGCTCATCACCAAGTTCAAGCTCCACGCCTTCCTGTCGCTCACCATCGGCTCGCTCGCGCTGGGCGCGTTCGCCGGTGCGCCACTGGACAAGGCGATATCCAGCTTCACCGCCGGGCTCGGCGCCACGGTGGCCGGCGTGGGCGTGCTGATCGCCCTGGGCGCGATCCTCGGCAAGCTGCTCGCGGACTCGGGCGGCGCCGACCAGATCGTCGACACGATCCTGGCCAAGGCGGGTGGCCGGGCCATGCCGTGGGCGATGGTGCTGATCGCCTCGGTGATCGGGCTGCCGCTGTTCTTCGAGGTCGGCGTGGTACTGCTGATCCCCGTCGTGCTGATGGTCGCCCGGCGCGGCAACTACTCGCTCATGCGGATCGGGATTCCGGCCCTGGCCGGTCTGTCCGTGATGCACGGCCTGGTGCCGCCGCACCCCGGCCCCCTGGTCGCCATCGACGCGGTCGGGGCCGACCTGGGGGTGACCCTGGCGCTGGGTGTCCTGGTCGCCGTCCCGACGGTCGTCGTCGCCGGTCCGCTGTTCTCCCGCTACGCGGCCCGTTGGGTGGACGTGCCGGCGCCGGACGGGCTGGTCCCGCAGCGCGCGTCGGAGGATCTGGCGCGGCGCCCCGGCTTCGGCGCCACGCTGGCGACGATCCTGCTGCCGGTCGTGCTGATGCTGTCCAAGGCACTGGTCGACATCGTCGTGGACGACCCGGAGCACACCGTGCAGCGCGTCTTCGACGTGGTCGGCTCACCGCTGATCGCCCTGCTCGCGGCCGTGATCGTCGGCATCTTCACGCTCGGCAGGCCGGCCGGGTTCTCCAGGGAGCGGATCTCCGGCCTGGTCGACAAGGGGCTCGCGCCGATCGCGGGCATCCTGCTGATCGTCGGCGCGGGCGGCGGCTTCAAGCAGACCCTGATCGACTGCGGGGTGGGCCGGATGGTCCTGGACATCTCCGAGGACTGGTCGATCCCGGCGCTGCTGCTGGCCTGGCTGATCGCCGTGGTCATCCGGCTGGCCACCGGCTCCGCGACCGTGGCGACCGTGTCGGCGGCCGGTCTGGTGGCGCCGCTTGCCGCCGACATGTCGACCACCCACGCGGCCCTGCTGGTCCTCGCCATCGGCGCCGGCTCGCTCTTCTTCAGCCATGTCAACGACGCCGGGTTCTGGCTGGTCAAGGAGTACTTCGGGGTCAGTGTCGGGCAGAACCTGAAGACCTGGTCCGCGATGGAGACGATCATCTCGGTGGTCGCGGGCGGCCTCGTCCTGCTGCTCTCGCTGATCATCTAGCCGGAGGTCCGGGGACACGACGAGGAGGGCCCGCCCGCGCCGGGAAGCGCGGGCGGGCCCTGGTCCGTCCCGGGTTCACCGGCGCCAGAGGGGGTGCTCCCGCTCGGCCCAGGCCGGGCTGACCGAGCCGGTGCGCATACCGCGGCGGGCCTCGGGGTCGCCGAGGGCCATGCCGACGTGGCCGGCGAGGACGATGCCGATGGTCAGGGCCAGCCAGTCGTGGACGAAGGTCGCGCTGGTGCGCCACTGCACCGGGGTGAGGTGGGTGAACCACATCAGCAGCCCGGTGCCGAGCATCACGAGCGTGGCCCCGGCGATCCAGGAGGCGTAGATCTTCTGACCGGCGTTGAACTTGTCCGCCGGGCGGGACTCGCGTCGCCGGTCCCGGCGCAGCGCCGCCCGCAGCCAGAGCCGGTCGTGCGCGCCGAAGCGGTTCAGCCGGCCGAGGTCGGCGCGGAAGGCCCGGGAGGCGAGGCCGGCCAGGACGGGCACGGGCAGGGCGAGCCCGGCCCACTCGTGGACGCGCACCACCAGGGCACGGCGGCCGACGAGTTCGGCGAGCTGCGGAAGGTAGAGGCAGGCGGCGCTGGCCACGCACACGCCCATCAGCAGGGCGGTGGCACGGTGGATCCAGCGTTCGGCGCGGCTGAAGCGCCGCACGCGGGTGGTGGCCGCCGGGGCCGGATCAAGTCGTAGGGTCATCGTCCCGTCCGTTCGACCGGCCGACCCAGGCGTCGACGTCGTAGCCGCGCTTCTCCCAGTAGCCGGGGCGCACGTCCTCTGTGACGGTGATGCCGGAGAGCCACTTGGCGGACTTGTAGAAGTACATCGGGGCCACGTAGAGGCGGACCGGGCCGCCGTGGTTGTGGCCGAGGTCCTCGTCCTGCATGCGCAGGGCGACGAGGACGTCGGCGCGGCGGGCCTGGTCGAGGGTGAGGCTCTCGGAGTAGGCGCCGTCGAAGCAGGTGAAGCGGACCGCGCCGGCGTCGGCGCGCACGCCGGCCGCGTCCAGCAGCGCCGACAGCCGCACCCCCTCGAAGGGGGTCTGGGGGACCCGCCAGCCGGTGACGCACTGGACGTCCTTGACCAGGCGGGTCTGCGGGAGCGCCTTGAGGTCGGCGAGGGTGTAGGAGCGGGGGTGGTCGACCAGGCCGTCGACGGTGAGGCGGTAGTCGGTGGCGCTCCTGTGCGGGACCGAGGAGGTCACCGAGTAGTAGCGGAAGCCACCGCCGTTGGGGAGCAGGCCGGTCAGGCCGGTGGGGTCCTTCTGGGCGGCGTTGCCGAGCAGGGTCTCCATGCCGCGCTGCAGCGGGGGCGCGGCGGCGACGCCGAGCGCGCCCAGGGCGAGGGTGCCGAGGAAGACGCGTCGGCCGACCGGCGCGCCGCGGCCCTGCGGTGGTGGTTCCTGGTTCACCCGTCCATTCGAGCACCCGGCCGCCGGGCCGGGCCAGGGGCGGGGGCCGGCCGTCAGAATTCCGTCATCACTCGGGAGGGGCTCCGGTCAGCAACGGCCGGGGCCCCGCCGTCACTCGGGTGACGGCCTCGGCCGCCGGCCGCGGCCGGCCTCGGTCCGGCCCGGCTCCGGGGGACTCGTGCTGTCCCGCCGCTCCGGTGAACGTGTCACGACCGGCCCACGGCCACCCGGAGTCCGCTTCTGCCGAGTGCCGCCGCCCGCGCGGTCCGGAACGCGGCGCGCGGATCGCGGTCCGGGTAGGCCCACGGTACGGCGGTGGCGTGGTCGCCGATCCGGTGGAAGAGCGCGGCGGCCTCGGCCCCCTGGCCCTCGCAGACCTTGGCGTGGGCGAGGAAGTTCAGGTCGAGCAGCCGGCGCGGATGGTCGTCGCGCTCCCACTCCAGCCACCAGTCGAAGGCGGCCTTCAGCACGTCCCGGGCCCGGTCGTCCGACCAGTGTCCGGAGGCGAACGGGTCGTCGGGCGCGAAGCCGTGGACGGCCAGGACTCGGTAGCGCTCGGCGTGCGCCACCACCGGCAGGAGGGCGAGCGGCGAGTCGGCGGGTGCGCGCTCGGCGGCCCAGGCGGCGAACTCGTGGACCTCGTGCAGCGGGTCCGGGCCGGCGGCGGCGCGGCGCTCGGCGAGCCGGGCGACCAGCAGGTGGTGGGCCTGGTGGTGGTCGGGACAGCGGTCCCGGACCTCCTCGAACAGCCGGATCGCCGCCGGGCCGCCCTCGCTCTCCAGCATCAGCAGGCCGAGCCAGGGGGTGGGGTCGGCGGGTGCGCGACTCGCGGCGTCCCGGCAGGCGGCGCGGGCCCGGTCGGGGTGCTCCCGGCCGCGCAGCGCCCGGTGGACCAGGGCGAGGGCGAGCAGGGCGAGGGCGTCGGGGGAGCCGGGGTCGGCGAGCAGCCAGTCGCGGGCCCACGGGGCGGCGTAGGGGTCGGCCGCGAGGACGGTGAGCCGGTGGCCGCGGCGGTCCCAGTCGTCGCCGGTGCGGGCGAGCAGGGAGCGGGCGGCGCGGCGGCGGCCCTGGGTGAGCGCGGCCCGGGCGGCGCGCAGTTCCGCGTCGTCCAGGGCGGGGTCGAGCAGGGGCGGGGGTGAAGGCACCGCAAGGTTCCTCGTCAACGGTACGGTTTCGGCGTGCGATCGGCCGATGACGCACAGCAAAGCCCTAGCCGACGTTCAGCGTCAAGTGCCACTGGACCATGACAACCGTCAACTGGACTTTTGACGGCTGAAGTTGACCGGCCCGGCCGTGCCGGGTGCCGCGCGGGGGGTACGCGTGCGGCGCCGGTGTGGCGCACGCCATGGCGAGGGCGGGCCGGGCCGCCCACGATGGCGCGAGACGTTCCCTCCCGGGGGCGCACCCGGAGCGGCGGGGGCGCGGGGCGGCTACAGTCGGCCCCTACGCACCCGCCGTCCGGTCGGATGATCGAGGTATCCAGCGTGTCGGTTCTGGTTCTTGTTCTCGCCGTGAGCGCCGCGTGCTGCCTGGGGTTCGGATTCGTGCTCCAGCAGAGCGCCGCGCAGGAGGCGCCCCTGGGGGACTTCCTCTCGCCCCGGCTGCTGCTCGACCTGATGCGGGTGCCGCGCTGGCTGGGCGGCATCGCCCTGATGGCGGCCGGCATGGCGCTGGGCGCGCTCGCGCTCGGCCTCGGTGAGGTCTCCCTGGTGGAACCGCTCCTGGCGACGAACCTGCTGTTCGCGCTGGTGCTGTCGCGGCGCCGCACCGGACAGCCGCTGGGCCGGCAGGGCTGGGTGGGTCTGGCGCTGCTGGCCGGCGGGGTCGGCGCGTTCATCGTGGCGGGCGAGCCGCGCGGCGGCAGCGCGAGCGCCGGTGGGCTCCGGCAGTGGCTGATCATCGGGGTGATGCTGGGGCTGGCGCTGCTGCTGACGACCTGCGCCAAGCGCTCGCGGCTCGCCGCCGGGCCGGTGCTGCTGGCGCTGGCGGCCGGGCTGGTGTACGGCGTGCAGGACGCGCTGACCCGGGTGAGCGGGGAGCGTTTCGGTCACGGCGGCATGCTGGAGCTGCTGGCAGGCTGGCAGCCGTACGCGGTGCTGGCGCTGGGGGTGACCGGGCTGGTCCTGGTGCAGAGCGCGTTCGAGACGGCCCCGCTGCGGATGTCCCTGCCCGCGCTGACCGCCGCCCAGCCGCTGGCCGGGATCGTCTGCGGGGTGGGCTTCCTCGGCGACCGGCTGCGCACCGGCGCGGGCGCGCTGGCCTGGGAGGCGGCGGGGCTGGCGGGGGTCGTCGTGGGCATCGTGCTGCTCGGGCTGCACCCGGCGATGCCGTGCGGACCGGTGCCGCGGGGCGAGATGGCCGCCGTACGGGTGCGCTGACACCGACGAGGACCCCTCCCGGACGGCTTCCCGGTACGGCCGGCGCTGCGATGGGCGGGCGGACGGGGCGACGGTCACGAGGGCCGGCGCAGTGACGGGCGGGCGGCGCGCGAACGGGCGGGGTGGCGGTGCCGCATACGGGCAGGGCGGCGGGCACGGCGGCGGACGGGCCGGCCCATGACGCCGAGGCGTCCCCCGCGGGCTGGTTGGATGGGCGGTATGAGCGCCGCTGAGGAGATCCTGGACATCGTCGACGAGCAGGACCGGGTCGTGGACCGGGTGCCGCGCGGGCGGGCGTACGCCGAAGGCCTGCGTCACCGCTGTGTGTTCATCGAGGCGCGGGACGCCGAGGGGCGGATCTTCGTCCACCGCCGCACGCCGACGAAGCTGGTGTTCCCCTCGCTGTACGACATGTTCGTCGGCGGGGTCGTCGGCGCCGGCGAGTCCTACGACGACGCGGCGCTGCGCGAGGCCGAGGAGGAACTCGGCGTCACCGGTCTGCCGCGGCCGGCCTTCCTGTTCAAGTTCCTCTACGACGACGGGGCCGGCCGGAGCTGGTGGTCGGCCGTCTACGAGGTGCGCTGCGAGCTGCCGGTCCGGCCGCAGGCGGAGGAGGTCGCCTGGCACGACTTCCTGCCGGAGGCGGAGGTCGAGCGGCTGTTGCCGCGGTGGGAGTGGGTGCCGGACGGGCTGGCCGCCCACGACCGGCTCAGGGAGTTCCGGTCCGCCCGGTAGTGTCCTGGGCGTGATCGAGTTCGTACGGAACGTCCGGCTGTGGTTCGCTCCGGATCGGGTGCGGCAGGAGGGCAGCACTCCCGACTACCGGTTCTCGCTGGCGAACGAGCGCACCTTCCTGGCGTGGCTGCGCACCGCGATGGCCCTGGTCGGCGGGGGGTTCGCGGTGGACCAGTTCCTGCCCGACCTGCGCTGGGGCTGGCGGGTCGGACTGGCGCTCGCGCTGCTCGGGGCCGGAGTGCTGTGCGCGTTGCGCGCGGTGAACCACTGGATGCGCTGCGAGCGGGCGATGCGCCGGGGCGAGGACCTGCCCGTGTCGAGGTTCCCGGCCCTGCTGGGCACGGTGGTGGCGGTGGTGGCCGTCGCCATGGTGATCGTGGTGCTCGTCGGGTGGGAGGGGTGAGCGGCGCGCGCGATCCGGGGCTGCAACCGGAGCGGACGCGCCTGGCGTGGCGGCGTACGACGCTGGCCGGCACCGTCGTCACGGTGCTGGCGGTGCGGACGGCGCTGCACGGGGGGCTGTCGCCGGCCGCTCTCGCCGTGTGCGCGGTGTGCTGCGCGCTGTGGCTGGGGTTCCTGGTGGTCGCGCAGCGCCGCATCCGGGTGCTGGACACCGCGGCGCGGCCCGCCGCGCTGTCGGCCGGACAGGCCCGCGCCGCCGTCCTGTGCACGGTGGCGATGGCCCTCTGCGCCACCGCGCTGCTCTTCTAGGGCTGCCGGTGCGCGCCTTCCGGGTTCTCTGTGCGGGCCCTCCAGGTTCTCTGTGCGCGTCTTCCGGGTTCCGGTGCGCGTGTTCCAGGGTGCCGGTGCGCGTGTTCCACGGTTTCCGGTGGGCGGGTCCTCAGCCGGTGGGCTGCTCCGTCTCCGCGGGGACGGTGACGACGATCTTGCCCCGGGTGCGGCCCTCCTGGTTGAGCCGGTGGGCGTCGGCCGCGCGCTCCAGCGGGAAGGTCTGCGCGACGTGCACGGAGACGACGCCCGCTTCGGCTAGTTCCACCAGCCGGGCGAGGTCGTCGGCGTCGGGGCGCACCCAGCAGTAGCTGCCGCCGTAGCCGACGACGTCGCCGTCCGCGATGGAGGCGAGGCGGCCCTCCGAGGTGAGGAGCTGCGCCGAGACGCGCAGGGCCTCGCCGCCGACGGTGTCGAAGGCCGCGTCGACCCCTTCGGGGGCGAGCCCGCGCACCCGGTCGGCGAGTCCGTCGCCGTAGGTCACCGGCTCACCGCCCAGGGACCGGACGAAGTCGTGGTTGGGCTCGCTCGCCGTGCCGATGACCCGGCAGCCGAAGTGCCGGGCGAGCTGGACGGCGAGGGAGCCGACGCCGCCGGCCGCCGCGTGCACCAGGACGGTCTCGCCCCGCTTGACCCGCAGGGCCCCGGTGAGCACCTGGTAGGCGGTGAGGCCGACCAGCGGCAGTCCGGCGGCCTCCTCGAAGGAGAGGTTGCGCGGCTTGCGCGCCAGGGTGCGCACCGGCGCGGCGACGTACTCGGCGAAGGTGCCCCGGCAGAGGAAGTCCTCCCGGACGTAGCCGACGACCTCGTCGCCGGCCTCGAACTCCGTGACGGAGACGCCGGGCCGCACCACGACCCCGGAGACGTCCCAGCCGGGGACGACGGGGAAGACCGCCTCCAGCATGCCGTCCAGGTAGCCCTCGCGGGCCTTCCAGTCGACGGGATTGACCGCCGCGGCCCGGACCTTCACCAGGACGCCGTCGGGGCCGACCTTGGGGTCCCGCACCTCGCCGTACTCCAGTACCTCGGGGCCGCCGTACCGGCTGTAGCTGATCGCCTTCATGCCCTCGACCCTCCGGGGTACTCAGGCATCACGCAAGACGGAACGCGGGGATGTGCTCCGTTCGACCCAGCGCCCCCGCGGGCTTCACGGAAGGTGAACGCCCATGACCACGACGCACCTGGAACACTCCGCGCACACGCACACCCACGGCCCCGGCTGCGGGCACCCGGCCGTGCCGCACGGCGACCACGTCGACTACGCGCACGACGGCCACCTGCACCGGGAGCACGCCGGTCACTGGGACGAGTGCGAGCCGGGCGGGCACACCGCCCACGCGGAGCACGCGCACCGGCACGGCGAGGACTGCGGACACCCGCACGTGCCGCACGGCGACCACGTGGACTACCTGCACGACGGCCACCGGCACGCCGCGCACGAAGGCCACTGGGACGACCACTAGACCGCCCGGCGAACCCGGCCGACGGCTCCCCGTTCCCCCGCGGGGAGCCGTCGGCCTATCGTGGCCCACGTCACGTTGCTCCTGGAGGCTGGACTACATACCGACCGGTCGGCATCATGAGTCGGGTCATTCACGCGCCCGTACCACGCGCCCGTAGGAGGAGCGACGCATGAGCCCCGCCGACCACCCGCCCGGACTCGACCCCGACCGGCTGCGCGCCCTGCTCGACCGCGAGCGGCCCGGCCTGGTCCGCGGTCCCCTCACCGGCCGGCTGATCGAGGGCGGGCGGTCCAACCTCACCTACGCGGTCACCGACGGCACCTCCCGCTGGGTGGTGCGGCGGCCCCCGCTCGGCCACGTGCTGGCCACCGCGCACGACATGCGGCGCGAGCACCGGGTGATCAGCGCCCTGCACCGCACCGACGTACCGGTCCCGGCCCCGGTCCTGCTGTGCGAGGACGAGGAGGTGCTGGGCGCGCCCTTCTACGTCATGGAGTTCGTCGAGGGCACCCCGTACCGCACCGCCGGCCAGCTGGCCCCGCTCGGCCCCGAGCGCACCCGCAGCGCCGTGCTGTCCCTCGTCGACACCCTCGTGGAGCTGCACGCGGTGGACCCGGAGGCGGTCGGTCTCGGCGACTTCGGCCGGCCCGAGGGGTTCCTGGACCGCCAGCTGCGCCGCTGGGGCAAGCAGCTCGACGCCTCCCGCAGCCGCGACCTGGCCGGCATCGACGAACTCCACGCGGCCCTGGGCCGGGACCTGCCGGGCTCCCCCGCGCCCACGGTGGTCCACGGCGACTACCGGCTGGACAACGTGCTCATCGGCGCCGACGACCGCATCACGGCGATCCTCGACTGGGAGATGTCCACGCTCGGCGACCCGCTGACCGACCTCGGGCTGCTGGTGATGTACAGCATGCCGCTGGAGCTGCCGGACTCCCCCATCTCCACGACCGCCTCGGCCGCCGGGCATCCGGCGCCGGCCGAGCTGATCGAACGGTACGCCGCACGCTCGGGGCGCGACGTGTCCGCCGTCTCCTGGTACACGGCGTTCGCCTGGTTCAAGCTCGCCGTGATCCTGGAGGGCATCCACTACCGGTACACGCTGGGACAGACGGTCGGCCGCGGCTTCGACCGCATCGGCGAACTCGTCCCGGTCTTCATCGAGCACGGACTGACCACTCTTCAGGAAGGCTGACCGGCCATGGATTTCGCGTTCGACGCCCGCACCGAGGAACTGCGGGGCAAGCTGCTCGCCTTCATGGACGAGTACGTTCACCCGGCGGAGGCGGTGGCGCGGGAGCAGCGCGCGGCGCTGGCCTCGCCGTGGGACACGCCGGCCGTGGTGGAGGAGCTGAAGGCCGAGGCGCGCCGCCAGGGCCTGTGGAACCTCTTCCTGCCCGACGAGGAGTACGGCGCCGGGCTGACCAACCTCCAGTACGCGCCGCTGGCCGAGATCACCGGCCGCTCCCCGCAGCTGGCGCCGACGGCGCTGAACTGCTCGGCGCCGGACACCGGCAACATGGAGGTACTGGCGCAGTTCGGCGACGAGGCGCAGAAAAAGCAGTGGCTCCAGCCGCTGCTCGCCGGTGAGATCCGCTCGGCGTTCGCGATGACCGAGCCGGAGGTGGCCTCCTCGGACGCCACCAACATCACCACGCTCATCGAGCGGGACGGCGACGAGTACGTCATCACCGGACGCAAGTGGTACATCTCCGGTGCCATGGACCCGAACTGCGCGGTCTTCATCGTGATGGGCAAGACGGACCCCGACGGCCCCGACATCCGCCGCCAGCAGTCCATGGTCCTGGTCCCCCGCGACACGCCCGGCGTGACCGTGGAGCGCGCCATGCAGGTGTTCGGCTACGAGGACCACTACCACGGCGGTCACGCCGAGGTCGTCTTCGACCACGCGCGCGTGCCGGTCACCCACCTCGTCGGCGAGGAGGGCGGCGGGTTCGCCATCGCCCAGGCGCGGCTGGGCCCCGGCCGGATCCACCACTGCATGCGGCTGATCGGCATGGCGGAGCGGGCGATCGAGGAGATGTGCCGGCGGGCCGTCTCGCGCGTCGCGTTCGGCAAGGCGCTGGCCCAGCAGGGCGTGGTCCACAACTGGATCGCGGACGCCCGGGTCACCGTGGAGCAGCTGCGGCTGCTGGTGCTGAAGACCGCCTGGATGATGGACACCGTCGGCAACCGGGGCGCGCACACGGAGATCCAGGCCATCAAGATCGCCACACCGCGCGCGGTCGTCGACATCATCGACCGGGCGATCCAGTTGCACGGTGCGGGCGGTCTCAGCCAGGACTTCCCGCTGGCCGAGCTGTACGCGGCGGCCCGCACCCTGATGATCGCCGACGGCCCCGACGAGGTGCACCAGCGCTCGCTGGCCCGGCGGGAGCTGAAGAAGTACCGGTGAGGCCCGGGGCGGCACCGGGCGGTCGGCCGCCCGGTGCCGCCCGGTGTTGCCCCAAGCGTCCGCCCGGGCCGGCGCGGTGGTGCCGTAAACCCGTGCGGCAGGGGCGCGGGCGGGCTACCGCGCTGGTTGCAGGCGCATCTCCACCCCGGGTCAACCGCACGGTTGACGTCCACGACCGCCCCCGGGCCCTAGGTTCCAAGGCGTGGCCCGGTCCACGGGCCGCACCGGAATCCGGCCGCGGTGTGCCGGCAGGACCCGACGGGGGAACTCGCGCCGCGGCCCAGGGGAGGAATCGTCATGCAGGCAGCCACGCAGACCCACCGCACGACCCGCACACCGGTGATCCGCACGCCGCGGGCCCGGACCCGGCTGGCGGCGCTGGCCCTGGTCACGGCGGCCGTCGGCACGGCGGGGGCCGTCGCCGCGCCGGGCGCCTCCGCGGCGGACGCCCCGTCCGCCACGTCGTCGGCCGCCTCGGTGAGCGCCGCGGCAGCCGCCGCTTCGGGGCGCGCCGACCGCACCCTGTGGACCAGCAACGGCGCGGGCAGCATCGCCGTCCACTGGGACTGGAAGCGCAGCGCGGACGGCCGGACGTACTACGGCAGCTTCTGGGGGACGTTCTACGACCACAAGAAGGACGGCAAGTACGTGCTGCTGCAGGCCAAGTGGAAGGGGCGGGGCTGGACCACCATCCGCTCGGCCGCGTACGGCGGCACCTTCAAGGGCGACTACAGCAAGCTCTCCGGCCTGAACTTCCGGGCGTGCCTCCAGGGCGGCCACTGCGGCGCCGCGGCCTGGTGACCGGGGCCGCCGCCTCCTGAGGACGCCGGGTGCGCTGAGGGCGCTACGGGCGCAGCGCCCTCAGCAGCAGGTCGGCGAGGTGGTCGGCGACCTGCTGCGGGCTGAGCGGGCCGTCGGGGCGGTACCAGGTGGACAGGTGGTGGACCGAGCCGAAGTGGTAGTCCACGACGAGGTCGGCGGGCGTGGCCGTGGAGAACACGCCGGCCTGCTGGCCCTCCTCGATCAGCGCGCGGAAGCGTTCGTGGTAGCGCCGCCGCTCCGCGCGCACCTGCTTGTTCTTCTCCGGGCTGAGGTGGTGCATGGACCGGAAGAAGATCGACGCGTCGTCGAGGTTGTCGATGGTGGTCACCACGACGTCCGCCGCCGCGTCACGCAGCCGCTTCTCCACCGGCTCGTCCGCGCCGGCGAACGCGTCCAGGCGCTCCTGCTGGACGCGCAGCACGCGCGCGTACACCTCGTGCAGCAGGTCGTCCTTGGAGCCGAAGTAGTGGTACAGCGCCCCCTTGGTGACGCCGGCCGCCTCGACGATCTCCTGCACCGAGGTGCGGTCGTAGCCCTGCTCGGCGAAGAGCCGGGTGGCGGCGGCCAGCAGCCGCTGCGGTACGGGCGTCCCGCCGCCGTCCGTCGTCCTTGGCACTGCCGCCACCTGCCTTCCGAGATCTCACTGGCTGTCGTGCGCGCGGGAACGCAGTTCCCGTCGGAGGATCTTGCCACTCGCCGTCTTGGGCAAGTCGGGCAGGATCTCCACCTGCCGCGGATATTTGTAGGCGGCCAGTCTCTCCTTGCAGTGGGCGGCGAGCGCGTCGGGGTCCGCCTCGGCGCCCGGACGCAGGCTGACGTAGGCCTTGACCGTCTCCCCGCGGTACCCGTCGGGCACGCCGACCACGGCCGCCTCGCGGACCGCCGGGTGCGTGTGGAGGACGTCCTCCACCTCGCGGGGCCACACCTTGAAGCCGGAGGCGTTGATCATGTCCTTCTTGCGGTCGACGACGTAGAGCCAGCCCTGCTCGTCCATGAAGCCGATGTCACCGGTGCGCAGCTCGCCGCCGGGGAACGTCTCGGCGGTGGCGTCGGGCCGCCGCCAGTACCCGGGGACGACCTGCGGCCCGCGCACGACGATCTCGCCCTGCTCACCGAACGGGACCTCCTCGCCGCGGTCGTCGACGATCCGTACGACCGTGTCGGCACCCGGCACACCCACGGCGAGGGTGCCGGAGGCGGGGTCGACGGGCGCCTCCAGCTGGGGCGGCACGGACGCGCAGGGGGCCGTGCACTCGGTGAGGCCGTAGCCGTTGCGGAGGTAGGGCCCGAAGCCCGCCCGGAACTTCTCCACCAGGGCGGGCGGCAGCGGGGCGCCGCCCGAGGAGATGTTCACGAAGGAGGCGAAGTGGTCCGGGGTGGCGGCGGGGTGAGCGGCAAGGGCCATGAAGGCGGTGGACGGGCCGACGGTGTAGTGCGGCCGGTGCTCGGCGAACGCGTCGAGGACGACGCCGGGCTCGAAGCGGTAGGTCAGGACCAGGGTGCCCGCGCCGTTCAGGCAGGCACCGAACTGGCAGACCATGCCGGTGATGTGGAACAGGGGCGCGAGGGCGTGGTAGACGGGCGCCTCGGGCAGCGGCAGTCCGGTGCACTGCCGCTCGGCGTTGACCATGATGTTGCCGTGCGTGTTGGTGGCTCCCTTGGGGGTGCCGCTGGTGCCGGAGGTGTAGCTGATCAGCGCGATGTCGCCGGGGGCAGGCTCGCGCCCCGGCGGCGGCTCGTGCCCGGCCCGGGCGACGGCGGTGAGGTCGTCGGCGTCGTCGGCCGCGGGCAGCCGCTCGAAGGTGAGCACCCGGGCGTCGCCCCGGGTCTGGAAGTCCAGCTCGCAGCCGGTGAGCACGATCCGCACGGGCGAGTCGGCGGCCGTCTCGCGCAGGTACCCGGCCCAGGCCCGGTCGGAGCAGATCAGCGCGGCCACGTCGCCGTCGCGCAGGACGTGGGCGACCTCACCGGACTTGTACATCGGGTTCACGGGCACGACGATCGCGCCCGCCTTCCAGGCGCCGAGCACCGCCAGCACGAACAGCGGGGAGTTCTGCAGCAGGACGGCCACCCGGTCGCCGCGCCGCAGCCCACGCGCGGCCAGGTACCCGGCCACGGAGTCACTGAGTTCGTCGACCTCGCGGTAGCCGAGCCGGCCGTCGAAGTAGGCGAGGAAGGTGCGCTCGGGGCTCTCGGCGACGGCCCGGCGCAGCGCGTGCACCAGGGAGTCGGCGGGGTCGACGGGGGCGCGCTGGGCGTCGTCGAGCAGCGCCAGCCAGGGCCGGTCCGCGTAGCGGAGCGTGGTCACCGCTCGGCCTCCCACTTCTGCTGGATGTGGTTCATGCCGGTCAGCCAGCGGTCGGGTTCGGCGGCCCGGGCGCGGTAGTACCCGGCGACCTCCGGGTGCGGCAGGATCAGGAAGCGGTCCTCTTCGATGCCCTCGAACAGCGCGTCGGCCACGGCCTGCGGAGCGATCGCGGTCGGCTTGAGCACCAGGTCGCCGGCGGTACCGGTGGCGTCCAGCATGTCGGTGCGCACGCCCTGCGGGCAGATGGCGTGCACCTTGACCCCGCGGTGCCGGTAGGTGAGGGACAGCCACTCGGCGAAGGCGTACGCGCCGTGCTTGGTGACGCTGTACGGGGCGGCGCCGATCATCGTCAGCAGGCCGGCGGCGGACACGGTGGACACGAACCGGCCGCCGCCGCGCTCCAGCCAGTCCGGCAGCAGCGCCTGGGCGGCCCGGACGTGCGCCATGACGTTGACGTCCCAGGCGAGCGCCCACACCGCGGGGTCGGCGGCCTCGGTGCCGCCGGAGGCGACGCCCGCGTTGGCGCAGTAGACGTCGACGCGGCCGCCGAGGGCGTCGCGGGCGGCGTCGACCACGGCGGAGGCGTCGCCGGGCAGGGCGATGCCTCCGATCTCGCCGGCGACGGCCTCGGCGCGCCCGGCATCCAGGTCGTTGACGACCACCCGGGCCCCTTCGGCGGCGAAACGGCGGGCCAGCGCGGCCCCTATCCCCCCTCCCGCCCCGGTGACGACGACATGGGCACCCCGCACGGCTTCCACCATCGGTCTCCTTCGACACGACGCGACACGGCTCCGTCCAGCGGACAGACTAACCAGTCGGTATGTAATGAGGGAAGAGTTCGCCCTACGGGAGCTCTGGCCATCTCCGACCGCCCGCAGGACCATGCGCGACATGGTGGACCCGCCGATGAGTGTGACCCCGTACTGGGAGCTGACGTTCGACGCGGACGGCGACGTGGACCGGCGGCAGCGGGACCGGCTGTCGGCCGAGGCGGTGCGGCGCCGGGTCGAGGACGTGATCGTCTTCTGCCACGGCTGGAACAACGACCGCTCCCTCGCCACCCGGCTCTACGACCGTTTCTTCGCCCTGGTGCCGCCGCTGGCCCCGGCGGCGCGGATCGGCTACGTGGGGGTGATCTGGCCGTCGATGCGCTTCCCCGACGAGCCGGTCCCCGACTTCCCGAGGTCGTCGGCGGAGAAGGACACGGCCCGGGCCCTGATCGCGGCCTTCCCGGACCGGGCCGCCGTGGTGGAGCAGCTGCTGCGCACACTGGAGCAGCGACCGCCGGACGTGGACCTGAGCGGGTTCGGGCGGCTGGTCCGGCTGCTGGTGGACGCCGTACCGCCGGACCCGCGGGCGCCGTACGCCGCGGACACCGTTCCCGGCGAGGAGCCCGGGATGTTCTCGGACCCGGTGGCGGCCTGCTCCTGGTTCGCGCGGGCGTCGGCCGAGGGGTTCTCCGTCCCCAACCCGTGGGACGGCGCGAAGGAGTTGCTGCGGCAGGCGGCGTACCACGCGATGAAGCGCCGCGCCGGCACGGTCGGGGAGCGCGGGCTCGGCCCGGTGATCGGACGGTTGGCGCGCGCGGCGCCAGGGGTGCGGGTGCACCTCGTCGGGCACAGCTTCGGCGCCCGGCTGGTGTCGTTCGCGCTACGCGGACCGGCCACGGACGTCCGGGCGGTGAAGTCGGTGACCCTGCTGCAAGGAGCCTTCTCGCACTACGCGTTCGCCCCGCGGCTGCCGCACGACAACCGCGGGGCGGGGGTGCTGCGGGATGTGCAGCGGCGGGTGGACGGCCCGGTGGTGTGCTGCCACTCCCGGCACGACACGGCGCTGGGGACCTTCTACCCGCTGGCCTCGCGGATGGCGGGCGACGACCGGAGCGCGACCGCCGGACCCGGGATCGAGGGGCCCGGCATCGGCGGACCCGCGATCGCCGGACCCGGCTTCGACGGACCCGGCATCGGCGGGGTGCTCGGTGCCCGGTGGGGTGCGCTCGGGTACGGGGGTGTCCGGGCGGTGCCGGGCACCCCCGGCCTGACGCTCGCCGAGGCGCTGCGCGGTCCGCTGCCCGCGGCGGGGTGCGTGAACGTGGATGCCGCGTCGGTGGTGCGGCGCGGCGGGCCGCCGTCCGGGGCGCACAGCGACATCGTGCACCCCGAACTGGCGCGGCTGGTGCTGGCGGCGGGCCGGATCGGCTGAGGCCCGCCGCGGGGGCGGTCACCGGTGCGAGGTGAACTCCACCACCTGCTGGTAGGTGGGCCGGTTCTGCCAGCTGATGCCGTGGTGCTTGATGCCGCCCAGGGTGCGCTGGACGATCGAGTCGGCGCACCACTGGTCGCCGGCCGCGCACTGGGCGTCGCCCGGGTAGACCTGGGCGGCGGTCCGGCCGGCGGCCTCCTTCAGGGTGGTGATCAGGGTGTCCCGGCAGGCGGTGAGGGAGCCGTTGCCGCAGTAGGTCCGCGCCAGCGGCCCCTGGACCCGCTCGCCGAGCACGGCCCGGATGTCCTTGTCGACATAGCTCCACCAGCCGTACTGGAAGGAGCTGCCCGCGTGCGAGCCGGTGGGTCCGTGGCCGGCCGACGGGGACTCGTCGATCGGCAGGTTGCGGGTGAAGGCGGTGTACAGGTCGCTGCCGAGGCCGGGTTCGAACTCGGCCTTCACCAGGAGCGGCCACCAGGCGTCCAGAAGCCGGATCGCGTCGGCGTGGGCGTACTTCTTCGAGCCGGCCGAGGTCTCGGTGCGCAGTGCGCCCGCGGTGAGCCAGGTCCTCAGCGCGCTCACGGCGTTCGCCGCTGCGGGGTCGGTGACCGGGGCGCTGTCGATCACCTTGAGCAGATCCGGCAGGACGTCCTCGGCGCGCAGGTCGGCCAGGGCCGCCTCCGCCATCGCCTTGGTCAGGGAGGCGCGGGTCACTCCGCCGGCCCGCACCAGCCGCTGCACCCGGTCCTCCAGCAGATTCCCGCGGTGCACCGAGCCGTTGCCCCAGGGCGCGGCGGTGTAGTCCTCGGCCTGCTTGTTGTTCCAGGAGATGTAGTACGCCTGGTCGACGGAGTGGGGGTGCTGCGAAGGCGGGGTGTACGCGGCCGTGTTGGTGGCCGGGTCCCAGTCGCGCCATTCGTGGGCGGGCGTGGCCCACACCGGGAACTCGGCGTCGACGCCGCTCGCGCGCACCGGGTTGTCGCCGCTGTTGTAGTACGCGGTGTGCTCAGCGTCGGCGTAGAACCAGTTGAAGGTGTAGTTGATGTGCTGCGTCGCGCGCTGGAAGCTCTCCGGGCCGGTGACGTAGTCGGGGTCGTTCAGCATCTGGAAGCCGATGATCGAGTCGGCCTCGTGCAGGTAGGAGGAGCGCAGGGTGGTGTAGGCGACCTTCTTGCCACCGACGGTGGCGCGGTGGGTGACGGGGCCGTAGGCGGTGCGCCAGGCCCGCATGGTGTAGGAGCCGGCCGCCGTGCCGTCGGCCACGGTGGGCTTCCAGGCGTTCTTCCGTTCGACGAGCTCCATGGCGGTGCAGGTGCCGCGGTACAGGTAGTGGTGGTCGTCCTGGCAGAGCTCGACGGCGTACGTGTCGATGATGTCCTGGCCGGAGGTGGTGGCGCTCCACGCGTAGTCCTGGCCGCGGCCGAGCTCGACGTACATGCTCAGACCGGCGAAGGAGGCGCCGCGGGCGCTGATGCCGGGGCCCTGGAGCTCCTGCAGGAGGAGCAGCTGCGGGGCGAAGTAGCCGGTCTGCGGCCCGAAGACGGCGACGGGGTGGCCGCTCGCGGTGTGTGCGCCGGAGACGACCAGGGCGTTGGACATGCCGCGCCGGGCGGAACCGAGGACGCTCGCGGTGGCCTTGGCGGAGGCGGTGGCCGCGCCGGCGGCCGCCGCGCCGCCGGTGCGGTCGTACACCAGCGGCTCCTCGACCACGGACCCGGCGTCGGGGAGCGCGATGCCCTGCGGGTTCTCGGGCCGGGTGGCGTAGGGGAAGCTGCCGTCGTGGACGGTGAGGACCGCCTCGGGGTCGTTGCGCTCGCGGAAGGACTCCCAGAGCCGGGTGCCCTCCACGACGCCGTACCGCTGCTGCGCGGCGAGCAGGGAGAGGGCGTTGTTCACCTCTCCGCCGCCTCCGGAGCCGAAGAGCGCGCCGATGACCGAGCCGAGCGCCACCATGTCGGTGATCTTGAAGTGTTCGATGGTGCCGGCGTTGGTGATCGAGTCCTTGTGCCCGGTGAGGACGTACTCGCCGGGGAAGTAGCGGCCCTTGTCGGAGGCGTCGATGTAGGCGTTGATGCCGTCGAGGTAGGCGCGCGCGTCGGCGAGGGCGAGCTGCCCGCGGGCGCCGTTGCGGGCGACCGCGTTGTCGATCTGGGCCTGCAGTTCGGCCTCGGTGTAGGGGGCGTTGCGCCAGAACTGCTGTTCAAGGCCCTGGTTGGCGGGGTCGCCGCCGGCGAAGGAGGTGAGCTGTCCGCGGCCCACGTGCCGGAAGACGTCCATCAGCCAGAGCCGGTCCTGCGCGGCGGCGTACCCGGCGCCGAACTCGGTGCCGTAGCGGGTGGTTCCGGTGATGTGCGGCACACCGGTCTTCTTGTCGCGCACGATCGTGACGTCGGTGCGGCCGGCCGGCTTCACGGTGGAGGCGACCTGGTCGGCGGGGACGCCGAACGAGGCGTCGTTGAAGAAGGTGTCGAGGGTGGCGTCGGTGAGCGCCGGATAGCCCTTGGCCAGGCCGGCGTAGGGGCCGAGCTGGTCCTCGGCGTGCTCGGGCTGGGTACCGAAGACCTGGTTGAGCAGGATCTGGGCGAGGGTGGCGTTGCCGTTCTGACCGGGCGGCAGGATGTCGGAGCAACGGCCGCCGCAGTGGTCGGCGACCGCCGCGGGGCCGGTGGCCGCGGGCTCGGCGGCCGACGCCGAGGGGGCGAGCGGCGACAGCAGCCCGGCGACGAGGACGCATAGCGAGGCGGTCTTCAGGAACCCGGGGAATCCGCCGGGAGTTCTCAGTCTGTCGAGCGCGGTGCGGGGAGTTCGCCGAGGCATGGGCAGCTCCTAGCGAGGTGGGGGTGGCCGGAAGGTTACCGCCGGTATCCCCGGGATTGAAGATGAGCATGCGTCACTTTTTTCAAGTCGGCGTCGGCACAGGGAGATCGGATGGAGCCGAATCGGCTGTCGATACGTCTATTCGGCGACGCCGCGCGACGACCTGTGCGGTGACGCCGAAGTGACCGAAGTGCAGGTGCAGATGTGACGGAGGTGCAAGGCGATGGCCGGTTTCCGGAGTCTGGCGAGACAGGTGCGCGACCCTCGGTGCGATCTCGCACTGCGGCGGTACTCCCTGCGCAAGTGCCTTGAGCGGTTCGCCCCCTACGGGCACCGGGCGACCTGGGACCACCTGTGCTCCCGGGCCGGTTTCGGCCCCGAGGACCGCTCCCCCGACCCAGCGCGGCTCGTGGCCGCGTTGGACGAACTGGAGGAGGCCCGCGCGGTGTGGCTGGCCTATGAGGCGGAGTTCGCCGAGCGGCGCAGGAAGGAGAAGCACGACGGGCTGCGCAGGCCGGGCAGTATCGACGACTGGCACCGGCTGACCTGGGGCGGTTTCGGCGTGGCGTGGTGCGACGACCCGCGGCTGCACCCTCGCGAGCCGCTGGCCGAGGTGCTGCGCCGGCTGATCGCCGCGCTGGAGCGCGCGCCGGGCGCGGCCTGCCCGGTGTGCGGCGGCGCGCGGCTGCGGTGGACCTACGGGCTGGACCACGAGCCGTCGTCGGGGCCGGTCTGCACGGACTGCGGGATCCTGGTCCCGCGACCCGTCCTCACCCCCGAGGCGCTGGAGTCCGCCCGGCGCGCGCGGCTGCTGGTGTCGGCCTGACGGGCCGGCGGTCCGGTGGCCCGGGCAAGGCCACGGCCCGGCCGCGCGTCCGACGGGGTGCGCCGGGGGTGCGCCGGGGATGTCGCGCCCCCGCACACCCGACGGCCGGCGCCCGCAGCGGGACCGGCCGCCGACCCTAACAGCCGGAAATCCGCTCGCTCCACCCTTTTGCCGTCCGCAGAGTGGGAGGCGATGAGACCCGTCGAACGGCCTTGAGCCGTCACCGAGTTGAGCTGGAGAACCGCATGTCGACGCTGCGCGTCACCGCCGAGGTGCTGACCGTGCACGAGCATCCGAACGCCGATGCCCTGGAACTGGCCCAGGTGGGCCTGTACCGGGCGGTCGTGGCGAAGGGTGCCTACCGCACCGGCGATGTGGCCGTGTACATCCCCGAGCAGTCCGTGCTCCCGGCGGACCTGATCGAGGAGCTGGGGCTGACCGGACGACTGGCGGGCGGCAACGCGGACCGGGTGAAGGCGGTGCGCCTGCGGGGCGAGCTGTCGCAGGGCATCGTCTGCCGGCCCGAGGCGCTGGCGGACGTCGATCTGACGCGCGCGGCGGCGCAGGGCACGGACTTCGCGGAGAGGCTGGGCATCACCAAGTGGGTGCCGCCGATCCCGCCGACCATGAACGGCGACGTGGAGTCCGCGCCGGATCTGCTGCCCTGGGTCGACATCGAGAACATCCAGCGGTACCCGGACATCTTCGCGCCCGGCGAGCCGGTGGTGCTCACGGAGAAGCTGCACGGCTCGGCCTGCCTGCTGACCTATGTGACCGACGAGGACCGCGTGTACGTCTCCTCCAAGGGCTTCGGGTCCAAGTCCCTGGCGCTGCGGGAGGATCCGCGCAACCTGTACTGGCGGGCCGTACGCGGCCACCGGGTCGCCGAGGCCGCGGCCCGGCTGGCCCGCCGGCTGGGCGCCCGGCGGGTCGGCGTCTTCGGGGAGGTCTACGGGGCGGGTGTCCAGGACCTGACGTACGGGGCGGACGGGCGGCGGGACACGCTCGGGTACGCGGTGTTCGACGTGTCCGCGGAGATCGGCGGACAGGTGCGGTGGCTCGATCCGGCGCAGGTGCTGGAGGGCGAGCTGCCGCTGGTGCCACGGCTTTTCGAGGGGCCCTACGACAGTGAGCTGACCCTGGCGTACGCGAGCGGGCGGGAGACCGTGTCCGGGCGGGAGCTGCATCTGCGGGAGGGCGTGGTGATCCGGCCCGCGGTGGAGCGCCGCAGCGCGGTGACCGGGGGCCGGGCCATCGCCAAGGCGGTGAGCCCCGCCTATCTGACACGGAAGGGCGGCACGGAGTTCGAGTGACCGGCGGCCGGGGGGGACGGGGGCTACCCGCGCCCCTCCGGCATCAGCCGGGAGCCCACCCGGCGGGCGCCGGACTCGTCGTCCGGGTTGGACAGCACACAGCTGCTCAGCGACAGACATCCGCAGCCGATGCAGTCGGTGAGGTGGTCCCGGAGCCGGTTGAGCCGGTTGATCCGGTCGTCCAGTTCGGACCGCCAGCGCTCGGACAGGCGGGCCCAGTCCTCGCGCGTCGGGGTGCGCTCCTCGGGGAGTTCGGCCAGGGCCTCGCGGATCGTGGCGAGCGGGATGCCGACGCGCTGGGCGGCCCGGACGAAGGCGACCCGGCGCAGGGTGTCGCGGGTGTAGCGCCGTTGGTTGCCCGGGGTGCGGCGGCTGCTGATCAGTCCCTTGGACTCGTAGAAGTGCAGGGCGGAGACGGCGGCCCCGCTGCGCGCGGACAGCTGGCCGACCGTGAGCTCGTGGATCTTCTCGGGTATCTGGGGCACCCCTCGAAGCCTACCCATCCGGTCCCGGAGCCGCCGTTGACACCGCCCCTCCGCACCACCATGCTAAGCAGTCGCTTAGAGTTGTGGGCGGAGCAGTCCGCGTGACGCGAGAGGCCGGGACAACATGGCAGAGCCGAGGATCTTCACCTCCGTCGACGACCTGCGGTCGGCGGTGGGCGAGCAGCTGGGGTACACCGACTGGGTGGAGGTCGACCAGAAGCGCATCGACCTGTTCGCGGAGGCCACCGGCGACCACCAGTGGATCCACGTGGACCCGGAGAAGGCCGCCGCCGGACCGTTCGGGACCACGATCGCGCACGGCTATCTGACCCTGTCGCTGCTGCCGCTCTTCGGCCCCCAGCTGATCTCGGTGGAGGGCGTCAAGATGGGCGTCAACTACGGCACCAACAAGGTGCGGTTCCCCGCCCCGGTGCCGGTCGGCTCCCGGCTGCGCGCCACGGCGACCGTCACCGGTGTCGAGGACGTGACGGGCGGTGTCCAGGTCACGGTGGCCTTCACCGTCGAGCGGGAGGGCGGCGACAAGCCGGTCTGCGTGGCGGAGTCGGTGTCGCGGTACTACCTGTAGGTCCGCACCGCCCGCGGGTGGCACGGACCACGCGTCCGGTACCCGCGGGCCCGGGCCGGCCGGCGCTCGCGGGCCGGCCCGGCCGACGGCTACTTCCCGGCACCGACCATACGCAGGACGAGGTCGGCGTAGAGCGCGCCGACCTCCTCCGGGGTGCGCGGGCCGTCCACGTTGAACCAGCGGGCCACGTCGATGCAGAGCGACAGCACGGCGAGCGTGGTGCCCCGCACGTCCGGCACGTCGAACTCGCCGCTCGCGACGCCGTCCTCGATGATCCCCCGGATCTCCGCGTTCACCTGGCGGCGCAGACCGACGATCTCGGCGCGGGCGTCGGGTCCGAGGGAGTCCAGCTCGTACTGCACGACCCGCGCGGTGGTGCGGCCACCGGCGTGCCAGCGGACGAAGGAGCTGACCGCGTCGGCGAGCCGCTCGGTCGGGCTGCCCTCGCGCCGGGCGGCGGTCCGCAGGATCTCCAGCGCCTTCTCGTGGCCGATCCGGCTGATGCGGTGAAGGAGCTCTTCCTTGGTCTTGTAGTGGATGTAGAGGGCGGCCGGGCTCATCCCGGCACGGCCGGCGATGTCCCGGGTCGTGGTGGCGTGGTACCCGCGCTCGGCGAAGGCCTCCACGGCGGCGACCAGCAGCCGCCGGGCCGCGTCCGGCGTGACCTCGCCCCAGCCCTGCGACTCGCCGCCGCCGGTCTCCTCCGCCGCACTCATCGCTTCCTCGCCCCGTTCCTCGTCGCCGACACAGGGGCACCACCATACCGCCGAAGGTGAGCGGGCGCTTAGCGAGCTGCCGCCCGGGCGTCGTCCGGGTGCCGCCTCACAGTTTCTCGAACGGGTCGTGCTCGGCCAGCAGCTTCTCCAGCCGCGCCTGGTCGACCCGGCTGACGATCTGCCCGGCCTCCTGCCGGTCCCGCACCACCTTCGCCAGGGTGAACGCGGAGGTCACCAGGTACAGGACGGCGATCGCCAGGAAGGCGCGCACCCAGGCGTCGGCGCTCAGCCGGTAGATGCCGATGGCGGTGGCCGCCATGGCGACCGAGAAGGAGGCCACCGCCTGACCGTAGAACGCGACCGTGCTCTGCTGCTTGACCGGTGTGTCACTCATGCGCCCCAGCATCGGCGGGCGTGGCCGACGCCACATCCGCCGGGATACTCAGGAGGGTACTCAGAACGCCGAGACCCCGGTCAGCGCCCGCCCGATGACCAGCTTCTGGATCTGGCTGGTGCCCTCGTAGAGGGTCATCACGCGGGCGTCGCGCAGCAGTTTGCCCGCCGGGTACTCGTCGATGTAGCCGTAGCCGCCGAACACCTGGAGCGCGTTGTTGGCGGCACGCACGGCCGCCTCCGAGGCGAACAGCTTGGCCTTGGAGGACTCCACCGCGAAGGGCTGCCCGCGGTCGATCAGGTCGGCGACGCGCCAGGTCAGCAGGCGGGCCGCGTCCACGTCGACGGCGATGTCGCTGAGCAGCTCCTGGACGAGCTGGTGGCGGGCGATCGCCTTGCCGAACTGCTCCCGTTCGCCCGCGTAGCGCACGGCGGCGTCCAGGGCGGCCTGCGCTATGCCCACGCAGCCCGCGGCCACCGACATCCGGCCCTTGGCCAGCGCCGACATGGCGACGGCGAAGCCCCGGCCCTCCTCGCCGAGGACCGCCGAGGCCGGCACGCGGACGTCCTGGAGCACCAGCTCGGCCGTCGCCTGGCCACGCAGGCCGAGCTTGCCGTGCACGGTGCGGCGGGTCAGGCCGGGGGTGTCGGCGGGGACGAGGAACGCGGTGACGCCCTGGTGGCCGGGGGCGTCGGTGGAGCGGGCGAACAGCAGCACGACGTCGGCCCAGGTGCCGTTGGTGATGAACATCTTGCTGCCGTTGACGACGTACTCGTCGCCGTCGCGCACCGCCCGGGTGGCCAGGTTCCCGGCGTCGGAGCCGGTGCCGGGCTCGGTGAGGCCGAAGCAGCCGACCAGGTCGCCCGCGGTGAGCCCCGGCAGCCAGCGCCGCTTCTGCGCCTCGCTCCCCCAGGCGGCGATCGTCTTGGCGACCAGCCCGAGGGAGACCGACACGATCCCGCGCACCGACGAGTCCCCCCGGCCCAGCTCCTCGGTGACCAGGCAGTACGCGAGGTGGTCGCCGCCGGAGCCGCCGTACTCCTCGTCGATCGTCAGCCCGAGGAAGCCGACCCCGCCGAGCTTCTTCACGATCGAGCGGTCGACCTCCTCGGCCCGGTCCCAGTCGACCACGTGGGGAGTGATCTCACCCTCGACGAAGTCCCGGGCGAGCTGCCGCACGGCGGTCTGCTCCTCGCTGAGCTCCAGGTTCACCAGGGATCACCCCACAGATCGCGGCCCTTGAAAGCCGTACCTTTAAATTAGCACTGCTAGTTTCCAGTCGCAGCCCTACTATGTGCGCCATGGCCCGACCGCGCAAGCCCCTCCTGAGCACCGACCTGATCGTCGGGGCGGCACGTGAACTCGTGGACGCGGAGGGCCTGGCGGCGGTCTCCACCCGCCGGCTCGCCGCCGAGCTGGGGGTGAGCGGGCCGTCCCTGTACAACCACTTCCGCACCAAGGACGAGATCCTGGAGGCGGTCGCCGACTCGGTCAGCGCCCAGGTCGACCTGTCGATGTTCGACCACGCCGGCCGGGACTGGCGGACCGCGCTGCACGACTGGGCCGTCTCCTACCGGGCCGCGCTGCGCGACCACCCGAACATCGTGCCGGTCCTCGCCCGCGGCCCCGGCCGCCGGCCCGCCGCGCTGCGGCTCGCCGACGCGGTCTACGGCGCGATGGTCCGGGCCGGCTGGCCGCCCGCGCAGGCCACCTCGATCGGCGCGCTGATGCGGTACTTCGTCATGGGCTCCGCGCTGGGCTCCTTCGCCGGGGGCTTCGTCGACGACGCCGGCGCCTACGACCCGGCCGACTACCCGCACCTCGGGCAGGCCCACCTCCTCGCCGAACAGCAGGAGAAGATCGACGAGCGTGCCTTCGAGGCCGGGCTGACCGCCCTGCTGGACGGCCTGGCGCAGCAGTACGAACAGCTCGCCCGGTCCGGATGACCGGCCGGCGACGGCGCGGACGCTCACGTCGGGGAGAGCCGGCGGCACCCGCACCGGCAGGACCGGGGACCGTTCGGCGAACACCGAAGCGTCCCTGACGGATGCTGGACGCCATGACCACCAGGGACCCCCGGGCCGGCCGGCTGGCCGCCCTCGCCGGGCTCGTCGCCGACGAGACCCGGGCCGTGTGCCTGCTCGCGCTGCTCGACGGGCGGGCCTGGACCGCCGGTGAGCTGGCCCGCCACGCGGGCGTCGCCGCCTCCACGCTCAGCGAGCACCTGGGCCGGCTGGTCGCCGGCGGGCTGCTCACCGAGGAGCGGCAGGGACGCCACCGGTACGTCCGGCTGGCCGACGCCCGCGCGGCCCATCTCGTGGAGGACCTGGCGGCCCTCGTGGCCCCCGATCCCGCCCTGCGGCCCCGCACCCTGCGGGCGGCGAGCACCGACGCGGCGCTGGTCCGCGGCCGCACCTGCTACGACCACCTCGCCGGACGCCTCGGCATCACGCTCACCGACGCCCTGACCGCGCGCGAACTGCTCAGCCAGGACACCGGGTTCGCGCTGACGGACGCCGGGGTGCGGTGGTTCGGCGCGGCCGGCATCCCGATCCACCGTTCGACCCGCCGGCCGCTCGCCCGGGCCTGCCTGGACTGGACCGAACGCCGGCCCCATCTGGCAGGCGTCGCGGGCGCCGCCCTGTGCCGGCACGCGCTGGACTCCGGCTGGTGCGAACGGGTCGGCTCCGGGCGGGCCGTGCGGGTCACGGCGAGCGGCGAGCGCGCCCTGTCCGCCCTGCTGGGCATCGAGCCGTCGGCGCTGCGCTGACCCGCACGTCGACGTCCGGTTCCCGCGAGCCCTCGAGCCGTCTCCCTCCCATCCTCTGGAGCATGATGAGCACTGCGCCTGGTACGGACCGCAACACGGACCGACGCACGGACCGCCGCGGGGGCCTGGCCGCGGCCGGTGCGGCCGGCGTCACCGTCGTCCTGTGGGCTTCCGCCTTCGTCTCGATCCGCAGCGCCGGCGAGGTGTACTCGCCGGGCGCGCTGGCCCTCGGCCGTCTGCTCGCCGGGGTCCTGGTGCTCGGCGTCCTCTGCCTCGTCCGGCGGGAGGGGTGGCCGCCGAGGTCGGCATGGCGCGGCATCGGGCTGTCCGGGCTGCTGTGGTTCGGGGGCTACATGGTCGTGCTGAACTGGGGCGAGCGGCAGGTGGACGCCGGGACGGCGGCCCTGGTGGTGAACGTGGGCCCGCTGCTGGTGGCCCTGCTCGCCGCACGGCTGCTCGGGGACGCGATGCCGCCCCGGCTGATGGCGGGCATGGCGGTGTCGTTCGCGGGCGCGGTGACCGTCGGGCTGTCCATGTCGGGCGGAAGCGGCTCGTCCGGCCTAGGGGTCGCACTGTGCCTGCTCGCCGCCGTCTGCTACGCGGCCGGGGTGGTCGCGCAGAAGCCCGCCCTCGGTACGGCGAGCGTGCTGCAGGTGACGACGTTCGGGTGCCTGGTCGGAACGGTCGCCTGCCTGCCGTTCGCGGGACAACTGGTGCGGGAGGCGGCCGACGCGCCGCTGTCCGCGACGCTCAACATGGTGTACCTCGGGGTGTTCCCGACCGCGCTGGCCTTCACGACCTGGGCGTACGCGCTGGCCCGGACGACGGCCGGCCGGATGGGGGCGACCACGTACGCGGTGCCCGCGCTGGTCGTGCTGATGTCGTGGCTGGCGCTCGGCGAGGTGCCGGCACCGCCGGCGCTGCTGGGCGGGGCGCTCTGCCTCGCCGGAGTCGCGGTCTCGCGCTCCCGGCCCAGTCCGGCCGCCCCCGTCACCCCCACCCCGTCGGACGACACGCGGCCGGAGCGGGTGGGGTGAGACGGCGGCGGCGCCGGGGGAACGCCCCCGGCCGACGGGCGCCGGCGTACGGCGGCCCGGGTCACGTGCCGGGCGACGCGTGGCAGCGCCCGGGCAGGCACGTGGGGCCGTAAGTACGGGAGGATGCCGGGGGTGCGGGTACGCCCCGGGGGGCGAGGGGTGCCGGGCAGAGGGTGTCCGGGGGTCAGAACACGACCAGCGCTCGGCCGCCCTTGCCGGCCAGCATGTTCCCGAAGGCCGCCGGTATGCCGTCGAGACCGATCCGCTCGGTGACCAGGGCGCCCAGGTCGAGCCGGCCCGCGCGGACGTGCTCGGCCAGTACCGGCAGGTCGGCGGCCGGGTCGGCGTTGCCGTAGACACAGCCGGACAGGGTACGGCCCCAGTGGAAGATCTCCAGCGCGTTGAAGGTGACCTGCTGGTCCTTGCCGCCGATGCCGACGACCGTCGTGCGGCCGCCCCGGCGGGTGGACTCCCAGGCCGTGCGGATGGTGACCGCGCGGCCCACGCACTCCACGGCGACGTCGACGCCCTGCTTCCCGGTGAGGCCGCGTATCTCGCGGGCGGTGTTCGCGGAGGCGACGAGGTAGTCGGTGGCGCCCGCGCGCCGGGCCAGCTCCTCCTTCGCCGGGGAGACGTCGACCGCGACGATCCGTGAGGCGCCCGCGATCCGGGCCGCCTGGAGGGCGGCGAGGCCCACACCGCCGACCCCGAAGACGGCGACCGTCTCGTCCGCGCGGACCCGGGCGGAGTGGTGGACCGCGCCGTACCCGGTGAGGACAGCGCAGCCGAGCAGGGCGGCGTCGGTGAGCGGGATGCCCGGCGGGAGGGGCAGCAGGCACGACACCGGTACGACGGTCTCCTCGGCGAACGCGGCCACGTTCAGGCCGGGATGGAGGTCGGTCCCGTTGACCGTACGGGCGTACACCGCGGCGGAGCCGCTCAGGGCGTCGGCGCACAGCCAGATCTCGCCGAGCCCGCAGGCGTGGCAACGGCCGCAGGCGGGAGCCCAGTTGAGCACGACCTCGGCGCCGGGCGCGACCTCGGTGACCCCGTCGCCCACGGCCACGACCGTGCCCGCGCCCTCGTGACCGAGGACCGCCGGGAGGGGCACCCGCATGGTGCCGTCGGCCAGGGACAGGTCGGAGTGGCAGACTCCCGCGGCGGCGAGGCGGACGCGCACCTGGCCGGGGCCCGGGTCGGGCAGGTCGACGGCGGTGATCTCCAGGGGCGCCCCGATGGCGGGCACGACGGCGGCACGTACGGCCATGAGTGAGGAACTCCTCTAGAACTGGAGGGACTTGGTCTGCAGGTACTCGGTCAGCCCGTGGGCGCCGAGTTCCCGGCCGACGCCCGACTGCTTGTATCCGCCGAAGGGCGCGAGGGGGTTGAAGCGGCCCCCGTTGATGTCGACCTGTCCGGTGTCCATGCGGCGGGCGAAGGCGACCGCCTCGGCCTCGTCGCCCGCCCAGACGGCGCCCGCGAGGCCGTAGACGGTGCCGTTGGCGATGCGCAGGGCGTCCTCCTCGTCGTCGTAGCGCAGGACGGACAGGACCGGGCCGAAGATCTCCTCCTGGGCGACCGTCATCTCGGGGGTCACGTCGGCGAGGATGGTGGGGCTGACGAAGTAGCCCCGCTCACGCGGGGGTTCGGTGGAGCCGGCCACCAGGCGGGCGCCCTCAGCGACGCCCTTCTCGATGTAGCCGAGCACGCGGGCCTGCTGCTTCGCGTTGACGAGGGGGCCGATGCGGTCGCCGTACTTGGCGGCGGCGGTGCGCGCCAGCTCGACGGCCTCGTCGTACCGGTCGCGGTGGACCAGCATGCGGGTCCAGGCGCTGCAGGTCTGGCCGGAGTTGGACATCACGTTGGCCACGCCGACGTTGACGGCGCGCGCGAGATCGGCGCTCGGGAGGATGACGTTGGCTGACTTGCCGCCGAGTTCGAGGGCCACCTTCTTGACGGCCGCGCCCGCGGTCGCGCCGATCACACGGCCCACGGCGGTGGAGCCGGTGAAGGAGACCAGGTCGACGCCCGGGTGCTCGGCGAGTGCCTGGCCGGCGACCGGCCCGCGGCCGGTGACGAGGTTGAGCACACCGGCCGGGAGCCCGGCCTCGTGCGCCGCCTCGGCGAAGAGCTGGGCGACCAGCGGGGTGTCCTCGGCGGGCTTGACGACGATCGTGCAGCCGGCGGCGAGAGCCGGGGCGGCCTTGGCGACGATCTGGTGGAGCGGGTAGTTCCACGGGGTGATGGCGGCGACCACGCCGATCGGCTCGTGGAGGACGGTGGAGTTGCCGACCGTCTCCTCAAAGCCGTGGCTCGCCGCGAGTTCGGCGTAGGAGCCGGCGACCGCGATCGGCACGGCCGCGTGGACCGCACGGGAGAAGCCGATCGGGGAACCGAGTTCGGCGGTGACGGTCTCGGCGATCTCCTCCTGGCGGGCCGCCAGGGCGTCCCGCAGCGCCGTCAGCCGGGCGGCCCGCTCGGCGGGCGCGGTCGCCGCCCAGCCCGGCAGGGCGGTCCGGGCCGCGCGTACGGCCGCGTCCACGTCGTCCGGCCCGGCCGCCGGGACCCGGGCGACGACCTGCTCGTCCACCGGGTCGACGACGTCGATCAGGTCCCGGCTCAGGGCCGGGCGCCATGCGCCGTCGAGATAGATGCCGTCGTGTGCCTTCATCGCGTGCCTGCGTCCCTTCGCACGACCTCGTCCGTCCGCCACCCAAACTAGCGCTGTTAGTTTTCTGGCACCAGAGGTGATCCGCCACAGCCGCGGGGGCGTGGCGGCGCGGGGAGGGCGGGCCGTGCGGGGGGCCTGGGGACGGTCACGGCGGGCGGACCGCCGTGAGGTGGGCGTAGACGACGATGTTGCCGAGGTAGCCCTTGCGGCGGTCGTAGTCGCCGCCGCAGGTGATGAGGCGGAGTTCGGGGCGGCCCCGGTCGCCGTAGACCTCCTCGTTGGGGAAGTGCGCCTTCTCGTAGGACTTGACCGCGTCGACGGTGTAGACGGCGGTCCGCCGGTCGGCGCGCCGCACCTCGACGACGCGACCGCGCTTCAGCTCGGTCAGCCCGGCGAAGACCGCCGGCCCCCGGTCGGTGTCGAGATGGCCGACGGCGACGGCGGTCCCCCGCAGGCCGGGTGCCGGACCGCCCTCGTACCAGCCGACGAGGTTGGAGTCGTCGTCGGGCGGCGCGGGCAGCCGCCGGTCGCTGCCGAGGCGCAGGCCCATGACCGGGGCGTCGATGTCGAGGTAGGGCACGACGAGGCGGGTGGCGCGGGACGGCGGCAGGGGGCGGGGGGTGCGGGGCCGGACGGCCGGGGTGCGGCTCGCGGCGCCGGGCCGCTGCCGTGCGCCGGGCTCGGCGGCCGGGGCTGCTCCGGTGGCCGGGGCCGTTCGCCGGGCACCCTCGCCCGCCCGGGCGCCGGGAGCCGGGGAGCCGCGGCCGGTCGCCGGCCGGCCGGTCGCCCCGCCCGGTGTCGCGTCCGGCGTCGCGCCCACCGGCCGGGGCTCCCCCGCGCCGTGGAGGCCGGTCCCGCCGCCCCGGAACGCTCCGGCGGCCCCCGTGCCGCCGCCGGGCCGTCCGGCGGCGGCAGGGTCGGCGGGTGCCCCGGGGGCGGCCGGGGGGACACCCGGGGAGCCCGGGGAGGCAGCGACCGCCGCTCCCCCGGGCTCCTCGCCCTGGGACCACCACGTGCCGCCCGCCACCAGGGAGGCGGTCACCACGGCCGTCCGGGTCAGCCGGTAGGCGCGGGTCCGAGGCCAGGGCCTGCGGGTCCGTCCTCGGATGGGCCTGCCGGCCTGCCTACGCGGAACCATGCGGACGGCGGCGGAGCCGCAGCCAGACCGCCCCGGCGACCGCGGCGAGCCCGACCCCCGCGGCGCCGGCGACCGGCGTGAACGCCTCCTCCTTCGCGAGGCCGCCCCCGCCGGCGGGCGGACCGCCGTTGGGCCTGCCGCAGTCGACGCGGAACACCTTCTGCTTGGCGGCCCCCTGCTGGCCCTGGAAGGTCCAGGTGAGCTTGTACATGCCGTCGGGCAGCTGCGGCAGGACCCGCCCGGTGTGCCCGGTGCCGATCGTCAGCACGATGGCGCCCTCACGGGTCTCCCCGTTCGCCACCGGGGGCTGGGGTGCGATGGACCACTGGGCCCGCTGCACCGTGTCGAAGTTGAAGGCCGCGAGGTAGAACTCGCAGACCTTCGGATCGTTCCGCTGGTCGAGGTAGTCCGTCTCCGCGGAGTGGATCTTGACATCGCCGTTGTCGCCCGGGGCCGCGACGGCCGTCGGGGCCCCGGCCAGGACGCCGCCCGTGACGGCGAGGACCGCGAGCGGGGCCGCGGCGCGGCAGGGACATGGTGGGCATGCACACTCCTCCGAGTCAGACGATTTTCATACAAATCGTTCGTGTTCTGACTCTTTGTCACACATCGCCCGGCCGGTGCGGGAGAAGCGCCCAGGAGTGCCCCTACGGGCCGTCAGTTTCCCTCGTACGACCCCGTGGCGGCCGGTGTCGCGGTCAGCTCGACGGGCACTCCGTTGAGGACCGCGTTGCCGGACAGCGGGTCGAGCGCGCGGCCGTCGAGGAGCTGGTTGACGTTGACGCCGGGCTCGGTCGCGGCGTGGCGCAGCCGGGTGCCGGGCCGGTCGTGGCCCCAGCCGTGCGGGAGGCTCACCACTCCGGGCCGGACGGTGTCCGTGACCTCGGCCGGGGCGGTCACCTCCCCGCCGGCGCCCCGCACCCGTACCGGAGCGCCGTCGCGCACGCCGAGCCGTTCGGCGTCGGCCGGGTGGATGTGCAGGGTGCAGCGGTTGGAACCGCCGGTCAGGGCGGGGATGTTGTGCAGCCAGCTGTTGTTGGAGCGCAGATGGCGGCGGCCGACCAGGAGCAGCTCGGCGGGCGGGGCGTCGAGCGCTCGCCGTAGCCGCGGCAGGTCGTCGGCGATCGGCGCCGGCAGCAGCTCGACCCTGCCGCTGGGGGTCTTCAGGGGCTGCGGCAGCCGGGGGCGCAGGGGTCCGAGGTCGATCCCGTGCGGGTGGGCGAGCAGCCGCTCCAGGCTCAGCCCGTCGGGCCGTGCGCCGAAGCCGTCGCCGTAGGGGCCGAGGCGCAGCATCATGTCCAGCCGGCGCTCGGGACCGGTGTCGCCGGTGAGCTGGGCGGCCAGGTCCTCGGGGGCCCGGCCGTGCACGGGTGAGTGCTCGTCGCGGACGGCCTTGCCGAGGGTCTGTTCGACGACCAGCGCGTCCACGGCGGTCGGGTCGGCCCCGTGCATGCCGGTGGCGGCGAGGGTGAGCCGGGCGAGTATCTCGGTCTCGGCCATCCTGCCGGGCTCCAGCGGGACGGCGGGTCGGGTGTAGCGGACCTGGTTGCGGATGGCGAGGGTGTTGAAGGCGAAGTCGTGGTGCGGGCTCTGGGCCGGCGGGGGCGGCGGCAGGACGACGTCGGCGTGGCGGGAGGTCTCGTTGAGGTAGGGGTCGACGCTGACCATGAAGTCCAGGGAGTCCAGCGCCTTGTCGAGCCGGTCGCCGTCGGGTGCGGACAGCACCGGGTTGGCGGCGACCACGACGAGGGCACGGATCGGCTCGCCCTCCTCGGTGGCGGTGTCGATCTCCTCCGCGAGCGCGGACAGCGGCAGCTCGCCCTTCGCCTCGGGGTGCCGGCCGACCCGGGAGTGCCAGCGGCCCAGCCGGAAGCCGCGGCCCGGTCCGGCGGGACGGGGTGTGCGGTCGGTGGCCGCCTGCGGGAAGAGGGCACCGCCGGGGCGGTCGAGGTTGCCGGTGAGGATGTTGAGCACGTCGACGAGCCAGCTGGCGAGGGTGCCGTGGGCGACGGTGCAGCTGCCGATGCGGCCGTAGACGGCGGCCGTGGGGGCGGCGGCCAGTTCGCGGGCGAGGATGCGGATCAGCGGTGCCTCGACGTCGCAGGCGACGGCCACCGCCTCGGGGGTGAAGTCCCGCAGGGCGTGCCGGAGTTCGTCGAGCCCGTGCAGGTGCGGGGCCAGCTCGCCCGGGTCGGCCAGGTCCTCCTCGAACAGGGCGTGGGCCATCGCCGCGAGCAGCAGGGCGTCGGTGCCGGGGCGGATCGCGAGGTGCCGGTCGGCGAGCGCGGCGGTGCGGGTGCGGCGCGGGTCGACGACGGTGAGGGTGCCACCGCGGGCACGCAGCGCCTTGAGCCGGCCGGGGAAGTCGGGCGCGGTGCACAGACTCCCGTTGGACTCCAGGGGGTTCGCGCCGATGAGGAGGAGGTGGTCGGTGCGGTCCAGGTCGGGTACGGGGATGGCGTTGGCGTCGCCGTAGAGCAGCCCGCTGGAGACGTGCTTGGGCATCTGGTCGACCGTGGAGGCGGTGAAGAGGCTGCGGGTGCCGAGGCCGGCGATCAGGACCGGCGGGTAGAGGGCGCCGGCCATGGTGTGCACGTTGGGGTTGCCGAGCACGATGCCCACGGAGTGCGGTCCGTGCCGCTCGACGACGGGCCGGATCCGGGCGGCGACCGCGTCGAAGGCCTCCTGCCAGCTGACCTCGCGCAACTCGCCGTCGACGCGGAGCAGCGGGGCCCGCAGCCGGTCGGGGTCGCCGTCGACGGCCGCGAAGGAGGCGCCCTTGGGGCAGATGAACCCCTTGCTGAACACGTCCTCGCGGTCACCGCGGGCCCCGGTGACGGTGGTTCCCTCGATGGTCAGGGTCAGCCCGCAGGTGGCCTCGCACAGGGGGCAGATACGCAGGGCGGTGCGGGACACGGGTCCTCCCGGTGGGCGCGGCGGTGACGCTCGTACGAGGGGCGAGCATACCGACCGGTAGGAACGTTGGGGAGGGTCCGGCACCGACGGTCGTCGGCGGTCGGCCGCGCCGGGCGGCGTCCGTCGCCGGCCCGCGCGGCCGGCGACCGGTTTGCGCGAGCGGCATCCGGTTTCCGCGAGCGGCGTCCGGCGTCCGGCGTCCGGCTCAGTCCAGGACTCGCGCCAGGTAGGCCCGCAGCAGCGCCCGCATCTCCGCGATGACCTTCTCGTCGCCCTGCGGGTCCACCCGGAAGGCCAGGTGGACCAGGGTGTCGGCGGTCTCCACGGCGACCAGGAAGGTGCGGCGGAGGTCGTCGTCGGGGTGGAGCCCCAGATGGCCGGCGAGGAGGGCGGTGAGGCGGTCGGCGACGCGGGTGTTGGGCTCGGACTGCCGGGTGCCGATCGGAATCTGGTTGCCGAAGTCGACCAGGGCGAAGCCGGGGGCGGTGCGCTTCATCGCCAGGTACTCGTCGACGACGGCGTCCATGACCGCCCGCCAGTCGCCCGACCGGGCCTTCGCCAGCCGTTCGGTGACCCGCTCCGACCAGCGCTCCAGGTTGCGCTGCGCGAGGGCGTCGGCCATCTGCCGCTTGTTGCCGAAGAAGCGGTAGACCGAGCCGATGGGGACGCCGGCGCGCTGGGCGACGGCCCGGGTGCTCAGCGCGTCGTAGCCGACCTCGTCGAGCAGGTCGGCGCAGGCGTCGAGGATCCTGCTCAGCCGTTCGGCGCTGCGCCGCTGCACGGGGGCGCGCCGGAGCGGAGTCGCTTGGGGCACGGCGTTCATGATGCCTTTCGGTCCGGATCCGGTGATGCTCCCCCTGCTGTACGGGTGCCGGCGGCCGGGGCACTCAACGCGGAGGGGGTGGCGGCGGGCGACGTCCCCGGCTCGGAGGCCGTGATGTCCGCGGTGGTCTCGATCGGTTTGCCGTCGACCGCCCAGACCGTGCCGTCGTCGGCGTACAGGCGCACGGTGACGTGGTGGGTGCCCTTGGACAGCGAGCCGGCCGGGATCCGGTGGTCGGGGGTGCGCAGGTCGGCGAGGGGCCGCTCGTCGACGAAGAGCCGGGCGATGCCGTGCCCGGCGGTCGCCTCGGCGGCGGTGCCCGCCGGGGAGAGGGTGAAGCGGTGCAGATCCAGCCGGACCGCCCAGCTGCCGTCGGCGGCGTCCGAGGTGACCTCGGCCTCGACCTCGGGAGCCCTCTTGCCGTCCACCTCCCGGTAGTGCCGCCCCTCCTCGTCGGTCTCGTCGAGCAGCTTGCCCACGGGGGCGACGGACGGGCTCTCCGGGCCTCCGCGGGCGTCGCCGGAGCCGCAGCCCGCGGATCCGGCCAGCACCAGAACACAGACCGCGACCGCGGCAGGGAATCCACGCGTCCACGACATGCGGGGAGCGTAGAACACGGGTCCGACACAGGGATCCCCCCGGGGTCGGGTTCCGGACGGCGGTGATCGTTCTTCCGAACGACGGGCGTCCATGTCTTGCGTCCGGGAAAACGCAATCCTACGGTGTCACATAGGAATAAGAGCGAGGGAGCGACGATGATCGATGGGGGCACCGCCCGCGTGAGCGGGTCCGAGCACGAGGGAGCGCGGAAGGCCACCGAGGAACCGGCCTATCTCCACGGCTTCGGCAACGAGCACAGTTCGCAGGCCGTGCCCGGCGCCCTGCCCGAGGGCCGCAACTCCCCGCAGCGCGCCCCGCTCGGGCTGTACGCGGAACAGCTGAGCGGTACCGCCTTCACCGAGCCGCGCGCCCACAACCGCCGCTCCTGGCTGTACCGCATCCGCCCGTCGGCCGCGCACCCGGCGTTCACCCGCGTCGGCAACGGCGGCCTGCGCACGGCGCCCTTCGCCGAGACCGTGCCCGACCCCAACCGGCTGCGCTGGAACCCGCTGCCGCAGCCGCCCGCGGGCACGGACTTCCTGGCCGGCCTGTGGACCCTCGGCGGCAACGGCGACGCCACCCAGCGGACCGGCGTCGCCGTGCACCTCTACCACGCCACCGCATCGATGGACCGGGTGTTCGGCAACGCCGACGGCGAGCTGCTGATCGTGCCCGAGCAGGGCGGGCTGCTGCTGCGCACCGAGTTCGGCCTGCTGCGCGCCGAGCCGGGCGAGGTGGCGCTGATCCCGCGCGGGGTCCGCTTCCGCGTGGAGCTGACGGACACCGCGCGGGACGGCGGGCGGGGCCCGGCCGCGCGCGGCTACGTCTGCGAGAACTACGGCGCCCCGTTCCGCCTGCCCGACCTCGGCCCGATCGGGGCCAACGGCCTGGCGAACCCGCGGGACTTCCGGGCACCGGTCGCGGTGTTCGAGGACGTCGAGGGCCCGGTGGAGGTGGTCAGCAAGTACTGCGGCAACCTCTGGCGGGCCGAGTACGACCACTCCCCGCTCGACGTGGTCGCCTGGCACGGCAACCTCGTGCCGTACGTGTACGACCTGCGCCGCTTCAACGTCATCGGCTCCATCTCGTACGACCACCCGGACCCGTCGATCTTCACGGTGCTGACCTCGCCGTCCGACACCCCGGGCCTGGCCGGCGTGGACTTCGTGGTCTTCGCGCCGCGCTGGCTGGTGGGCGAGGACACCTTCCGGCCGCCGTACTTCCACCGGAACGTGATGAGCGAGTACATGGGCCTGATCGAGGGCGCCTACGACGCCAAGGCCGAAGGCTTCGTGCCCGGCGGCGGCTCACTGCACAACATGATGTCGGCGCACGGACCCGACCGGGAGACGTTCGACCGGGCCAGCGCCGCCGAGCTGCGGCCGCAGAAGGTCGACGACGGGCTGGCGTTCATGTTCGAGACCCGCTGGCCGATCACCCTGACCGAGCAGGCGGCGGCCGCGGACCACCTCCAGCAGGGGTACGACGACGTGTGGCGCGGCCTGGAGCGTCATTTCCGTCCCTTGCGCTGAAAGATTCCCTCCAGGTACGGATGGCCCGTGACCTCCTTCGCCCCGGACTCCGTCGTCCTGAACCGCAAGCTGCCGCTGTGGTACCAGGTGTCCCAGTCGCTGCGCGCCTCGATACTGGGCCGCTCGCCCCACGACCCGCTGCGGCTGCCCACCGAGGAGCAGCTGGCGGGGCACTACGGCGTGAGCGTGCTGACCATGCGGCAGGCGCTGAAGGAGCTGGAGGACGAGGGGCTGATCACCCGCCACCGCCGGCGGGGCACGTTCATCGAGCCGGACGCCCGCCGTGGCGCCCCCGTACGGCTGCTCGGCTCGGTGGACGCGATCGTGGCCCAGCAGTCCGGCATGACGACCGAACTGCTGGACCACGGCCGCGCCGCCGTGCCGGGCGAACTCGCCGAGCACTTCCCGGACCTGGCCGAGGTGACGGCGTACCACCGGCTGCGCGGCGACGAGCGCACCGGTGAGCCGACCAACCACGCCCGCAACTGGGTGCGGCCCGAACTGGCCGACGCCATCGACCCCGACGACCTGGTGCGCTGGCCGATGACCAAGGTGCTGCGCGACGTGGTCGGGGCGGACATCAGCCGGATCACGGACACGGTGGAGGCGAGGCTGGCCGATCCGGAGACGGCCCGGCTGCTCGCGGTGCCGCTGCTGAGCCCGATCCTGCACTACACGGGGGTCACCTACGACGGGCAGGGGCGGGTGCTGGACGTGGTGGTCATCCACTACCGCGGGGACCGGTTCTCGTTCACGGTGACGCTGGAGGCGTAGCGGGTGGGTGCCGGGGCGCTCGGTACGATGCCCGGCGTGACGCACGACGACGCTCCGCCGCTGGCGGACCTCATGCCGTGGTCCGTCGCAGCGCCGCGGCTCGGCCGGGACTGGCCGGCGGCGCCCGACGCGGGCTCGCTGAGGGCCCGCTGGGACGCGCTGATGAAGGCCGCGGGGCCGGACCGGGAGGCGCTGTTCCGGCCCAGCCGGGCCCGTACGACGCGGTCGGCGGTCGGGCAGCTGCCGGGGCGGTCCGGAGGGACCGAGCGGCTGGAGCGGGCCGACGGCCCGTGTCCGGAGCCGGTGCGGGTGCTGCGGGCCCCCTTCGACGAGCAGTGGCTGATTCCCGACCACCGGCTGATCGACGCGGCCCGGCCCGAGCTGTGGCGGGTGGCGGACGAGCACCAGGTGTTCCTGGTGGAGACGGCCGACGCCGTGTACGCGACGTCCTGCCTGCCGCTGCTCCGCCCGGCCCGGGTCCGGCCGCTGTTCCGCCGCCCGGGCGGCGCCGAGCCCAATCTGGCGCCGGGCCTGCTGGAACATCTCGCGGCGCGGCTGGGGCACTCCCCCGCCCCCGTCGACGTCCTCGCCTGGATCCTCGCCGCCGCCCGTCCCGATCTGACCGTGCCGCTGACCGGGGACCCCGGGCTGTGGACGCGCGGGGTAGCGCTCGGGCACCGCGCGTTGTGGCTGATGCGGCGCACCGGGGAGCGCCCCAAGCTGCCCGGCGGCCGCCGCCCGTACGTCCGCGCGCCGCTGCCCGCCCGGCCGGTGTCCCTGCGCTACGACCGGGACGAGGAGAGTCTGTACCTGGACGGGGGCCGGATCTCCCCGGTCCCGCCGGAGGCGTGGGACTTCGAGGCGGGCGGGCTACGGGTCCTGGAGCAGTGGTTCGCGGCCCGTACGGACGCGGCCGAGCCCGGCACCCTGGCCGCGATCCGCCCGGCGGCCTGGCCGCAGACCTGGACGTCGGAGCTGCTGGAGCTGATCACGGTGCTGGCGCTGCTGGCGGAGGTGCGGCGGTCGCAGGCCCTGCCGGAGCCGGCGGAACCCGTCACGGCGGGTGGCCTGCGGGCTGCGGGGGTGCTGCCGCCGCCGGACCGCTCCCGCCGCCCGGCGTCGGTGCTGGACCATCAGGAGGAAGGCCCCGAGGGGCAGTTCACCCTGCTCTGACGAACGCGTCGAGCACCCGGTGCAACGCCGTCTCGAACACGGCCTCCATGCCGATCGGCCCCGGGTCCTCCGCGAACGCCGCCGCCATCCTGGGACAGGCCCCACTGGCGACCTGACCACCCAGGTAGGCGATCCGCACGGCCTGCTCCTCCTCGGCCGGTCGGCCCGTCCGTTCGGGGCGGGACCAGATCACCGGACACTCCGTACCTTTGCTCGGTGAGGGTCTGGAGAAGCGTTTCGGTGAGGTGCGCGTGCCGGACCTGGCGGTCCCCCGGTCGCCGGTTCGCCGGCGTGGTGCGCGGTCCTGCCGGCGGTGTGCGTTCCGCTCGCCGTGCGGCGGTACGCGCGATGAGCTGCTGACAAACCACCCGGCCGGAGGTGATGATCCACCTCATGCGTGGACTTCCCCTGCCCCTGGAGGGCATCACCGTCGTCGCCGTCGAACAGGCCGTCGCGGCCCCCTTCGCCACCCGGCAGCTCGCCGATCTCGGCGCCCGGGTCGTCAAGGTGGAGCGGATCGACGGCGGCGACTTCGCCCGCGGCTACGACACCGCGGCCGGCGGGCTGGCCTCGCACTTCGTGTGGTGCAACCGCGGCAAGGAGTCCATCGCCCTGGATCTGAAGGACCCGCGCGGCCTGGACGTCGTACGGCGGCTGGTCGCGGACGCGGACGTGTTCGTGCAGAACCTGGCGCAGGGCGCGGCGGCCCGGCTGGGCCTGGACGCGGCCACGCTGTGCGCGGCGCACCCGCGGCTGGTCGCCGTGGACATCTCCGGCTACGGGACGGGCGGGCCGTACGCGGACAAGCGGGCCTACGACATGCTCGTGCAGTGCGAGGCGGGGCTGGTGTCGGTGACCGGGACACCGGAGCAGCCGGTGAAGGCGGGAATCCCGGCGGCGGACATCGCGGCGGCCATGTACGCCTTCTCGGGGGTGCTGGCCGCGCTGGTGCGGCGGGGGACGACCGGGCGGGGTGGGCCGGTGGAGATCTCCATGCTGGAGGCGCTGACCGAGTGGCTGGGGCATCCGCTGCACCACACGATGCACGGCGGCAGCGCCCCGGTGCGCACCGGGCTCGCGCACGCGGTGATCGCCCCGTACGACGCCTATCCGACGGCGGACGGGGGCCGGGTGCTGCTGTCGGTGCAGAACGACCGGGAGTGGCGGCGGCTGGCGGAACGGGTGATCGGGCGGCCGGAGCTGGGGGCGGATCCGGCGTTCGCGACGAACGCGGCGCGGGTGGCGCACCGCGGGCGCACGGACGAGCTGGTGGGTGCCGCGCTGGCGCGCCTCGGGGCCGACGAGGCACTGGAACTGCTGGAGGAGGCGGGCATCGCCTGTGCCCGGCTGCGGGATCTGACCGAGGTGGCGGACCATCCGCAGCTGGCGGCCCGCCATCGGTGGCGGGAGGTGGGGACGCCGGTGGGGCCGCTGCGGGCGCTGCTGCCGCCGATCACCTTGCCGGGTGGGGCGCAGCCGCGCATGGACGCCGTACCCGCGCTCGGAGAGCACACCGGGGCGCTGCTGCGCGCCGTGGGGATGACGGACGACGAGATCGCAGCGCTGCGCCGGGACGGTGTGGCCGCCTGAGCGCGGGCCGTCGGTGGCTCAGTGCCGGTGGCCGCCGAAGAGGGAGCGGCGCAGTCGGCGCAGGGGGGCGAACAGCGACACGCGTCCGACCCGGGTGCCCCGGTCGCTGGGCCGGCGCGCGGCGTCCCGGGTGGTCAGCTCCCGCATCAGGGAGGTCGCCTCGACGGTCTCCCGCTGCGGTATGGCGGGGCCCGCGAGCACCGAGAGGTGGCGGTCGAGACGCGAACTGGTCGCGCTGCTCCCGCAGGTGATCGCAGGGACCCTCGCCCTGCTGCGCACTGTTATCTGTTCCATGTCACTCCCCACCCGTACGAGTCCACCCGGCCCGGGCAGGTTAACCCTATCGCCCCGTCGAGGCACTCGTGTATCGCGGTCACAGGATTCACCTTCCCCGTAAGGGGGTTGACGACCCGTCCGCGATTACTCTCCGAATCCAACCGATTCCAGGGCGAGTTGGACAATGGGCTGAGTGGTGGGCTGAGCCGACCCGCCGTCGGGTTCGACGGTCACAGCGAGTGATGTCGCCGCCTTGTCAAGGCCGGTGGCGACCAAGGGCGTGTCGCCGTCGAGGAGCCCCAGGGAGCGTGGTGGCGCACCGGGGCGCATCAACCACAGCTGGTGCGCCTTGCCGTTCGGGGGGTCGCCGTAGCCGCGCAAGGTGACGACCGCTTCCCGGGTGGAAGCGGAGGCGATTACTCCGATACTGCGGCCCTCGGCGTCCCGGCCGGTGCCCGCCCGGACGTCCGGAGCTGCGAGAACGTGGGCGATCTCACGTGCCCGGTCCCGTTCGGCGGCCAGCTGGTCCTGGGTCCGGCCCGCTTGCACGGCGAACAGTGCGGCGACGACCAGCGCCGCCGCCGCGGTCACGGTGGCGAACGGCACGAAGAGCGGACGGCGCCGACGGGGCGCACGGGAGCGCGCGGGCGGCGGCGGGGTGCCCCAGACGTGCGGCGGAAGCCGCTGCGTGCGCGCCTGCCCCGGCGCGGCCTGCTCCTGCGGGGTGGCGCGCACCGCGGCCAGCACCCGGTCGCGCAGCTCGGGCGGCGGCGGCACGGCCGCCGACCAGGCGAGGCGGACGGCGTCCTCGGACAGCGCCCGCACCTCGGCGGCGCAGCGGTCGCAGGAGCGCAGATGCCGCTCGAAGCGGTGCCGCTCCGCGGGGTCGAGGGCGTCCAGGGCGTAGGGCGCGGCCAGCGAGTGCGGATCCTCGCGGCGCAGCCGGGCGAACAGGCTCATGCGGCCCCTCCGAGACAGTCACGCAGCCGGGTGAGTCCGTCGCGCATCCGCGTCTTGACGGTGCCCAGCGGCAGTCGCAGCCGCTCGGCCACCTCGCGGTAGGTGTAGCCGTCGTAGTAGGCGAGGGTGACCGACTGGCGCTGCAGCGCCGTCAGCCGGCCGAGGCAGCGGCGCACCCACTCCCGTTCCAGGCCCGCCTCCACCTCCTCCGCGACCTGGTCGAAGGCGGGGTGGTGGGCACGCCGCGCCTCGCGCTCCTCGCGCTCTCCGGCGGCCCGCGCGCTGCGCACCCGGTCGACGGCCCGGCGGTGGGCGAGGGTGAGGATCCACGACAGGGCGCTGCCCCGGTCCGGGTCGTAGCGGCCGGCGGTGCGCCAGCACTCCAGCAGCACCTCCTGGGCCACCTCCTCCGACTGCGACGGGTCGCGCACCACCCGGCGCACCAGCCCGAACACCGGCCCGGCGACCATGCCGTACAACCGCTCGAACGCCCTGTGGTCGCCCCCCGCGACGAGCACCAGGAGCTCGTCCGCCTCCATGCGGCCCCCCCATCTCCGATCACCTGTCCGCGGACACACCTCCGGGGGAAGTACGGATGAGCGGCGCCGAAACGCGGGTCCGGAGCGGGAAAGATTTTTTTTCGTGCGGACCCATCCGATCGGGTGGTCCGCTCCGTATATCCGTCCGTCAGGCAAGTTGGCACTGAGGACGGACGGCATGACACCAAACTCCAGGACCGGCGCACAGCGCGGAGGCACGGCCAGGCGCCGGAGCGTCGCGACCCTGATCTGCGGGGCGCTGGCCGCCGGAGGGCTCGCGGCCGCCGGCGTGGCCACGCTGGAACCGGGGGCGGCGCACGCCTCCAGCCACCGGGAGGCCCCGCTGATATCGGGAGCCCCGCAGTACGACAACACCGACGTGTACGCGTTCGTGAGCCCGGACAAGCCGGACACGACGACGATCATCGCGAACTGGATCCCGTTCGAGGAGCCGGCCGGCGGACCGAACTTCTTCACGTTCGCCGAGGACGCGCAGTACGACCTGCACGTCGACAACAACGGCGACGCCCGGGACGACCTGCTGTTCCGGTACACGTTCAAGACGCACACGAAGAACAAGAAGACGTTCCTCTACAACACCGGTGCCGTCGAGAGCCTCGACGACCCCGACCTCAACGTGACGCAGACGTACGACCTGGAACTGGTCAAGCTGCGCCACGGCAAGGCGGTCCACCGGACCAAGCTCGCCGACGACGTCCCCGTGGCGCCGTCCAACGTGGGCAAGGCGTCCATGCCGCACTACGCCAAGCTGCGCGAGCAGGCGGTGTACAAACTCCCGGGCGGCGCGCAGACCTTCGCCGGGCAGGCCGACGACCCGTTCTTCCTCGACCTGCGCGTCTTCGACCTGCTGTACGGCGGGAACCTCTCCGAGGTCGGCAACGACACCCTCAAGGGCTACAACGTCAACTCCATCGCCCTTCAGGTCCCCAACGACCTGATCACGGAGTCCAAGGACCAGCCGGTCGTGGGCATCTGGTCCACGACCCAGCGCCGCACCGCCCAGGGCCACTACGCGCAGGTCTCGCGGCTGGGCAACCCGCTGGTCAACGAGGTCGTCAACCCGATCAAGGACAAGGACCGGTTCAACGCGTCCGACCCGAAGGACGACGCGCAGTTCCTCAAGAACGTCACCAACCCCGAACTGCCCAAGCTCATCGAGGCGATCTACAAGATCAAGGCGCCGGCCGAGCCGCGCAACGACCTCGTCGACGTGTTCCTCAAGGGCGTGAGCGGGCTGAACCAGCCGCCGCGCGTCACGCCGTCGGAGCAGCTGCGGCTGAACACCTCGATCAAGCCGGCCATGCACCCCAAGCGGCTGGGCGTCCTCGACGGCGACAACGCGGGCTTCCCCAACGGCCGCCGGCTCACCGACGACGTGATCGACGCCTCGCTGCAGGTCGTCGAGGGCGAACTGGTGGGTGCGAAGAACGACCTGGGTGACGCCGTCGACAAGAACGACAAGGAGTTCGAGAAGTACTTCCCGTACGTCGCCCTGCCCACCGAGGGATCCCGCGGTCCGCTCGGCAAGGGTGTCTCCGGCGGCAACGACGTCCGCAGCCAGCTCGGCGACGCGCTCGCCCCCGGCGGTACGGCCGGCGGCGGCACCGACACCGCGCTGGTCGCCGGGTCGGCGGGCGCCGGGGCCATCGGCGTGCTGCTGATCGGCGGCGGGCTGATGTGGTGGCGGCGGATGCGGGGGCGGGCGTACTAGGCGCTCCTCCCGGGCGCCCCGCCGACCCGGCGCCCCCGGCGGTGTGCGGCGAAGCCGTACACCGCCCCCTTCCCACCTGACCGACGAAGGAGAGACCCCGTGCCCCCGCACCCGAACGACGACCGCCCAGGCAGCGGCACCCCGCCGGCGACGCGCGTGAGCGCCTCCGGACCGCGCCGGTACGGGCGACTCGGTCTGTGCGCGGGCCTGTTGGCCGTCGCGCTCACCGCCGGCGCGATCGCGGTGGGCGCCACGCGGGACGACGGGCGGGCGGCGGCGCCGGTGGCGGCCGCCGTCGATCCGGGGCTGCTCGGCGGGGGCGACCTGGACGCCGGGGTCCGCTCACTGCAGGCCCACCTGCGGACCCAGCCGAAGGACCACGCCGCCTGGGCCACCCTCGCCCTCGCCTACGTGGAGCAGGCCCGCACCCAGGGCGACCCCTCCCGCTACCCCCTCGCCGAGCGGGCCGCGCGCCGCTCGCTCGACCTGCGCCCGGGCAACGACCAGGCCCTGTCCGCGCAGGCCGCGCTCGCCGCCGCCCGCCACCACTTCGCGGACGCGCTGGCGTACGCCGACCGGGCACTGAAGGAGAACCCGTACAGCGAGCGTGCGCTGTGCTCCCGTATCGACGCCCTGGTCGAACTGGGCCGCTACGACGAGGCGTCGACGGCGGCCGGGACCGCGGACGCCCGCCGCCCCGGCGTCCCCGTGTTCACGCGCTACGCCTACGTCCACGAGCTGCGCGGCGACCTCACCACCGCCCGCCGCGTCCTCACCCAGGCCCTCGGCGCGGCGACCGCCCCGGGCGACATCGCCTACGTCGCCACCCAGCTCGGCCACCTCTCCTGGCAGCAGGGCGAGTACACGGCCGCGCTGGACCTGTATGCCCGTGCGCTGGCCGCGGACGACACCTATCTCCCCGCCCTGGAGGGCCGGGCCCGCGCCCAGGCCGCCCACGGCGATCGGGACGCCGCCGTCAAGGGGCTGGAGGCGGTCGTGGCGCGTGCCCCGCTGCCCGGCCCCCTGGTCGCGCTCGGCGAGCTGTACGAGGCCCGCGGCCGGGCCGGCGACCGGGAACGGGCCGAGCAGCAGTACGCCCTCGTCGACGCCTGGACCGCACTCGCCCGGGCCGGCGGCGTCGACGCCGACCTGGACACCGCCCTGGCCGCCGCCGACCACGGCGACCGCGCGGCGGCCCTGCGCGCGGCCCGCGCCGAGTGGTCCCGTCGGCAGACCGTGCACACCGCCGACGCCCTCGCCTGGGCGCTGCACGTCAACGGCCACAGCGCCGAAGCGCTCCCCCACGCCCGGCGGGCCGTCGCCACCGGCTACCGCAACGCCCTCTTCCTGTACCACCTCGGCATGATCGAGGCCGCCACCGGACACCCCGAGGACGCCCGCGCCCACCTCTCGGCCGCGCTGGACCTCAACCCGGGCTTCTCCCCCCTGGGCGCCCGCACCGCCCGCAGCACGCTGCGGACCCTGGAGACGACGACGGACCGGGAGGCCCACCGGTGAACCTCCGCCGCCCGCTCGCCGCCGGCACGGCCGCGCTCACGGCCGGGTGCGCGCTCGCCCTGCTGCCCGCCGCCCCCGCGAGCGCGCATCCCCTCGGCAACTTCACCGTCAACCACTACGACGGTCTGGTGGCCGCCCCCGGCCGGCTGCGCGTCGACCACGTCGAGGACCTCGCCGAGATCCCGGCGACCCAGGCCCGGCCCGACATCGAACGGCTCGGCGGGCTCACCGCCTGGGCACGGGAGCGCTGCGCAGCGGCCGCCGCCGGCAGCCGCCTCACCGTCGACGGCGGCACCGTCGCACTGACGGTCACCGCGGCCCGGGCCGCCGTACGCCCGGGACAGGCCGGCCTGGACACCGTGCGCGTGGAGTGCGCCCTCGGCGCACCGCTGCCCACCGGTGACACCGTCACCGTCGAGTTCCGCAGCGCGAGCGACTCCGCCGGCCCCGGCTGGCGGGAGATCACCGCGCGCGGCGACCGCATGACGCTCACCGGCACGGATGTGCCGGGCACCTCGGTCTCCCGTGAACTCACCACCTATCCGGAGGAGTTGCTCTCCTCCCCCGCCGACACCACGACGGCCTCCCTGCGGGTGCGCCCCGGCGGCCCGGCGCTGGCCGACGAGGACCGGGACGCGCCCGCCGCGTCCGTCCTGCCCCGCGGCGCCGACCGGTGGACCCGGGCCCTGGACCACCTCGTCGCCCGCCAGGACCTCACCGTCGGCTTCGCCGCCCTGGCCCTGCTCCTCGCGGTGGGGCTCGGCGCGCTGCACGCGCTGGCGCCGGGCCACGGCAAGACCCTGATGGCCGCGACCGCCGCCGCCCGGGGCGGCAGGGCCCGCCTCAGGGACGTCCTGCCCCTGGCCGCCTCGGTGACCGTGACCCACACCCTCGGTGTGGTGGCCCTCGGCCTGCTGGTCACCGCCGGCTCCGCCGCCGCTCCCTCGGTGATCGCCTGGCTGGGCCTGGCCAGCGGTGCCCTGGTGATGCTGGCGGGCACCACCCTCGTCCGACGGGCCTGGCGCGCCCGGCACCCGGCGCACGACCACCACCACGCGCCCGTGAAGACCCCCGAGCGCCGCCTGGCCACCGTGGGCGCCCCGGCCCCGGACCACGAATCGCACCCGCACCCGCACGGCCACGACCACGACCACGACGGTCACGGCCATCACCATCACCACGAGCACCACCACGATCACACCCACACCCACACCCACACCCACGGTGGTGTCACCCACTCGCACCCGGTCGCGCCCACCCTGCGCGGCACCCTGCTGCTCGGGTTCGCGGGCGGGATGGTGCCCAGTCCGTCGGCCGTCGTGGTGCTGGTGGGCGCGGCCGCGCTCGGGCACGCCTGGTTCGGGCTGCTGCTGGTCGTGGCGTACGGCGCCGGACTGGCCCTGACGCTCACCGCGGCCGGGTTCGCCGTGGTCCGGCTGGGGGCCGGGGTGACCCGGGTCCTGGACCGGCGCCCGCGCTGGACCGCGCACCCGGTCGTCACCTCCGTACGCCGGGCGGCGCCCCTGTGGTCGGCGCTGGTCGTCGTGGTGATCGGCGCAGGACTGGTGCTCAAGGGGGCGGCATCCGTAGTCGGCTGAGCTACTTTGGGGAGATATCGCGCGGAGTGCGAAGAGGGGGCGGCCGTGTCCGAGGAACCGGGCAGTGAGCGTCTGATCGCGGGCCGGTACCGCCTGCTGTCCCCGCTCGGCCAGGGCGGTATGGGCACCGTGTGGCGGGCCCGGGACGAGGTGCTGCACCGCGAGGTCGCCGTGAAGGAGGTCCGCGCGCCCGCCGGGCTGCCGACGGCGGAGGTCGAGCGGATGTACGCGCGGCTGGAGCGGGAGGCGTGGGCTGCGGCCCGGGTGTCGCACCGCAACGTGGTGACGGTGTACGACGTGGCGGCGCAGGACGGCCGGCCCTGGATCGTGATGGAACTGGTCCGCGGGATCTCGCTGGCCGAACTGCTGGACGCCGAGGGGCCGGTGGAGCCGCGGCGCGCCGCGCACATCGGCGCGGAGGTGCTGGCCGCGCTGCGCGCCGCGCACGACGCCGGCGTGCTGCACCGGGACGTGAAGCCGGCCAACGTACTGCTGGCGAACGACGGCCGGGTGGTGCTCACCGACTTCGGCATCGCCCGCGTCGAGGGCAGTTCGGAGCTGACGATGACCGGGGAGGTCATCGGCTCCCCGGAGTTCCTGGCGCCGGAGCGGGCGCTCGGGCGGCGGCCGGGCCCCGAGTCGGACCTGTGGTCGCTGGGCGTGCTGCTGTACGCGGCCGTGGAGGGCAACTCGCCGTTCCGTCAGGACACTCCGCTCAGCACGCTGCGCGCGATCGTCGACGAGGAGCTGCCGCCGGCGCGCCGGGCCGGCCCGCTGACACCCGTGATCGAGGGGCTGCTGCGCAAGGACCCCGCCGACCGGCTCGCGGCCGGCCCGGCCGAGCAGGACCTGCGGATCGTGGCGGCCGGGGGCGTCGCGTCCGGTACCGGCACCGTGCGCGCGGCACCGCCTGCCGCGCCGACGGCGCCGTACCCGCATCCGCCGACGCACACCACCGGGCCGCTGCGGGGCGAGCCCCCGCCCCGTCCGGGTTCCGGCACCGGTACCCGGCCGTCGCCGGTGACGGCCACCGCCCCGCGCCGCGACCGGCGTACCGCCGCCGTGCTCCTCGCGGGCGCGCTGCTGCTGGCCCTGGCGGTGACGGGCCTGACGTACGGCCTGCTCGGCCGGGACGGGGGCGGGGGGAACGAGGCGGGCGGTGACGGCGGCCCGAGCGCGGAGGTGACTGCGTCGGCGCCGGGGGACCCGACGACCGCGACCACCCCGGCCGGTGACGAGAGCTCGGGGGAACCCGGCCCGTCGCCGAGCACCGGCTCGTCGGAACCGGCGCCGCCGCCGCAGTCCGTGTCGGTCACCGTCACCGGCACGCACGCCGACTACGCGGGCGCGTGTCCGCCGCCCGACGAGCGGGCGCCCGCCTTCACGGCGGTGTTCACGGTGGGCCGGCTGCCGGCGGAGGTCAGCTACCGCTGGGTGACCGGGGACGGGAAGGTGATGGACCCCGGCTGGAAGACGCTGCGTTTCCCCGAGGGCGGCGGCCGGACCCGGCAGGACCGGGTGATCGTGACGACGTACGCCGAGAGCGGGACGTACCGTTCCACGCTCGGGGTGGAGGTGCGCGAGCCGGTGACGGCGAGGTCGGACGCGGTGCCGTTCTCGGTCACCTGTGAGAAGGAGACCCCGACGGGCGGGGCCTCCTCTTCTCCTTCCGGCTCGCCCGGCTCCTAGGACGGAACACCTGGGCCTGTCGCAGGCCTGGTCGCCGGCCTAGTCGTTGGCGTTGAGCACCGGCAGGTAGCCGCCCGACTGCCCGGCGGCGGTCGGGTGGTAGGAGTCGCCGATGTTCAGCCAGTTGAGGCTGTGCAGCCAGGAACTGCCGGAGCAGATCTCGTGGCCGGTGAAGGTCGGGCGGACGTCGCCCCAGGCGAAGCCGTGGGCGGAGGCCCGCCGGGCGACGGCGGCGTCCAGGTAGTCCGCCGCTTCGTTGATGGCCCTGCGCTTGGTTTCGGACAGGCCGATGCAGAACGTGCCGAGCTTGTAGAAGCGGGGGTAACCCAGGACGACCACACGGGCGTTGGGCGCCCTGTCCCGGATCGCGGTGTACACGCTGTCGAGCTTGCCGGGCAGCGTGGAGTCGACGTAGGCCTTGGCGGTGTTGATGCGGGCGACGCAGGTACTGTCGGAGCTGGTCACACAGGTGGTCATGACGTCGGCGAAGCCGGCGTCGTTACCGCCGATGCTGATGGAGACGAGGCCGGTGGACGAGGAGAGGCCGCCGAGCTGGTTCGCCAGAACATCACCCGTTCGGGCACCCGAGCAGGCGGCGAACGTGAAGGACGAGGGGGAGTGGGCGGCGTTCCACAGGTAGGGATACGCCTTCGTGCTGCGCTTGCAGTCGCCGCTGGAGCTGATGTAACTGCCCGCGCCGACGCCTGAGGAGTAGGAGTCTCCGAGGGCCACATAGCCCCCGCTTGCAGCGAGTTGGGACGCCTGCGCCGTGACGGCACCGGTGAGGGCGGTGCCGACGGCGAGGAGGACTGAGCTGACGAATGCCGCGATTCGGGAACGTCTCATGGAACCTCCCTTAGCAGGATCTCTGCCACAACCGTCGTAGCAACTACGCGTGTTGACGGGAAGTGTCCATGCCAAAACTGATGGGGGTTCCGGTGCGGGTTCTTGACGCGTTTTCGGACAATCCGGGAACCATGACGGGACGAGCCGTAGTGTAACGGTCAAATGAACGAAAAGGTGAGGGTCACCCCGGCTCTTGCCATACAGGCGCAATCGTCAATACCGTCATACATCTCACCCGCATCGGTCCGTCAGCACACGGCTCAAGGGGAGGGCTCGAGAGCCACGACGGCTCCCGGCGCGGGGCGCGGTAGGGGGGTGCCGTGCTCGGTGACCGCACAGGTGATGACCGAGCCGTGCCGCGCGACCGGCGGCCGATTGCTGAAAGCCGGTCAGTTCTGCCAACTCACCCGGGGTCCGTGCGGACGGCGTCGCCGTGCCCGCGGGCCGGACGGGTGGGAAACCCCCCTTTCGAACCGGACGTGGATCCGGGCCGCCCAGGGGCGGGCGGCCCACCGGACGAGAGGGACCACTTTCATGAGTTCCGTTCTGCAGCCGGCGACATCGACCCAGGACCACCGGGACCAGGAGCACCCGGATCCGTCGACCGCCGGAAAGTACCGGCCCGTCTCCTCTCACCTGGCGATCGCACCGCCGGTGAGCGTCGTGATCCCCGCCATGAACGAGGCGGAGAACCTCCCGTACGTCTTCAAGAGCCTGCCGGACTGGATCCACGAAGTGGTCCTGGTCGACGGCAACTCCACCGACGACACCGTCGACGTCGCCCGGCGGCTCAGGCCCGGCGTCCGGATCGTCGGGCAGCAGGGCAAGGGCAAGGGGGACGCCCTGATCACCGGGTTCGAGGCGTGCACCGGTGACATCATCGTGATGGTCGACGCCGACGGCTCGGCCGACGGCAACGAGATCGTGTCGTACGTCTCCGCGCTCGTCTCCGGCGCCGACTTCGCCAAGGGCTCCCGCTTCGCCAACGGCGGCGGCACCGACGACATGACCTTCGTCCGATGGCTGGGCAACCGGGTGCTGTGCGCCCTCGTCAACCGCAAGTTCGGCGCCCGCTACACCGACCTGTGCTACGGCTACAACGCCTTCTGGCGGCACTGCCTGGACAAGATCGACCTCGACTGCACCGGCTTCGAGGTCGAGACCCTGATGAACATCCGGGTCGTCAAGGCGGGCCTGAAGGTCCAGGAGATCCCCAGCCACGAGTACCTGCGCATCCACGGCGTCAGCAATCTGCGCGCCGTGCGCGACGGACTGCGGGTGCTGCGGGTCATCCTCGGGGAGCGGTCCAACCGGCGGGCACTGCGCCGCCGTCCGGGTCACTCCCCGCTGCTCGACCCGGCACGGGGAGAGGCGCGTTGATCCCGGTCGACATCTCCGTGGTGATCTGCGTGTACACCGAGGACCGCTGGGCGGACATCCTCGCCGCGGTGGCCTCGGTGCGCGCGCAGAGCCACCCGCCGCTGGAGACTGTGCTGGTCGTCGACCACAACCCGGCGCTGCTGGACCGGCTGGAGCGCGCGTACCGGGGGGCGGGCGCGGTGCGGGTGCTGCCGAACGCGGGCCCGCGCGGGCTGTCGGCCGGCCGCAACACCGGGGTCGCGGCCTCGCGTGGCGAGGTGATCGCCTTCCTCGACGACGACGCCGTCGCCGAGAGGGACTGGCTGCGCCGCTTCGCCGACCCCTACAGCGACCCGCGGGTGCTGGCCGTCGGCGGAAGGGCGCAGCCCGTCTGGTCCACCGGGAAGCGGCCCGTGTGGTTCCCGGAGGAGTTCGACTGGGTGGTCGGCTGCTCCTACCGGGGGCTGCCGCCCGGCCGGGTACGGGTGCGCAACATCCTCGGCGGCAACGCCTCGTTCCGGCGCACGGCGTTCGACCTGGTGGGCGGCTTCGCCACCGGCATCGGACGGGACGGCGACAAGCGTCCGCTGGGCGGCGAGGAGACGGAACTGTGCATCCGGCTCGGCAGGGCGAGACCCGACGCCGTCCTCCTCGTCGACGACAGGGCGGTGATCCACCACAAGGTGCCCGAGGGACGCGAGCGCTTCCGGTACTTCCGCACGCGCACCTACGCCGAGGGCCTGTCCAAGGCGCTCGTCGCGCGCAGCGTCGGCGCCGGCAAGGGCCTGGAGTCCGAACGCCGTTACACCACCCGGGTACTGCCCGCGGGCGTGGCCCGCGGGCTGCGCGACGCCGCCCTCGCCCGGCGCGGGG
>NZ_CBDQZH010000006.1:0-238529 GCF_965341775.1 Streptomyces sp. bgisy159 | reverse complement strand
TCAGGGGAGAGGGCACCGGGCTGGCTCCCCCGCCCCGCCGGCCGTGGAGCGGCCGACGCCCCTGGGACCCCGACCGGGGTCCCAGGGGCGTCGGCCTGCCGTGGGGCGGGGGCGGCGCCGGAGAAGCCGACGGAGTCGTGCACGGCGCCACGGTGCCGGACGTCGGCGCGGTAGCCCGGCCGCCGTGCCGCCGAACACGCGAATCCAGCGGGTTAAGCGGGTGACGCCGCAGCCTGAGCGGGTGACGCGGGGCATGGATGAGACCCGGCCGCACCCCGGCCGCGATCCGCAACCCGACGCGCTGGAGGCGAACGATGACCCGACGAGCCCATCCGTCCGAACGCACGGTCCACCAGGTACCGGTCCTCATCGTGGGCGGCTCCCTGGTCGGCCTGTCGACCTCCCTGTTCCTCGGCCGCCTCGGAGTCCGCCACACCCTGGTGGAACGGCACGCCGCCACCTCCGTCCACCCCCGCGGCCGCGGCAACAACGTACGCACGATGGAACTGTTCCGGGTGTCCGGTGTCGAGCCCGGGATCCGCCGGGCCGCCGCCACGCTCGCGGACAACCACGGCATCCTGCAGACCCCCACACTGGTCGGCGACGCGGGGGAGTGGCTGTTCCGGGAGATCGACCCGGGCGGCGGCCTGGCCCGCTTCAGCCCCAGTTCATGGTGCCTGTGCAGCCAGAACGACCTGGAACCCGTCCTCCTCGACCACGCCGCTCGGCTCGGCGGCGACCTGCGCTACAACACCGAACTGCTGTCCTTCGACAGCGACTCCGACGGCGTCACGGCCGTGGTCAAGAGCCGGGAGACCGGTGAGCACACCACCATCCGCGCCGACTACCTGGTCGCCGCCGACGGCCCGCGCAGCCCCGTGCGCGAACAGCTCGGCATCGGGCAGAGCGGCCCCGGCGACCTGTTCCACAACATCAGCATCACCTTCCGCTCCCGCCGGCTCGCGGACGTCGTGGGCGAGCGCCGCTTCATCGTCTGCTACCTGACCGACCCCGACGCCGACGGCGCGCTGCTGCCGGTGGACAACCGGGAGAACTGGGTCTTCCACGCCCCCTGGCACCCCGAACGCGGGGAAACCGTCGAGGAGTTCACCGACGAACGGTGCGTGGAGCACATCCGCCGCGCGACGGGCGTCATGGACCTGGACGTGGAGATCACGGGCCGCGCGCCCTGGCACGCCGCCCAGCGCGTCGCCGAGCGCTACCGGTCGGGACGCGTCTTCCTGGCCGGCGACTCGGCCCACGAGATGTCGCCCACCGGCGCCTTCGGCTCCAACACGGGCATCCAGGACGCCCACAACCTGGCGTGGAAGCTGGCCGCGGTGCTCGGCGGCTGGGCCGGCGAGGGCCTGCTCGACAGCTATGACGCCGAGCGGCGCCCGGTCGCGGAGGCGACCAGCGCCCGGGCCGCCGCCCGGTCGGTCGAGCACAGCCACCCCGGGTTCGCGCCGCCGCCCGGCGGGGGCGGCGGCCCCCAGCGCGGCATCCTCGACGTGGCCCTCGGCTACCGCTATCCGCGGGGCGCGGTGGTCGGCGCCGACCCGGCGGCCCCGGTCGTCCCGGAAGGCCTCGACCTGACCGCCCGGCCCGGCAGCCGCGCACCCCACATGTGGCTGCGGCAGTCGGGGGACCGGAAGTCCACCCTCGACCTCTACGAGACGTCTCTCGTCCTGCTCTGCGACGCCGGCGACCCGGGCGGCTGGCACCGCGGCGCCGCCCTCCTCGCCGACGAGCTGTCCCTGCCGCTGACGTCCTACCGGATCGGCACCGGGTCCGAGGCCGACCTCACGCCCGAGGACGGCGCGGACTGGGCGGCCGCCCATGGCGTCGGGCACGGCGGCGCGGTGCTCGTGCGCCCGGACGGGTTCGTCGCCTGGCGCTCGTCCGGCCCGGTCCAGGACGCCACCTCCGACCTGCGCCGAGCCCTCACCACGGTGCTGTCGGCCGGCTGAGGCTCACCCGCGCGGACCAGACGGTGCGTCACCCAGCTGATCGCCCTGAGTGGCGGGCCGCGCGTTCCCCGCTGACGGTGGTTCACGTCGGGGCGGGATCCACACCGGCTGATGAAGCGTCAGCCTCGCCCGCCCGCGACGGAAGGGAAGTCAGATGCGTTCCACGCGCACACTGCTGGTCACGGCGGCCGCCTCGGCCGTCCTCGCCCTCGGCGCGCCCGGCGCCCACGCCTACGGGAGCGACCACGAGGACTCCTCGTACAGCAAGGAGCACGGCAAGGAGCACGGCAAGGACCACGGTTGGGACGGACGGCAGGACTCGCCGCACGGCGGCATGCACACCGGCGGCGGCGCGCTCACCGCGGTGACCCCCGCCCAGGGCTCGGGCGACCGTGACTGGAGCGGCAGCGGCGAGGACGACAACTCCCGGCGCGGCGGGCACGAGAAGCCGCACGGCGGCATGCACACCGGCGGCGGTGCCCTCGCCGGACCGACGATGACCGCCGGCGGTCTGGCCGTCCTCGCCGTCGCCGGCACCGGTCTCTACGCGGCGCGCCGCAGAAGGACGGCCGGAAGCGTGGCCTGACCATGCCGGACGCGATAGACAGCTGCGGCCGCCGCGCGGCACCCGCGTGGCGGCCCCGGCGTTCCCCCGGCCGGCCCCCCCGCCCGGCCGCCGTGCCCAGTGGAGGTGATGTCCCGATGACAGCTGGTCCCCCCGACCCCGCCGACGGCGACGAGCCCGCGCAGAAGCCGGGCCCGCGGACCCACGTGCTGGCGATGGCGGCCGTGGCCTGCGCGGTGCTGGCGATGACCGTGAGCGGTGGTGACGCCGAGCCCTCCGGCACCGCCGCACCGCCACCCCCGGCGCGGGCGTCCGCGTCGGCCCCGTCGGCGCGCCCCGACCCGACGGGCAGGCAGCTGCCCCGGTCGCGGCCGGTGCGCCTGCTCATCCCGAAGATCTCGGTCGACGCCCCCTTCACCGACCTGTCCATCGGCTCCTCGGGGCACCTGCAGCCCCCGCCGGCCGACGACACCAACCTCGTCGGGTGGTACGCCGCGGGAGCCTCGCCGGGCGAGACGGGCACGGCGATCATCGCCGGGCACGTCGACACCAAGACCTCGCCCGCCGTGTTCGTGCGGCTCGGCGAGCTGCGCAAGAGCGACGTCTTCCACGTGGACCGCGCCGACGGGAGCACGGCGACGTTCGTCGTCGACGACGTGGAGACCTTCGCCAAGGACGACTTCCCCGACGAGCGGGTCTACGCGGACGCCGCACGGCCCGAGGTGCGGCTCATCACCTGTGCGGGTGATTACGACCACGCCGCCAAGGACTACACCGACAACCTCGTGGTCTTCGCCCACCTCGTGTGAGGCCACCCCGCCCGCCCCACGGCCGCTCACCCGGGCAGTGCCCCCAAGTCGCGCTCTCCTGGGGCCGGGCACAGGATCGAGGAACGCCGTCGTCGCTTCCCCGCGGCGGCGTTCGCCTGTGCCACAGCGAAGGAGAAGTACCCGGATGACCACTACGTCCGAACACACCGTCGCAGGAGCGGTCCGGCAGATGTCGCAGCGGATCTCCCAGTCCGTGTTCGACGGCTCCCGGCTGCGCGTGGTGCTGCTGGTCGACGTCCACGAAGGAGCCCAGCAGCAGTTCCTGGAGGCCTACGAGCAGCTGTGCAACCAGGTCGCCTCCGTCCCCGGACACGTCAGCGACCAGCTCTGCCAGTCCATCGAGAACCCGTCCCAGTGGCTCATCACCAGCGAGTGGGAGAGCGCCCCGCCGTTCCTGACCTGGGTCAACAGCGAGGAGCACGTGACGATGGTGCGGCCCCTGCACAACTGTGTGAGGGACACCAGGTCGCTGCGCTTCCACATCGTCCGCGAGACCGGTGGCCCGGCCACGTCTCCCCAGTCCGGCACCCGCCGGCTGCAGACGGCGCCGCGGATCGGCGACGGCGTGATCCGGCACGCCCTCACCTTCACCGTCAAGCCCGGCAGCGAGGAGAAGGTCGCGAAGATCCTCGCCGACTACGCCTCCCCGGAGCCACGGGTCGACGACACCACCCGGCTGTGCCGCACCTCCCTGTTCATGCACGGCAACCGCGTCGTGCGGGCCGTCGAAGTGCGCGGCGACCTGCTCGCCGCGCTGCGCCACGTCGCGCGGCAGCCGGAGGTACGGGCCGTCGAGGAAGCCATCAACCCGTACCTGGAACAGGACCGCGACCTCGACGACCCGGAGTCGGCGCGGGTCTTCTTCACCCGTGCGGCCCTTCCGGCCGTCCACCACGTGACGGCCGGCCAGGACGGTCCGGAGGCCGAGCGGCGGGCGCTGTACTACCCGGCCCGTCCGGGCCGCGGCATGCGGCTGGCCGAACTCCTCGCCCAGCGCGACGCCGCGGCCGACGCCCCGGACAACCCCGTGCTGCGCAGCACGATCTTCCAGCGCGACGACGTCGTCGTACGCCTGGTCGACCTGCGCGCCGGACTCGACGCCGACCCGGGCGCGGTGCTCGCCCTCGGGGACCGCGCCGGGGCGGCCGAACTGCTGGAACTCCTCGACACCGACGCGCTCGGGTCGGACGCCGCCGCCGCGGCGGGCGACGTCTCGGCCCGGCTGCTCCGGCTCACCCTCATGGACCTCGTCACCGACCGCCGCGCGCCCGCGGCCTGAACATCCGGTGCCACGGCCGCGGCGGCCGGCCCGCGTCGCCGCACACGATCGGAGGAACGTCGTGAACAGAACCACCCCCAGGCTCGTCGACTTCAGCGACATCGAGCCCAACACCCGGCGCGGCGGTGACCTGCGCGCCATGCTCACCCCGACCACGGTCGGCGCCACCAGCGGCTTCATGGGCGTCGCCACCGTGCAACCCGGCGACCGCATCGCGGAGCACTACCACCCGTACTCGGAGGAGTTCGTCTACGTCGTGTGCGGACAGCTGGAGGTGGACCTCGACGGGGGACCCCACCCGCTGCGGCCCGAACAGGCGCTGATGATCCCCGCCCACGTGCGCCACCGCTTCCGCAACGTGGGCAACGTGGAGGCCCGGATCGTCTTCCACCTCGGCCCGCTGGCGCCCAGCCCGCCGCTGGGCCACGTCGACACCGAGGGGACCGACGCCAGCGCGGCGGACCCGGTGTCCGAGCCGGAACGCGTCCGATCATGACCAGGCGCGTCGCGGTCACCGGCATAGGCGTGGTCGCTCCGGGGGGGATCGGCGCCCCGGCGTTCTGGCAGCTGCTGACGGACGGGCGCACGGCGACGCGGGGCATCACGTTCTTCGACCCCGCCGGCCTGCGGTCCCGGATCGCCGCCGAATGCGACTTCGACCCGGCCGCCCACGGCCTGGCCCCGGAACAGATCGAGCGGTGCGACCGCTACATCCAGTTCGCTCTGGTGGCCGGCGCCGAAGCGGTCCGGGACTCCGGTCTCGACCTCGCCCGGGAGAACCCCTGGCGGGTCGGGGTCAGCCTGGGCACCGCGGTCGGCGGCACCACCCGGCTGGAGCGCGACTACGTCCTGGTCAGCCACCACGGGCAGCGCTGGGACGTGGACCCCGGACGGGCCGAGCCGCAGCTGCACCGCGCGTTCACGCCGAGCACGCTCGCCGCCACCGTCGCCGAGCGGTTCGAGGCGCGCGGACCGGTGCAGACCGTGTCCACCGGCTGCACCTCGGGTCTCGACGCCGTCGGATACGCCTTCCACACGATCGAGGAGGGGCGGGCCGACATCTGCATAGCGGGCGCGTCGGACTCCCCGATCTCACCCATCACCATGGCCTGCTTCGACGCGATCAAGGCCACGTCCCCGAACAACGACGACCCCGCCCACGCCTCGCGTCCCTTCGACGCCGACCGCGACGGATTCGTCATGGGCGAGGGCGGCGCGGTGCTCGTCCTGGAGGAGCTCGAACACGCGCGGGCCCGCGGCGCCCACGTGTACTGCGAACTCACCGGGTACGCGACCTTCGGCAACGCCTACCACATGACGGGGCTGACCCGGGAGGGCCTGGAGATGGCCCGCGCCATCGAGGACGCCCTCGCCCACGCCCGGCTCGACCCCACGGCCGTCGACTACGTCAACGCGCACGGGTCGGGCACCCAGCAGAACGACCGGCACGAGACCGCCGCGGTCAAACGGGCACTGGGCGAGCACGCCCGCACCACGCCGATGAGCTCCATCAAGTCCATGGTGGGCCACTCCCTCGGCGCGATCGGGTCGATCGAACTGGTGGCCTGCGTGCTGGCCCTGGCCCACCAGGTGGTGCCGCCCACCGCCAACTACGAGACCCCGGACCCCGAGTGCGACCTGGACTACGTCCCGCGGGTCGCCCGCGAACGGTCGCTGAACAGTGTGCTCTCCGTGGGCAGCGGGTTCGGCGGCTTCCAGTCCGCGGTGGTCCTGACCCGGTCGAGGGAGGGCAGACGATGAGCGCACGACGACCCCGGCGCGCGGCCGTCACCGGAATCGGCGTGGTCGCGCCCAACGGAACGGACACCGAGACGTTCTGGAAGTCCACCAAGGAGGGCATCAGCGCCCTCGGACCCGTCACCCGCGAAGGGTGCGAGCACCTGCCGCTGCGGGTGGCCGGACAGGTCCGGGAGTTCGACGCCGCGGCGTCGATCGAGGAGCGGTTCCTGGTCCAGACCGACCGGTTCACGCACTTCGCGATGGCCGCGGCGGACCTCGCGCTGGCGGACGCCGGCCTCGGCCGCGGCGACAGCGAGGCCGACCCGTTCTCGGTGGGCGTGGTCACCGCGGCCGCCTCCGGCGGCGGCGAGTTCGGACAGCGGGAGCTGCAGCAGCTGTGGAGCAAGGGCAGCCGCTTCGTCGGCCCCTACCAGTCCATCGCCTGGTTCTACGCCGCCAGCACCGGCCAGATCTCCATCCGCCGCGGCTTCAAGGGTCCCTGCGGCGTGGTCGCCTCCGACGAGGCCGGCGGCCTCGACGCCCTCGCCCACGCGGGCCGGGCGGTGCGGCGCGGCACCGGCGTGCTGGTGGCCGGGTCGACCGAGGCGCCGCTCGCCCCGTACTCGATCGTCTGTCAGCTCGGGTACGGGGAGCTGAGCACCGAGGAGGACCCCGAGCGGGCCTACCGCCCCTTCACCTCCGCCGCCCGCGGGTTCGTGCCCGCGGAGGGCGGGGCCATGCTGGTCGTCGAGGACGCGGACGCGGCACGGGAACGGGGGGCGCCGATCCGGGCCGTCCTCGCCGGGCACGCGGCCACCTTCACCGGCGCCGGCCGCTGGGCGGAGTCCCGCGAGGGGCTGGCGCAGGCCGTGCGCGGAGCGCTGGACGAGGCGGGCTGCGCCCCCGAGGACGTCGACGTGGTCTTCGCGGACGCGCTCGGCGTGCCCGAAGCGGACCGGGCCGAGGCCCTGGCGCTCAGCGACGCCCTCGGCCGGCACGGCACCCGGGTGCCCGTCACGGCCCCCAAGACCGGCATCGGCCGCGGCTACGGCGCCGCGCCCGTGCTGGACACCGCGGCGGCGGTCCTCGCGATGGAGGAGGGCCTGGTCCCGCCCACGCCGCACGTCTTCGACATCTGCCACGACCTCGACCTCGTGACCGGCCGGGCGCGCCCCGCCGAACTGCGCACGGCGCTGATCCTCAGCCGGGGACTCATGGGGTCGAACTCGGCGCTGCTCCTGCGGCGCCGACCGCACAGCACAGGAGAGGAACCGGTATGAGTGACCGCATCACCGTGGAAGAGCTGGCCGAGCTGATGAAGAAGGCCGCCGGCGTCACCGTGGCCCCCGAGGAGCTGCAGCAGAGCCTCGACACCGGCTTCGACACCTTCGGCATCGACTCGCTCGGCCTGCTCGGCATCGTCGGCGAACTGGAGAACCGCTACGAGGCGCCGATGCCGCCGGACGCGGAGCGCTGCAAGACGCCCCGGCAGTTCCTGGACCAGGTCAACGGCGCACTGCCCGCGGGAGCCTGACATGGCCGCACACACCGAGAACGAGATCGTCATCGCCGCGCCCGTCGACCTGGTCTGGGACATGACCAACGACCTGGCGAACTGGCCCCGGCTGTTCAGCGAGTACGCCTCCGTGGAGATCCTCTCCCAGGAGGGCGAGCGGACCACGTTCCGGCTGACCATGCACCCCGACGAGAACGGCACCGTGTGGAGCTGGGTCTCGCAGCGGGAGACGGACCGCGCCAATCTCACCGTCAAGGCCCACCGGGTGGAGACCGGCCCCTTCGCCTACATGAACATCCGGTGGCGGTACGAGGAGACCGGCGCGGGCACCCGCATGGTGTGGGTCCAGGACTTCGAGATGAAGCCGGAGGCGCCGGTCGACGACGCCTGGATGACGGACAACATCAACCGCAACTCCAAGGTGCAGATGGCCCTGATCCGCGACCGCATCGAGAAGGCGGCGGCCGAACTCGGGCACGTGCCGAACGACTGAGCCGTACGGAGGACAGCGCACCATGCACCAGGCCCTCATCGTCGCCCGGATGGCCCCCGGGTCGGCCTCCGACATCGCCAAGGTGTTCGCCGAGTCGGACCGGGGCGAACTGCCCCGCCTCGTCGGGGTGAACCGGCGCAGCCTCTTCCAGTTCGGTGATGTGTACATGCACCTCATCGAGTCCGAGAAGGACCCGGGGCCCGCCATCGCCCAGGTCGCCGGCCACCCCGAGTTCCAGCTCGTCAGCGAGCGGCTGTCGGCGTACGTGAGCGCGTACGACCCCGAGACCTGGCGTTCCCCCAAGGACGCCATGGCCCAGCGCTTCTACCTCTGGGAGCGCGACACCGCGGGCTGAGCCCCCGCAACCCACCGGCCGCCGGGCCCGCGACGCTGCGGGCCCGGCGGCCGGGGTCTGCGCGGGGCCGGATCAGCCCGGCACGTGGCAGTCGAAGGCGTGCAGGTACGGGTTGACCGGCCGCACCTCGTCGACGACGAGCCCGGCACCGGTCAGCCGGCTCAGCATGCTCGCCGTCGTGTGCTTCGCCCCGCCGACGTTGAGCAGCAGCAACAGGTCCATCGCCGTGCTGAACCGCATCGAGGGCGTGTCGTCGACCAGGTTCTCGATGACCACGACCCGCGCACCGGGCCCGCCCGCGCCGATGACGTTGGCCAGGGTCCGGGCCGTGCTGTCGTCGTCCCACTCCAGGATGTTCTTGATGACGTAGACGTCAGCCCGGACGGGGACGGCCTCGCGCACGTCACCGGGGACGACGCGGACCCGGTCGGCCAGGTCGCCGCCCTCGCGCAGGCGGGGCACCGCCTTCTCCACCACGCGCGGCAGGTCGAGCAGCGCGCCGCTCATCCGCGGGTACTTGTCCAGCAGGCTCGCCACCACGTGCCCCTGCCCGCCGCCGACGTCCGCGACCGAGGAGCAGCCCGACAGGTCGAGGAGGGCCGCGACATCGCGGGCCGACTGCTCGCTGGAGGTGGTCATGGCCCGGTTGAAGACCTCGGCCGACTCGGGGGCGTCCTCGTTGAGGTACGTGAAGAACTCCTTCCCGTACAGCCCCTCCACGACGTTGCGGCCGGTGCGGACCGCCTCGTCCAGCTGGGGCCAGGCGTCCCAGGTCCACGGCTCCGTGCACCACAGGGCGATGGCGCGCAGGCTGTGCGGATCGTCCTCGCGCAGCAGGCGGGACATCTCGGTGTGGGCGATGCGCCCGTCCGGCCGCTCGGCGAAGACGCCGTAGCAGGACAGCGCCCGCAGCAGCCTCGACAGCGGGCCCGGCTCGGTCTTCACGCCGGCGGCCAGGTCGTCCACCGTCATCGGCTCGTCCCCGAGGGCGTCGGCGACGCCCAGCCGGGCGCAGGCACGCAGCGCGGCGGCGCACGCCGCCCCGAACACCAGCTCCCGCAGCCTCATGGGCGGCGGCGGGGCGGCCTGGGCGGTCGTCACCGGCCGCTTCCCCTCCTCCTCCGGTGCCCCCGGCGCCGCGGTCAGCACAGGCCCGCCGGCTTCGACGCCGCGCACCGGTTGCCCTCGAAGGTGTTGTCCCTCGCGGTGTCCGTGTCGACGAGGTCCGCGGGGGAGTTGCCCCGCAGGACGTTGTCGCTGATCCGGTTGTGCTCGTTGGTGGTGCCGACGAAGCTCTTGAACAGGACGATGCCGCCCGACATGGACGAGGAGCCGGCGTTGTCCCGGACCACGTTCCGGGTCACCAGGGTGTCCTCGGCGCCGGTCACGACGATGCCCGAGCCCTGCAGTGCCTCCAGCCGGTCGGTCTTCGGGCACGACTTGTTGTTGGCCACGACGTGGTTGCCGCGCACGGTCAGGGCGCCGGCCCGCGGCTCGTTCTCGTCGCCGACGACGAACACGCCCGCGCAGTTGCCCGTGATGCGGTTGTCCGCGACGGTGAGGTTGCGCAGCCGCCGGACGGTGACGCCGATCCGGTTGCCCTCCATCCGGTTGTGGGCCACCGACGTGCCCCGGGTGTCCGCCGCGCCCTCCTCGGTCTTGACGGTGTTGGCGAGGAACAGGCCCGCGTCGCCGTTGTCGCGCAGGGTGTTGTGGCGGAACACCCCGCGCACCGAGCGCTCCTGGGCGATGCCCCACACGCCGTTGCCGACGGCGGTGACTCCGCGCACGGTCAGCCGGTCGGTGGCCATGGCGAACACGCCCGAGCGGGTGAAGCCGGTCACGGTCAGGGAGGCGACGGTGACGTCCTCGACGTCGTGGTCCTTGGTGCCGATCACGCAGATGCCGTTGCCGCCCTCGGCGCAGCTGCCGGCTGCGGCCTTCTTGGTGCCCGGCCGGATCACGGTCTGGCCGCCCAGGCCGCGCAGGGTCAGTCCGGGGGTGCTCACCTTCACGCTCTCGTGGTAGACGCCGGCCGTCAGCTGGACGACGTCCCCGGGGGCGGCGGCGTCCACCGCTTTCTGGATGGACTGGCCGGGCCGCACCACGTGGACCGTGGGGTGCGCGGCGGGTGGGGCGGCCCCGAGGGCCGTACCGACGAGTGCTGCTGTGCATGCCAGGTAGGCAATGTGACGTTTACTCATATATGGGACGTTATGTCCACCGGGGCGGAGGTGGCGGCTCCGCTAGGCCATCCAGCGGTGTGTCCCAGGCGTCCGCCGCCGCCCGGCCCCCACCGCCGGCCCCCCCGGGCGGCTCCGGCGGTGCGCGGCAGGGAGGGGTCGGCGTACGTTGGAGGCGTGCCCGGACACGGCTGGACCGGCTGTGCGTCGCCGCGGGCGAGGCCCCGGCGCGGCGCGGTCGCCTGCCGCCGACCGTCCGGCCACGACGCCGGAGGCCGCGGTGTCCGGCGCCGCTGACGAGTCCGCGCAGGCCGGCCTGCTGGACGGGACGCTGGTGGACACCGTGCTGCAGGCCGGTGCCTCGGCCGGCGCGGTGTACCTGCTCGACGCGTCGCAGCAGGTGCTCGGCCTGCTCGTGGTGTGCGGCATTCCGGCGGAGATGGCCCTGCCGTGGCACCGGGTGCCCGTGAGCGCCCCCGTGCCGGTGGGCGAGGCCGTCCAGCGGGACCGCCTGGTGTGGGTGGCCTCCCAGGAGGACATGGCCCGCACCTATCCGCGGGCCGCCGCGAGCCTGCCGTACCGCTTCTCGCTCGCCGCCGTTCCGGTGCCCGGCCGCACCCACTGCCGGGGTGCCCTGCTCCTGATGTGGCCCGCCAGCCACCCGCCGTCCGCCTCCCGGCGCGAGCAGGGCTACATCGCCTCGGCCGCCCGGCGTATCGGCCGCGTCCTCGACGAGGCCCCCGTTCCGCCCACCCTGCCCGACCGGCCCCGCCTGCTCCCCGTCGGCCTGCCCCGCCCCTACAGCGAGCCCGCGCAGGCCGCGGCGGACTATGCCGAGCGCCTGCCTGAAGGCGCCGTCGCCCTCGATCTGGAGGGCCGGATCACCTTCCTGACCGACACGGCCGCGGCCCTGCTCGGCCGCGACAAGGACCAGCTGCGGGGCACCCGCCCCTGGCAGGCCCTGCCCTGGCTGGACCAGCCCGTCGCCGAGGACCACTACCGCACGGCCGTCATCAGCCGGGACCCGGTCGCCTACACCGCGCTGCGCCCCCCCGACGTCTGGCTGCGCTTCGAGCTCTACCCGGACGCCAGCGGCATCAGCGCCCGCGTCACCCGGGCCCCGGCGCCCGAGACGGGCGAGCCGCCGCCCGCCTCCAGCCCGCGCGGCCCCGCCGGGCTGCCCGCGGACCGGGCCCAGGCCGGCCGCCTCTACCAGCTGATGCACCTGGCCGCGGCCCTGACCGAGACCGTCGCGGTGCGCGACGTGGTGGAACTCATCGGAGACCAGGTGCTGCCCGCCTTCGGCGCCGACGGCCTCGTCCTGTCCGCCGCCGAGGCCGGCCGCCTGACGATCACCGGATACCGCGGCTACGACCAGGACAGCATCGACCGCCTCGACGGTCTGCCCCTGGACACCGACCTCACCCCCGCCGGCCAGGTGCTGGCCGACGGTCTGCCCGCCTTCTTCACCAGCCCCGAGGAGATGGCCCGCCGCCACCCCCAGGCACCGCGGATCAGCGGAAAGAAGGCCTGGGCCTTCCTCCCCCTGCTGATCTCCGGCCGCCCCGTCGGCTGCTGCGTCCTCTCCTACGACCGCCCCCGGGTCTTCAGCGCCGAGGAACGCGCCGTTCTCACCTCGCTGGCCGGCCTGATCGCCCAGGCGCTGGACCGCGCCCGCCTCTACGACGCCAAGCACGACCTCGCCCACACCCTGCAGGAGGCCCTGCTCCCGCGCAGCCTGCCGACCGTGCCCGGGCTCCAGGTCGCCGCCCGCTACCTGCCCGCCACCCGCGGCATCGACGTCGGCGGCGACTTCTACGACCTCATTCGCCTCGACGCGACCACCGCGGCCGCCGTCATCGGTGACGTGCAGGGCCACAACGTCGCCGCCGCCGCCCTCATGGGCCAGGTGCGCACCGCCATCCACGCCACCGCCGGGGCCCCGCCCGACCAGGTCCTCGCCCGTACCGACCGGGTCCTGGCCGACCTGAAGAGCGACCTGCTCGTGTCCTGCCTCTACGCCCACATCGACCTCGCGCGCGGGCAGGCCGCGGTGGCCAGCGCCGGCCACCCCAGCCCCCTGCTGCACCGCCCCGGTTCTCCGGCCGCCCCCGTGCCCCTCGACCCCGCTCCCATGCTCGGCACCGACCTCGGCGTCCCGCACAGCGTCACCACCGTCCCGCTGACCGGCGGCACCACCCTCGCCCTGTACACCGACGGCCTCGTCGAGGTTCCCGGCCGCGACATCGAGCACACCACCACCGACCTGGCCGTGCCCCTGACCGACCACGCCGACCAGGACCTCGACGCGCTCATCGACACGCTGCTGCACCGCGTCTGGCCCACCGGCCGGCACACCGACGACATCGCCCTGCTCCTGCTGCGGACCGCACCGCCCCCACCGCCCGCCTGAGCGGGGGCGGGCGGCGGGCACGCCGCGCGCGGAGCCTCAGACGGAGTCCAGGCCGCGCTCGTGGTTCCGGATCGCCTCGCGGACGGCGCCGACGAAGCCGTTCCAGAAGTGGTCGGCGTAGGGGCTGTCGGCGCTCGGCACGCCGGCCGTCGCCCGGCGCGCGGCGGCCCCGGAGAAGTCGCCGAACATGGCCTTGCGCAAGGCCGTGGACAGCTCCAGCTGGGCGCCCGCGCCGGTACGGGTCCGGTTGACGATGTTGGCCGGGTCGTCGCCGTTGATGGGGTCGGTGGCGCCCGCGAGGACCACCGTCACCTCGTGGTCGGCGTCGGTCGCGGGCGAGGTCAGCCCGTGCCGCGCGAAGGCCGCCAGCAGATTGCGCCGGAGCCGGGCGTCCCGGCCGCCGATGACGATCTTCTTCACGTCCGGGTCGCTGAAGCCGTGCAGCGAGACGGCGTACAGGTTGCCGGCGCAGACGGCGAGCGCGGCCGGGTCGTCGCAGTGGGTCGACGTGACGTGCTGCACGGCGGAGTTCGCCAGCGCCTCGAACATCCAGTAGTCCCGCTGCGGCTCTCCCGGCAGCGCCGCGTCGGCGGGGTCGGAGTCGGTCGCGAAGGGCGTGTACCCGGCGACCGCCAGGCACAGTTCGCTCGTACCCGCCTCGATCCCGCCGCCGTGCGGGGCGATCACCGCCGTGCTGGTGACGGGGCTGCTCGTAGCGCGGGCGTTGTCGGTGAGCGGGGCCGGCGTGCCCGTGCGGAACCGGCGTACCCAGTCGATGCCCTCCCGGTCGGCGGTGAGCGTGTACAACTCCGAGTTGGACGCGTACCGGTCGGCCGCCGCGGCCGGCGTGGCGCCGCCGCCGGCCACGGAGTTGAGGGTGGGCAGAGCCGCGGCGACGGTGGCGACGGAGGCGAGGACGGTGCGTCTGCTGGTCTTGTTCACTAAGTGATCCTCCACGACGCTCCGAGCATCCCCCGAGGCGGGTGCGCCGTCAGGGAAGCCGGGGCAGGGCGTCGCGGGTCGCGTGGTTCAGGACGCGCAGGTCCTCGGTGAAGCTGTCCCGGTTCTCGAACGGCAGCGGCTCCAGGAGGTGGCGTCTGACGTTCTCCACGTGTACCCGGCAGGCCGCGACCGCCGTCTGCTCACCCTTGGGTGTGAGCCGGACGAGCCGGCCGCGCCGGTCGCCGGGATCCTCGGTCCGTTTCAGCAGCCCGGCCTCCTCCATCCGGTTCACCAGGCGCGTGGCGCCCCCGGTGGTCAGCACCTGCTCCTGGGCCACGGTGCGCATGGACAGCCCGGGCCGGCCCGCCCGGCCCAGCGCCAGCAGCACCTCGAACATCAGGTGGCTGATGCCGCACTCCCGCCGCAGCTCCCGGTCCAGGAGGTACTCCAGCCGGTGCGCGACCCCCCGCAGCCGCCCGAAGGCCAGCACCAGCGGCTCGTTCGCGGCCTCCTCGGCCGTCGAGACCTCCACCTGCTCGTCCATCTCCCGGCCCACCCTTCAGATCACGCCGTGTGCCGCGGGGACGACAAGAACGACGAGAACGACGAGAACGACGGGGACGCCGCCGTAGGACGAGGCCCCAGGACCGTACGTCCGGGACCTCGGTGCCGGGCATGCTCCCCGTCCCCTCCCGCCCCTCCCGTCGCCTCCGGCACAGCGGCTCGGCCGGGCTCAGGACAGGTCGAACCGGTCCAGGCACATCACCTTGTCCCACGCCGCCACGAAGTCCCGGACGAACTTCTCTCCCGCGTCGTGCGCCCCGTACACCTCCGACAGGGCCCGCAGCTGGGAGTGCGCCCCGAGCACGAGGTCGACGGCGGTGGCGGTCCACTTGATCTCGCCGGTGACCCGGTCCCGGCCCTCGAACACGTTCTCGTCCGAGGCCGACGCCTTCCACTGCGTGCCCATGTCGAGCAGGTTGACGAAGAAGTCGTTGGTCAGGGCCTCCGGCCGATCGGTGAGGACACCGTGCGCCGAGCCCCGGAAGCCGGCGTTCAGTGCCCGCATACCGCCGATCAGAACCGCCATCTCGGGGGCGGTCAGGGTCAGCATGTTGGCGCGGTCCAGCAGCAGCGTCTCGGGCGACAGCTTCTCGCCCGCCCGGACGTAGTTGCGGAACCCGTCCGCCCTGGGTTCGAGCACCGCGAACGACTCCACGTCCGTCTGCTCCTGCGAGGCGTCCGTGCGCCCCGGCGCGAACGGGACGGTGACGTCGTGCCCGGCGTTCCTCGCGGCCTGCTCGACGGCCGCGCAGCCGCCGAGGACGATCAGGTCGGCCAGCGAGATCCTCGTGCCGTCGGACCTGGAGCGGTCGAAGTCCTGCCGGATCCCCTCCAGCGTCCGCAGCGTCTCGGCCACCTCGGGGACGTCGTTCACCTCCCAGTCCTTCTGCGGCGCCAGCCGGAGGCGCGCCCCGTTCGCCCCGCCGCGCTTGTCGGTGCCCCGGAAGCTCGCCGCCGACGCCCAGGCGGTCGTGACCAGCTGGGGGACGGTGAGGCCCGAAGCGAGAACCGTGCGCTTGAGGGCGGCGACGTCCTCGTCCGTGACCAGGGGGTGGTCCACGGCGGGGACCGGGTCCTGCCACAGCTGCGGCTCGGGGATCCACGGGCCCAGATACCGGGAGACCGGCCCCATGTCGCGGTGCAGCAGCTTGTACCAGGCCTTGGCGAACGCCAGGGCCAGCTGGTCCGGGTTCTCGTGGAAACGCCGCGCGATCGGCCCGTAGACGGGGTCCAGCTTCAGCGCGAGATCCGTCGTCAGCATCATCGGGGCGTGCCGCTTCGAGGGATCGTGCGCGTCGGGCACGCTGTCCCGGGCCGCCGGGTCAGTGGGCGTCCACTGCTTCGCGCCGGCGGGGCTCGTCGTCAGCTCCCACTCGTAGGTGAGGAGATTGTCCAGGTAGCCGTTGTCCCACCGGGTCGGCTCCGTGGTCCAGGCGCCCTCCAGCCCGCTGGTGAGGGTGTCGGCGCCGGTGCCCTTGCCGTGGGTGTTCCGCCAGCCGAGTCCCTGCTGCTCCAGGGGGGCGCCCTCGGGCTCCGGCCCCAGGTACGAGGGGTCGACCGCGCCGTGGCACTTGCCGAAGGTGTGCCCGCCGACGATGAGGGCGACGGTCTCCTCGTCGTTCATCGCCATCCGGCCGAAGGTCTCGCGGACGTCCCGGGCGGCGGCCAGCGGGTCCGGGTTGCCGTTCGGGCCCTCCGGATTGACGTAGATCAGGCCCATCTGCACGGCGCCGAACGGGTTGGCGAGCTCCCGGTCCCCGCTGTAGCGCTCGTCACCGAGCCAGGTGTCCTCGGGCCCCCAGAAGATCTCCTCGGGTTCCCAGATGTCCTCCCGCCCGAAGCCGAACCCGAACGTCTCGAAGCCCATCGACTCCAGCGCGCAGTTCCCGGTGAACACCAGGAGGTCGGCCCAGGAGATCTTCCGTCCGTACTTCTGCTTCACCGGCCACAGCAGCCGGCGCGCCTTGTCCAGGCTCGCGTTGTCCGGCCAGCTGTTGAGGGGGGCGAAGCGCTGGGCGCCCGAACCGCCGCCGCCCCGGCCGTCGGCGATGCGGTAGGTGCCGGCCGCGTGCCAGCTCATGCGGATGAAGAGCGGCCCGTAGTGGCCGTAGTCGGCGGGCCACCAGTCCTGGGACGTCGTCATCACCTCCATCACGTCCCGCTTCAGTGCGTCGACGTCGAGGGTCGCGAACTCCTTCGTGTAGTCGAAATCCGCGTCCATCGGGTTCGCGCGGGGCGAGTGCTGGTGGAGAACCTGGAGGTCCAGCTGATTCGGCCACCAGTCCCGGTTGGTCCTCGGCCGGGTCGGTGTGGGGGTCGGGGAGGGGACCGCTGGGTTCTCGCTCTCGCTACCGGACATGCCCGTCCTTCTTTCCTGTCTCGCTGTTCCTCTGCCGGTGCTGCCCTTGGGGTTCGTACGTCGCGACGTCCTCATGCTCGCGCACCGGGCACCGCACCGCTACGAAACACGCAGGGCGGTGACCGGCACGACCGGGTGGAACGTGCGACTCCCGCCCGGCTCGTCCGGGCGCGGGATCAGCGGCCGGGGACGGCCGGCCCGGTGGTGACCGTCGAGACGAAGGCCGGGCGGCCGTCCTGCTCGCGCACCCGCTGCTGGACCTGCGCCTCTTCCGCTCCGGCGCCTTCACCTCCTCGCTGCTCGTGCTGATGCTGGCGATGGCCACCATGGGCGGCAGCTACCTCTTCATCACCGGGTTCCTGCAGATGGTCGAGGGGCTCTCACCCACCGCCGCCGGCCTGTGGATGGTGCCCTCCGCGCTGGCCTCGATCGTGGCGGCGATGATCGCCCCCGGCCTGACCAGGCGCCTGCCGATGGGCGTGGTGATCGGCGGCGGTCTCGTCCTGACCACCGTCGGCTACCTCCTGGTCGCGTTCGTCGACCCGGTGGGCGGCCTGCCGCTGCTGATCATCGGTTTCGTCATCGCCTTCTTCGGCACGGGACCCATCGGCGCCCTGGGCACCAACCTCGTGGTGAGCTCCGCGCCCCCCCGAGAAGGGCGGCTCGGCCGCCTCCCTGTCCGAGACCAGCGGGGAGTTCGGGGTGTCGCTCGGCGTCGCCGCCCTCGGCAGCCTGGGCACCGCCCTGTACCGCGACGACATCACCGTCCCGCGTGGGGTGCCGGCCGAGGAGGCCGAGGCCGTCCGAGGCGGCATGGAGGGTGCGGTCGTCGCCGCCCAGCACCTGCCCGCCGGCCTGCGCGAGCAGGTGCTCGCCGCGGCGCGTGAGGCGTACACCTCAGGACTCAACGTGGTCGGTGTCGTGTGCGCCTCGCTCGTCGCGGTCACGGCGGTCCTCGCGGTGACCCTGCTGCGCAAGGTGGGCGGCGCCGCCCCGCAGCAGCCCGAGCCGGCCGACGCCCCGCAGGAGTCGGTACCGGCCGGCTCCTGACCGGCTGACCCACGGCACGGGCCCTCGCCGAACGGGACGCTGCTCGGGCCACGCCGGCCGGCCCCGCGCCGGCCGGTGGCCGACGGCGGCCCGGGACTCACCCCGGCGGGGCCATCACCCAGCGGATGGTCCGGGTCAGGGCCTGGCCGGTGGGGCGTACGGTGAGGTCCTCGACCACCGGGATCCGGGGCAGCCACAGCATGGCACGCGCCCAGGGCGGCAGCAGGGCGACGGCGTTGGCTGCCAGCCCGCCGTACAGCGGCCGTACCGGGAGCGGCAGAGGAGGCCGCAGCAGCAGGAAGCGCGCGGTGGCGCGGGCGTCGGGGCCGACCCGCAGCTCCGGCCGGTAGGCCGCCAGGCACTCGGACAGCTCGCGCCGGTCGCGCGGGGGATCGCACACACCGAGCGCCTCGGCGACGCGCGCGGTGTCGGCGACGTAGGCGTCGTAGCCGGCGGCGTCCAGCGGGTGGGCGCCGAAGCGCTCGTGGGCCCGCAGGAAGCTGTCCGTCTCGGCGGCGTGCACCCAGCCGAGGAGATGCGGATCGGCGGCGTGGTAGGGCACCCCGTCGGCCGTCGTGCCGCGGATGCGCTCGTGGATGGCGCGCACGGCGTCGACCGCCTGCTGGGCGTCCCCGGCGGTGCCGTACGTCGTCACGGCCAGGAACGTGCTGGTGCGCTGCAGCCGGCCCCACGGGTCGCCGCGGTACCCCGAGTGCCCGGCCACCGCGGCCATGGCGAGCGGGTGCAGCGACTGCAGCAGCAGCGCGGTCAGCCCGCCGATGAACATCGACGCGTCGCCGTGCACCGTGCGGATCGGGCGCTCCGGACCGAACCAGCGCGGGCCCGGGGTGTCGTGGATGCGGGCGCGCTTGGCCGGTCCGTCCGGGCCGGCGACCCGGCGGAACAGGGCCCGGCCCAGCTGTTCGCGGACTTCGGTCAGCACGGTCGGCCTCCCCTCTGCCTCCCAGTGTCCGCCCTCGCGGCGGTCCCGGTCACCGGCCGGAGGTCACCGGCCCGCCCGTGCGGTCCGAGGCCGGCCAGACGTACGGCAGGTCGTCGGGAACCCCCGCGAAGACACCGGCGTAGGCCTCGCGGTCCTTGCGCAGGAGCGCCGAACGGTGGCTCTCGTGGAACGGCTCGTCACCCAGCCACGGCGGCAGCTCACCGGCGCGCGCCAGCTCGTCCTGGTCACGGACCGGGGCACCCGGCCGGAGCCCGGCCAGCCCGGCGACCAGCGACGCGGCGCAACTGTCCTGGTGGCCCCGCTCCCGCCAGACGCGGCAGATCTCCAGGCCGTAGCGGACCAGGGCCTCCTCGTACCCGGTCCACATCCGGACCGCCGGATGGTGCCGCCACCCGTAGCCGGGCACGGTCAGGCCCCGCAGCACCTGCAGCGCCTCGACCCGCTGCTTGCCCAGCCGCCGCCGGTCCAGCAGCAGCGCCGTGCGCCGGAAGTCCGCGTCGGGCAGGAACGTCTGCATCGGCGCGGCTCACTTCTCGTGCAGCGCGGACGGCTTGTGAACCGCCGTCCTGCCGGACTTCTCGCTGCGCACCTCGTACTGCGGTTCCTCGGGCGAGGCGGCCACGGTCCGGCCGGCGGCCTCGGTACGCCGGGTGATCTTCCGCTCGACCGTGCCCTCGGCGGTGCCGCCGTGGCTCTTCCAGGTCACCTCCTCACCCGCCGCGAACGCGTCACCGCCGTCGGCCTTCCCCGTCTTCCCCGTCTTCCCTGTCGTCCTGCGCGCCTTCTTGCTCATCGCGGCACCTCGTTCCGGTCGACTGCGAAAGGGCTCCGTACCTCTGCTTCGGCACCGCGGCGTGCTTCGGATGCGCCCCGCGCCCCGCCGGTCCGGGCGGCCGGCGGCACCGCGTCCCCCGGCGTCGCGCCGTGTGCGGGCGGTCAGGCGCCCGGTGGCACGGACGCCGCGCGGTCGGCGAGGCCGCCGGCACCGAGCGGGCCGGTGAACTCGAAGGGGGTCTCGGCCTCCAGACGGGGCAGTTCCCGGCGCGCCACACGCAGCACCACGGGTGGCAGGGCCGCGCGCACCGGCTGGGTCAGCCGGAGCCACGCCGGCGCGTACACCGCCGTACGACGGCGTTCCAGGGCCCGGACGACACGGGCGGCGACGGTCTGCACCGGGTACACCCGGCGGGCGGGCGGCGGCATGTGGGCGCGCAGCTCGCGCAGCACGGCGTACCGGTCGGCATCGCGGATCATGTCGGTGTCCGTCCAGTTGAGGTAGGCGATGCCCACCCCCACACCCCGGTGGGCCACCTCCGCCCGCAGCGCGTGCGTGAAGGACTCCACGCCGGCCTTCGAGGCGCAGTAGGCGCTCATCAGGGGAGCGGCGCCGATCGACGCGAGCGAGGCGATCTGGAGGAAGTAGCCCGCCGTGCCGAGCAGATCCGGCAGGAACGCACGGGCCGTGTTCGCGCTGCCGACGAGGTTGACGTCGATGACGCGGGACCAGGCGGCCGGATCCGTGGCGAGGAACGGGCCGCCCTGGGCGACGCCCGCGTTCGCCACCACGGCCGAGCACCGGCCGAGCGCGGCCCGCACCGTGCCGGCCGCCGCGTCCAGCGCGGCGGTGTCGGTGACGTCCGCCTCCACGGCCAGCGCCGGGCCCGGCAGGGACGCGGCCACCGCCTCCAGGGCCGCCTTCTCGTGGCCGAGCAGCGCCACCCGGGCTCCGCGCCGGGCCGTCTCGTGGGCCAGCGCCGCGCCCAGGCCTCGGGCGGCCCCGGTGACGACGACGGTCCGGCCGGCCAGCGGACTGCTGCGCAGGGAGTCCATCGGACGCCCTCCTTCCCGGTGGGTCGGGTGGGTCAGGTCTCGTCGGCGGACGGCCGCGCCGTGTGGTGCGGATGCCCGGGGGTTCGGCGGGCCTCCTTCAGCTCCGCCTCGTACAGGTGGTCGCGGCCCGCGGCCAGCTCCCGCACCACGCTCGCCTCCAGCTGCCGGAACGGCTCGTAGTAGGTGGTGTCGTAGGCCTCGACGACCTGGAACGTCCAGTGCCCCGGGATCACGTTGCGGCCGAGGATCTCCGAGCGGACCTTCTCCGCCCACTCGGGGTGGCCGGCCTCGTGCAGCAGCCGGACCGCGCGGTCCAGCTGCAGGTCGGCCGTCCCGGTCAGCTGGTGGAAGTCGTACAGCCGGCCCCTGGCCCGCTCGGTCGTCTCCAGCGCCTTGGACAGTGCTCCGAGGGCCTCGACGGTCGTGTCGTCCACGCCGGCGGGCCGCCGGTGGGCGCGGTCGGGGCCGAGGCCGTCGGCGCCGACCGGCGCGTGGCGGCCGTCGGGGTCTTCGAGCGTGCCGGGGGCGTCGGGGTCTTCGCAGGCGCCGGGGATGTCCTCGTAGCCGTTCATGGGTCCTCCTTGCCGGCCGGGCCGCCCGGCGGGGCGGACCGGCGTCGGGTTCCGGTGCGGTCACGGTGGGCCAGCAGCCGCTGCGCCTGGGCGAGGCCGGGCGGCCGGTGGCGGCGCAGGGCGGCCCGCGCCGCGTTGGCGCCCGGCGCGCCGTGCACCCCGCCGCCCGGGTGGGCCCCCGCGGAGGCCAGGAACAGGCCGGGCACCGGGGTCTCCGGGCGCCCGGTGCCGGGCAGGGGGCGGAACACGAGCTGCTGGTGCATCGCGGTCGTGCCCCCGTTGATGGCGCCGTCGGACAGATTGCGGTCCAGCGCCTGGAGGGCCGGCGGCGAGAGGACGCGGCGGGCGCGGACCAGGGAGCGGAACCCGGGGGCGAACCGCTCCACCTGGCGTTCCACACGGTCGGCCATGCGCTCGCGGTCCGCGGCGTCCCACCGGCCGGTGACGCCCTCCTCCCCGGCGTCGGCGCGGACGCTGCGCGGGAGGTGGGTGTAGGCCCAGGCCGACTCGGTGCCGAGCGGGGACCGGCCGGCGTCGGCCGTGGTCATCTGGCCGAACAGCAGGAAGGGCCGGTCCGGGACCTCGCGCATGGCGATCTGCGCGGCGAAGCGGGTCAGTTCGTCCATACCGTCGGCGAGGTGCACGGTGCCGGCCCGCGACGCCTGCTCCGCCCGCCACGGCACCGGGCCGTCCAGCGCCCAGTCCACCTTGAACGTGGCGAAGTCCCACTGGAAGCGGCGCAGGTCGTCCAGGAGCTGCGCCGGCAGCACACCCGGGTCGAGCAGTTCGCCGTAGAGGGCCGGCACCGACACGTCCGCCAGCACCGCCCGGCGCGCCGGCACCGCGGCGCCGGCCGCCGTGCGCACGCCGACGGCCCGCCCGCCCCGGACGACGATGTGCTCGACGCGCTGCCCGCAGCGCACCTGCCCGCCCCGGGTCCGCAGGCGCCGGACGAGGGCGTGGGTCAGCGCCCCGGCGCCGCCGACCGGGACCGGGAAGCCGTACGTCTGCCCCAGCATCGCCATCAGCCAGCCGAAGCCGCCGCTGCCGGCGGCCTCCGGGGCGAGGTCGGCGTGCAGGGCGTTGCCCGCCAGCAGCAGCCGTCCGCCCTCCCCGTGGAACTCCTCCTCGCCGAGCCGGCGCACCGGCAGCACCAGGGACCGCGCCAGGCGCAGGCCGCCCGCCGCCCGCAGCCGCAGCGCCAGCCGGGCCCCCGCCCGCACGGGCGGGAACGGGGTGAACAGGGCGTCCAGCAGATCGGGACGCAGGGACTCCCACACCTCGTGCAGCCGCCGCCAGGCTGCCCCGTCCCCCGCCGCGAACGCCTCCAGGGAGGCGGCGGTGGTCCCGACGTCGCGGTCCAGGACGGCGCAGCCGCCGCCGGTGAGGGGATGCGCCAGGACGCTCGGCGCGTGGCTCCACCGCAGCCCGTGGTCCTCCGGGCGCAGCCCGGCCAGCACCGGAGAGGCGGCGGCCAGCGGATAGAACGAACTGAACAGGTCGTTGACGAAGGCCGGGTCCACCCCACGGTCGTGGCGCACCGCGCCGCCCGGATCGGGCTGCTCCTCCAGCACCTCCACGCTCCACCCGGCGTCGGCCAGCAGATTGGCGGCGACCAGGCCGTTGGGGCCGGCGCCGACCACCACGGCGTCAGGCATGGCCGACCCCGTCCGTGTCCCGCGCCGCCGACGCGACCGGCGGCCGCCGCGCCGCGCGGCGGCCCTCGCCCGCCTCCCGCTCGCACAGCCGCGCCAGACGGGCCAGCATGGCCGTGTGGCGCACCAGGATCAGCGCCTCGAAGCCGACGTTGTGCAACAGACCGCCCGCCCCCCGCAGCGGGTGCTCGTCGACGATCACCAGACAGTGCTCGCCCCACGGCCGCAGCTCGATCGCTATGCGCGCCGTGCCGAGGGGACCGGCGTCCGCCTCCAGCTCCAGGCGCACGTCCTCCTCGCAGTGGCGGACGACCGTCTCGTTGGACAGGCGCACCGGCCCGAGCCGGATCTCGTAGCGGATCGCCGCACCGGTGTCCGGCCACCGGCCGCGCACCGGACGGGACTGCGACGTCCCCACCACCCACTCCGCGTACCGCCGGCCGTCGGCGAGGACGTCCCACACGGTGCTCGGGCCGACATGGACCAGACGATGGCGAACGGCCACGGATACCTCCTGTGTCGGCGCACTCCGCTGCGCCACGGGCGTGACGCACAGACGTATTCGGCCCGGACACGGTGCCCGGATGCGGTCGGCCCCGGTCGCTCCGGTGCCCCGGCGCGGCTCCCGCGCACCCGTGCGAGGCCGCGCGCTTCGGGTACCCGGCGGACCATGGGCGAGACACGAGCCGCAGGGGAGGGCGCCGCGGGGGCGCCGGCCGGTCCGCTGTCCGTGGCGGTGCTGGTGGAGCTGGTCCGCAGCCGTTCGGCGGGCGGCCACGTCAAGTGCTGGGAGCGGTTCGCCGAGGCGGCGGCCGCCGCGTCCCGGGGCGGCCACACCGCCGTCGACCTCACCGTGTACGTCCTCGGCGACCACGAGTACGTCGAGCCGCTGTCGCCCCGCGTCCGGTTCGTCGGCCTGCGGCCGGTACTGAGCACCGCGCCGCTGACGCGGGCGATCGGCGGCGACGTCGCCGACATGGCGCCGTACCACCCCCGGCTCGCCCGGCTGCTGCCGCGCCACGACGTCTGGCACCTCACCCACACCTTCGCCTTCGCCGCCACGGCCGGCCGCCTCGCCCGCCGCGCGTCCCGGTCGGGGGCCGGGCGCCCGGGGCTCGTCTGCTCGGTGCACACCGACGTGCCGGCGCTGGCCTCCGTGTACGTACGGCAGCTGGCCCGGCGCGTGCCACGGCCCGCGGGCCCGGCCGCGCGCGGGGCGTCCGAGTTCGTCGGCACGGTCGTGCGGTGGCGGCGGGACCGCCTGCTGCGGATGTGCGACCGGGTGCTGGTCGGGTCCTCACAGGACCGCGCGGAGATCGAGGCGGTGGTGGGGCGGGAGCGGGTGGCCCTGCTGCGGCGCGGGACCGACCACGAGCGGTTCGGCCCCGACCCCACCGCCCGGGACGCGCTGGCCCGGGAGCACGGGATACCCGGCGACCGGCCGCTCGTGCTGTTCGCGGGGCGGGTGGACGAGACCAAGCGGGTCTGGACGGTCGCCGAGGCGGTGCACCGCGTACGGCAGCGGCGGCCGGTGCATCTGGTGGTGGCCGGCGCCGGTGCGGACGCCGGGCGGATCGCCCGCCTCCTCGGCCCCGACGTCACGCTGCTCGGCGCCCTCGCCCAGGAGCGGCTCGCCGGCGTCTACGCGGCGTGCGACCTGTTCGCCTTCCCGTCCCGGACCGAGACGGTCGGCAACGTGGTCGCCGAGGCGATGGCGAGCGGGCTGCCCGTCGTCCTGCCGGAGGGCGCCCGGACCACCCAGTGGCTCGCCGAGCCGGGCGCCGACGGCCTGGTGGTGCGCGACGACGACCCCACCGGCTGGACCCGCGCGCTGGACACCCTGCTGGCGCACCCGGACCGCCGCCGCGCCATGGGCCTGCGGGCCGCCGCCACCGCCCGCGAACGGCACCCCAGCTGGGGCCGTGTCCTCACCGAGGACCTCCTGCCCGCCTGGCACGAGGCCGCGGCCCGCGGCACCCGCCCGCACCCCCGCCGAGCCTGACCCCGGCACCGGTCCTGGCCCTGACCCCGGCACCGGGCCTGGCCCTGGCCCCGGCACCGGGCCTGGCCCTGGCCCCGGCACCGGTCCTGGCCCTGACCCCGGCTCGGGCCCTGGCCCCCCGCGCCGCCGGCGGCCTGATGCCGTCCCGGGCGCCGTGACGGGCCGGTGCGGGAGGCGTCGCCGTCGGTGTGGGGCCGGCCGGGCCCCCGGTCGTGCGGAGGCGGGTGGTTGTCCTGGCGGTGTCCGGTGCGGCCGGGCCCGCGCAGCGGGTGGCGTGCGTGCCTGCCTTGGCCGCGGTGCCGCTTCGCGGGGGGGCGCCGGTCGTCGTCCTCGCCGTGGGGCGCGGCCGTCCGCGAAGGGCCCGTCCGCGAAGGGCCCGTCCGCGAAGGGGCGTACGGGGCGGCGCCGACGGCGGGGGAGCGGGGGCGGCAGGCCGGCCCGGTGGCGGCCGCCGGGGGGCGGCCGGTGTGCCGGTCACGCGCGTCCGTCGGGGGCCGCTTCGGCCGTCGAGGTGCCCGCGTCCCGGTCCGTCTCACCGTCCGTCTCGCCGTCCGGGTCGTCGTCGCCCTCGTCGTCGGCCGCCTCGTTCCGGCCCCGGCGCTCCTGGCGGTGCAGGGCGGCCACCACGGGGGAGGAGTCCAGGCTGACGATGCCGGAGAGGGCGAGGACGACACCGAGGACCGTGAGGGGCGTCGCCACCGGACCCAGGTACAGGGACTCGCCGAACAGGACCGTCCCGGCGGCGATCGCGACCGCCGGTTCCGTCATGTCGAGCACCGTCATCGACGCGGCGAGCGGCCCCTCCTGGAAGGCGCTCTGGATGAGCAGCAGCCCGCCGACGCTGACTGCGACGAGCAGGTACGTCTGCCAGGCCGTCGCGACGGCGGCCACCCCCTGGTCGAACCGGGACACGGTGACGCTCAGCAGCACCGACTGGAAGCCCATCACGACACCGGCGGCCAGCGCGGTCGCCGACGCCTGCCACGCACCGGCCGTCGACCGGCGCACGGACAGCGCGGCCAGGACCACCCCGCCGACCGCGCCCAGCGTCCACAGCCACGGGCCGAGACCCACGTCCGGGCGGGCACCGCCGTGCGGACGCGCCGTCGACAGCGCGAGGGCCAGCCCGCCCGCGACCGCGAGGACGCCTCCCCACTCGCGGGCTCCGAGCCGGGTCCGCGCCAGCCGCGCGGACAGCGGGATCGCGAAGACCAGCTCGGTCACGATCAGCGGCTGCACCAGACTGAGCGGCCCGAACGCCAGCGCCAGCGACTGGAACCCGTACGCCAGGACGGCCAGGCCGATGCCGGCCAGCCACGCGGGCTGCCGGGCCAGCTGCCGCAGCAGCCGCCACGACAGCGTCTCCGTGTCGGGCCGGGCACTGGCGGCCCGCTGCTGCAGCACCCCGGCGAGGGCGAAGCAGGCACCGGCGGCCAGCGCGGCGAGGACGGCGATCGTCATGACAGGGGCGGCCGTCGGGGACGGTCAGTCGGGCGCGCCGGGCGACTTGGTGCGGGAGGCGGGCCGACTGTGGATGTAGAGCAGCCGCCGGTCGTCGACGGGGCGGTGCGAGGGAAGCGGCAGTTCGTAGCGCACCGGCCGGGAGTGGTCGGCGATCTGGCGGCGCGGGTTGTAGACACTGTTGAACTTCCACAGCATGCGCGCGAAGTTGGTCTGGCCGTGCAGCAGGTTGCGGCCGAGGATCCGCCCGGCGCCCAGCGCGGTGCTCAGACCGAGGTGCTTGCGGTTGATGACGGACTGGGTGCGCACCAGCTCCTGGTAGAAGACGTCCAGGGGCAGCGTCGTGGGGACGACGGCGTGCTGGATGTCGAAGAGGCGGTAGTCGCGGGTGGTCAGCCGGCGCGACTCGGTGTGCCAGATCTCGGTGCCCGGGTACGGGGTCATCACCGTGAGGTGGACGATCTCCGGCACGGACAGGGCGAACTCGCGCACCAGCCGGAACCGGTCGACGTCCCAGGCCGGGTCGACGATCAGGTTGATGGCGACGTTGATGCCGAGCTTGCGGGCCACCTCCAGCGCGCGGAAGTTGTCGTCGGGGTTGACGCGCTTGCGGAACTGGTCCAGGCCCTCGGCGTCCAGGGCTTCCATGCCGAGGAACATGTAGCGCAGGCCCAGCCTCGACCAGCGCTCGAACACCTCGGTGTTGCGCAGCAGGACGTCCGCGCGGGTCTCCAGGTAGTACTGCTTGTCGATCCTGCGGCGCTCGATCTCGGCGGCGATCGCGTCGCCGTGCTCCGGGCGGATGAAGGCGACGTCGTCGACGATGAAGACGTTGGGCTCCCGGATCGAGGCCAGTTCCGCGGCCGCGGCCTGCGGTGACGCCTTGCGGTAGCTGCGGCCGTAGAACGTCCAGGCGGAGCAGAACGAGCAGTCCCAGGGGCAGCCGCGGGTGAACTCGATGGAGGCGCAGGGGTCGAGTTCCCCGATGAAGTACTTGCGCCGCTTGCGCATCAGGTCGCGTGCGGGCAGCGGACTGTCGATGCTGTGCAGCATCTGCGGGGCCGGCCCGCGGCCGTCGGCGGTGACCAGCCCGGGTACGCCGTCCACGCCCCCGTCCCGCACCGCCTCCAGGAGCGGGGCGACGGCGGGTTCGCCCTCACCGCGCACCACGGCGTCGACGCTGCCCTCACCCTGTTCCAGCACGTCCTGGGCGACGAACGAGACGCTGTGGCCGCCGAAGAAGACGAAGCACCCCGGCACGGTCGCCTTGGCGCGGTGGGCGATGCGGATCGCCTCGGGGATGTTGGCCAGGTAGTTCAGGGAGACCCCGAGCGCCTGCGGGCGGAACGACCGGAGTTCGGCGTCCAGGTGCTTGTGGTTGAGGACCTGGAGGTCCACCACCCGCACCTCGTGACCGGCCTTGCGCGCGGCGGCGGCCACCCGTTCGAGGCCGAGTGGTTCGAGGCGCAGGAAGATCTCCGAGTACATCAGGGCGCTGGGGTGGACGAGCAGCAGTCTCATGGATCACCTCGGACGATGGCGGGCTGTCGTTGGGTGTCCCCGTCCACACGCGCCGAAACGACGGGGAGCGCGGACCCACCCGGATGGTGGAGTCCCGCCGCGGCGGGTGCCGGCGGGCGCCGTCACGGCGCCGAGCCGGACCCGTCGAGGGTGATGACGGTCTTGATGTCGTCGGGCCGTGGGGTGAACGCCTCGGCCAGTCGCTCCAGCGGGACCCGCCGGGTGACGATCCGCTCCAGCCAGGCCGCGTCCGCCCCGGCCAGCGCCTCGGCAGCCTGCCGGTAGTGATCCAGGTTGGCGTTGACGGAGCCCACCACCGCGTCGTTCTCCAGCACGATCTCCCGGTTCACCGACCCGGCGTCCACGGTCAGCCGGCGTCCCGCCGGGGAGACACCCGTCAGGCAGACGATGCCGTACGGGGCGGTGCCCTCGATCGCGCTGAAGACCAGGCGGCCCACCCCGGTGGCCTCGATGACGATGTCGGGGCGTACGGCGGCCAGGACGTCGTCGACGTCCCCGGTGTGGTACTCGGCGCCCAGGTCGGCCACCAGCTTCGGCTTGGGTCCGTCGGTCACCCGGTCCAGGACGTGGACGTCGAGGCCGCGCCGGCTGCCCAGCAGGGCGGCCAGCAGCCCGATGGGCCCGGCCCCGGTCACCAGGACCCGCCGGGGCTCGAACCAGGCCCGGGCGCCGACCCGCTCCACCTGCTCCCACGCCTTGGCGACCACGCTGGTCGGCTCCATCAGGACCCCGGCGCGGGACAGCCGGGGGTCGACGCGGACCGCGTAGGGAACCGGTACGGTCCACACCTCGGCGCCGTAGCCGTCCGCCTGCTTGATGCCCCGCTCGGTGTACCGGCCGTTGCGGCACATGTCGAACTGGCCGTGCGCGCACGCCCCGCACGGCACCGGGTCGGGGCGCCGCACCACCCCCGCGACCAGGTCGCCGGGCGTGAAGCCGCTGCCGGCGGGGGCCTGCCGGACCCGGCCCAGGGACTCGTGCCCCAGCACCAGCCGGTCCCGGCCGGGCGGGGCCCAGCCGTAGGCGCCGGAGACGATCTCCCGGTCGGTGCCGCAGACGCCCACCGCGAGCCCGTCGACCAGCAGGTCGTCGGGACCGGGCGACGGTTCGGGCAGCTCGGACAGGGCGACGGAGCCCTCCCGTCCTGGCGACACGGTCACGGCGCGCATCGTGGTCCTCCCTGAGGTGCGATGTCGTACTGGCGGGTGTGGAGTACCACCGATCCGCCGGAGTACCACCGGTCTGCCGGAGTACCACCGGTCTGCCGGAGTGCCGCTGTCCGCCGGGCCCCTGGACCCCTGAGCCCTTGAACCGCGGTCCGCCGGGCCGCGGTCCGCCGCCGTCCCGCCGATCCGCTGCCTGCGCCGGACCGTCGGCCGCTCCGCGGCACGGGCTCAGCCGAACCGGGCGGCCAGTCGGCGGTACAGCGCAGGTACGGTGCCGTGCACCCGGGCGGGCAGCCGCAGCCAGCCGGGCACGTACACCTCGTCCCGGCCCCGGTGTACGGCGCGCAGCACGGCGTCCACCACCCGTTCCGGGGACACCGGCCGGGGGCGCCGACGCGGGTAGGGCGCGCCGCGCCGCTCGAAGAAGGGGGTGTCGACCACGCCGGGGACGACCAGGGTGACGCCCACGCCGGTGCCCCGCAGCTCGTAGCGCAGGGCGTCGGCGAACGCGGCGAGGGCGGCCTTGGCGGCGGAGTAGACGGCCTCGCCCCGCACCCCGACGGAACCGGCCACCGAACCGATGAGCACCACCCGGCCGGCGCGGGCCTCGACCATGTGCGGCAGCAACTGCCGCACCAGCCGCATGGTGGCGAGCAGGTCGACGTTGACGACCTCGTCGATGGAGGACGCCGGCATGGAGCTGAACTCCCCGGCCCAGCCGATGCCCGCGCCCGCCACCAGGAGGTCCATCCGCCCGCTGTGGTGGAGTGCGAAGTCGGCGAGCCCGCGGTCCGCGCCGGGGCGGGTGAGATCCACCGGGTAGGGGACGGCGGACGCCTCGGCGGCGACCCGGTCGAGGCGCGCAGCGTCGCGGCCGTTGATGACGAGCCGCCAGCCGCCCTCGCCCAGCCGGCGGGCCAGGGCCGCGCCGATGCCCGAGGACGCGCCCGTCACCAGGGCGGTCTTCTGCCGTGTCGCGCGTTCGGTGGGGTGCCGCACCCGCACGGGTGCCGCCGGATGCTCGGTCAGCGAGGTCCCGGTGCGGGGGCGGGGGCCGGGTGCTGCGTGCGACATGGCGGCTGACCTCGGTGTGTGCGGCGGTCCCGCGGGAACGGCGGACGGGTTGCCGTCGGTCCACGGCTCCGGGCGGACGGGTGAGAGAGGTATCCCGGCCCGTACCGTCCGAAACACCCGCTTTCACCCCATCGTCCTCTCCCGGACCCCGCCCGCGCCGACCGGCGTTCCCGGCCTCGGGGCTCGCCGGGGTGCGGACCGGATCAGGGTGCGGACCGGATCAGGGCGCGGGCCGCTCCACGCAGACCCGGGGGAGCGGGAACCAGCGCATGCGCTCGAAGTCGGGGGCCAGGCCGGTGGGGCCGTCGTCGGCCGGAGCGGGACGCGCGGTGAGCACGGTGCGGGCGGCGGCGAGCTGGCCCGCCAGCGCCTCCTCGCTCAGCCGGCGGTGCCGGGGCGCGGGCACGGTGAGGCCCTCGTCGGCCGTCCACCGCACCCCGGTCAGCCGTACCGGCGGCTCGGCGGGGCCGCCGCGGTGGTGCCACTGCCCGGTGCGCGGGTCGAACCGGTAGTCCGGCAGCAGCCGGTGGCCGTAGCGGGCGATCAGGGCGACGGCGTCGACGAGGTAGTCCCGGACGGTGTCGCTGATGAAGTAGTTGAAGTTGACGCGGATCCAGCCGGGCTTGATGCCGTCGCAGCCCTGGACCACCTCGTCCATCAGCGCGTGCGAGGTGTCGGCGTCGATGGCCAGCAGCCGGTGCCCGTACGGTCCCGCGCACGAGCAGCCGCCGCGCGCCTGGATGCCGAACAGGTCGTTGAGCAGGGCCACGACGTAGTTGTGGTGCAGGAAGGCGCGGTCGCCGTGGCGGATCCGGAAGGAGACGATGGACAGCCGCCGGGCGTCGTGACTGCCCAGGATCTGCACCCCCGGCTCGCCGTCCCACCGGGAGAGGGCGTACCGCCAGTGGCGCTCCTCGGCGGCCTGGATGGTGTCGGTGCCGACGGCCTCCTTGAGCGCGAAGACCAGACCGGCCCGCACGGACTCCACGATCGCCGGGGTGCCGCCCTCCTCGCGGGCCACCGGATCGTCGAGATAGCGGTGGCCGAGCGGGTCGACGAAGGCCACCGTGCCCCCGCCGGGCGCGGTGGGCACCCGGTGACGGACCAGCTCGCGCCGCACCACCAGGACCCCGGGGGTCTGCGGGCCGCCGACGAACTTGTGCGGGGAGAGGAACACGGCGTCCTTGTGGTCGCCCGCCCCCGGGGCGCTCTCGGCGACCCGGATCGGGACGTACGGCGCGGCGGCCGCGTAGTCCCAGAAGGACAGCGCCCCGTGCTCGTGCAGCAGCCGGGCGATCCGGTCGGTGTCGGTGAGGATGCCGGTGACGTTGGAGGCGGCGGAGAAGCTGCCGATGCGCAGCGGCCGGTCGGCGTACCGGCGCAGCGCCGCCTCCAGCCGCGCCAGGTCGACATGGCCGTCCGGGTCCGTGCCGATCACCTCGACGTCGGCGACCGACTCGCGCCAGGGCAGTTCGTTGGAGTGGTGCTCGTAGGGACCCACGAGGACCACCGGGCGTTCGGCGGGCGGGGGCTGCCGGTCCCCGGCGCGCAGCCGGAGGATGCCGACCAGCTTGTTGACCGCGGCGGTGGCGCCGGAGCCGCAGAAGATTACCAGGTCGTCCTCGGTGCCGCCGACCGCGTCCCGGATGATCCGGCGCGCGTCCTCGCGCAGCCGCGTCGTCTGCAGGCCGGTGCTGGAGCTCTCGGTGTGCGTGTTGCCGTAGCGGGGAAGGACCTCGGCGCGGACGAAGTCCTCGATCAGGTCGAGGGCGCGTCCGGAGGCGGTGTAGTCGGCGTACACGATCCGCTTCGGTCCGTAGGGGCCGTCCAGGACCTCGTCGTCGCCGATGAGGCCGCGCCGGATGCGGGTCAGCAGCGGGGCGACCGGGGGAGCCGTCGTCGGGTGTGTGACTGTGCCGCTCATGGCGGGCCTCCCTCGACGGTGCCCGTGCCGCCGGTCCTCGGGGCCACGGGTGGTCCGTCCTGCCCCGCATTCTCCCCGTCCCGCGGGGCGCGCACCAGCCGAACGGGCGGGATCCGGCCCGCCCCGTACCGTGGTCCGGAAGACCAAAAAAACTTTAACGGCTCCTTTTCTTGAACCGTTCGTGTTTATGAGGGTAGGTTCTGTGCCATGACCGCATCCCAGACTCCGACCACCGCCGAGGAACTGCGCGGTGCCGGCCTGCGGGTGACGGCGGCCCGCGTGGCGCTGCTGGAGACCGTGCGGGGCGGTGACCACCTCGGCGTCGAGGCGATCGCCTCCGGTGTCCGCCAGCGCGTGGGTCACATCTCCCTGCAGGCCGTCTACGAGGCCCTGCACGCCCTGACCGCCGCGGGCCTGGTCCGCCGTATCGAACCGGCCGGCAGCCCCGCCCGCTTCGAGGGACGGGTGGGGGACAACCACCATCACGTCCTGTGCCGGTCCTGCGGTGCCGTCGCCGACGTCGACTGCGCGATCGGCGAGGCCCCCTGTCTGACCGCCTCCGACGACCACGGCTTCGCGATCGACGAGGCCGAGGTCATCTACTGGGGCCTGTGCCCCGACTGCTCCACCACCCGCAGTAGCTGAGCATTCCGAGATCCGACTAGTCCGGAGGGACATCCATGGCCGAGAACCCCGATGCCATCGTCACCGACCCCAAGACGGAGGGCACGGGTGGCTGCCCGGTCGCGCACGGGCGAGCGCCGCACCCCACGCAGGGCGGCGGCAACCGCCAGTGGTGGCCGGAGCGCCTCAACCTGAAGATCCTGGCGAAGAACCCCGCCGTGGCGAACCCGCTCGGTGAGGACTTCGACTACGCCGAGGCCTTCGAGGCGCTCGACCTCGCCGCGGTCAAGCGGGACATCGCCGAGGTCCTCACCACCTCGCAGGACTGGTGGCCCGCCGACTTCGGCCACTACGGCCCGCTGATCATCCGGATGGCCTGGCACAGCGCGGGCACCTACCGCATCAGCGACGGCCGCGGCGGCGCCGGCGCCGGCCAGCAGCGGTTCGCGCCGCTCAACAGCTGGCCGGACAACGCCAACCTCGACAAGGCCCGCCGCCTGCTGTGGCCGGTCAAGAAGAAGTACGGCCAGAGCATCTCCTGGGCCGACCTGATGATCCTCGCCGGCAACGTCGCCCTGGAGTCCATGGGCTTCGAGACGTTCGGCTTCGCCGGCGGCCGCGAGGACGTCTGGGAGCCGGAGGAGGACGTCTACTGGGGCCCCGAGACCACCTGGCTCGGCGACGAGCGCTACTCCGGCGACCGCGAGCTGGAGAACCCGCTCGGCGCGGTGCAGATGGGCCTCATCTACGTCAACCCCGAGGGCCCGGGCGGCAACCCGGACCCGATCGCCGCGGCCCGCGACATCCGTGAGACCTTCCGCCGGATGGCGATGAACGACGAGGAGACCGTCGCCCTCATCGCCGGCGGCCACACCTTCGGCAAGACCCACGGCGCCGGCCCCGCCGACCACGTGGGCAACGACCCCGAGGCCGCCTCCCTGGAGGAGCAGGGCCTCGGCTGGAAGTCCACCCACGGCTCCGGCAAGGGCGGCGACACCATCACCTCCGGCCTGGAGGTGACCTGGACCGCCACGCCCACGCAGTGGGGCAACGGGTTCTTCAAGAACCTCTTCGAGTACGAGTACGAGCTGACGGAGTCCCCGGCCGGCGCCAAGCAGTGGGTGGCGAAGGACGCCGAGGCGATCATCCCCGACGCGCACGACCCGTCGAAGAAGCACCTGCCGACGATGCTCACCACCGACCTGTCGCTGCGCTTCGACCCGGTCTACGAGCAGATCTCCCGCCGGTTCTACGAGCACCCGGAGGAGTTCGCGGACGCCTTCGCCCGTGCCTGGTACAAGCTGACCCACCGCGACATGGGCCCGAAGTCGCTGTACCTGGGCCCGGAAGTGCCGCAGGAGACGCTGCTGTGGCAGGACCCGCTGCCCGAGGCCGAGGGCGAGCCGATCGGCGCCGCCGACGTCGCCGCTCTCAAGGCCAAGGTCCTGGACTCCGGCCTGACCGTCGCCCAGCTGGTCTCCACCGCCTGGGCTTCGGCCTCCACCTACCGCGGCAGCGACAAGCGGGGCGGTGCCAACGGCGCCCGCGTCCGCCTGGAGCCGCAGCGCAACTGGGAGGCCAACGACCCGGACCAGCTCGCCCTGGTGCTGCGCACCCTGGAGAGCATCCAGCGGGAGTTCAACGCCGGCGCCAAGAAGGTGTCCCTGGCCGACCTGATCGTGCTCGCCGGCTCCGCCGCCGTGGAGAAGGCCGCCAAGGACGCGGGCCACGACATCGAGGTGCCCTTCGCCCCGGGCCGCGTCGACGCGACCGAGGAGCACACCGACGTCGAGTCCTTCGCCGCGCTGGAGCCGACCGCCGACGGGTTCCGCAACTACCTCGGCAAGGCCAACCGGCTGCCCGCCGAGTACCTGCTGCTCGACCGGGCCAACCTGCTCACGCTGAGCGCGCCCGAGATGACCGTCCTGGTCGGCGGTCTGCGCGTCCTGGGCGCCACCCACCAGCAGAGCAAGCACGGCGTCCTCACCGAGACGCCCGGTGTGCTGACCAACGACTTCTTCGCCAACCTGCTCGACATGGGCACCACGTGGAAGTCGACGTCCGAGGACCAGACCGCCTTCGAGGGCCGCGACGCCGTCACCGGCGAGCTGAAGTGGACCGGCACCCGGGCCGACCTCGTCTTCGGCTCCAACTCCGAGCTGCGGGCGCTCGCCGAGGTCTACGCGAGCGACGACGCCGGGGAGAAGTTCGTGCGGGACTTCGTCGACGCGTGGGTCAAGGTCATGAACCTGGACCGGTTCGACCTGGTCTGATCGCAGCGCCGCGGCGACCGCGCCGCGGTGACCGCGCTGCGGTGACCGCGCTGCTGTGACCGAGGGGCGGCCCGTCGGGGCCGCCCCTCGGGGCGTTCCCGGCCGGCGCCGGCAGACTCCCGGGACCGCGGATGCCGGCTTCCCCGGCCCCGTTCCCGGCCCGTCCCCTTCGGCCGAGCCCGGGCCCGACCGCCGAGACGCCCGGCGCCACGCTCCGACCGTCGGCTCTCAGGGCTGCCGGCATCCGAGCCCGCCGGAGTCCCGAGCCCGCCGCAGTCCCGGGGCGCCGGAATCCGGGCCGGGCAGTGGCGGGGCCCGGCTCTGCCGAGGGGACGGCCGTATGCCGTCCCCGGCCCGGTCCGAGCACGCGCGTGGGCCACGGGCAGCCGGGCCACGGCTGGGCCCGGGGCCGGGTCCCGCTGGGTGCGTGCCCGTTCCGACCTGGCGGCCGGGGCAGGCGTTGCCGGGCGGGAGTTCCCGCGGCGGCCGGGGCAGGCGTCCCGTGCCGGAACCACGCGGCGGCAGTGGTCGGTGCCCGGTGCCGGAGTTCCCCGGCAATCAGCTCGTCTTGTGGTCCCAGCGGGGGCCGATCAGCTCCCACTCCCGCCCCCAGGCGTCGATCCGGCGCCGGTCCAGGCGCCACCGCAGCAGGGAGCCCGCGCCCACGACCAGACCGGAGGTCGCCGAGGCGGCGGCCAGCCCGAGGACGGCGGCCTCGACGGCCGCCTCCGTGGCGCTCGGCGGCTCGGTGCTCAGCCGGCCGGCCTCGTCCAGCCAGACCTGCACCCGCGAACCGGCCTTCCCACCGCTGTCGACCAAGGCGGTGTCCGTGCGGGTGACCCCCTCGTGGGTGGTCCAGCGGATCTTCGCCACCACCCGGGTGCTCGCCCCGTCGGCCCTCGCGCCGAGGTCGGGTGCGTCGGCGAGCAGCTCGGCCCGTACGGCGTAGCGCTCCTCGCGCTGCCGGGCGAAGGCGTCGTCGGCGGCCCGGGCCGTGAACAGCCCGGCGAGCGTGCCCCCCACGGCCACCAGCACCCACATCACCAGCACGATCCACGCCTCGACGACATCGTCGTGGCGTCGCAGCGGATTGTCCCGCCACCGCCACATAACCGGTTTCCTGCCGCTGCCGCCGTTCATGGGTCCGCACCTCCTCGTCGCGGTCGTGCTCCGACGGTGACACCCGCCCGCTCCCTCCGGCATGGGCCGCTCAGGTGCCCCCGGGGGTCCGTTGGGGCCCGGGCCGGCCGCCCCGGTGGGCCGTTCAGCCCACCCCCGGCGCTGCACCGCGCCGAGCCGGCCGCCGTACGGGTGGCCGGGGAGGGCGGAGTCACATCCGCGGTGGCGGCGTCCCCGCCGCGGGACGTCCGGCGTAGGGCCCGCCGGTGCCGCGGCGGGGACCAACGGCCCCTCATCGGCTCGGGCGCGGGCCGGGCAGCATCGAAGGCGGCACCCGTCCGAGCCGCGCGCCAGGAGGGCATCATGCAGCGCACAACCCTGGACGCCACGATCCTGGAGACCTGTGTGTCCGCCGCGGTCGCCGCGCCGTCCATCTTCAACGCACAGCCGTGGCGGTTCCGGCTGGACCCGGACACGGTCGCCTTCGAGGTCCGGGCCGCACCCGGCCCGGGCCTGCGCCACACCGACCCCGTGGGCCGCGCGCTGCACCTGTCGGTCGGCGCCTGCGTGCTGAACCTGCGGGTCGCCATGGAGCACTTCGGGTGGACCCCCCTCACCCGGCTGCTGCCCCGCCCCGAGGACCCCGACCTGCTGGCCGCGGTCCGCCCCACCGAACCCGGCCCCACCGAACCCGGCCCCGGCACCCCGGGCCGCCCCGACACCGGCCTGTACGACGCGATCTGGCGCCGCCACAGCAGCCGGTTCCCCTACGCCGACGTGCCGCTCCCCGACGACGTGCGCACCGCGCTGAGCGCGGCCGCCCGCGCGGAGGGCGCCCGGCTGGACTTCCCCGGCCCGGCGGACACCGCCGCGCTGCTGGACCTGACCGCCCGCGGCGAACGCCGTTCCCAGCGCGACGCCGACCGGGCCACCGAGAGCCGCCGCTGGGTCCGGCGCGACCCCTACCGGCCCGGCGACACCGGGCTGCCGCCGGCCGCGATCGGCCCGCAGGACGCCCGGGAGCGGGTGCCGATGCGCGACTTCACCGCCCAGCGCCGTCCGGAACGGCTGGCCGCCGTGCCGTTCGAGCGGCACCCGGTGCTGGCCCTGCTGAGCACCGAGCACGACCGCCGCACCGACTGGCTGCGCGCCGGACAGGCCCTCGAACGCGTCCTGCTGGTCGCCACGGTCCACGGCGTACGCGCCTCCCTGCTGCACCAGGCGCTGGAGTGGCCGGACCTGCGCGACCGCACGCGCGCCGGTGCCGGCCCGGCCGGGCACGCACAGATGGTGCTCCGCCTGGGGTACGGGCCCGTCGGCCCCGACACCCCGCGCCGGCCGCTCCACGAGGTCACCGAGTACCCGCCGGCCGGCGGCGGGCGGCGCTGACCGGGCCCGGCGCTGCGGGTCAGCCCGCCACGGTCACCGGAACCGCGGCCTGGCCGTCTGCGCCCCGCCCGTCGGCCGCCAGACCGCCGGACAGCGTGCCGTACGTCTCGAAGACGTCGGCCAGCCGTACGGCGCGCAGGATCCGGCGGAACCCGGGGCTGTCGGTCACCAGCCGCAACCGGCCGGCGCGGGCGACGGCCCGGTTGCGGGCCCGGCACAGCACACTCAGCCCGGCGCAGTCGATGAACGCCATCTCGCGCAGATCGAGCACCACGTCGGGGCAGGGTCCGGCGGTCAGCGCGTCCAGGCGCTCGGTCAGCGCCCGGGACACCTCCAGGTCGATCTCGCCGCGCACCGTCACCACGACGGTGCCCGCGACGAGGCACTCCGAGAGGTCGGGCACGGACCCGATGTACATGTCGGCCATGCACCCCAGCCAACCGGTCCCGCCGCGTCCGCCGGAAGGGCCGACCGGACCCTCCTGCCCCGGCCCGTACTCCGGGCGCAGCGCGACCCCGGACGGCGGCCGGACGGGGACCGATAGGCCCAAGCGGCGCGCCCAGCGGCCGGACAAGCTGGACTTGCCGGGCAAACCCGGCGGGTTCGAGGTCGCACTGGGCCTGTGGTCACGACGGGAGAAGGTGACGGTCATGGTCGAGCAGGTTGTGCCGGACGCCCCGGGCAAGCACGCACCGGGCGATCTCGGACGGCGTCTCGGGGCGCGTCGCGCGCAACTGGGCCTCACGCTCGGCGAGGCGGCGGCCCGGGCCGGGGTGGCCCCCGGCTACCTCCGATACCTGGAGGAACGCCCCGGCGCCGCTCCGGGCACCGGGGTGCTGCTGCGCCTCGCGGAGGCGCTGGAGACCACCATGGGTGAACTCACCGGCGGAAACGCCGAGATGCCCCCCGGGCCCGGAGAGGCGGCACCGCACCCCGGGTTCACGGTGCTCACCGAGCCCCAGTGCCGGGCGCTGCTCGGCACCCACGGCGTCGGCCGGGTGGCGCTGGTCCTGGAACACGGACCGGTCGTCGTGCCCGTCAACTACGCCGTGGTGGAGGGCCAGGTCCTCTACCGCACCGCGCCCGGCACCGTCGCCTCCCGGGTCGGGGGCCGGCGCGTCGCGTTCGAGGTGGACCGTATCGACAACGCCTTCAGCAGGGGCTGGAGCGTGCTGGTCCGCGGCGACGCCCGGCACGTCACCGACCCGGAGACCGTGGGCCGGCTGGCGGCACTGGCGTACCCCTCGCCGTGGGCGGGCGGGCTGCGCGAGCTGTGGGTCCGGATCCAGCCGACAAAGATCACGGGGCGTCGTGTCGTCGCGTGAGCGGGCCAGGACCCGCCGGAACAAAGGGCTGTTGTCCGTCGCGCCCGGGACCGATGGCCCTTCGGTGCCGGCCCCGGCCACGCCGACCATGGACGTGTACCGCACCCCGAGCCGTGCCAGGCGGAAGACGGACGAGCCGATGTACCCCAATGACGGATTCCGAGAGCTACGACCGCAGGAGTGCCTGCGGCTGCTCGAACGCGTGCCCATCGGCCGCATCGTGCACACCCGCCACGCCCTGCCGGCCGTGCTTCCGGTCAACTTCGTCGTGGACGACGACGGTGCCATCGTGCTGTGCACCTCGGCCGCCTCCGAGTTGGTGCGGGCGGTCGACGGAGCGGTGGTCGCCTTCGAGGCCGACGAGGTCGACGCCGCCGCCCAGTCCGGGTGGAGCGTCGTCGTCACGGGGCCGGCCACCGTCGTCACCGACCCGATCGAGCACGGCCGGCTGGTGCGCACCGGGCCCCGCTCCTGGGTCCCCTCGCGGCACGAGATCTTCGTCCGCATCGAACCCGAACTGGTCACCGGCCGGGAACTGGTCGGCGGCCGCAGCCTCTACGGCGTCGACCTCACCACCACCTGACCGCCACCCGACCGCCCCGGCGCCCGGCCCGTACGGCCCGGGCGCCGGGGCCGTACGGAGCCCCGGTGGGTTCCTGCGGCCCCTGTCCGGGCGGGCGACCGGGCGCGAGCATCGTCGTGTCGGCCGCTCGACGGCGAGCGGACCTGAGAAGGGAAGGACCATGAACGGTCAGTACGTGGTCGTGGGAGTGGACGGATCGCCGGTCGCCGACCGCGCCCTGGACTGGGCGGCGGACGACGCCGTCCGGCGCGGCGCCGAACTGCGCGTGGTGTACGCCGTGCCCGACCTCGACGAGGCGGCCCCGGTGCTCGCCGCGGCGGTCCGGCGGGCCGGCGAGCGCCACCCGGACCTGGTGGTCCGGCGGGAGGCGGCGCAGGGCGGCGCGGTGCCCGCGCTGGCCCGGGCGGCGCGCGGCGCCGCGCTCACCGTGGTCGGCACCCGCGGCTACGGCAACGTCGGCTCGCTCCTCGCCCGCTCGGTCAGCGTCCGGCTGGCCGCCCGGGTGCCCGGACCGCTGCTGGTGGTCCGCGGCGACCACCCGTGCGACGACGGCCGTGCGGTCGTCGTCGGTCTGGCGAGCGACGACGACACCCGCGCCGCCGCCTTCGCCTTCCGCGAGGCCTCCCGGCGCGGGGTCGCCCTGCGCGTCCTGCACGCGCACGGCCACCGTCACTCCCGCCCCGAACTGCCCTCGCTGGTGCCGGCCACCAGCCCCGGCCAGCGCGCCGAGGCCCGCCTGGACCTCGCCGAGGAGGCCGTGCCCCGCTTCGGCGTCGCCGAACTGCGCGAACTCCACCCGCGGGTCGGCGTGGACGCCCGCACGGTGCGCACCGCGCCGGCCCGGGCGCTGCTGGACGCCACCCGGGACGCCGGCGTGGTCGTCATCGGCCACCACCGCCGCAGCGGCCCCCTCGGCCCCCACCTCGGCGCCGTGGCGCACGCCCTGCTGCTCCGGTCGCACTGCCCCGTGGTGCTGGTCCCCACCGCCCCGCACGACTGACCGCACCCCTCGGCACGGGCGGCACCGGAGCCCCGCGGCTCCCGCCACGCGGGTACGGGGCGCACACACGGGGCGGACGGCGCAGAGGACGGGGCAGAAGCGGCGGCGGGCGTGCGCCCTGTCAGGGCCACCCGCCGCCCGCCTACAGTGTGGCGCCCAAGCCCTGCGACGCGGATCCGGCGGGGCGCGCACCAGCACCCCCCAGGTCACCGTCCGCCCCGCCCGGCCCTCCCGCGAGCGGCGTACGCGACCACCCCGCGCGACAGGCACCATTCGTGACACCGCTCGGGCCGTACGACAGGGTGCCCACGGCGCGGGCGGCGTCGAGAGCCAGTGGAGGCCGCTGTGTCCCGACCGTGCATCGCCCTGATCGCCGACCCGACGTCGCCCGAAGGCTGCCGGGAGTACCTGGCCGAGGCGGCACACCTGCTCACCGGCGCCGCGCCGGTGCGGATCGACTCCCGGCACTTCGCCACCGGCGGCACCGGCCGTGCGGTCCGCGACGGCGGCCGGTTACGGCTCCAGGTCCCCGAGGAGGACCTGGACGTCGTGCCCGACGCGGTGCTGCTCTACGAGATCCCGCCGCACCGCAGGCAGACGCTCGCCGGCTTCCAGCGGCTCCTGGCGGCGCACGGCGTGGTGACCCTGGCCACCGGGCCCGACGCCTGGCGCACGGCCACCGAGAAGAACCTCACCGTGCGGCGCTTCGCCCGCGACGGCATCGCCCAGATGGAGACCGCGGTCCTCTCCCGGCCCACCGCGCGCGAGGCGCTGGACGCCTTCGAGCGGCTCGGCGGCGACACCTGGGCCCGGCCGGTCGTCGGCACCGGCGGCAACGACACCTTCCACGTCACCACCCCGGACCGACTGGCCGACGCCGCGGCCTACTACGCCGAGCGGGACACCGACTGGCTGCTCTCCCGCGACGCCGGAAACGTCACCGCCGACGGACGGCGCCACCAGTTCCGCGTCTTCGTCCTCGACGGCCGGGTCATCCACGCCCGCGAACACCTCCAGCCCGCGGTCGACACCCCCTGCAACACCTGCCAGGGCGCCACCGCGGTGTTCATCGACCCGCCCGACCTCTCGCCCCGCCTCACCGAACTCGCCGTCGCGGCCACCGCGTCGGTCGGCCTGCCGTTCGCCGGCGTCGACCTGGCCGTCGAGAACGGCGGCGTCGTCTTCGAGGTCAACGTCCAGCCCGCCTTCGTCGACGGCGAACTCCCGCTCGTCGCCGTCCCCTACGTCCGGGCCCACCTGGACGCCCTCGCCCTGACCACCCGGATCCCCACCCCGCTCGGCCGGGACGGCTCCCTGTCCACCCACTGACCGGGCACACCACCCGAGAAGCGCCCGCGCCGGCGTCTTCGGCGCAGGCGCTTCCCTGGTCGGCCTGATCACGGCGGGTCGAACGGGGGAGGCCCGGGGGACCGGTGGGCCCTGCTGTGGCGCCTGGTGAACCGGGAGAGTGGGGGCAGGTTTTCGAGGAGGGGTCCTGATGTCCCGTACCGTCACCGTCGCCCTGGACGGTTCGCCCGAGAGTGCCGCCGCGGCCGGCTGGGCCGCGCGCGAGGCCGTGCTGCACACCGCGCCGTTGCGGCTCGTGCACGTGCGGGAGCGGCCGCCGTCCGGTGCGGACCGCGACGCCCGGATGCTCACCGAGGCCGCGGCCGAACTGGCGCGCCGTCATCCCGGACTGGACGTCGCCGCCGAGCAGGTCGCCGGACGGCCCGCCCAGGCCCTGTCCGCCCTGGCACGGCGCTCCCCGGTCCTGGTGCTGGGCTCCCGGGGACGCGGCCGCACCGCCGGATACCTGCTCGGCTCGGTCGCGGCGGCCGTCGTGGCCCGCGCCGAGCAGCCGGTGGTCCTGGTCCGCGCGGGCGCGGACCCCGCCGCCGAACACCTGCCGGACGCACCGGGGCGCCCCGCCGGGACCGGACCGTACCGGGACGTCGTCCTCGGCCTGAACCAGCCCGAGCGGCCCTGCGAGGCCCTCCTGGCGTACGCCTTCGACGCCGCCGAGCGCCGCGCCGCCACCTTGCGGGTCGTGCACGGCTCCGCGCCCGACCCGGCCGGCGCCGCCGACGACCTCGCGGCCGGCGCCGACGCGACCTGCGCCGCGGCGCTGCGCCCCTGGCGGGAGAAGTACCCGGACGTCCCGGTCGTCGAGGAGACCGTCGTCGGCTCGCCCGGCCCGCACCTCGCCGACGCCTCCCGCGACGCCTGCCTGGTCGTCGTCGGCCGCCGCACCCGTCACCCGGCCGTCGGCCCCCAGATCGGCCCCGTCCTCGACACCCTGCTGCGCCACGCCGAGGCCCCGGTCGCCGTCGTGCCCCACGAATGAGCCCGCACGGACATCGGCCTCCCTCCGGCGTGCCGGAGGGAGGCCGATGCGGTGAGGCAGGCGGACGGCGGGGTCAGCCGGACGGTGCCGCCTCGGCCGGCACCAGCCGGATGCCCGTGACCAGATCCGGGCGGATACGGACCGCGTAGTCCATGGTCTGTGCCACCCACGGCCGCAGCAGCGCCCGGTAGCGGTCCAGCTCCGCCGGGTCGGCGACCAGATGGGCGTATCCCGTCACGACGACGCTCCATCCGAGGTGCGTCTCGGGGTCGATGTGGTCCGCCTCGTAGGCGACGACCACGCCGGGGTCGCCGGCCTGCCGGGTGCGGGTGGTCAGGGCCGCGCCCTCGTGGGTGCGGATGACGACGTCCCCGTCCACCAGGACGTGGTTGACGGGCCGCACGGTAGGCAGCGCGTGCCGGGTGAAGACGATCCTCCCGAAGGAGACGCTGCCCAGCAGCCGCAGCGCCTCGGCGCTGTCGAGGTCGATGCTCCGGCGCGGGCCCACCGGGGTGGGCCGGACATGGTCGAGGGGCATGAGGCGTTCCACGGGGTCGACGCTGTTCGATCAGGTCATTCGACCGGTTCGCGGCCGTCGGCGGCTAGGGCCGTTCGGCCCCGCCGCGCGGCCGACCGACCCTGCGGGCCCGGGCCGGAGGGCCGGCCGGCCGCGCTCAGGCATGCCGGGCTTCCTCGGCGGTGTACGTCAGCGCGTTGACCACGCCGACGACGCCGTCCACCCGCCAGGCCACCCACACCGCCGACGCGGCGTCGTCCCGGTGGGCGATCTGCCCGGACAGCGTCACCATGCCCTCCCGCACGGAGACGTCGACGGCGTCCGCCGGCAGCCCCGGCGCGCCGGCCCGGATGGTGTCCAGCACATCCCGCCGGATCGCCTCGTCGCTGCGCAGGAAGACCCGCAGCAGATCGCGGCGGGTGGCGATGCCGATCAGCCGGTCCTCCTCGTCGACCACCGGCAGGCGCTCGACGTGGTGCCGCTCCATCACGCGCGCCGCGGCCGGGACCGGCTGCTCGGGGTGCACGGTGATCGCCGGTGTCGACATCAGCTGCTCGGCGGTGACCGGCCGGCCTCCCGGGGCCTCCCCGTGGGTCACCTGCGCACGCACCAGATCGGTGCCCGACACCACGCCGAGCACCTTGTCGTCGTGGTCGACCACCGGCAGACCGCTGATGCCGTGGCGGTGCAGCAGGCGCACCAGCTCCTTGAACGGTGTCGCCCGGTGGGCGTGGACGACCTCGCGGGTCATCACCTCACCGACGGTGCTCGGTTCCACGGCGCTCCTCCTTCGCTCGTCGCACGGACGGCGGACCCGCCTTCCCGGGCCCGCCGCCCCGTACGGGACCCGGCCCGGGTCTCAGACCCGTCCGCCCTGCCCCGGGCCACCTCGCCACGGCGGCGGGGCGGTCGCCCGCCGGGCCGTCTCACCGCGGTGCAGCACCCGGTCGACCTGGCCGCGCAGCCGGTCCTGCAGCCGGTCGGCGAGCTCGTGGGCGCTCGCCTCGTCGGCGTGCACCAGGACCAGGTCGCAGCCGACGCGGATCTCGCCGCCCGCCGACCACGGCTGCCCGGTGTGCGCCGGGACGTGCGCGACGCGCACCTCGCCGGAGACGGCGGGCAGTCCCGGCCGGTCGAGGGCCGCGTCCACCTTGGCCCGCACGTAGGCGAGGTCGTCCTCGCGCACGTCGCCCTCGGCCCGCACCAGCACCGTGCCGGTGGCGGCGGTGTTCCGGGCTGCGGTGTCCCTGGGAGTCATCTGCTCCCCTCCTTCGTTCGTCCGTCGGCCCCCTCAGCGTGACTCCGCCGCCCCGCGCGCCCCAGGGGCCGCCCGGCCCCGAACGCGGGCCGGGGGTCCTGCACGGGACCGGCGAACGGGGGAACCCGTTCATCAGGGCCGATCGGCCCTGGTCCGTCCGGCCGCGGCTGGGGGAGGATCGGCTACGGGCCCGACCGCGCCGAGCGCGTGCCCCCGCGGACGACCGAACGCGACACGACAGTGAACGACGACACGAGGAGTGAACCGATGGCGGACAGCCGGCGGCCGGACCCCGAGACACCGATCAGGGTCTTCCTGCTGGACGACCACGAGGTGGTGCGGCGCGGCGTGCACGACCTGCTGAACGACGAGCCGGACATCACCGTGGTCGGTGAGGCGGCGACCGTCGAGCAGGCCCTGGTGCGGGTCCCGGCGCTCCGCCCCGACGTGGCCGTGCTGGACGTCCGCCTGCCGGACGGCGACGGCGTCACCGTCTGCCGCGACCTGCGCTCCCGGATGCCCGACCTGGCCTGTCTGATGCTGACCTCCTTCGACGACGAGGAGGCGCTGCTGGACTCCATCATGGCGGGCGCCAGCGGCTACGTGCTCAAGCAGATCCAGGGCTCCGACCTGGTCTCCGCGGTCCGCACGGTCGCCGCCGGGCAGTCCCTGCTGGACCCCAGCGCCACCGCCCGGCTGATGGCCCGGCTCCGCCACGACCAGCACCAGGAGGAGGAACCCGACGTCCTGCCCGGTCTGACGGCGCGTGAGCGCGAGATCCTCGCCCTCATCGGGGAGGGACTGACCAACCGGCAGATCGGGCAGAAGCTCTTCCTCGCCGAGAAGACCGTCAAGAACCACATCTCCCGGCTGCTCGCCAAGCTCGGCGTGGAACGCCGCATTCAGGCGGCCGTCATCGCCACCCAGGCCCAGGACCGGCTGCGCCGCCCGGAGTAGACGCCCCGGCCCCGCGTCGGCCGCGCCGCACGGAACCGTGTTCCGGCCCACCCCGGGGCGAGCCGGCGCGTGCGCATCCCGTATCGTCGCCTGCCCTGGGACGTTACCGTGGCTGGTGAGCCCGGACGGCCGGGCGCGGAACACGGTACGGGGATCGGGAGGACCACGGGTGACAGACGCTGAGGAGGGCAACGGCGAGGCCCGTGTACGGCTCCCGCAGCTCCGGCTGGACGAACTGCTGGAGGAGCTGCAGGCACGCCTCGACGCGGCCCGCGGCACCCGCGACCGGGTGCACAGCCTGCTGGAGGCGGTGCTGTCGGTCGGCCGCGAACTCGACCTGGAGCAGGCCCTGCACAGCATCGTCGAGGCCGCGGCCGTCCTCGTCGACGCCCAGTACGCCGCGCTCGGCGTGATCGGCCCCGACGGCACGAGCCTGTCGGACTTCCACACCGTCGGCATCGACGACGAGCAGATCCGCGAGATCGGCCACTACCCCGAGGGCCACGGCATCCTCGGCGAGCTGATCCGCCACCCCGAGCCGCTGCGCCTGACGAAGCTCTCCGAGCATCCCGCCTCGTACGGCTTCCCGGCGCACCACCCGCCGATGAACAGCTTCCTCGGCGTCCCCATCCGGGTGCGCGACCAGGTCTTCGGCAACCTGTACCTCACCGAGAAGCGCGACGGGGCGCAGTTCGACGAGGACGACGAGTCCGTCCTGTCGACGCTCGCCGTCGCGGCCGGCGTCGCCATCGACAACGCCCGCCTGTACGAGGAGTCCCGGCTGCGCGAGCGGTGGCTGCGGGCCACCGCGGAGATCACCCAGAGCCTGATGTCCGGCAGCGAGCGCACCGAGGTGCTCCGGCTGATCGCCGACCGGGCCCGGGAGATCACCGGCGCCGCCCTGGCCGTCGTCGCCACCCCCATGGAGGACACCGGCTCCCTCACCGTCGAACTGGCGCTCGGCGCCGAGGCGGAGAAGCACCAGGGACTGGTGCTCCCCGTGGACGGCAGCCTCCTCGGGGAGGCGTTCACCACCGCGGCCCCGGCGACCAGTGCCGACGCGCCGACCGACAGGCGGATCAAGGCCGGCTCGTCGCGTTTCGCCGGACTGGGGCCCGCCGTCGCCGTGCCCATCGGGTCGGGCGACGAGGTGAGCGGTGCGCTGCTGCTGGTGCGCCATTCCGGCCAGGGCCACGCCCCCTTCTCGGAGAAGGAGATCGACCCCCTCCAGGGCTTCGCCGCGCAGGCGGCGGTCGCGATGGAGCTGGCCCAGCGCCGTCAGGACGCCGAGGAGATCGCGGTGCTCCAGGACCGCGACCGGATCGCCCGTGACCTGCACGACCTCGCCATCCAGCGGCTCTTCGCCACCGGTATGACCCTGCAGAGCGCCGGGCGCTTCATCGAGCACCCGGAGGCCGCCGAGCGGGTCGTGCGGGCGGTGGACGACCTGGACGAGACCATCAAGATCATCCGGTCGACGATCTTCGGCCTGCGCTCCCGCGAGGCATCCGGCGGCTCCGGACTGCGCGCGCGGGTCGTCCGGGTGGTCGGCGAGACCGCTCCGGTGCTCGGCTTCGCACCCAGCGTCCGGATGGAGGGCCTGGTCGACACCGCCGTGCCCCGCGAGATCGCCGACCATGTGGTCGCCGTGCTCTCCGAGGCGCTCACCAACGTCGCCCGCCACGCGCGGGCCGACCGCGCCGACGTCATGCTGGCGACCGACGGCCGCGAGGTACGGCTGACGGTCTCCGACAACGGGGTGGGCATCCCGGCGGAGGGCCGGCGCAGCGGGCTGCGCAACATGGCCGAGCGCGCCGAGCAGTACGGCGGCGAACTCGCGGTGACCTGCCCGCCGGAGGGCGGCTCGACCCTTCAGTGGCGGGTGCCGGTCGGCGACGGGGAGTAGCGCCACCCGGGCCCCTCGGCCCGCCCGATCACCCGACGGCCCCTCACCGAGGGGCCGTCGGCCCTTTCCCCCGCGCGGTGCTCCAGGTGAGGCTGGATTGATCCGTCCGAGGAGGGCACCGTGCCGTACGCCTGGTCAGCGTCGCGCCACCGGCGGACAATGCTCCCAGCACTGTGCCGATCTCCGAAACCGTGCTCGGCGGGCGGGCCGGGGCACGGCCCGTCGTCGAGTTCCGAGGCCCGGCCGCGACCGGGCCATTGGGGAGGCCGCAGAACATGGGAACCGTCACCGTGGGAGCCGTACGGGAACGAGCCCCCGGGGAACGCCGGGTGGCTATCGTCCCCGAGGCCGTCACCCTCCTGCGCCGGGCCGGGATCGACGTGCTCGTCGAGACCGGTGCGGGCTCGGGAGCGTGGTTCACCGACGCCGACTACACCGAGGCCGGCGCGCGGGTGGTCCCGCCCGACGAGCTGTACGCCCGCGCCGACGCCGTCCTGTGCGTCGGCCCGCCGGACGCCGACGGCACCGCGGCCCTGCGCGCCGGCCAGACCCTGATCGGTCTGCTCGAACCGCTGCGCCACCCCGACCTGGTCCAGGAGCTGACCGGGCGCGGCGTGCGCACCGTCAGCCTCGACCTGCTGCCCCGCACCCTCAGCCGCGCCCAGTCCATGGACGCCCTGACCAGCCAGGCCAACATCGCCGGCTACCGGGCGGCCGTCCTCGCCGCCGACACCTACGACCGCTTCTTCCCGATGCTGACCACCGCGGCCGGCACCATGCGCCCCGCGCAGGTGCTGGTCCTCGGCGCCGGGGTGGCCGGACTGCAGGCCATCGCCACGGCCCGCCGCCTGGGCGCCGTCGTCACCGCCTACGACGTACGCCCCCAGTCACGCGGCGAGGTGGAGTCGCTCGGCGCCCGGTTCCTCGACGTGCAGGGCCCGCCGGAGCGCGAGCCGGGCACCGGGCGCGGCGGCTACGCCCGGGAGCTGACCGAGGAGGAGCAGCGGGCCCAACGCGCCGCCCTCGACGCGCACATCGCCCGCAGCGACGTCGTCATCACCACCGCCCAGGTGCCGGGCCGCAGGCCGCCCCTGCTGGTCACCGCCGCCGTACTGGAGCGGATGAACCCCGGCTCGGTCGTCGTCGACCTCGCCGCCGGCGACCTCGGCGGCAACGTCGAGGGCTCCGAACCCGACAAGACAGACGTCCTGGACAACGGCGTCACCGTGATCGGCGCCGGACGACTGCCGTCGGCGATGGCGACCGCGGCGTCCACCGCCTACGCCCGCAACCTCGTCGCGCTGCTGCGCCACCTCGTGCGCGACGGCGAACTCGTCCTCGACCCGGCCGACGAGATCACCGGCGCCCTGATGGGAGAGACCGCCCCATGACCCAGCTCGACCTCCTCACCGCGATCACCGTCTTCGTGCTGAGCGTCCTGGTCGGCATCGAGGTGATCAGCAAGGTCCCCGCGACCCTGCACACCCCGCTGATGTCCGGCTCCAACGCGGTGCACGGCATCGTCGTCGTCGGGGCCATGCTCATCGCCGCCCACGCACACAACTGGATCGGCTACACCCTCGCCTTCGCGGCCATGGTGTTCGGCGCGATGAACGTCGTCGGCGGATACGTCGTCACCGACCGCATGCTGGAGATGTTCAAGCCGAAGCCGACCGCCGAACGCCCCGCCCCCGAGCAGTCGGGCGACGGGCGGTCCGGCGCCGGGCAGTCGGGCGCCGGGCAGTCGGGCGCCGGGCAGTCGCCGGCCGGGAAGGTGCGGTGACATGGACACCGTCGAGAACGCCGTCCACTACGTCTTCCTCGGCGCGGCCGCCTGCTTCGTGCTCGGCCTGCGCCTGATGAACCACCCGCGCACCGCCCGACGCGGCAACACTCTGTCCGCCGCGGCCATGACGGTCGCCATCGGCGCGACCGTCTGGCTGGTCGCCCACCAGGGCCTGATCACCCGCACCGGCTGGACCGTGCTGATCACCGGCGGACTGGTCGGCGCGAGCCTCGGCCTGTGGAGCGCCCGGTCGGTGCGGATGACCGCCATGCCCCAACTGGTCAGTCTGTTCAACGCCGTCGGCGGCGGCGCGGCGGCCCTCATCGCGGTCAGCGACGTCCTCCAGACCGAGGACGCCGCGCTGCTCGGCGCCCGCGTGTCCCTGCCCGCCGCGCTGGACATCGTCATCGGCGCGGTCACCTTCTCCGGCTCCCTCGTCGCGGCCGGCAAGCTGCAGGGCCTGGTCTCCGGCGCACCCGTCGTCTTCCCCGGGGCGCGACTGCTCAACGCGCTGCTGCCCGCGTCCTTCGTCGCCGGGACCGTGTGGCTGGTGCTGGCCCCCGACTCCCGGACCGCCCTGTTCGGACTGGTGGCCGTGGCGCTGCTGTTCGGCGTGACCATGGTGCTGCCCATCGGCGGCGCCGACATGCCGGTCGTCATCGCCCTGCTGAACGCCTTCACCGGCTCCGCGGTCGCGATGGCCGGCTTCGTGCTGAACGAGACCGCCCTGATCATCGCGGGCATGCTGGTCAGCTCCTCCGGCGGCATCCTCACCAAGCTGATGGCCGACGCCATGAACCGCTCCCTCGCCGGCATCGTCGTCGGCGGCTTCGGCACCGCGGACAACGGGCCCGCCGCGGCCGGCACCGGGGGACCCGCCCACGTGCGGTCGGTCGGCGCGGACGACGTCGCCATTCAGCTCGCCTACGCCCGCAAGGTCATCTTCGTCCCCGGGTACGGCCTGGCCGCGGCACAGGCACAGCACGAACTCGGCGACCTCGCCCAGCTGCTCACCGACCACGGCGTCGACGTCAGCTACGCCGTCCACCCGGTCGCGGGCCGCATGCCCGGCCACATGAACGTGCTGCTGGCCGAGGCCAACGTGCCCTACACCCAGCTGAAGGAGATGGACGACGTCAACCCCGAGTTCCCGCAGGCCGACGTCGCCCTCGTCATCGGCGCCAACGACGTCACCAACCCGCTCGCCCGCAAGTCCGGCAACGCCATCTCCGGGATGCCCATCCTCGACGTCGACCGGGCGCGCAGCGTCGTCGTGGTCAAGCGCTCCATGGGCCACGGCTACGCGGGCGTCGACAACGAGCTGTACACCGACCCGAAGACCGGCATGTTCTTCGCCGACGCCAAGCAGGGGCTGAGCGATCTGAAGGCGGCGGTCGGGGAGTTCGTCGGCTGACGGGAGGGGCGGCGGCACCCGTACCGGTCAGCGGTGCGGGACGACCGCCACCGGGCAGCGGGCGTGATGGATCATCGCGTGGGTCACGGGGCCGGTGTGCGGGAGCAGGCGAGGTGCGCGGATCCGGCGGCCCACGACCAGCAGGGCCGCCTCCCGCGACGTGCGCAGCAACTCCTGCGCGGGGTGCCCCTGGACGACCAGCACCCGCACCACCACAGCCGGGTACTGTGCCCGCCACGGGTCGAGGATCCGGGCCACCGCCCGCTCGGTGTCCTGCTGCTGAGCCGCCGTCACCGCCTCCGGGGCCGGGCGCACGGCGAGCGGAAGCTGCCAGCCGGCCACCACCCACAGCTGCGAGCCCCGCCGCGCCGCCGCGTCGAAGGCGAACGCCGGCACCTCCTCGCAGGGCTGCTCCGCGTCCACGCCGACCACGACCGGGCGGCCGACACCCGGGTCCGAGACGTCCGGGACACCGGGGCCGTCGACCGGCGGCCGGTCGGCGCGCACGAGGACCACGGGCCGGTCGGCGCGCGCGACCGTGGCCGACGCGACCGACCCGGCCATGAACCCGCCGATCCCGCCGAACGCCCTGCTGCCCACCACCAGCAGCTCCGCCCGCGACCCCGCCGCGACCAGCGCCTCGGCGGCCGGACGGGCGACCCGCTCGGTGCTCAGCGGCACCTGCGGCAGGCACTCCTCGATCCGGTCCGCCGCCGCCCGCAGCACCTTGTCCGCCCAGTACCGCGAGGCGTCGGACTCCGGCGGACCGGAGCCGGTGCCCAGCTCCTCGTCCGCGTACAGCAGGCGCAGCGGCAGCCCGCGCCGCAGCGCCTCCCGGGCCGCCCAGTCGGCGGCGGCCAGGCTCTCGTGCGAGCCGTCCACTCCTACGACGATCGGGCGCGGCACGGCCGCCACCTCCCCGCATCACAGCTCCACCCGCCCGGACACGGGCTCCTCCCCGTAGTGTCCCGCCCGACCCCCACCCCCGGACAGGGCCCGCCCGGCCCCGCACCGGGGCCGAACGGATTCCCGCCGGTGCACGGGTGGCCGGGTGCGCGCCTCGCCGTCGCGGCCGCGGCGGTGGCGGTAGCCGTGACCGTGGCCGGCGCACGGTGCCGGGCCGGGTGGGCTCGCGGGCCGGCCGCCGGAGCGGGTGCCGGTGACCGTGACGTGGCGCCGGACCCGCCTGGCCCGCCGGTCACGCGGTGGCCCGGGGCGGGGGCGGCCAGTCCGCCGAAAGGCGGTCGCCCTCGTCGGTGACGGCCGTGCCCGACTCGGCGCAGAGCCGGGTGAGACGGTCGGCGATCCACGCGTACTCGTCCCGGTTCGCCAGGCGGGTGTGGCAGTAGTCCAGGGCGATGGGGACCGCCTCGGTACGCAGCGGACCGTCCCCGCCGAGGGTGACGAACCACAGCAGGCCGAGATCGTTGCGCAGGCTCGGATGGACGGCGTAGTCGTCGACGAAGTCGCCCAGGTCGAACAGGACGGGGCGGGTGAAGCCGTGGAAGACGTGGGCGGAGTGCCCCACCACCAGGTCCGCGCCGGCGGCGGTGAGCGCCGAGGCGGCCCGCCGGACGTGGGGCACGGGACGGGCGGTCATGTTCGGCCCCCAGTGGACCGTGACGACGACCAGGTCCACGGAGCCGGCTCCGGCGAGGTCCCCCAGCGCCCGGACCGCCCACTCGGGCACGTCCTCGTCCCAGAGGTTCGCGTACGCCACCCCGGGCCGGTCCGGTCCGGCCGCGAATTCGGCGGGGTGGTCGGTGAGCGCGAGGATCCCGAGCCGCAGCCCGCCGGCCGTCACCACCAGCGGCGCCCTGGCCGCCGCCGCGTCCGCCCCCGCCCCGACCGACCGCACGCCGGCCCGGGCCAGCTCGGCCCGGGTGTCCAGCAGGGCGTCGGGACCGTAGTCGAGGGCGTGGTTGTTGGCCAGCGACACGGCGTCCACGCCGAGGCCCGCCAGGACGTCGGCCGCGCGGGGCGGGGCGCGGAAGAAGAACGGCTTGCCCGGCACGTCGACCGGGGCACCCCGGTCCGACACGCAGCACTCCAGGTTGACCAGGAACAGGTCCGCGTCCCGGACGGCGGTGTGGACCGCGGGGGAGAACAACGGGCCGGGCCGGCTGTGCCGCAGCGCCTCCGCGACGCCGCGCCCCAGCATCGTGTCCCCGGCCAGCGCGACCCTGACGACCATGACTCCCGGGCACCTCCCTGGGCCGGCCCGCACTCCTCCTCCCATTGTCGTCGGTGCCGCGCGGAACGCGGGAGCCCGGAAGGACAGGAAGGGGAGGAACCGGAGCGCCGGGCCCGTGGGGCGGCGGTGTCCGCTGACGTCCGTTCCGACGTCGCCGGCCTGCCACGGGCCCGGCACGGGGGCGGGTGACCTGGTCCGCCCCCTCCGAGGAGCCGCCTGGGCGGCAGATGCCGGTCCCCACACCGGCACCGGCCCGTGAGACCCGCGACCCCGCATCGGGCATCCGCCTGCCAGACCCGAGGCGAGGACCGCGAGCGGCGTCAGGGCGCAGATGAGGGACGCGCCCCGTGCCGCCGGTCTCACGGGCTCGCCACCACTGTGCCGTGCCCGGCACCGCCGGGGCATGGGCCGAGCGGCGCACCCCGCGGGGGCCGACCGCCCCCCGGCTCCCGCCCGTGCCAGGGCCGTTGGACCCCGCCCGCGCCCCCGGCCGCCGTCCGTGCCCCACGTGAGCCGCACGGCACGCCCCAACGGCCCTACCGGCCGGCCCCGCCGGCGCCTGTGATGGGGGGAGGAAGACCGGAAGGGACGGACGGATGACTGAAACGGCGGTACCAGCGATGCCCGGGGGGTCTCACCTGCTGCCCGATCACGCGGCCCACTACCTCGTCCGCGCGGCCGTCACCGCGCCCTCGCACTGCAACGCCCAGCCCTGGCGCTTCGTCGCCCGGGACGGCGAACTGCACCTGCACGCCGACCCGACCCGCATGCTGACCGCCTCCGACCCGGACGGGCGGGAGACGCTGATCAGCTGCGGCGCCGCGCTGTACAACGTACGGCTGGCCGTGCGCCACCTCGGCTTCCTGCCCCGCGTCGCGCTGTTCCCGGACCCCGCGCGGCCCTGGCACGTGGCCACCGTCCACTGGGGGCCGTACGCGCCGCCCAGCGCCGAGGAGGAGCGGTTGTTCGCCGCGCTGCCGCAGCGGCACACCCATCGCGGCCCGTTCCGCCCCGACCCGCTGTCCGCCCGCCTCATCGAGCAGCTGCGCCGGCACGCCGGAGTGGAGGGCGCCGGGCTGTACACCGTCTCCGGCCGGGAGGACCTGCGCCACCTCGCCCTGCTGATCCGCGAGGCCGAGTCCACCCGGCGGGCGCTGCCCGACTGCGGCCGCGAACTCGCCGAGTGGACGCCGCGCGCCGGCAGCGGGCGAGCCGACGGCATCCCCGCCCACGCCTACCCGCGCAACCCCGACACCACCGCCTTCGCCGGGCGCGACTACGCCGCCCACACCCGGCGCGGCCACGACGGCGGCCCCGCCCAGCGCACCCTGCGGCCCTCCCTGGGCCTGGTCGTCCTGCTGGACACGCGGCACGACCAGCGCACCGACTGGGTGCGCACCGGCCAGGGCCTGCAGCGGATGCTGCTGCACGCCGCCGCGGCCGGCGTCGCCGCCGCCTTCCACACCCAGCCGCTGGAACTGCCGGACCTGCGCCGCCGGGTCCGCCGCTCCGTGTTCGGCGGCGGCCACCCCCAGGTGATCCTGCGCCTCGGCTACGTCAACACGGTCCGCCGCACCCCGCGCCGACCCGTCCGCGACGTCCTCACCGTCCGGACGGCGACGGGACTGCCGCTCACCGTCTGACGGCTCCCGTGCCCGGGCGACCGGTGCCGCCGAGGCCGTCCGCGGGCGGGGCGGGGCGGGCGCGGCGGGCGTCGGCAAGCGCGCCCGGGCGGCTCCCCGGGGGCGGGGGGGGGAGCCGGCACGGGGACGTGGTGCGGGGCGGGTTCGGACGCGCGTGGTCGGGGCGGGTGTCGCGGGCCGCGTGCGCGGGGGCGTGGAGCGGCGGAGCGCGTTCCGCCCGTGCGGGGGACCGGCTCGGCACACTCCTAGTCTCGCGGCGGCCCGGCCGGGCGCGGCTCACGGCGGACGCCCCGGCCGACGGCGGCCCGCGGGGCGATGCGGGCGGGACCGGCCGACCGGGCCGCTGCAAGGGGCCGGTCGGCCCATGCGGCGGGGGCGTTCGTGGCCGACGCTGGGAGCAGGAGGTGTTCGGCACCGATCATCGCGACCTCTGCCGGCGCGCCGGCATCGAGGAGGCCCCCCATGACCACCCTGACCACACCCCGCCCGACCAGGACGCTGCCCGCCGAGTACCGGGGCCGGCTGATGTCCCTGGCGCACGAGGTCCGCTACCCGGGCGGCATCCGGCTCTTCGCGGAGGGCGGCCCCGCCGACCGGCTGTGGATCATAGAGTCCGGCACCGTCGCCCTGGAGATGCGGGTGCCCGGTGCCCAGCCGGCCGTGATCGACACCCTCGGCAGCGGTGAACTCCTCGGCTGGTCCGCGCGGTTCCCGCCGTACCGGCGGCGCTTCAGCGCCCGGACCGTGGGCCCGGTGCGTGCCTTCGAGTTCGACGCGGCGGCCGTGCGCCACCTGTGCGAGGACGATGCCGAACTCGGCCAGGTCGTCGCGCAGTGGGCCGGCGAGGCCGTGGTCCGCCGGCTGCAGGCGGCCCGCACCCGGCTGCTCGACCTGTACGCCCCCTACGGCAGCGGGGCCCGGGGATGACCCGTATCGGCCGGTGAGCAGGTCACCCCGGCGGGAGGTGTCGGCGATGGCGAGGACGGGACGGGGACGCGGGACCGGGCGGCGGTGGCTCTGGCGCTGGCGGGCCAATCCGCTGCGCCGCCTCAGCGACCGCGTGGAGGCGTGGATCATCCTGAGCGCCTGGATCCTGGCCCTGGCCGGCGGAGTTCTCGCCGGTGTGTCGGCGGGGACCGGGACGCAGCACCTCCTCGACGCGCACCGCGCGGCCGTGCACCAGGTGACCGCCGTCCTCACCGCCGACGCCCCGAAGGCCCCGCCCGCGGCAGACGACGGCGTCGGCGACGGCCTGGTCTGGGCGCAGGTGCGCTGGACCGACGCCGACGGGGCCACCCACACCGGCCGGGCCAAGGTCGAGCCCGGCGGCGAGACCGGCGGCAAGGTCACCACGTGGACCGACGGCTCGGGCCGGCTGGTCGCCGAGCCCCTCACCGCCTCGGCGGCCGAACTCCAGTCGGCGATCACGGGCACACTGGCCGCACTGGGCACCGCGACCGGCGTCCTGCTGGGCTCCCGCCTCGCCCGGCGCCCGTTGGACCGCCGACGGATGCGGGCCTGGGAGACGGAGTGGGCGCAGGTCGGACCGCGCTGGCGCAAGAAGATGTGGGGCTGACGCGGGGCCGGGGAAGCAAGCGGCCGGTGGTCCTTTCCCGGGGCCCGGACGGCTCACGCCCGCCGCGGCCGGCGGCGGGACCCTGGAAGTGGAAGAGGCGGAGGAGGTGCCCCATGAGCGCGATGACGGAGCGGCTGCCCGGCTGGCCGAGCCTGCCCGACCTGTTCGGCTGGGTCGAGGGCGGACTCCCCCTGGCACACACGGTGCCGGGGACGCACGCCATCCGGATCGAGGAGCAACTGACCGACGGCGCCTACGTCCTGCGCGCCGAACTCCCGGGCCTGGACCCGGCGAAGGACGTCGAGGTCACCGTCGACGAAGGCCTGCTCACCCTGCGGGCCGAGCGGACCGAGGAGACGAAGGACAAGCACCGCACCGAGTTCCGGTACGGCACGTTCACCCGGTCCGTGCGGCTGCCCGCCGGAGCCAAGGCCGACGAGGCCACCGCCGAGTACGAGGGCGGTGTCCTGACCATCACCGTACCGGTGCCGCAGAAGGAGGAAGGAGCCAGGACCATCCCGGTGCGGCTCGCCTAGCACCGTGGTGCACGGATGCCGCACCACGTACGCGCGGCCGGGTGCGACCCCTCCCGGCCGCGCTCCGCTGCGCCGGTCCCGGCGGCCCCCGGTACGCGGTTCAGTCCGGTGCGTCGTAACACGCCGGCCTCGTCCGCCGACCGCCGTCGCGCCGGAGGAGCGGACGGCACAGAGCGCGGACGGCACAGAGAACGGACGGCACCCGCCGACGGGCGTACCCGGTCCGGCCGGCTCCCGGGACCGTGTCCGTCCGTCGCGTCTGCGCGGTGCCGCCCGGCGCGGCCCCCGGGCCGTTCGGCCCAGTGCGGCCGAGGCGGCCCCGGCGCATGGTCGGAAGAGGACCGCGGGAAACGGTCCGCAGGGAAGGGGGCTCGTATGCCCTGGGAGACGATCCACAAGGACACTCCGCCGCAGGTGCCGCCCAACCTGGCCGACTACGACAGGACGTACACCGGTTTCTCGTGGTCCGAGGCCCGCGCCGAACTGGCCGGACTGCCCGGCGGGCGAGGACTGAACATCGCACACGAGGCCGTGGACCGGCATGTCGCGGCCGGCCGCGGCGACGCGGTCGCGCTGCGCTGCGTGGCCCGCGACGACACCGTCACCACCGTCACCTACGGAGAGCTGGCCGCTACCGCCTCCCGGTTCGCCCACGTGCTGCGCACCCTCGGCGCCGGCCGCGGCGACCGGGTGGTGACCCTGCTGGGCCGCTGCCCGGAGCTGTACACGGTGGTCCTCGGCACCCTGAAGAACACCAGCGTCCTGTGCCCGCTCTTCTCCGCCTTCGGCCCCGACCCGGTGGCCCAGCGGCTGCGGCTGAGCGACGCCCGGGTCCTGGTCACCACAGCGGACCTGTACCGCAGGAAGGTCGCCGGACAGCGTGACCGGCTGCCGTCCCTGGAGCACGTGCTGATCGTGGGCGACGGCGCGGACGCTCTCCCCGGCACGCTCTGCCTCGACGAGCTGACCGCGCGGGCGCCGGACGCGTTCACCATCCCGGCCACCGCACCCGAGGACATGGCGCTGCTGCACTTCACCAGCGGCACCACCGGCACCCCCAAGGGTGCCGTCCACGTCCACGAGGCCGCCGTCGCCCACTACGCCACCGCGCTGTACGCCCTCGACCTGCACCGCGGCGACGTGTACTGGTGCACCGCCGACCCGGGCTGGGTCACCGGCATGTCGTACGGCGTCGTCGCCCCCCTGATGCACGGCGTCACCGTCGTCGTAGACGAGGGCGACTACGACGCGCGCCGCTGGTACCGCATCCTGGCCGAGCAGCACGTCACCGTCTGGTACACCGCCCCGACCGCGCTGCGCATGCTGATGCGCACCACGCCCCGGACGGGCCCGTACGACCTGCCCGCCTCCTACGACCTCCGCGCCCTGCGCTTCATCGCCTCGGTCGGGGAACCCCTCAACCCCGAGGCCGTGCTGTGGGGACGGGACGTGCTCGGGCTGCCGGTGCACGACAACTGGTGGCAGACCGAGACCGGAGCGATCATGATCGCCAACTTCGCGGCCTGTCCCGTCCGGCCCGGCTCCATGGGCCGCCCGCTGCCCGGCGTCGAGGCGACCGTGCTGCGGCGCGGCGAGGACGGCCGCGCCGAGGTCGTCGACGGCCGCGTCACCGAGCTGCGCGAGCCCGGCGTCGAGGGGGAACTCGCGCTGCGCCCCGGCTGGCCGTCCATGTTCCGCGGCTACCTCCACGACGAGGACCGCACCGCGGCCGCCTTCGCCGGGGGCTGGTACCTCACCGGCGACCTGGTGCGGCGCGACGCCGACGGCTGGTACTGGTTCGTCGGCCGGGCCGACGACGTCATCAAGTCCGCCGGACACCTCATCGGCCCCTTCGAGGTGGAGAGCGCGCTGATGGAACACCCGGCGGTCGCCGAGGCCGGTGTCATCGGCCGCCCCGACCCCGTCGCCGGGAACGTGGTCAAGGCGTTCGTGACCCTGCGCCCCGGTGCCGCGCCCACCGACGGCACCCGGCGCGAACTGCTGGCCTTCGCCCGACGCCGGCTCGGACCCGCCGTGGCCCCCCGCGAGATCGCCTTCGACCAGCACCTGCCGCACACCCGCAGCGGCAAGGTCATGCGCCGGCTGCTGCGCGCCCGGGAACTCGGCCTGCCCGAGGGCGACCTGTCCACCCTGGAGTCGACGGAGGGGCCGTCATGACCGCCAGGAAGCGTGCCCGCCCGCAGGAACGGCACCGGCTCGACCTGCTCGCCTCGATGCTGCGCATCCGCCGTTTCGAGGAGCGCTGCGTGGAGCTGTACAGCGCCGCCCGCATCCGCGGCTTCATGCATCTGTGCATCGGGGAGGAGGCCGTCGCCGTCGGCGTCAACGAGGCCCTCACCGCCGACGACGCGGTGGTGTCGACCTACCGGGAACACGGACACGCGCTGGCCCGCGGCGTGCCCGCCGACGCGATCATGGCGGAGATGTTCGGCAAGGTCACCGGCTGCAGCCGGGGCCGCGGCGGCTCCATGCACCTCTTCGACGCGGGCCGCCGCTTCTACGGCGGCAACGCCATCGTCGCGGGCGGACTGCCGCTCGCCGCCGGCCTGGCCCTCGCCGACCGCATGACCGGCCGGAACCGTGTCACCTGCTGTCTGTTCGGCGACGGCGCCTTCGCGGAGGGCGAGTTCCACGAGACCGCGAACCTGGCCGCGCTGTGGGGGCTGCCCCTGCTGCTGGTCTGCGAGAACAACCTGTACGCCATGGGCACCGCCCTCGACCGCCACGAGGCCGCGACCGACCTGGCACTGCGGGCGGCCTCCTACGGCATGGTCTCCTGGGCGGTCGACGGCATGGACGTCCGCGCCGTCGAGGACGCCGCCCGCCGCGCCGCCGAGAGCGTTCGCGCCGGCGCCGGCCCGCACTTCCTGGAGATGCGCACCTACCGGTTCCGTGCCCATTCCATGTACGACCCCGACCGCTACCGTGAGAAGGGCGAGATCGAACGCTGGAAGGAACGCGACCCCGTCGACCTCCTCGTCCGCGGCCTCGAAGAGCGCGGAGAACTCACCGACGAGGCACTCGCCGCTCTGGAGGAGCGGACGGCGGACGAGATCGACGCCGCCGTCGACAGCGCGGAGCGGGCCCCGGAGGAACCGGTCGAGGACCTGCTGCGCCACGTCACCAGCGCCCCCGCGGAGGTGAGCTGACCATGGCCGCGCACACCGCGAGCCCCACCGCGGACCGCAGCGGGGAACGGGCCACCGGTCGGGCCCCGGCACGGACCACCTACCGGGAGGCGCTGCGCGAGGCCCTGCGCGAAGCGCTGCGCACCGACGAGCGCGTCTTCCTGATGGGCGAGGACGTCGGCCGGTACGGCGGCTGTTTCGGCGTCAGCCTCGGCCTGCTGGAGGAGTTCGGCCCCGAACGCGTGCGCGACACCCCGCTGTCGGAGTCCGCGTTCGTCGGCGCCGGGATCGGAGCGGCCCTCGCCGGGATGCGGCCCGTCGTGGAGATCATGACCGTCAACTTCAGCCTCCTCGCCCTCGACCAGATCCTCAACAACGCGGCGACCCTCCTGCACATGTCCGGCGGCCAGCTGGCCGTCCCCCTCGTCATCCGCATGACCACCGGCGCCGGACGGCAGCTCGCCGCCCAGCACTCGCACAGTCTGGAGGGCTGGTACGCGCACATCCCCGGTCTGCGGGTCCTGGCGCCGGCGACCGTCGGCGACGCCCGCCGCATGCTCGCGTCCGCACTCGCCGACCCCGACCCCGTGCTGATCTTCGAACACGCCGTACTGCTCAACGTCTCCGGCGACCTGCCCGCCGACGCGGGCCCGGCGGACCTGGACCGTGCGGCGATCCGCCGGCCGGGCACCGACGTCTCCCTGATCACCTACGGTGGCTCGCTGCCCAAGACGCTGGCCGCGGCCGGGGAGCTGGCGGACGCCGGCATCAGCGCGGAGGTCGTCGACCTGCGGACCCTGCGCCCGCTCGACGACGCCACGATCACGGAGTCCGTCTCGCGCACCCACCGGGCGGTCGTCGTCGACGAGGGCTGGCGCAGCGGCAGCCTGTCCGCCGAGATCTCCGCGCGCCTGACCGAGCACTGCTTCTACGACCTCGACGCCCCCGTCGAACGCGTGTGCAGCGCCGAGGTGCCCGTGCCGTACGCCCGGAGGCTGGAGGAGGCCGCGCTGCCCCAGGCCGCCGGCATCGCCGCCGCGGCCCGCCGGGCGGTCGGACCACCGCCCTACACGGCGGACGCGCGGCGCCCGCGGGAGGCGGGGGAGGCGGGCTGACATGGCCGAGTTCACCATGCCCTCGCTCGGCGCAGACATGGACGAGGGACTGCTCCTGGAATGGCTCGTCGCTCCGGGGGACCAGGTGGCCAAGGGCGACGTGGTGGCGGTCGTGGAGACCGACAAGGCCGCGATCGAGGTCGAGTGCTTCCACTCCGGGACGGTGGGCCGGCTGCTGGTCCGACCGGGGACGCGGGTGCCGGTGGGGACGGTGCTCGCGGAGATCGAGACCCATGGGGCGGGGAGCGGCTCCGCCACCGGGGCGCCGACGGCCGGCGACACCGGCGCCCCGCACCCGACGGGCGCCCGCCGCCGCGACCGGCCCCGTGCCGCCGCCTCCGAGCCGTCGGGGAGCCGGACCGCCCTCACCGGCACGCCCGCGGCCGCGGGCGGTCCCGGCGAGGCGCCGCCGCGGCCGCCGGAGACCGCGCGGGTGGCGAGGACCGCCGAGGTCCCGGACACCGCGCGGGCTGCGGCAGCCACGGAGGGCGCGAGCCCGGCCGGTGCCGTCGGCACCGGCGCCGGGACACGGCGCGCGGGGACCGCGGGCCGTGCGGCGGCCCCCGGGCCGCCGGCCGCGGCCCGTCCCGCCGAGGGCGGGGAACCCGTGGGGGACGCGGCGCAGGCGGGCGAGCCCGCGCGACCCGCCCCGTCCGCCGGGCCGCCCGAGGGGGAAGAGGTCACTGACGCGGCACGGACCGGAGGGCAACCGGCCGGGCACGCGGCTGCCGGGTCGCCCGGCGGCGGGTCCGGCACGGGCGCCGGGCCGCTCGTACGGCATCTCGCCGAGGAGCGCGGCGTCGACCTCGGGGCCGTCCACGGCACCGGGCGCGGCGGCCGGATCACCCGGGCCGATGTCGAGCGGGCGGCACCGGTCGCACCCCCGACCGTGCGAGCCACCCCGTACGCCCGGCGCCTGGCCCACACCCTCGGCGTCGACCTCACGACGCTGCGCGGGACGGGACACGGCTCGGCCGTGCGCGCGGCGGACGTCCACGCGGCGGCCCGGACGGCACCCGAGCCGGCTACGGCGCCGCGCCACGGCGGGGCCGAGCCCGCAGCGGTCCCGCGCCGGCAGGACGACGACCGGCGCGACGAGCACACGGCCACCATGCGCCGGGCCATCGGTGAGCTGATGAGCCGGTCCAAGCGGGAGATCCCGCACTACTACCTGTCGACCACGGTCGACCTGGCGGCGGCCGAGGAGTGGCTGCACCGGCGCAACAGGGGCCGTCCGCCCTCCGACCGCGTCGTGTCCGCCGCCCTGCTGCTCAAGGCGGCGGCGCGCGCGGCTCGCGCCGTGCCGCAGCTCAACGGCTTCTGGCAGGACGGTCACTTCGTCCCCGGGCCCGGCGTGCACCTGGGTTTCGCGGTGTCGCTGCGCGACGGCGGCCTGCTCACTCCGGTGATCCACGAGGCGGACACCCTCGCGCCCGAAGCCGTCATGGCGGCCCTGAAGGACCTGGTGCGGCGGGCCCGCCAGGGACGGTTGCGCGGCAGCGAGGTCGCAGGCGCCACGCTCACCGTGACCAGTCTCGGGGAACAGGGCGTGGAGTCGGTGTTCGGCGTGATCCACCCGCCCCAGGTCGCCCTGGTCGGCTTCGGCGCGGTCGTCGAGCGGCCCTGGGCCGTGGGCGGGATGCTCGGGGTACACCCGGTGGTCACCGTGACCCTGTCCGCCGACCACCGCGCCAGCGACGGCGCCGTGGGGGCGCGCTACCTCACGGCCGTGGACCGTCTGCTGCAGGAACCAGAGGAGTTGTGATCCGGATGACGTCACTGACCAGTGCCGAGGCCCGCCACCTCGTGGAGGAGGCCATCACCGGGATCGTCCCGGACGCCGACTTCACCCGCGTCGGACCCGACGACCGGTTCCGCGACGTGCTCGAACTGGACTCGCTCGACTTCCTGACGCTGGTGGAGGTCCTGTCGGAGCGCACCGGGGTGCGGATCGACGAGGACGACTACCCCCGGCTCACCACGCTGGCAGACAGTGCGGCGTTCCTCGTCGAGAGGTCCCGCTGAGTCGTGGGGGCGATGGGTGAGGCCCGAGGTGTTCGGCGGACGGCCCGAGGTGTTCGGCCGACGGACGGCTGAGGGGCGACGCGGATGACGGACGCGGCGCGCCACCGCACCCGTCGGCTCGGTCCGGTCCGGCCGCCGTGCGTCCGGATTCTCGACGACGACCTCCGGCCCCCTCGCCGCCGCCGAACGCGAGGCCATGGCCTGCAAGTAGCGGATCATGAGGTCGTGGCGGAACTCCTCCGACGGACGGCCGGCCTGGGTCGGCACCGTATGGCGCGCCTCGCCCGAGGCCGTCGCGCTCTCCCGTGTGTACCGGTCGTTCATGGCAGCCCCCCACGGTGCGCGTGGACAGGGTCCCCAAGGCCACCATCGCGCCGACACCCCGCCGGTGACAGGGCCGCCCGGCCCCTTGTGCGGGTCGGGTCGGCCCCTGGAAGGGGCGACACCCCCTTCGTAGCGTGGAAGCGAAGCGACCCGGCATCGGACGCCACGTCCGGCTCGGGAGGTGACCATGATCCGGTTCCGTGTCTTCCTCGCCCGTTTCCGCCCGGCCGGCGCACCCGGCCCGGCGGTGGCGGGCGGCGTGCCCGCCGACCGGACCGCCGAACTCGCGGCCGAACTGGCGGCGCCGCTCGCCCTGCTGGACGACACCGTCGCCCGGGCCGCGGCCCTGCGCGCCGACGCCGAGCGCGAGGCGACCGCCCGCCGCCGCGCCGCGGTCGCCCGGGCCGACGCCGTCGTCCGGGCCGCCCGTGCACGCGCCCCCGGCATCAGGGCCGAGACGGCCGCCCGGTGGGCCGAGCGGTCCCGGGAGGCGGCCGCCCGCACCGAGGCAGCGGCCGAGGACACCCTGGCCCGGCTCCGGCAGCGGGCCGAGCAGCGCACACCGGCCGTGGCCGCCCGACTCGTCGCCACGGCCCTGCGGGACATCACCGCGGCGGCCGACCCGGACCGCCCGCCCACCGCCGCCACCGGCTCACCCCCCGGGCCCCCGCCCGGTGCCCCGGCTCCGCCTGCCCGTCCGCCGTACGGCAGCGCGCCCCCGTCGGCCCTACCTCCAGCCGGCCCGTCTGCCACCGGCCCACGCGCCACGGGCCCGCCGCAGGACTCCGCCGGCCCAGGTGCCTCGGGTCCGTCGCAGGATTCCTCTGGCCCACCTGCCTCGGGTCCGTCGCAGGATTCCTCTGGCCCACCTGCCTCGTGTGCGCCGCAGGATTCCTCCGGTCCACCTGCCTCGTGTGCGCCGCAGGATTCCTCCGGTCCACCCGCCTCGGGTCCTCCGCAGAACTCCGTCGGCCCACCCGCCACCGGTCCACGGCCGGACTCCCGCCCCCCGGACCCGCACCCGGAGCCCAGACCTCCGCTCACCGGCGACCCGCCCCCACGCGGCGCGGAGCCGAGCGGTGCGCAGCGCGGTCGTCCGCTCGGGCCGATGCCCGACGCCGGACCTCGGGCACCGAACAGCGCCGGCCACGGCGACCGCGACCCGGGCCACGCCCCGTCGACCGGGGGAGCGGACGCCCGAACCCCGGGCGGCCAGGTCGGCGACACCCCGCCCTCCGGAGGCCCGGCGTCCCCGGCCTCCGGTAGCCCGGCGCCCTCGCCCTCCGGTAGCCCGGCGTCCCCGCCCTCCGGAGGCCCGGCGTCCCCAGCCTCCGGTAGCCCGGCGCCCTCGCCCTCCGGTAGCCCGGCGTCCCCGCCCTCCGGTAGCCCGGCGTCCCCAGCCTCCGGAGGCCCGGCGCCCTCGCCCCCCGAAAACCCGGCGTCCCCGCACACCCGCCCGGCGGGCCTGGGCGCGGCGGACGAGCGCGGCGAGGAGGAGTGATGGGCGCGGGATGGGTCGCCGGGGTGACGCGGGCCAGAGCCATGACGGCCACCTGCGCCGGCCCCCGGCGCGCCCACCGGGTCGCCGCGGCGGCCGACCGGGACGAGGCGTGGCATGTACTGGCGGGCACCGCCTACCGGCGCGACCCCGTGGAACGGGACGAGGGGCCGCGGACCGTCGCCGACGTCCTGGTGTGGCAACTGCGGGTCCTCGCCGGCTGGCAGCCGCGGGCCGGTGCCGCCGCCCTGCGCCTGCTCGCCTCGGGGTTCGAGATCGCGAACACGCGCTCGCACCTGCGCGCCCTGTCCGGTGTGCCGCAACCGCCGCCGTACCGGCTGGGCGCGCTGTCGACCGCCTGGACCCGCCTGGCGCGCACCGCGTCCCCGGCAGAGGTGCGGGCCGTGCTGGCCTCCTCCGTGTGGGGCGACCCAGGTGGCGAGGCCCCGGCCTCCGTGGTCGCCGCGATGCGTCTGTCGGCCGCCGCCCGGACCGCCGCGGGCGTCCCGCACGCCGCCCGCTGGACCACCGGTGGAGCCGCCCTGCTCGTCGCCCGCGAGACCTTCCTGGCCGGCCGCCGGCCGGAGGGCCAGGCCGCCCGGCAGGCGACCGTACTGCTGGGCCGGGGCGCCCTGTCCGCGGTGTCCTACGGCGACTACCGTGCCCGGCTCCCGGCCGACGCCCGCTGGGCGCTGGGCGGGTCCGACCGGCCGGAGGACCTGTGGCGGGCCGAGGCCCGCTGGTGGCGCGAGGTGGAGCAGGACGGGCAGCGCCTGCTGCGCGGCACCAGCCCGGGCCCGGCCCCCGTCGTGGGCGCCGCCGCCGTCCTGGCGACCGACGCCCGGCGGGTCCGAGCCGCCCTGGAGTGCGCCGCGTACGGGGGCCGGGCCGTGGAGGCGTTCGATGAACTCCTGGGCTGACACGCTGGTGCCGACGCGGATGCGGCGGGTGGCGGTGATGGCCGCCGAGCCGGCCCTGCGGGACGTCCTGGTACGCGTCGCCGACGCCGGCTGCGTCGAACTGGACCGCCCCGCCGGGGCCGCCGCCGGGGACCCCGGCCCGGCCGCCGCCCGGCTGCGCGGATCGGCCACGCCCCCGGCCGCCCCCCGGCTGTCGGCCGCCCCACCCGATCTCGACGCGCTGTCCGCCCGGGGCCGCACCGATCTGCTCGCGGGCGAGGCCCAGCTGGAGGCGTACCGGGCGGCGGCCGTGCGGCGCGGCCCCGTCGCGGCCCTGGCCGGCTGGTGCCCCGCCGCCGACGTACCCCGCCTCGCCGGCCGGCTGGCCGACGCCGGGGGCGCCGTCGTACCGCTGCGTAGCCCGCGCGGCACCGACCCGCCGACCCTCCTGCCCGACACCGGCCCGGTGCGGCGCTCCCTGGCACCCCTGGTGCGCACCTACGGCACCGTCCCCTACGCCGACGTCGACCCCACGTTCGCCGCGGGCCTCGCCTACGTCGTCATGTTCGGCATGATGTTCGGCGACGCCGGTCACGGCCTGCTGCTGCTCCTCGGCGCACTCGTGCTGCGCTCCGGGCGCCCCCGCGGCCGACCCGCCCTGCGCCGGGCCTGGCCCTTCCTGGCCGGTGCGGGCATCGCCAGCACCCTCGCCGGCATCGCCTACGGGGAGTTCTTCGGGCCCACCGGGGTGCTGCCCGTGCTGTGGCTGAACCCCCTCGACCGGCCGCTCCCGCTGCTGCTCGCCGCGATCGCGTTCGGCGCGGTCCTGCTGGCCCTCGCCTACGCCGCGGGCACCGTCAACCGCTGGCGCGAGGGCGGACCGGGCCGCGCCCTGTACGCGTCGTCCGGTGTCGCCGGCGCCGCCGTCTTCCTCGGCCTCGCCGGGCTCGCCGCCGGCATCGCCCGCCACCTGCCCGCGCTCACCGCCGGGGGCGCGGCCACCGCCGGTGCCGGGCTGCTCCTGGCGGGCGCCGGACTGTACGGCGCCACGGGGGGCGGTCTCTCGGGCGGCCTGCAGACGGCCGTCCAGCTCTTCGACGTCGTCGTCCGGATCGGCTCCAACACGGTCTCCTTCGCCCGCCTCGCCGCGTTCGGGCTCACCCACGCCGCGCTGGGCGCGATCGTCTGGCAGGGCACCGAAGCCCTCGCGAGGACCGGCGGCCCGCCCGCCCTCGTCGCGGCCGGCCTCGTGCTGGTCCTCGGCAACGCGCTCGCCTTCGCCCTGGAGGCGCTGGTGGCGGGCGTACAGGCGCTGCGCCTGGAGTTCTACGAGCTGTTCTCCCGGGTCTTCGACGCGGAGGGCCGGCCCTTCCGGCCCTGGCACGTGCCCACCGAGGTGCCGGAACCCCCCGCACCCCGGCCCGCCCCCGCCCCCGCATCCCGTCGCACGGAGGTGACATCATGATCGCCTGGCTGGTCGCCCTCCCCGCGTTCCTCGCGGCCTTCGCCCTGACCCGCCGACTGCTGCGCCGCCGCAGGCCGACCGCGCTGCGGCCCCTCCTCGCGCTCGACGGGGCCCTGTTCGCCGGAGGTCTCGCCCTGCTGCTGGTCGCCCTGACCGGTGATCCGGCGCGGGCCGACACCGTCACGACCACCGCACAGGACTCAGGCTCCGGTTCCGCCGCTCTCATCGGCGCCGCCATCGCGGTCGCCGGCGCCTCCATCGGTGCCGCGATCGCCGTCGCCTACACGGGAGCGGCGGCCCTGGCCGCGCTCAGCGAGCGTCCCGAACTCTTCGGCCGGGCCATGGTGATCGTCGGACTCGCCGAGGGAATCGCCATCTACGGCCTGGTCGTCGCCATCATCCTCATCGGGAAGGCCTGACCATGGCCCGGATCGCGGCCATCGGGGAGCGGCCCCGGGTGACCGGGCTGCTGACGGCCGGCGTCGAGGTGTTCCCCGCGCACGACCCGGACGCCGTACGCGCCGCCTGGGACGCCCTGCCGGCCCACGTCGCCCTGGTCATCCTGACCCCCGCGGCGGCCGCCGCCCTCCCCCCGGACCGCCTGGACGGGGACCGGCCACTGACTGCGGTGATGCCGCCATGACCCCCGAGCCGGCCGCGGGCGGCGGCCGCGCGCACGCCTCTCCGGCCCGTACACCGTCCGGCACGCCGGCCGCGCTCCCGCTCCCGCGGGGTGCCGGTGCGGCCCTGGACCCGGTGCGGACGCGGCTGCTCGCCGACGCCCGGGAGGCCGCCCGGGCGCTGCTGGCCGCCGCCGACCGGGACGCCGACGCCGCCGTGCGGGACGCCGGGGCGAGCGCCGCGCGGATCCTGGCCGAGGCGCGCCGGCAGGGCAGGGCGGACGCCGACCACCGCGTGAGCGCCGAACGGGTCCGCGCCCGCCGCGCCGCGCGCGCCCGCGAACTGGCCGCCCGCCGGGCATGCTGGGAGGAGCTGTGCCGTCAGGTCGTGGCCGGCGTCGAGGCACTGCGCCGCACCGACACCTACCCGCCGCTGCGTGACGGGCTCGCCGCGCGCGTACGGGCCGCACTCGGGCCGGACGCGGTGATCACCGAGGCCCCGGGCGGCGGCGTCGTCGGCGAGGTGCCCGGCCGCCGCATCGACTGCCGGCTGGCCACCTTCGCGCGACGCGCCCTCGACCGCGCCGCCGCGGGAGAGGAGGAGCCATGGGTTCCCTGACCCGGGCCGCGCCCGCCGCCGGCCGCGTCCTGCGCGTCGCCGGTCCCCTGGTGGAGGCCGAGCACGTCCCCGGCACCGCCATGAACGACCTCGTCGCGCTGGGCGAGGCCGCACTGCCCGGCGAGGTCGTCGCGATCCGGGACGCCGTGGTCACCGTCCAGGCCTACGAGTACACCGGTGGCCTCGCGCCCGGCATGCCCGCGCGCCCTCTCGGCCGGCCCCTGTCCGCGGCGCTCGGTCCCGGCCTGCTGGGCGGCGTGTTCGACGGCCTGCTGCGCCCGCTGTCCGGTGCGGGCGACTGGCTGGCGCCCGGGGCCCTCGGCGACCCACCCGGGCCCCGGCCCGCCCGCGAGTTCACCCCCCGGGTGGCCGAGGGGGACCGGGTCCGGCCCGGCGACTCCCTCGGCGAGATCACCGGCACCGGCCCCGTCCGCCTCAGCGCGCTGGTGCCGCCGGGCCGGGCGGGAGAGGTGACGCGGGTGGCCGCACCGGGCCGGTGCCCCGAGGACGCCGTCCTCGCCCTCGTGGCGGGCGTACCGGTCCGCATGACCACGCGCTGGCCGGTACGCGTCCCCCGCCCGGTCCGCGCCCGGACGCCCGCCGAGCGTGCCCTGACCACCGGCCAGCGCGCCATCGACCTGCTCTTCCCGGTCGCCGTGGGCGGCACCGTCGCCGTGCCCGGCGGGTTCGGCACCGGCAAGACCGTCCTGCTCCAGCAGATCGCCAAGTGGTGCGACGCCGACGTCATCGTCTACGTCGGCTGCGGCGAGCGGGGCAACGAGATGGCCGACGTCATCGACGAGTTCGGCGCGCTCACCGACCCGCGCACCGGGGGCCGGCTCGCCGACCGGACGGTGATCGTCGCCAACACCTCCAACATGCCCATGATGGCCAGGGAGGCCAGCGTCCACACCGGGGTCACGGTCGCCGAGTACTTCCGCGACATGGGCCTGCACGTCGTCGTCATCGCCGACTCCACCTCACGCTGGGCCGAGGCCCTGCGCGAGTTCGCCTCCCGGACCGGCGCGCTGCCCGCCGAAGAGGGCTACCCGGCCGGCCTGGCCTCCGCGCTGGCCGCGTTCTACGAGCGCGCCGGCCCGGTCACCACCCTGGGCGGACGCGCCGGTTCCGTCACCGTGATCGGCGCGGTCTCGCCGCCCGGCGGGGACATGACGGAACCCGTCACCGCCCACACCCAGCGGTTCGTGCGCTCCCTGTGGACCCTGGACCGCGACCTCGCCTACGCCCGCCACTACCCGGCCGTCTCGTGGGCCGAGTCGTTCTCCCGCGACATCGAGACACTCGACGCCCGCGACCTGACGCCCGCCGCCGACGGCGCGGCGGCCGGCGACCCGGACCGGCCCGCGCGCCGCGCCCGGGTCGCCGCCGTGCTCGCCGAGGCCGACCGGCTCGCCGACCTCGTCGACCTGCTCGGCATCACCGCGCTCCCCGCCCGCGAGCGGATCGGGGTGCTGGGCGGGCGGCTGGTGCGCGAGGCCGTGCTGCAGCAGAGCGCCCTGTCGGCCCGGGACGCCTACAGCGGCCCGGAGAAGACCGCGGCCCTGGCCGACGCGGCTCTGGCGGTCGCCGCCCGCTGCCGCGAACTCGCCGACGGGGGAGTCGACCCGGCCCGCATCGAGAACGTCGACTTCGCGCCGCTGCTGCGGGCCCGAGAGGAGGCCGGCCCGCACGACTCCGACACCGTGCGCGCCCGGTGCCGCGCCATGCTGGACCGACTCGGGGAGCTGCGGTGAACGCCGTACGGGACTGGGGGCGCGCCGAGTTCACCTCGGTCAGGGAGCTGCGCGGACCCCTCCTGGTCGTCGACGGGGTCGAGGGCGTCGGCTGGGACGAGTACGTGGTGCTCACCCTCGCCTCGGGAGAGCGGCGGCACGGCGTCGTACTGGAGGTGGACCGGGGCACGGCCGTGGTGCAGGTGCTGGAGAACACCGCCGGCATGGACCCCGGACGGATCGCCGCCGCCTTCGCCGGCAGCCCCTTCCGCGTCCCCGTCGGACCGGGCTGGCTGGGCCGCGTCTGCAACGGCCGCGGCGTGCCGCTCGACGGCGGACCGCCCGTGTTCGCCGCCGACAGCGCCGAGGTCGGCGGCCGGCCGGTCAACCCGGTGCGCCGTGAACCGCCCGCCGAACCGGTCCTCACCGGGGTCAGCGCCGTCGACGCCCTGACGACCCTGGTGCGCGGCCAGAAACTCCCGGTGTTCTCCGCCGCGGGCCTGCCGCACCTGGAACTCGCGGCCCAGATCGCCGCCCGCGCCACGGTCGGCGGGCAGCCCTTCAGCGTGGTGTTCGCCGCGATGGGCGTCACCCACGCCGACGCCGACTTCGTCCGTGACGCCCTGGAGGAGCGCTCCGCCGCCGGTGAGCTGGTGCTGCTGCTCAACACCGCCGACGACCCGGTCATCGAACGGGTCCTCACCCCGCGCATCGCCCTCACCGTCGCCGAGCACCTCGCCTTCGCGGCTGGCCGCCACGTGCTCGTGGTGATGACCGACATGACGAGCTACGCCGAGGCCCTGCGCGAGGTGTCCGCCGCCCGAGGCGAGATCCCGGCCCGGCGCGCCTACCCCGGCTACCTCTACAGCGACCTGGCGTCCCTGTACGAGCGCTGCGGACGGGTCCGGGGCCTGCCCGGCTCAGTCACCGTCCTGCCGGTGCTCACCATGCCCGCCGGCGACATCACCCACCCCGTGCCCGACCTCACCGGATACATCACGGAGGGGCAGATCGTGCTGTCCCGCCCGCTGCACGCCCGGGGCGTCTACCCGCCCGTGGACGCGCTGTCGTCACTGTCCCGGCTGATGCGCAAGGGCGCCGGGCCCGGCCGCACCCGAGCCGACCACCTGGACGTCGCCGCCCAGCTGCTGTCGGCGCTCGCCCGCGCCCGCCAGGTCCGCGACCTCGCCGACCTCGTCGGGCAGGGCGCGCTCGGCGCGGTGGACCGCCGCTACCTCGACTTCGAGGAGGCCTTCGCCCAGGGCCTGCTGCGGCAGCGGCGGGACGAGGCGCGCCCTTTGGCGGACACCCTGGAGCGTGCCTGGCGGGTGCTGCTCACCCTGCCGCGCAGCGAGCTGTCGATGCTGCCGGCCGACCTGCTCGACGCCCACGGGGCGTCCTCCGAGGGGCGGTGATCTGGTGCCCGAGCCACGCGTCCCACCCGGCCGGGCCGGCCGGACCCGGCTGCGGCGCCGCCGGGAGGCGGCCCTGCGGGGCGCCGACCTCCTCGACCGCAAGCTGCGGATCCTGCTGCGACGGCACCGGGAACTCCGACGCGTCGAGGACGAGACACGGGTGGTGTGGCACGACCGGGCGGCCCGGGCGCAGGCCTGGACCCGCCGGGGCGTGCTGCTCGGCGGCCCCGACGGTCCCGGTGGCGCGACCGGCCCGGACGCCGCCGACTACCCGCACCGCGCGGAGCTGCGGATCACCTGGGACTCCACGACGGGGGTACGGCATCCCGGCGCCGTGCACTGCGAGACGGCCGGCCGGGACCCCTCGGCCCCTGCCCCCGACAACACCGCCCTGCTGCTCGCCGAGGCCGCCTGGGCCGACGCCGTCCGCGCGGCGGCGGCCCACGCCGCCGCGCGCCGCGCCGCCCACGTGGTGGGGGAGGAGGTGCTGCGGACCCGGCAGCGGGTGCGGGCACTGCGGCGGCACTGGATACCGGCGCTGGAGACGGCCCTCGCGCGGCTGGAAGCGGCACTGGAGCAGGCCGAGCACGAGGACGCGGTACGCAGGCGGTGGGCGGCCGGGCGGGGAAACGGATGACCGCCCGGCGCCTTCGCCGGTCGGCGGCCGGGCCACCCGGCCCGCACGGCCCGTCGGGCCGCGGGGGCGCGCCCGACGGGGAGCACGGTTGCTTCCCGGACCGCGCCCGCACCGGGGGCATGGGGCTGCGGTGGGGCGGTGGGCCGTGGCGTGACGGCGGGAAGGACCATCCACTTCTCGCGGATCCCGATTGCGCGGTGCGCGACCGGTGAAGGTCGCTTCCCCGCGTCGTTCCGATCGGTCCTTCCCGTCGCTCCCAGCACACCACACAGACCCCCCGCGCGCCAGGGCCGAGCGGCCTCAACCGGAAAGGCGCCCGCCACGGCCACCGGCGGACACCTCCCGCACCCGTGTTCCGGTCGGCACGGGACCCCCGGCCCCGCTGCCGGGACCTGCGGCGGGCCGGTCGGCTCAAGTGCCGCCCCTCGGTGAGGAGTTCTATGGAAACGGGAAGACCGCACCGTTCTCCGCGCCATGTCGACCGGCCGGGAGGGCCGGGAAGGAGCGAGGACCATGGGCACGAGCCTCACACCGGAGTTCTGGGAGCGCCTCGCCGTGCTGCTGCTGGCGGCAACGGGCGTGACCTTCGTCCTGACCGCCGTGCTGGACGCCCTCGCCCTGCGCGTGGCCCGCCGGCGCGCCGCCCAGCTGCCGCCCACACCCCCGCCGCCCCTGCCGGACGCCCGGGCACCCCGCCCGCACCCGCGTGCCCCCTCGGACCGTCGCCCGCCGGTGCCGTGCTGACCCCGGCCGGTGCGCGGGACGCGGCGAGGACCGCCGCGCGGGGGCCGCGTCTTCTCCCGGCTCACCGACGGCGGCACCGTGACACCGGCCGAGCTGCGGCGGGCCCCCGGTCCACGGCGGCACCCCGTCGGCATCAGTGCCGTGTCCGGCCCGTCAGCTCCTCGGCTATCGCGTCGGCCCAGCGGTCCAGGGCGTCCCAGTCGCGGTAGTCGCCGTACCGTCCGCAGAACAGGTGGAACACGAACCGTCCGGTCAGCGAGAGGTGGGCGGGGCGGACGACGCCGGAGAACAGCCGGTGCTCCCGGAGGGGCAGCCCGCCGGGCAGGCTCTCCACGATCACCGGGGCCTCCTTGGGGCCCATCCGCCGCCAGGGTCCCCGCAACGCGTCCGGCATGCCCACGCTGAACAGCCACACGGGCCGCTCGCGCAGGACGTCCGCGCCACGCCGCAGGAACTCCTTCGCCGGATCGAGCCAGGTCTGCCCGTGCACGGCGCTGCCCAGGACGAACGCCGCGTACGCGCCCGCGTCGGGCACGCTCTCCATCGGTCTGGCCTCGGCCGTCAGGCCCGCCGCGCCGAGCCGGGCGGCGAGGCTGCGGGCGATCTCCGCCGTCGATCCGTGCGCGGTCGCGTATCCCACCAGGACGTCCATGGGATCACCTCCACGGGTCAGGTCCGGGCCGGGTGAGGTCACGCCACGCCCGCGCCGCTGGGCAGCCGCGCCGGTGGCGCCTGCACGATCCGCAGGTCCGGTTCCGCGCGGTCGGGGTCCGGGGCCGGGACGGTGACCACCGGCACCGCGGCGTGACGCAGGCACTCGCGGCTCACCGGCCCGACGGCCGGGAGGTCCTCCCGGCCGCGGGCGCTGTGGCCGAGGGCCAGCAGCAACGCGCCGTCGGTGTGGCGCAGCAGGACCCGGGCGGGCGGCCCCTCGGCCAGGACGGCGTGCACCGCGGGGTCCACGCGGGGGCCGAAGACCTCGCGGACGGAGTCGGCGAGCAGCGCGGCGGCCCGCTCGCGCTGCTGCGCGCGGGTCGGCCGGCCGGCGACGGGGGCGTACGGCGCGGCGTGCAGGGGGGCCGGTTCCCAGGCGTGCACGGCGAGGACCCGCGTGCCGAGCACGTGGGCCTGCCGCGCTGCCCAGCGCAGCGCGGCGCGCGACGCGTCGGAGCCGTCCACACCCACCACGATGCCGTTGCTGTCGGTGCGCTGGGTCATGGCTGCCTCCTTCGACGGTCCCTGTCTCCACCGTGCCCCGGCGCGGGCCCTGCCCGCGTGGGCCGCCCGGCACCCGTGCGGTGCCGGGCGGCCCCTGCGACGGGCCCGGCCCGCGTGCTCACGCATCGGGCTCGCGGCCGCCCTGGTCCAGGCGGAACGGCGGGTAGACGTCCGTCATCAGCGCCGCGTACGCCGCGACGCGCAGCACCCAGCGGTTCAACCCGACGACCAGGTCGAAGATGCCGCGCGGATAGCGCCCGGTGGCCGCCAGGGCCACCCCGGCGAACAGGACGAACAGGGCGATCAGCCCCACGTCCGCCCACGGCACGCGCGCCCCGCCGAGGAGGACGGCCAGCACCATGTAGTGGGGGATCGCCAGCAGCCACCACTTGACCAGGACCAGCCCCCGGGACAGCTCGTCCGGGTAGTCGAGTTCGAAGCGGGCCGGGTAGTCGGGCACGTCCGCCAGGGTGAACGGCGGATAGCGGTCGGTGCCGAGCCCGCCGTAGGCGTAGTACGACACCCGCCAGCTCCAGCGCAGCACGCCGGTGTTGAACTCGAACAGGGCGCGCGGGTAGCGGCCCGTGAAGAGGATGGCGAAGAAGGCCACCACGCTCACCACCACGAACGCCACCCACAGGAAGCACAGGACGACGTAGTGGGGGAGGGCGAGCAGCCACTTCACCAGCCACAGCCAGCGCGACAGCGGCCGGTCCAGCTCGGCTGTCACGCGTACCGGCATGTCCGGCGCGCGGGGCCCGCCGGTGCCGGTGTCGGTCTCGGTGTACGGGGCGGTCTTCACAGCGCCTCCTTCGTCCGTCAGCCACGGAATCGGCGATGGTCGTCGTCGCTGCGGCCGATGTAGTGCCGTTCCTCGATGACGGTCTCGTTCTCGCCGGGACGCTGGTGACCGGCGACCGTACCCATGAACATCAGCAGGCCCAGCAGCCCGGCGGCCATCAGGACGAGTCCGAGGACGACCGTGTTCTGGAACACCAGCCAGGTCCCGAGCCCGAGCGCGATCAGAAGCAGGAACGGAGCGGTCATGGCCGGTCCTCCCTAACCATTTGTCCTGTCTCAAGCGTCTGCCCGGCAGGCCACCCGCCCCAGGGGCCGTTCGGCCCGTCCGGGGGCCGGTGCACCCCTGTCCCGCGCCGGTACCCGGTGGCAGAGTGACGATGGAGTGAGGGGTGCCCGCCCGGCCCGGTGCCGCGCGGACGAGCCTGGGAGGCGGTGAGGAGCATGAACCTGCCCGTGGTCGTGGGCGTCGACGGATCCCCGGACGCCCTCACGGCGGTCGAGTGGGCGGCCGACGAGGCCGCCCGGCACGGCCTGCCGCTGCGCCTGCTGTACGCCTCCCTGTGGGAGCGCTACGAGGGCGACCGGTCCCCCGAGGAGCCCGGCCCGGCTTCGGAGCAGGTGATGGCCGACACCGTCGTCGCGACCGCGGCGGACCACGCCCGCCGGCGGGCCCCCGGCCTGAAGGTCCTGACGGACATCGTCCCGGAGGAGGCGGTGCAGGCGCTGCTGTACGCCGGCCACAACGCCACGCTGCTGGTCACCGGTTCCCGCGGCCGCGGCGGACTGCGCGGCCTGCTGCTCGGCTCGGTCGGCCTGGCCGTCGCCGGGCGCGCCCACTGCCCCGTCGTCGTGGTCCGCGGCGACCGGGCCGCGCTGGCGGGCACCCACGAGCGGATCCTGCTCGGCGCGGGCGACCCCGACAGCTGTGAGGAGGCCGTCCGGTTCGCGTTCGGCGAGGCCAGGGCGCGCGGCTGCGTCCTCGACGTCGTGCGCGCCTGGCGTCGGCCCCTGCACGACCCCGCCGGTCATCCGCTGCTCATCGGCGACCCGGCCCACGAGCAGGAACTGCAGGCCTCCGAACAGCTCGACGCGGTGCTGCGGGAGGCGGCCGAGGACCATCCGGAGATCCGGCTGCGCCGTGCCACCGCCGAGGGACCCGCCCGGCGGGTGCTCCTCGATCGCTCGGCCGCCGCCGACCTGGTGATCGTCGGAGCCCGGCGTCGCACCGGTCTCGTCGGCCTGCAACTGGGCCGGGTCGCCCACACCCTGCTGCACCACGCCCCCTGCCCGGTGGCGATCGTGCCGCAGCGGGTATGAGTGGCCGCAGGGCTACGGCGTAGCGCGGCGGAGCCGGGGAACCCGGACCCACCGCCGACGGGAGGGAGTGCCGCAGTGACGGGCTGGACCTGGGAGTACGAGGGTTACGAACCCGAGGACGAACGCCTGCGCGAGTCACTGTGCACGCTGGGCAACGGCTGCTTCGCCACCCGGGGAGCGCTGCCCGAGTGCGCCGCCGACGACGTCCACTACCCCGGCACCTATGTCGCCGGCTGCTTCAACCGGCTCACCTCGGACGTCTCGGGCCACGAGGTCGAGAACGAGGACATGGTCAACATGCCGAACTGGCTGCCGCTGCGCTTCCGGCTGCCCGGCGGCGAGTGGCTCACCCCGGACACCGCGCCCGTCCTCGAACACCGCCTGAGACTGCAGCTGTCCGCCGGTCTGCTGGAACGGCACACCCGCTACGGCCTCGGCGACGGACGGGAACTGACGGTGCGCCAGGAACGCCTGGTGCACATGGCCGATCCCCATCTGGCAGCGCTGCGCACCCAGTTCACCGCCACCGGCTTCTCCGGCACCGTGGAGGTGGAGGCCGCGCTGGACGGCGGGGTTGTCAACGCCGGCGTGGCCCGCTACCGCCGGCTGGACGGCCGTCACCTCGAACACGTGCACACCGGCGACACCGGACCGGACACCGTGTGGCTGCGCTGCCGCACCCGCACCTCGGGCATCCGCGTCGGCCTGACCGCCCGGCTCACCGCCGACGCGCCCGTCACCGCACGGCACGAGAGGACGCGCGTCCTGCAGCGGCTGGACCTGGAACTGACCGAGGGCCGCCCGGCCGTCGTCGACAAGACGGTCGCCGTGCACACCTCGCGCGACCCCGCCATCAGTGACCCCCTGCACGCCGCACTGCACCGGGTCGAACGCGCCCCGGCCTACGACGACCTGCTGGAGTCCCACCTGACGGCCTGGGACCAGCTGTGGCGCCGCGCCGACCTCGACGTGCCCGGTGAGTCCGGCCCCATCCTGCGCCTGCACCACTTCCACGTCCTGCAGACCCTCTCCCCGCACACCGCCGACCTCGACGTCGGCGTGCCCGCCCGGGGACTGCACGGCGAGGCCTACCGGGGCCATGTCTTCTGGGACGAGCTGTTCGTCCTGCCCTACCTCAACCTGCACTTCCCGGAGGTGTCCCGGGCCCTGCTGCGCTACCGCCACCGCCGTCTGGAACAGGCCTGCGTCGCCGCCCGGGAGGCCGGCCGGCGCGGCGCGATGTACCCGTGGCAGAGCGGCAGCGACGGCCGCGAGGAGACCCAGCAGCTCCACCTCAACCCCAACTCCGGACGCTGGCTGCCCGATCACTCCCGCCTGCAGCACCACGTCGGCTCCGCCATCGCGTACAACGTCTGGCAGTACTGCGAGGCCAGCGGCGACAGCGAGTTCATGCACACCAAGGGCGCCGAGATGCTGCTGCGGATCGCCCGGTTCTGGGCGGACAGCGCGGTCTGGGACGACACCCTCGGCCGGCACCGTATCAAGGGCGTGGTCGGCCCCGACGAGTACCACGACGCCTACCCCGACGCCGCCGAGCCGGGCCTGGACGACAACGCCTACACCAACGTCACCGCCGCCTGGGTGCTCACCCGCACGCTGGAGCTGCTGCGCTCGCTGCCCGAGCCGCGCCGCCGCGAACTCGTCGAGCGCACCGCGCTGGACGGCGGCGAACTCGAACAGTGGGAGGACGTCTCCCGCACCCTGCACGTGCCCTTCCACGAGGGCGTCGTCAGCCAGTTCGACGGATACGGCGACCTCGCCGAGCTGGACTGGGAGGGCTATCGGGAGCGGTACGGCGACATCCGGCGGCTGGACCGGATCCTGGAGGCCGAGGGCGACACCGTCAACCGCTACCGGGCCTCCAAACAGGCCGACGTCCTCATGCTCGGCTACCTGTTCTCCCCGGCCGAGCTCACCGGCCTCTTCCGCCGCCTGGGCGTGCGCCTGGACGACGACACCTGGCGCCGCACCGTCGACTACTACCTGCACCGCACCAGCCACGGCTCCACCCTCAGCGGCCTGGTGCACGGCTGGGTACTGGCCCGCGCCCGCCGCGCCGAGGCCTGGACGTTCTGCCAGGAGGCCCTGCAGGGCGACATCGCCGACGTCCAGGGCGGCACCACCGGCGAGGGCATCCACCTCGGCGCCATGGCCGGCACCCTCGACCTGGTGCAGCGCGGCCTGACCGGCCTGGAGACCCGCGGCGGAGCCCTCTGGCTCGACCCGGTCCCGCTGCCCGAGCTGTCCTCCTACGGGTTCTCCCTGCGCTACCAGGGCCACTGGGGCATCCGGCTGCGCCTGGAGCGCGGCTGGCTGGAGATCGCCGTACCGTCCTCCGACGAGTCCCCCATCGATGTGCGCCTCCCCGACCGGGCGGTGTGCCTCCAGCCGGGCGAGACCGTGAAGCTGGCGCTCCCCGACTGAGGCCCGCGCCGGCCCGGGGGCCGGACGGCCCCCGGCGCCGGCCCGACGGCCCCTGGCATCCGCCGCCGCACCGAGGGACGCTGGCTGCGAGGAACCCTGCCGTCCGCCTCCGAGGGGAGGTGCGCCATGCCGGCGCGACCACTCGACCCGATGACCGTGCGGGCCCTGGTGGCGGCCGCCACGGCCGCTCCCTCGCTGCACAACGCCCAGCCCTGGCGCTTCCGCTACCGCAGCGCCGACCACGTCCTGGAACTGCGCGCCGACTTCGAGCGCGCCATGCCGTACACCGACCCCGACCACCGCGCCCTGCACATCGGCTGCGGCGCCGCCCTGTTCAACCTGAGGGTCGCCGCCGCCCACCACGGACTGGGCGCCCCCGTGCGGCTGCTGCCCGACGCCGCCGAACCCGGACTGCTCGCCGCCGTCCGCCCGGCCGCCACCGACCAGCCCGACCACTCGCTCGCCGTGCTGCACCCGGCGATCCCGCGCCGGCACACCAGCCGCCACCCGTTCCGCGACGAACCCGTGCCGTTCGACGTACGGGACGAACTGTCCGCCGCCGCCCGCGCGGAGGGCGCCCAGCTCTTCTTCCCCGACCCCTGGCACGTGGCGGCGCTGCTGAACCAGATCCACGACGCCGAGGGCCGCGACCTGGCGGACCCGGAGCGGACCGATGAGGTACGGCGGTGGACCCGGGTCGGCCCCGAGGCCGCCGACGCGGCCGTCGACGGGATCCCCGAGTACGCCTTCGGACCGTCCAAGTACGACGGCGGCGCCCCGGTCCGGGACTTCGCCGGCCGACGGCACCTGGCCGACCGCACCTGGGCGACCTTCGAACCGGCTCCCAACATGGTCCTCCTCGGCACCCGCCACGACCGCGCGGCCGACTGGCTGACGGCCGGGCAGGCCCTGGAGCGCGTCCTGCTCCTGGCCACGCTGCACGGCCTGGCCACGGCCCTCGCCTCCCACTCCCTGGAACGCTCCGACCTGCGCGAACTCGCCCGCGACCCCGCGTCCGACATGGGCTACGTCCACATGATCCTGCGCATCGGGCACGGCCCGGCGGGTACGGCGTCACCGCGCAGGCCGGTGCCGGACGTCCTGGACATCGTCTGACCGGCACCGGCACCCGCCCTGGACCTTCCGGACCACCGGCCCGGACCGTCCGGCCCACCTGCCCGCGCCTTCCCTACGCCGACGGGCCGGGGGCCGGGTCAGGGGCCAGGGAGAAGTAGCTCTCCTCCTCCTGCACGAAGTGCAGGCGCAGCACCGTGTGCAGCCCGTACAGGCAGGCGCGCAGGTCGTCGAGCTGCTCGGGGGCCAGGCCGGCCGGTCCGGCGAGCGCCAGATGGGTGGCGACACGCCGGGCCAGCCGGTCGATCTCCGCGTGGGCGCGGCTCATCGTCGCCGTCGCCTCGGGGCCGCCCAGGGCCGGTGCCAGCGCCGGGTAGAGCTCGTGCTCCTCGGCGTGCTCGTGCGGCAGCAGCCGCTCGGTCAGCAGCCGGTGGACGCCCGCCACCGCCGCCAGGGCCTCGTCCGGGTCCGCGTCGGCGGAGAGGCGGTCGGCGGCGTCCCGGACGGCGTCGAGGACGTCCCGCAGATCGTCGTGCTCGGCGGCGAACCGGCGGACCAGCTCCGCCGCGCGCGGCTGGAGCGCCGGCCCCACCGCGCGGTCCGCGCCGAGGGCCCGCAGCGCGTTGAGGATCACCGCCGCGTCGATGCCCTCCTGCAGCAGCGCCCCGGCCGCCGGGGGCAGCAGCCCGAAGGCCGCCGCGACCATCGCGGCCAGCGACAGCGCCATCCCGCCGAGCGCGCTCTGCACGGCGATCCGCCGCGCCCGCACGGCGATCTGGACGGCGTCGGCCAAGCGGTCCACGCGGTCGGTGGTGAGCACCACGTCGGCCGCCTCCGAGGACGCCGTGGAACCGTGCGCGCCCATCGCCACGCCGACGTCGGCGGCGGCCAGCGCGGGCGCGTCGTTCACCCCGTCGCCCACCATCACGGTGACCGCCCGCTCGCGCTCGGCACGCACCTCGGCGACCTTGCCGGCCGGGGAAAGCCCGGCGCGCACCGCGTCCAGCCCGAGCACGGCGCCGACCTCGCGGGCGGGCTCCGCCCGGTCCCCGGTGAGCATCACCAGACGCCCGAACCCCGCCGTCCGCAGCCTGCGCAGCGCCCGCGGCGCGTCCGGCCGTACGGGGTCGCGCAGCAGTACGGCCCCCACCGCCCGCCCGGCAACGGTCAGCCACGCCACCGCCGCCCCGTCCAGCAGCGCCCGGTTGTCCACGGCCCGCACCCAGGCCGGGAGCGGCGATCCCGGGGCCGCCGAAGCGCCCGGCTCCTCGGCGAGGCGGCCGACCGTGACCCGCCGGCCCTCGACGACACCGGTGGCGCCCCGGCCGGGCTCCTCGGTCACTCCGTCCGGCGCCGACAGCTCCAGGCCGCGTTCCCGTGCCGCCTCCACCAGCGCCCGGGCCAGCACGTGCGGGGAGTACTGGTCGACGGAGGCGGCCAGCCGCAGCACCTCGCCCGGCGGTGTGCCCGGCGCGGCGAACACGTCCAGGACACGGGGCCGGCCCCCGGTGAGCGTTCCCGTCTTGTCCAGCAGCAGGGTGCGGGCCCGGCCCAGCGTCTCCAGCGCGCCGCCGTCCCGGACCACCACCCCGAGCCGCGACGTCCGTGACAGACCCGACACCACGGCCACCGGAGCCGCCAGCAACAGCGGGCAGGGCGTCGCGACGACCAGCACGGCCACCGCCCGCACCGGGTCGCCGCTCAGCAGCCAGGCGATTCCGGCCACGGCGAGGGACAGCGGCAGGAACCAGGCCGCGTACCGGTCGGCCAGCCGCACCACGGGCGCCGACCGCTCCCCGGCCTCCCGGGCCAGCCGGACGATCCCGGCGTAGGTGCTGTCCGCCTCGGTCGCGCTGGCCCGCAGGTCGAAGACGCCGCCCGCGTTGACGACACCGCTGCGCACCGCTTCTCCCGGCGCCCGCCGCACCGCGAGCGGCTCCCCGGTGAGCGCCGACTCGTCCAGCACGGCCGTGCCGCCGGTCAGCCGCCCGTCCACCGGGACCACCTCGCCCGGCCCGACGACCACCGTGTCCCCGACGCCGATCTGGTCGCACGGCACCGTACGCACCTCGGCGCCCGCACGCAGCCGGGCGGTGCGCGGCGCGCGCTCCAGCAGCGCCCGCAGGTCACGCGTCGCCCGCCGCCGAGCCGCCGCCTCCAGCGTTCGGCCGGTGGCCAGCATCAGCGCGATCAGCGCCCCCGCCAGGTACTCGCCCACGGCGAGCGTCCCGCCGAGGGCCAGTACGGCGATCAGGTCCACGCCGGCCTGCCCGCGCCGCAGCGCCGACAGCACCCAGCCGAGCGCGGGCACCACGGCGATCCCCGCGCAGGCCCCCCACAGCAGGTCCGCGAGGCCGGCGGCGCCGGCCCAGCGGGCCACGCCGCCGGCCGCCACCAGAACCGCCGTCACCACCAGCAGCACGGGCTCCAGCCGTGCCGTGCGGGAACGCAGCACCTCCATGGCGGCACCCGGCCGGTGTTCAGTCGTGCGGTACGACGGCGACGGGGCAGGGCAGGTGGTGCAGGGCCGCGTGCGCGACCGGCCCGAGCTTCCACATCAGCGGCGACGGGTGCCGGCGGCGGCCCACCAAGGCCAGCCGGGCGTGTGCCGACGCGGTCAGCAGTACCTGGGAGGCGGAGCCGTGCGCGGTCTGCTGCACGACGTCGACGCCCGGGAACTTGTCCTGCCACGGCGCGAGAACGGCGGCGAGCCGCTCCCGCTCGCGCTCCAGTTGCCCGTCGGTGCCCGGGTCCCCGGCCAGAGTGGACAGCGCCAGCGCCCGCACGGCGCGCAGCGCCACCCCGTGGACGTCGGCGGTGGCGAAGGCGAACTCCAGCAGCGGATCGACGGCCGGGGCGACATCCTGCACACCGACGACGACCTCGTCGCGGCCGGTGACCGCCGGACGGCCGAAGCCGGTCTCCACGGCCGGGTCACCGGCCCGCACGGTCACGGCGGGGCAGTGGCTCAGTCCCAGCACGTGCAGACTGATGGAGCCGAGCAGGAAGCTCGACACCGAGCCGTACCCGCGCGAGCCCAGCACCAGCAGCTCGGCGCTCTCGCTCAGGTCCACCAGGGCCTGGGAGGCCGGCGCCGAGACCAGCTCCGCGGTGACGGCCAGCGTGTCGTAGCGGTGGAGCAGCTCCGCCTCCGTCCGCCGCAGCACCTGCTCGCCGTAGCGTCGCTTGCTGTGCGCGGCCTGCGCGATGGGTACGTTGAGGGGCTGCGTGGTCCACGAGTGGAGCAGCAACAGGGGCAGTCGCCGGTCCACCGCCTCGCGGGCGGCCCACCACGCGGCCGTCACGCTGGCGGGGGAGCCGTCGAGCCCGACGACGACGGGTCCGGTCATGGCGCACCTCCGGGGTCGGCACGGCGACGGGGCGGGGAGTCCCCGCCGCGCGTCTTTTCCTCCCACCTCCAGACTGGCCGCCCCGCCCCCGCCGGGGGAGGGCCGGACGGTGCGGGCTTGAGGCCCGGACGGCCCACTGCGGCGGCTCCCGGCCCGGCCGAGGCTGGGAAGCGGGCAGCGGACGGGCGGCTGCCCGCCGCGCCGCGCCGCCCACGGCACCGGCGCTCCCGGACGCCCGGGGAACCCGGAACAGGAGAGGCCATGACGGTACCGAGGACGGTCGAGGAGACCGCCGCTCGTCTCGGAGTCGACCCGCGCACCGGACTGACCGCCCGGGAGGCCGCCGAACGCGCCGCCGCGCACGGGCCGAACCGGCTCGCACAGCCCGCCCGGCGGCCGGAGTGGCTCAGGTTCCTCGACCAGTTCCGCAACTGGCTCATCGGCATCCTGCTGATCGCCGCCGTCGTCGCCGCCGCGATCGGCGAGGTGCGGGACGCCGTCGTGATCACCGTCGTGCTGCAGATCAACGCCGTCCTCGGCTACCTCCAGGAACGGCGTGCCGAGCGCAGCCTGGAGGCGCTGCGCCGCATGCTCGTCCCGACGGCCCGGGTCCGCCGCGACGGCACCGAACGCGAGGTCGCCGCCGAGGCCCTGGTCCCCGGCGACGTGGTCCTGCTGGAGGCCGGTGACCGTGTCCCCGCCGACGGACGGCTCCTGGTCGCGGAGTCCGTCGAGGTCGCCGAAGCGGCCCTGACCGGCGAGTCCCAGCCCGTCCCCAAGACGGCGGACCCGCCACCCGCGCCCGCCGGAACCGGTCCCGTTCCCCTTGCCGAGCGGACCGGCGAGCTGTTCATGAACACCGCCCTGACGCGCGGGCGGGCCGAGCTGGTCGTCACCGCGATCGGCATGGACACCGAACTCGGCGCGATCGCCGAGGCGCTGCGCTCGGGCGGCGAGCCGCCGAGCCCGCTCCAGGTGCAGCTGGACAGCCTGGGGCGGCGGCTCGCGGTGCTCAGCGGCGTCGCGGTGGGCCTGTACGCGGTGCTCGCGCTGCTGCGCGGCGAGGCGCCCTCCGACATCGCCCTGCGGGCGGTCGCGCTCGCCGTCGCGGCGATCCCCGAGGGACTGCCCGCCGTCCTGGCGCTGACCCTGGCCCTCGGCGTGCACCGTATGGCCCGCCGGGGCGCCGTAGTCCGGCGCCTGGCCTCGGTGGAGGCGCTGGGCTCGGCGACGGTGGTGTGCAGCGACAAGACCGGCACCCTCACCCTCAACGAGATGACCGTGCGGTCCGTGTGGACCGCCGGCCGCCGCTACGCGGTCACCGGCGAGGGCTACGGCACCCGCGGCACCGTCGTCCGCGCCGACGGCAGCCCGGCGGACTCGGCCGAAGTGCGCGCCGGGGTCCTGCCGTTCGCGCTGTGCAACGACGCCCGCCTGACCGGGGACGGCTTCGTCGGCGACCCCACCGAGGCCGCCCTGCTCGTCCTCGCGGCGAAGGCGGGCACCGACCCCGACGCCCTGCGCGCCGAGCGGCCCCGCACCGGCGAGCTCCCCTTCGACGCGGCGACCAAGTACATGGCGACCTTCCACACCGAACCCGGCGGCCGCACCCGCGCCTACGTCAAGGGAGCCGCCGACGTCCTGCTCGACCGCTGCGCCACCGTGCTCACCGAAGACGGTGTGCGGCCCCTCGACGAGCCACGCCGCGCCGCCGTCCGCGCGGTCACCGCCGGACTGGGCCGCTCGGGACTGCGGGTGCTCGCGGCGGCCACCGCCCTCGTGGACGGCCCTGCCGGCCCCGTCGGCCAGGGCGGCGTGGACGGCCACGAGGGCCCGACCGGACTGACCCTGGTGGCCGTCGCCGGCCTCGCCGATCCGCCCCGCCCGCAGGCCCGCGCCGCGATGGACCTGTGCCGCACGGCCGGCGTCGCCGTCAAGATGATCACCGGGGACCACGCGGACACCGCGGCCGCCGTCGCCCGCGAGGTCGGCATCACCGGCGAGGTGGTGACCGGCGCGGACCTCGACCGGATGCCGGAGGGGGAACTGACCCGCCGCGTCGAGGGGATCGGCGTCTTCGCCCGCGTCGCCCCCGAGCACAAGGTGGCCGTCGTCCGCGCACTCACCGCCCGCGGCCACGTCGTGGCGATGACCGGCGACGGCGTGAACGACGCGGCCGCGCTGCGCGCCGCCCACATCGGCGTCGCCATGGGCCGCACCGGGACCGACGTGGCCAAGGAGGCCGCCGACCTGGTCCTCACCGACGACGACTTCTCCACCATCGTGCGGGCGGTGCGCGAGGGACGCGCCATCTACGCCAACATCGTGAAGTTCGTCCGCTTCCAGCTCGCCACCAACATCGGCGCCCTGCTCACCCTGCTCGGCGCCTCCGCCGCCGGGCTGCCCGCGCCGCTGACCGCGACCCAGCTGCTGTGGGTCAACATCATCATGGACGGGCCGCCCGCGATGGCCCTGGCCGTCGACCCGGCCGGCGAGGACATCATGCGCCGCCCGCCCCGCGACCCCGCCGAGCGGATCCTGAACGCCCGCCGCCTGCTCGCCGTCGGCCGGGCCGGCGCGGTCATGGCCGTCGGTACCGTCACCCTGTTCGCCCTCGCCCGCCCCCGGACCGGCGACGCCACGGCGGCCACCATGGCGTTCACCGCGTTCGTCCTGTTCCAGCTGGTCAACTCGCTCTGCGCCCGCGCGGAGGACAGCCCCCTGCTGGGCCGCCACCAACTGACCAACCGCACCCTGTGGCTGTGCCTGGCGGGCGTGCTGGCCGTCCAGGTGGCCGCCGTGCACCTGCCGTGGGCGCGCTCCGTGTTCGGCACCGTCCCGCTCACCGCCGCCCAGTGGGCGGTGTGCACGGCCGTCGCCTCGACGGTCCTGCTGGCGGAGGCAGCGGTCCGCGCGGCGACGGCCGTCCGGGGCCGACGGCACGTCCCGGACGGGCAGCCGTCGGGTGGTGCGGGTGCAGCAGCGGCGCGGTGACAGGGTGGCGGAGGGTGGTGCGGGTGCGGGTGCGGGTGCGGGTGCCTTGGGGAGTCCCTGAACCGTCGCGGTGAGCGCGGGCGGGGCCCGGGCGGGCAACCGTCGGTGCGGGTGCGGGTGCGGGTGCGGGTGCGGGTGCGGGTGCAGGCCGGTGCTGGTGGGGGGGCGGGTGCGGATGGATGCGGGTGCGGCGCCGATGTGGTGGCCGGGTACGGGCCTGGCACGGGCTTCGGGGGCCGCGAGCGGTCAGGGCTGCGGGCGGGGCGGGGAGCCCTGGGCGGGCAGCCGCCAGACGGTGCGGCGTGGCGTCGCGGCGCCTTCGGGGCCGTAGCCGAGCCGCAGCACCATCTGCACGTGGCGACGGCCCTGCTCCGGCGGGGACGTGAGTTCCGTGCGCAGGTCAGGCCACTCCAGCGCCTGGTGCAGCAGCGAGGCCCGCAGACCGTGCGCGGTGGCCACCAGCAGGACCCGCTCCAGGGCCTGCCCGGCCCGCAGCCAGTCCGCGCGGCGGTCGTGCTGCGTGGTCAGCACCGCCAGCCGGGGCCGGACCTCGAAGGAGCGGGCGGGCAGCGCCGCCGTACGGCGGTGGGCGCCGAAGTCACGCATCGGGAGCCGTTCGCGGTAGTCCTGCGGTCCGACCGCCGTCGGCGGGATGCCGAGCGCGGAGACGTACGGTGCCCGCAGCCAGCGGCGGCTCTCCTCCGCCCGGTCGGCGTCCACCCGGTTGCGCTGCTCGCCCTCCCAGGTCAGCCGCAGCAGCCGGTCGGTGCCGTCGGCGTCGGGCAGGACCAGCCCGGCCCCTTCCGTGAGGGCGGCCTCGACGAGCTCGGCGGGCAGCCCGGTGGGCAGCCGGCGGTCCGTGTACGGCAGCCGGCTGCTGCGCCGGCGCCACAGCGCGTCGTACAGCCCGGTCGGCTCCGGCGAGTGCGGCGGCCCGCCCAGCCGCACCCGGGCCAGCAGGCCGGGATCGTCCGGGCGGGGCAGCAGCCGGACCGCCGGCTCCCGGCCGCTGTGCGCGGCGGCGATCCTCAGATTGAGCAGCGCACACCCCACCGACAGGTGCAGGGCGCGCCCCGCAGGGTCGATGTGGCGCAGTCCGCGGTCGGCCGCCGCCCGGATCTCCAGCGCGGGGGCGTGCGGGTCGAAACGGAACCGCCAGGGCTGGGTGTTGTGGATCGAGGGAGCGGCCGCGGCCGCCGACAGCAGCGTCCGCAGCGTCGTGACGTCGAGCACCGCCGTGACCATCGAGGACTCCTCCCCGCCCGGCACCGGGACGACGCCGGGCTGTTCGCAGCCCATGATCGTCCGGGCGCGGCGCCCAGCCCAGGGGCCGTACGTCCTTGGGGCCCGCCGGAGGGCCCTCAGCGCACCAGCGGGGCGCGGGGCGCGGGCTCGGGCTGCTGGTCCAGCTGGGAGGCGAGGACCGCCGCCTGCACCCGGCGCTGGACGCCCAGCTTCGACAGGAGCCGGGAGATGTGGTTCTTGACGGTCTTCTCCGACAGGTACAGCTGCTTGCCGATCTCCCGGTTGGTCAGCCCGTCACCGATCAGCGCCAGGATCTCCCGCTCGCGCGGCGACAGGCTCGCCAGCTCGGGCGCGCCCTCCGGCGCCTCGGCGGGCTCGGTGCGCAGTGAGCGCATCAGCCGGGCGGTGGTGGCCGGGTCGAGCATCGACTGCCCGGAGGCGACCGTACGCACCGCCGAGACCAGGTCGGAGCCGCGGATCTGCTTCAGCACGTAGCCGGACGCGCCGGCCATGATCGCGTCCAGCAGGGCGTCCTCGTCGTCGAACGACGTCAGCATGAGGACGGACAGCTCGGGCATCCGGCTGCGCAGCTCACGGCAGACGGAGATGCCGTCGCCGTCGGGCAGGCGGACGTCGAGGACGGCCACGTGCGGCCGGACCGCGGGGGCGCGCACCAGGGCGTGCGCCACGTTCTCGGCGTCACCGACCACGGTGATGTCCGGCTCGGCGTCCAGCAGGTCCGCCAGTCCGCGCCGGACGACCTCGTGGTCGTCGAGCAGGAAGACGCGGATCGGGTCCTGCGTCGAAAAGGTGCGTGCGTCGGTCATGTGGACCCCTTGTCGTTCCCCGGTGGTGGCGGACTGCGGGCCGCCCCTGCCGACGATCCTGAGCCAGCGCCGACCCGCGCACTAGGGCCGACCGGCCCCTTCCGCCCCCGGGCCCGGCTCCGCGTCGCCCGTCAGCTCGAACCGGACGTCCACCACCCCTTCGACGGACCGCACCAGCCGCGCGGCCACCGGCACCAGGGAGCGGTCCCGGACCCGGCCGGACAGCACCACGACCCCCTCCTGGACCGCCACCCGCACCGACGACGCGGGAGCGGGCAGCAGGTAGGCCACCACCTCGCGGCGCACCTCCTCGGCGATGTCCTCGTCCTCGCGCAGGAACACCTTCAGCAGATCGGCCCGGCTGACCACCCCCACGAGCAGGCCCGCCCCGTCGACGACGGGCAGCCGCTTGACCCGGGCCCGCGCCATGGTCCGCGCGGCCTGCGCCAGAGTGGTGCCGGCGGTGACGGTCAGCGCCGGTGACGTCATCAGCTCGGCCGCCGTCAGCGAGCCCGCCTTGGCGAGGTCGGACAGCCGGCGCAGCTGCGTGTACCGGTCGGGGTCGCTGTCGCGGAACTCCTCCTTGGGCAGCAGATCGGCCTCGGAGACCACCCCGACGACACGACCCTCCCGGTCCACGACGGGCAGCGCGCTCACCTTGCGGCCGTGCAGGACCCGCACGATCTCCTTGAACGCGGCGCGGCGGCCGACGCGGGCCACCGAGCGCGTCATCACGTCCGCCACGATGTGCGGCGCCGCGGGCCGGCCCGTCGCCGCCTCGGGGGCGGTGCTCATCGCCCGGCCCCGCTGCCGTAGGGACCGTACAGGTCGAGCAGGCGGGTGCGTGCCGCGTGCAGCCGGTGGGCCACGACGCCGCCCACCCATTCGGCGACCGCCCGGCCGAACAGCGGGTCGCTCTCGCACAGCGACCGCACCGCGTCCGCGTCGAACTCGTACGCCCGGACCGGGCTCGCCGCCTCGGCGCCCAGGTGCCAGGTGTGCGGCGGGAACAGCCAGGACCAGCCGACCAGGTCGTTGTGGCCCAGGGACTCGATCACCGCGGCGCGGCGGCCGGGTACCCGCATGTCCAGATCGACCGTGCCGGTGCGCACGATCCAGAACCGGTCGGCGCGGCCGCCCTCCTCGAAGAGACGGGCGCCCGGGGGGAACGCCACCTCGTGGGCGATCCCCATGAGCCGCTGCCGCTGTTCGGGGGACAACGCCCGCGGCATGCTCGTGGTGGCGGGAGCGTTCATGGCGTGCCTCCAGGAAGGCGCGTACGGAAGGACACCTCCAGCGTGTGCGGGCACCCGCCCACGGGCCATGGGCCACCCGGCCCCGGCGGCGGGCCGCCCGGCTGCGCCGGCGAGCCCTCGCGGCCCCGTACCGGCGGCCCCGCGAGCGCACCGGCCCCGACACGGCGCGCGGCATTCCGTACGGCCGTACGGGCACCCGTGCCCCCCGGACCGGACGGGGCCCGACCGCCGTCGGTCGGCCCGCGGCCCGGTCGGTCCCGCGGAAGGGGCCGTTCAGCCCCCTGGACGCCGACTTTCGGCATCCGGCGCGCCACGCTCGGTGAGACCAGATTGGGCGGTGCGAGAACAGCACGGAACGAGCCGCAGACAACCACTGACGCACCACTCCCGAAGGGAACACGACCATGGCCGTTCACGACCACCCGCACCGCCACACGGGGTTCCGCCTTCCGTCCCTGCGCCGGACGCACACGGACGGCACCGTCACCGACACGGCCACCACCGCGGTGAGCGCCTACGCCTTCGCCGCACTGCGGCTGCTGACCGGGTTCGTCTTCCTGTGGGCGTTCCTGGACAAGACCTTCGGTCTCGGATACGCCACCCAGTCGGGCAAGGGCTGGATCGACGGCGGTTCGCCCACCCAGGGCTTCCTCAGCCACGTCGCGGCCGGCCCGATGGAGTCCACGTTCCACGCCTGGGCCGGGGACGCCTGGGCGGACTGGCTGTTCATGCTCGGCCTGCTCGGCATCGGCGTCGCCGTGATGAGCGGCGTCGCGCTGCGGCTGGCCGCCGTCGCCGGCACCGCCATGATGGCGCTGATGTGGATCGCCGAGTGGCCGCCCGCCAAGCACCTGTCCGACGGCGCGCTCAGCATGTCGACGAACCCGTTCGTCGACTACCACGTGATCTACGCCGCCGCCCTGATCGCCCTCGCGGCCGTCGGCGCCGGCGCCACCTGGGGACTGGGCCGCGTCTGGGCCCGGCTGCCCCTCGTCGGCCGGCACCCCTGGCTGCGGTGAACCGCCCCGGTACGGCGGGCCTTCGGCGGGCCCGCCGCCACCGGGTACCCACCCGTGAGCCGACCCCCCAGCCCCCCGTCACCGGGCTCCCACCACACCATCCGATCCGGAGGCAGACACCATGGTCCGCACAGTTGTCGTAGGACTCGACGGCTCACCCGAGAGCAAGGCCGCCGCGGCCTGGGCGGCCCGCGAGGCCGCGGAGCGCCGGCTCCCCGTCACCGTCCTGCACGTGTGGCAGCCCGTCCCCGAGGCGATGACCCAGACGCCGCCGCTCGGCGCCGAGACCCAGCAGCACTGGACCGAGCGCATCCCGCGCGAGACCGCCACCGTCCTCAAGGCCCGCCACCCCGGCCTCCAGGTCACCGCGGAGCAGCGGCACGGCTCGCCCTTCGACGTCCTGGTGGACGCCGCGAAGAACGCCGAGCTGCTGGTCCTGGGCTCGCGCGGGCTCAGCGGCCTCGGCGGGTTCGTCGTCGGCTCGGTCGGCATGTACGTGGTCGCCCACGCCCAGTGCCCCGTCATCCTCGTCCGCGCCGGGGAACAGGCCGCCGACGAACACCGGCCCGACCCGTCGGGCGCCCCCACCACCGCCACCCCGTACCGGCCCGTCGTGCTCGGCCTGAACCCGGCCGGCGCCGCCGACGCGGTCGTCGAGTTCGCCTTCGAGGCCGCCGCCCGCCGCGACACCACCCTGCACGTGGTGCACGGCTGGACCCTGCCGCCGTACTACACCTACGGCCTGGGCACCGACGCGTCCCTGCACGAGGAGCTCACCCGGCAGCAGACCGCCGCCCTCAACGAGGTCCTCGCACCCTGGCGGGAGAAGTACCCGACGGTGGAGGTCGTCGCGGACGCCCGCTCGGGCAGCGCCGCAAGCCACCTCATCGACGCCTCCCGCGACGCCTCGCTGGTGGTCGTCGGCCGGCGCGTCCGCCGCACCCCGATCGGTGCCCGCACCGGCCCCGTCGCGCACGCCGTCCTGCACCACGCCACCGCCCCCGTCGCCGTCGTCTCGCACAGCTGACCCCCCGACCGAACCCGCCGATCCCGATCGGCCGGTACCGATCCACGCACCACCCGAGGAGTTGACCCCATGAAGGCAGCGGTCGTACGAGCGTTCGGCGAGCCCCTGGTCATCGAGGAGCGCCCCGACCCCGTGCCCGGCCCCGGCCAGGTCCGGGTCCGCGTCGAGGCCTCCGGGCTCTGCCACACCGACATCCACGCCGCGCACGGCGACTGGCCCGTCAAGCCCAGCCCCCCGTTCGTCCCCGGTCACGAGGGCGTCGGCCTGGTCGAGGAACTCGGCGAGGGCGTCACCCACCTGAGCATCGGGCAGCGGGTCGCCGTGCCGTGGCTCGGCCGCGCCTGCGGCCGGTGCGAGCACTGCCTGTCCGGCTGGGAGACGCTGTGCGAGCAGCAGATCAACACCGGCTACGGCTGCGACGGCGGCTACGCCGAGAAGATGCTCGCCTGGGCCGACTTCGCCCAGCCGGTGCCCGACGGCGTGACCCCCTTCGACGCCGCGCCGCTGACCTGCGCCGGCGTCACCACCTACAAGGCCCTCAAGGTCGCCGACGTCCGGCCCGCCCAGCTCGTCGCGGTCTCCGGCGTCGGCGGCCTCGGCCACCTCGCCGTCCAGTACGCGAAGATCGCCGGGGCGACCGTAGCCGCCGTCGACGTCACCGACGACAAGTTGGAACTCGCCCGCGAACTCGGCGCCGACATCGTCATCGACGCCCGCAAGGAGGACGTCGGGGCGACCCTCAAGCAGCACGGCGGTGCCCACGCGGCCATCGCCCTCGCGGTCGACGAGGCCGCCTTCGCCGCCGCCAACGCCGGGCTGCGCCGCGGCGGGAAGCTGGTCATGGTCGCCCTCCCGGCACACGGCACCGTCCCGGTGCCGATCTTCGACACCGTGCTCAACGGCACGTCCGTCATCGGCTCCATCGTCGGCACCCGCCAGGACCTCGCCGAGGTGTTCCAACTGCACGCCGCGGGCCGCACCAAGGTCATCTACGAGACCCGCCCGCTGGAGACCGTCAACGACTCGATCCACGCCGTCCTGCACGGTCAGGTCAAGGCCCGCATCGTCTTCGACCTCGGCGCGGGGAGGTGAGCACCGTGACGACACCCCTGCTCGTCGGAGTGGACGGCTCCGAGCCGAGCCTGCGCGCCGTCGACTGGGCGGCCGACGAGGCCGCCCTGCGCACGGTGCCCCTGCGCGTGGTCTACGCCTCCCTGTGGGAGCGGTACGAGGGCAGGTCCCTCACCCCCGACCTCGCCAAGCCGGCCGAGGAGGTGCGCGCGGACGACATCCTCGACGTCGCCGTCCGACGCGCCCACCGCCGCCACCCCGGCCTCGACGTCGTCGCCGAGGCAATCGCCGAGGAACCGGAGTACGCCCTCGTCCACGAGGGCCGCGACGCCGGTCTGCTCGTGGTCGGCACGAGAGGCCGCAGCGGCATCGTCAACCTGCTGCTCGGCTCGGTCAGCCTGACCGTCGCCGCGCACGCCCCCTGCCCGGTGGTCGTGCTGCGCGGCAGCCACGACAACCAGACCGCCGCACCGGTCCACGGCCGGGTGGTCGTCGGCGTCGGCGACGACCCCGGCGACGGCACGGTGCTGCGCTTCGCCTACGAGGAGGCGCGGCGGCGCGGCGCCGTCCTGGAAGCGGTACGGGTCTGGCGGTGCCCGGCGCACGAGACGGCCGGCCACCCGCTCCTCGCGGGCGAGGCCGTGGTGGTGCACCGGGAGCGGGCCGCGGAGGTCCTGGAGGCGGCCCTCGCGGACGCCCCGCCGGACGTGAAGGTGCACCCCCGTACGGTCGAGGGCCACGCCCGGCGGGTCCTGGTGGACGTCTCGCACCGCGCCGACCTGCTGGTCGTCGGCGCCGAGCGGCGCGAGGGGCGGCACGGGCTGCAGCTCGGCCGGGTCGCGCACACCGCGCTGCACCACGCCGCCTGCCCCGTGGCCGTCGTACCGCACCCGGCGTGATGCGGGCCGCTCACAGGTCCGCCGCGCGGTCGGGGACGTACGTCTGCAGATCGCGCGGCGGGCGCACATAGCCGGTCGACTCCGGCCGCTCGGGCAGCTCCAGCACGGGAGGCGGCACGTCGTGGTAGGGCAGCGTGTCCAGCAGATGGGCGATCATGTTCAGCCGGGCCCGCCGCTTGTCGTCGCTCTCCACCACGTACCAGGGCGCCTCCCTGATGTCGGTGTGCACCATCATGTCGTCCTTGGCCCGCGAGTACGCCTCCCAGCGGGTGATCGACTCCAGGTCCATCGGCGACAGTTTCCACCGCCTGAGCGGGTCCTCCAGTCGCCGCCGGAACCGCTCCTGCTGCTCGGCGTCGCTCACCGAGAACCAGTACTTGCGCAGCAGGATGCCGTCCTCCACCAGCATCCGCTCGAAGATCGGGCACTGCCGCAGGAACAGCTGGTGCTCCTCCTTCGTACAGAAGCCCATCACGTGCTCCACGCCGGCCCGGTTGTACCAGGACCGGTCGAACAGCACGATCTCGCCGGCCGCCGGCAACTGCTCGACGTACCGCTGGAAGTACCACTGGGTGCGCTGCCGCTCGGTCGGCGTCGGCAGCGCCGCGATCCGCGCCACACGCGGATTGAGATGCTCGGTGACCCGCTTGATGGTCCCGCCCTTGCCGGCCGCGTCCCGCCCCTCGAAGATCACCACCAGTCGCGCCCCCTCGGCCCGCACCCACTCCTGGACCTTGACCAACTCCGTCTGCAGCCGCAGCAGTTCGCGCTCGTAGACCTTCCGCGACAGCCTGTCCGTCGTGTTGTCCGCCATGCCGTCCTGACTCCCCTCGCCGAGGCCGCGGAGCCGAGGGCCGACCGGCCCCCCGGCCACCGCCGGACAGCCCATGGGATCCCGCCGCGTTCCGCTGGACGCTCGAAGTGTAGAAAGCATGGAGGTAATCCGCGATGTTGGACGCTCCGCTCTCCCGACCGCCGGTCCACGGCCTGCTCGCGGACGGCACCACCGTGTGCATCCGCACGGTCCGCCGGAGCGACCACGACCAGCTGCGCGGCTTCTACGAGGAGATGTCCCCGGAGAACCTGCGGCTGCGGTTCTTCTCGGCCGGCCGCCGCTCCGCGGAGATGGCCGCCGACCGAGCCTGCGCACCCCCGCGTCCCGGCTACCGGGCGCTGGTCGCCGAGACCCAGGAGCGGATCATCGGCCTCGCCGAGTACGACGCCGGGACACCGGGCGCCGACGACGATCACACCGCCGAGATCTCCATCGCCGTCGCCGACGGACTCCACCACCGGGGCGTCGGCACCCTCCTCGTCGAACACCTCGTCTCCGCCGCCCGCGCCGAGGGCATCACCCGCTTCACCGCCGACGCGCTCGCCGAGAACCACGAGGTGCTGCGCCTCTTCGCCGGCCTCGGACTGCGCACCGCCCGCCGCTTCGAAGGACCTGAGGTGCGGTGCTCCATCGCCCTCGACCAGGACGACACCTACCTGAGCGCCGTGGAGGAACGCGGCCGCGCCGCCGACGTCGCCAGCCTGACACCGTTGCTGCGGCCCCGGACGGTCGCCGTCCTCGGCGCCGGACGACGCGCCGGCTCCATCGGCCGGGCCGTGCTGCACCACCTCAAGGACGGCGGCTTCACCGGCCGGCTCTTCGCCGTCAACCCGGCGGCCCGCTCGCTTCTCGGCGTGCCCTGCCACCCCTCCGTGGCCGCCCTGCCCGTCACGCCCGACCTCGCCGTGCTCGCCGTCCCCGCCGCCGCCGTCCCGGCCGCCGCCGAGGAGTGCGGCAAGGCCGGCGTGCGCGCCCTGCTCGTGCTCACCGGCGGTCTCGCCACCGACCGGGCCCGCGACCTGCTGGCGACCTGCCGCAGCCACGGCATGCGCCTGGTCGGACCGAACTGCCTCGGCCTGTCCAACACCGACCCCGCGCTGCGCCTGGACGCCACCTTCGCCGCCGGCCACCCGCTGCCCGGCACCGCGGGCGTCGCCGTCCAGTCCGGCGGCGTCGGCATCGCCCTCCTCGACGGCCTGTCCCGGCTCGGCGTCGGGGTGTCCTCCTTCGCCTCCCTCGGCGACAAGTACGACGTCAGCGGCAACGACATGCTCCAGTGGTGGGAGAGCGACGGCCGCACCGACCTCGCCCTGCTCCACCTGGAGTCCTTCGGCAGCCCCCGCGCCTTCTCCCGTACCGCCCGCCGCGTCACCCGCCGGATGCCGGTCCTCACCGTCGACGCGGGCCGCACCGAGGCCGGCCGGCGCGCCGCCGCCTCGCACACCGCGGCCGCCGCCCCCCGCGCCGTGACCCGCGGCGCCCTGTTCACCCAGGCGGGCATCACCGCCACCCGCTCCTGCGGCGAGCTCATCGAGACCGCCGCCCTGCTGCACTCCCAGCCGCTGCCCGCCGGACCGCGCGTCGCGATCGTCACCAACGCGGGCGGTGCCGGCGTCCTCGCCGCCGACGCCTGCGCCGAGGCCGGGCTCAGCCTGCCCGCGCCCGGCCCCGACCTGAGCGACGACCTGCTCGACGTGCTGCCCGAGGGCGCGACCGTCGGCAACCCCGTCGACGCCGGAGCCGCCGTCTCCGAGGAACAGCTCGCCGGATGCGTGGAACGGATCGTGCGCCACGACGGTTTCGACGCCGTCCTCGTCGTGCTGGTGCCCACCGCGGTCGCCGCCGCCACCGGCGACGACCTGGTCCGCGCCGTCACCGAGACCGCCGCCCGGCGCACCAAGCCCCTGGTCGTCGTCCGCCTCGAACAGGCCCTGCCCGTCCAGCTGCTGCCCGCCGCCGAGGGCCGCACCCTGCCCGCGTACGCCGAACCCCAGGCGGCCGCCCGCGCCCTCGCGCACGCGGGACGCCGCGCCGCCTGGCTCGACCGGCCCGCCGGCACCGTGCCCGGCCTCGGCGGCGTCGACACCGCCCGCGCCCACACCGTCGTCGACGCCTATCTCGACGCCCACCCCGACGGCGGCCGGCTCGACCCGCGCGTGTGCGCCGAACTCCTCGACTGCTACGGCATCCCGCAGCTCCCCTGGGCGTGGGCGGACAGCGAGGACCGCGCCGTCCTGGCCGCCGAGCGGCTGCGCGGCGCCGACGGCCGCGTGGTGATGAAGGGTCACTGGCCCGGCCTGCTGCACAAGAGCGCCGAGCACGCCGTCCACCTCGACCTGCGCGGCGACGCCCAGGTCCGCGCCGCCTACCGCGACCTGGAGACCCGGTTCGCCGGGCTGCTCACCGGCGTCGTCGTCCAGCCCCTCGCCGACCGCGGTGTGGAACTCTTCGCCGGAGTCGTCCAGGACGAGGTGTTCGGGCCGCTCGTCCTGTTCGGCCTCGGCGGCACCGCCACCGAGGTCCTCGCCGACCTCCCCCGGTCTCGGCTCCGCTCGACCGGGGGGACACCCATGGCCCGTCTCGCCCCTCTCACCGACCACGACGTCCACGACCTGATCACCGACCCGAGCTGCGCGCCCCTGCTGTTCGGCCCACAGGGCGGCGGCCCCGTCGACCTGGCCGGCCTGGAACAGCTGCTGCACCGGCTCTCCCGCATGGCGAGCGACCTGCCGCAGCTCGCCGAGGCCGACTTCCATCCCGTCCTGGCCACCGCGGGCCGGGTGACCGTGCTCGACGCCCGGGTGCGGCTGCTGCCGCGCACCGCCCAGGACCCCTATCTGCGCCGGCTCCGCTGAGGAACCGCGCCGACCGCCGAGGAGGAACCCCATGAAGCACAACAAGGTCGGCTCCGTGATGACCACGGACGTCGTCCGCGCCACGTACGGCACCCCGTTCAAGGAGGTCGCCCGGCTGCTCGGTGAGCACGACATCAGCGGACTGCCCGTGGTCGACGACGACGAACGGGTCGTCGGCGTGGTCTCCGAGACCGACCTGATGGTGCACCAGGCCGGGATGCCCGACCCCTACCAGGCACACCGGCGTCCGCGTCTCGCCGACCTCACCCCCGCCGCCCGCCGGCGGGCCGCCAAGGCGCGCGCCCGCACCGCCGGGCAGCTGATGACCGCGCCCGCGATCACCGTGCACGCCGACGACACCCTCGTCGCGGCCGCCCGGACCATGGCCGCCCACGGTGTGGAGCGGCTGCCCGTCCTCGACGAGGACGACCGGCTCGTCGGCATCGTCACCCGCCGAGACCTGCTCACCGTGTTCCTGCGGCCCGACGGCGAGATCCGCGCCGAGGTGATCGACGAGGTGCTGGTCCGGGCCCTGTGGCTGACGCCGCGCGCCATCGACGTCTCGGTGACGGACGGCGTGGTCACGCTCAGCGGCGAACTGGAACGCAAGAGCGAGACCGAGATCGCGGTGTCCATGGCCCGCCGGATCGACGGGGTCGTCGCGGTCGTCGACAAGCTGACCCACCGGCTCGACGACGCCCGGATCCAGCCGGCGGGACAGACCGTGCACGGCGTGGCCGACGAATGGCTGCGCCGGCTCTGACCCAGCGAGGAGGCGGACCACCATGACCGTGAACCCGTCGGACCCACCACACGTACTGGTCGCCTACGGCTCCAAGAGCGGTTCCACCGCGCGCATAGCGCGGACCGTCGCCGAGACCCTGAGCAGGCACGGCTGCCCGGCGGAGGCGGCACCGGGCGGCCGCGTCAAGGACGTCACGCCGTACGACGCCGTCGTCGTCGGCGGCGCCCTCTACGCGGGGCACTGGCACCGCGACGCCCGCCGCTTCGTGCACCGGCACCGCCGCGAGCTGGAGGAGCGCCCGCTGTGGCTGTTCAGCAGCGGCCCCCTCGACGCGTCCGCCGGCGAGCGGGAGATCCCGCCCGTGCCCGGCGTGCGCCGGACCATGGACCGTCTGGACGCCCGCGGGCACGTCACCTTCGGCGGCTCCCTCCAGGAGGGCGCCAAGGGGCGGATGGCCCGGATGCTGCTGCGCAACGGCAAGGGCGGGGACTTCCGTGACGACGCGGCCATCGAGGCGTGGGCGTCGCGGGTCGCCGCCGAACTCACGGCCCCGCCCGAGGCCGCGTGACCGCCCCGGCCCGTACCCGCCCCGCTGCGAGGCCCCGTACCGCGCGTACGGGGCCTCGGCGGGGCCGGCCGTCGCCTGCGCCCTGCGCCCGCATCCGTCCACCGGGGCGGCGGCTGTGGGGGCGGTGGCGGCTTCGGCAGGACCCCGCCGCGCCCCGGCCCGTGCCCGGGCAGGCCACCGTCCGGGCGGCGTCCCCGGCAGCGTGCCCCGCGCCCGGCGGGACCCGCACCCGCACCCTTGCGCCGGGCCGGTTCACTCTCCGTCCGGCGGGGGACGCGGCATCGGACGATCCGCGACGGCACGGGCTCCCGGTCCGGACGTCCGGCCGTCCGGGCGTGACCGCACGGCGGGCGGCCGGACGGTGACCGCACGGACGGTGACCGCACGGACGGTGACCGCACGGACGGTGACCGCACGGGCGGCGAGGGCGCGCCGCGGCGGCTGCGCCCGGGACGGGGAGTGGAGGCGGGGACGGGGACGGGGGAGTGGAGGCCGGGGCGGGGGAGCGGAGGCCGGGGCCGAGGCCCGGCGCGGTCGTGACGCGCCGTCGCCCGCGGTCACCGTCAGCCTGCCCCGCCCGAAGCGCCCCCCTCCCCGGCCGACCGGCCCCACCACCGGGACCAAGGGTCCCTGCCCCGGTGGTGCGGGCCCGGGCCGGTAAGTCGTCCGCCGGGGACCGGTCGACCCAGGTTCCGCGCGCCCCGCGCCCTCTACGTTCGCCCCATGGAGAACGACGAGACCGCGCGCCGCCCCGACGACCGGCGCGCAGCCGAGGGCTGGCCGCTGGCCGCGCGCCGCCTGCTGACGCGCCGTGAGGTGTCCGCCGACGGCCGGGCGGTGTACGGGCAGGGCGACCCCGCGTGGGAGGGCTTCTACCGGGACCGCTGGGCCCACGACAAGGTCGTGCGCTCCACGCACGGCGTGAACTGCACCGGGTCCTGCTCGTGGATGGTGTACGTCAAGGACGGGATCATCACCTGGGAGCACCAGGCCACCGACTACCCGTCGATCGGCACCGACTGCCCGGAGTACGAGCCGCGCGGCTGCCCGCGAGGCGCCTCCTTCTCCTGGTACACCTACTCGCCCAGCCGGGTCCGCTACCCGTACGTGCGCGGCGCCCTGCTCAAGCTGTGGCGCGAGGCCCGCCGCCGCCTCGGCGACCCGGTGGCCGCCTGGGCCGAGATCACCGGCGACCCGGCCAAGGCCCGCGCCTACAAGCGGGCCCGCGGCAAGGGCGGCCTGGTCCGCGCCGACTGGGACGAGGTCAGCGAGCTGATCGCCGCCGCCCACGTCCACACCGTCAAGCGGTACGGCCCCGACCGCGTCGCCGGCTTCTCCCCGATCCCCGCGATGTCGATGGCCTCCTTCGCGGCCGGCGCCCGCTTCATGTCGCTGATCGGCGGCACCCTGCTGTCCTTCTACGACTGGTACGCCGACCTGCCCGTCGCCTCCCCGCAGGTGTTCGGCGACCAGACGGACGTGCCCGAGGCGGCCGACTGGTGGAACACCGGCTACCTGATCATGTGGGGATCCAACATCCCCGTCACCCGCACCCCCGACGCCCACTTCCTCACCGAGACCCGCTACAACGGCACCAAGGTCGTCGCGGTCAGCCCCGACTACGCCGACAACGTCAAGCACGCCGACGAGTGGCTCAGCCCGCACCCCGGCACGGACGGTGCCCTCGCCATGGCCATGGGCCACGTGATCCTGCGCGAGTTCCTCGTCGACCGCGAGGTGCCCTACTTCCGGGACTACCTGGGCAAGTTCACCGACGCCCCCTTCCTGGTCACCCTGCGCGAGCACGCCGACGGCCTGGTCCCGGACGGCTTCCTCACCGCCGCCGACCTCGGCGGCGACGAGGCGACCCAGGAGAACGCCGACTCCAAGACCGTCCTCGTGGACGGCGCCACCGGCGAACCCGTCGTCCCCAACGGCTCCCTCGGCCACCGCTGGGCCAAGGAGGACCAGGGCCGCTGGAACCTCGACCTCGGCGACGTGGTGCCCGAGCTGAGCCTGCTGGAGCGGGCCGAGGAGTGCGCGCCCGTGGTGCTGCCCCGCTTCGACGAGGGCACCACCGAGGGCGGTAGCACCATGGTCCGCGGCGTGCCCGTGCGCACGATCGGCGGACGCAAGGTCACCACCGTCTTCGACCTGATGCTCGCCCAGTACGGCGTCGGACGGCCGGGCCTGCCCGGCACCTGGCCCACCTCCTACGACGACGCGGAGCAGCCGAACACCCCGGCCTGGCAGGAGACCATCACCTCCGTCCCCGCCGAGCAGGCGGCCCGTATCGCCCGCGAGTTCGCCCGCAACGCGGAGCGCACCCGGGGCCGCTCCATGATCGCTCTCGGTGCCGGCACCAACCACTGGTTCCACTCCGACACCATCTACCGCGCCTTCCTGGCCCTGCTCACCATGACCGGCTGCCAGGGCGTCAACGGCGGCGGCTGGGCCCACTACGTCGGCCAGGAGAAGGTCCGCCCGGTCACCGGCCTGCAGCACCTCGCCTTCGCCTTCGACTGGCAGCGGCCCACCCGGCACATGGCGGGCACCTCCTACTGGTACCTGAACTCCGACCAGTGGCGCTACGAGGCGTTCGGGCCCGAGGAACTGGCCTCCCCGCTGGGCGAGGGCCGGTTCGCGGGCAAGGGCTTCGCGGACTGCCTGGCCCAGGCCGTCCGGCTGGGCTGGACGCCGGGCCACCCCGGCTTCAACCGCAACCCGCTCGACCTGACGGACGAGGCGAAGGCGGCGGGCCGCCCGGTCGCCGACCACATCGTCGACGAGCTGAAGTCCGGTCGGCTCCGGTTCGCCGCCGAGGACCCCGACGACCCCGCCAACTTCCCGCGCGTGCTCACCGTGTGGCGGGCCAACCTGCTCGGCTCCTCCGGCAAGGGCAACGAGTACTTCCTGCGCCACCTGCTCGGCGCCGACGCCGCCGTCCGCTCCGCCGAGACCCCGCCCGAGGACCGGCCCAAGGACGTGGTGTGGCGCGAGGAGGCCCCCGAGGGCAAACTCGACCTGCTGGTCACCATGGACTTCCGGATGACCTCCACCGGACTGCTGTCCGACGTGGTCCTGCCGGCCGCGACCTGGTACGAGAAGGACGACCTGTCCAGCACGGACATGCACCCCTTCGTGCACGCCTTCACCCCGGCCATCACCCCGCCCTGGCAGGCCCGCACCGACTACGACGCCTTCCTCACCATCGCCGACCGGTTCAGCGAGCTGGCCGGCGAGCACCTGGGCAGGCGCACCGACGTGCTTCCCGTGCCGCTGCTGCACGACACCCCCGACGAACTCGCCCAGCCGGGCGGCGTCGTACGGGACTGGAAGACCGGGGAGTGCGAGCCGGTCCCGGGGCGCACCATGCCCAAGCTGGTCGTCGTCGAACGGGACTACGCCGCCACCGCGCAGAAGATGCGCGCCGTCGGCCCGCTGCTGGACACCCTCGGCACCACCACCAAGGGCGTCACCGTCCACCCCGGCAAGGAACTCGACGACCTGCGGCGCCGGTGCGGCACCGTGCGCGACGGCATCGCCGCCGGGCGGCCCTCCCTGGCCACCGCCTCCGACATGTGCGAGGCCATCCTCGCCCTGTCCGGCACCACCAACGGCCGCCTGGCCACCGAGGGCTTCCGCGAACTGGAGCGGCAGACCGGCAGCGAGGGCCTGGTGGAGCTGGCCGCCGAACGCGAGGCCGAGCGGATCACCTTCGCCGACACCCGCACCCAGCCCCGCTCCGTGATCACCTCCTACGAGTGGTCCGGCTCGGAGACCGGCGGCCGCCGCTACTCGCCGTTCGTCATCAACACCGAGCACTTCAAGCCCTGGCACACCCTCACCGGCCGCCAGCACTTCTTCGTCCAGCACGACTGGATGACCGAACTCGGCGAGCAGCTCCCCGTCTACCGGCCGCCGCTGAACACGCCCCGCCACTACGGCGACGAGCACTTGCGCGAGGACGGCCGCGCCGAGGTCACGGTCCGCTACCTGACCCCGCACTCGAAGTGGTCCATCCACTCCAACTACCAGGACAACGCGCACATGCTCGCCCTGTCCCGGGGCGGCCCGGTCATCTGGATGTCCCGGGAGGACGCCGAGAAGATCGGCGTCGGGGACAACGACTGGATCGAGGCGTACAACCGCAACGGCGTCGTCGCCTGCCGGGCAGTGGTCACCCACCGCATGCCCGAGGGAACCGTGTACATGTACCACGCCCAGGACCGCAACGTGAACGTGCCGAAGACCGAGGTCACCGGCAAGCGCGGCGGCATCCACAACTCGCTCACCCGGCTGCTGCTCAAGCCCACCCACCTCGCGGGCGGCTACGCGCAGTTCACCTACGCCTTCAACTACTACGGCCCGACCGGAAACCAGCGCGACGAGGTCACGGTCATCCGCCGTCGCTCGCAGGACGTGGAGTACTGACATGCCCCGTGGCAAAGCCCCCATCGGACGCGTGATGGCCCAGATCGCGATGGTGATGAACCTCGACAAGTGCATCGGGTGCCACACCTGCTCGGTCACCTGCAAGCAGACGTGGTCCAACCGGCCCGGCGTGGAGTACGCCTGGTTCAACAACGTCGAGACCAAGCCCGGCGTCGGCTACCCCCGCCGCTACGAGGACCAGGAGCACTGGAAGGGCGGCTGGATGCTGGACAGGCGGGGCCGGCTGGTCCTGCGCTCCGGCGGCCGCGTCAGGCGCCTGCTGTCGCTGTTCTCCAACCCCGACCTGCCCGCCATCGAGGACTACTACGAGCCGGTCACCTACGACTACGACAACCTCGTCAGCGCCCCCGCCGGCGACGACATGCCGGTCGCCCGCCCGCGCTCCGTCCTCACCGGCCGGCCCACCGACATCACCTGGGGCGCCAACTGGGAGGACGGCCTCGGCGGCGCCCCCGAACACGCCGGCGCCGACCCCAACCTGACGGGGGAGTGGGCCGAGAAGGTCAGGTTCGAGTTCGAGCAGACCTTCCTCTTCCACCTGCCCCGGCTGTGCGAGCACTGCCTGAACCCGGCCTGCGTGTCCGCCTGCCCGTCCGGCGCGATGTACAAGCGGGTCGAGGACGGCATCGTCCTGGTCGACCAGGACAGGTGCCGCGGCTGGCGCATGTGCGTCACGGCGTGCCCGTACAAGAAGGTGTACGTCAACCACGCCACCGGCAAGGCCGAGAAGTGCACCTTCTGCTTCCCCCGCATCGAGGCCGGCCAGCCCACCGTCTGCTCCGAGACCTGCGTGGGCCGGCTGCGCTACCTCGGCCTGCTCCTCTACGACGCCGACCGCGTCGGCGAGGCCGCCGCCACCCCGGACGAGAAGGACCTGCTGGACGCCCAGCGCGACGTCTTCCTCGACCCGCACGACCCCGAGGTGGCCGCCGCGGCCCGCGAGTCCGGCATCCCCGAGGACTGGCTGGCCGCCGCCCGCCGCTCCCCGGTGTACGACCTGGTCTCCCGCTACAGGGTGGCCCTGCCGCTGCACCCGGAGTACCGCACCCTGCCCATGGTCTGGTACGTGCCGCCGCTCTCCCCCGTGCTGGACGCGGTCGACGCCGCAGGCGGCGACCAGGACGACCCCGACCACGTCTTCGCCGCCGTCACCCGGCTGCGCATCCCGCTGGAGTACCTGGCGAGCCTCTTCACCGCCGGCGACACCGACGTCGTCGCCGGGGTGCTGATGAAGCTCACCGCGCTGCGCTCCTTCATGCGCGAACGCATCCTCGGCGAGAGCGGCGACGAGGCCGCCCTGAAGGCCGTCGGGCTCACCGCCCGCGAGGCCGAGGACCTGCACCGGCTGCTCGCCGTCGCCAAGTACGAGGACCGCTACGTCGTCCCCGCCGCCCACAAGGAGGACGCCGCCGCGCTCACCGCGATGGAGAACCGCTGCCCGGTGGAGTCCTCCGGCGAGCCCGCGGAACGCCGCGTGATGCTCGGCATCCCCACCCTGCGCCGCTCCACGACGGGAGACACCGCATGAGCCCCCTGCCGGCCACCGTCCCGGGCATCGTCCGCACCCGGGTGCGCGCCGCCGTCCGCCGCCACCGCCCCGAGGCCGCGGCGGACCCCGCCCAGGGCGAGCACCGCGCCCTGCTGCTGCGGCTGATGTCGCTGACGCTCCAGTACCCCGACGACGAGCTCGCCGCCGCCCGTCCCGCCGTGGCCGCCACCGTCGCCGCCCTGCCCGACTCCCCGGCCGGCGCCGAACTCGCCGCGTTCGCCGAGTGGTTCACCGGCGAGGATCCCGACGCGCTGACCCGGCACTACGTCGAGACGTTCGACCTGCGCCGCAGGAGCAGCCTCTACCTCACCTACTACCTGCACGGCGACACCCGCCGTCGCGGCATGGCCCTGCTCGCCCTCGCCCAGCGCTACCGGGCGGCCGGCTGGGACGTCGGCGGCGGCGAACTGCCCGATCACCTGCCGGTGGTGCTGGAGTTCGCCGCGCTGTGCGGGCCGGGCGCCGGCGAGGCGCCGCTGCGCCAGCACCGGCGCGGCATCCAGCTGGTGCACCGGGCGCTCACCGACGCCGGCTCGCCCTACCGGCACGTCCTGGCCGCCCTGCTGGCCCTGCTGCCGCCGCCCACCGAGGAGGACCGGAGGGCGGTCGCCGAACTCGCCGCACAGGGCCCGCCGAACGAGGACGTCGGCCTCGACCCGTACGCCGGAGACCTGTTCGCCCCGCCCGGCGCCTTCGTCCCGCCCGCCCCCGCCCCGCCGACCACCGTGGAAGAACACCGATGAACGTCTCAGGCACCGACCTGCTGCTGTGGGTCGCCTTCCCCTACGTCTGCCTCGCCGTGTTCGCCGTCGGCCACGTCTGGCGCTACCGGCAGGACCAGTTCGGCTGGACCTCGCACACCAGCCAGCTCCTCGAACACCGCTGGCTGCGCTGGGGCAGTCCGCTGTTCCACCTCGGCGCGTTCATGGTGATCGCCGGACACGTGGTCGGCCTGGCCGTCCCCGCCTCCTGGACCGAGGCCGCCGGGATCTCCGAACACGCGTACCACACCACGGCCGTCGTCGCCGGCTCGGTGGCCGGCGTCGCCATGGTCCTGGGCCTCGGGATGCTGTGCGCCCGCCGGCTGCTGACCCGCCGGATCCGCATCACCACCGACCGCAGCGACAAGGTCCTCTTCCCGCTGCTCTCGGCCACCGTGCTGCTCGGCATCACCGCCACCGCCGCGCACAACGTCTTCGGCGGCGGCTACGACTACCGCGAGACCGTCTCCGTCTGGTTCCGCGGCGTGTTCACCCTCCAGCCCGAGCCGGAGGCCATCACGGGCGCGCCGCTGCTGTTCCAGCTGCACGCCCTCACCGCCTGCCTGCTCTTCGCGGCCTGGCCGTTCACCCGCCTGGTCCACGTGTGGAGCGTGCCGGTCGGCTACCTGGTCCGGCCGTACATCGTCTACCGGCGCCGCGCCACCACGGCACCGGCGCGGCAGCACGCCACCCGGTGACCCCGCCGGCCGGCCCCCGCGGGGGCCGGCCCACGGTCCCGGGCACCACCGACGGCTCGGGCGGAGTCCGTCTTCTCCTCCGCCCGAGCCGTCCGTCCGCATGCCCGCCGGCCGGTCCGCGGACCGCCCCCGCCGTCCGCCGACCGCCGGGCCGAACAGGGCCCTTGGGCCCTGTTCACGGGTCCCACGGCCCTACCGGCAGGGGGGCACCCAGCCACGATCATGAGGCGGCGGCCGGAAGGGCCGGGTACGACATGATCGGGAGGGACACCGTCCGGTGGACGAGGTACAGACACAACACGCGGGACCCACGGCACCCACGCCGCCGGTGACCGGGAGCCCGCAGACGGCGGCGAGGGCGGCGGCCCGACCGCCCTGGACGGACTGGCTGACGACCACGGACCACAAGAAGATCGGGACGATGTACCTGGTCTCCGCGTTCGTGTTCTTCATCGTCGGAGGCCTGCTGGCGCTGCTGATGCGCGCCGAACTCGCCCGGCCCGGACTGCAGATCGTGTCCAACGAGCAGTTCAACCAGGCGTTCACCATGCACGGCTCGATCATGCTGCTGCTCTTCGCGATGCCGCTGTTCACCGGCTTCGCCAACTGGATCATGCCGCTGCAGATCGGCGCCCCCGACGTGGCCTTCCCCCGGCTGAACATGCTGGCCTACTGGCTGTTCCTGTTCGGTTCCCTGATCGCCGCGGGCGGCTTCCTCACCCCGGACGGCGCGGCCGACTTCGGCTGGTTCCTGTACGCGCCGCTGTCCGACGCCGTGCACTCGCCGGGCGTCGGCGCCGACATGTGGATCATGGGTGTGGCGCTGTCCGGGTTCGGCTCGATCCTCGGCGCGGTCAACTTCATCACCACCATCATCTGCATGCGCGCCCCCGGCATGACCATGTTCCGCATGCCGATCTTCACCTGGAACGTGCTGCTGACCGGTGTCCTGGTCCTGCTGGTCTTCCCGGTGCTGGCCGCCGCGCTGTTCGCCCTGGAGTGCGACCGCAGGTTCGGCTCCCACGTCTTCGACCCGGCCAACGGCGGGGCCCTGCTGTGGCAGCACCTGTTCTGGTTCTTCGGCCATCCCGAGGTGTACATCCTCGCCCTGCCGTTCTTCGGCATAGTCTCCGAGGTGATCCCGGTCTTCTCCCGCAAGCCGATGTTCGGCTACGTGGGCCTGATCGGCGCCACCATCGCCATCGCCGGCCTGTCGGTGACCGTGTGGGCGCACCACATGTACGTCACCGGCGGTGTGCTCCTGCCGTTCTTCTCCTTCATGACGTTCCTGATAGCCGTGCCGACCGGCGTGAAGTTCTTCAACTGGATCGGCACGATGTGGAAGGGCTCGCTGTCCTTCGAGACACCGATGCTGTGGGCGACCGGCTTCCTGGTCACCTTCACCTTCGGCGGCCTGACCGGCGTCATCCTGGCCTCCCCGCCGATGGACTTCCACGTCTCCGACACCTACTTCGTCGTCGCGCACTTCCACTACACGCTGTTCGGCACGGTGGTCTACGCGATGTTCGCCGGATTCCACTTCTGGTGGCCGAAGATGACCGGCAAGATGCTCGACGAGCGGCTCGGCAAGGTCACCTTCTGGACGCTGACGGCCGGTTTCCACCTCACCTTCCTGATCCAGCACTGGCTGGGCGTGGAGGGCATGCCGCGCCGGTACGCGGACTATCTCGCGGCGGACGGCTTCACCGTCCTCAACACCCTGTCCACCATCGGCTCGTTCGTCCTCGGCCTGTCGCTGCTGCCGTTCTTCTACAACGTCTGGAAGACCGCCCGGTACGGCGAGCCCGTCGGCGTCGACGACCCGTGGGGCTACGGCCGTTCCCTGGAGTGGGCGACCTCCTGCCCGCCCCCGCGCCACAACTTCGCCCGGCTGCCCCGCATCCGCAGCGAGTCCCCGGCGTTCGACCTGCACCACCCGGAGATCGCCGAGTTCGAGGCGGCGCGCCGGGCCGAACTCGAAGCGGCGGTGAGCTAGTCGTGGCACACGCCGTCCTCGCCCTGGGAGCCACGACGCTGACCGCCTCCGGCTGTGTCTGGTACGTGCCGGCGCTGGCCGACCTGCGCGCCGGAGCCGACCGTCCGGTCTCCCGCCGTACGGCCGCCGCCTCCTGTGTCACCGGATGGGGCGCGACCGGCGCCCTGGCCGTGCTCCTGCTGCTGGTCGACGCCTGGTGGATCCACGGCACCTGGGCCGCCGCCGGGGCCGCCACCGCGGTGGCCCTGCGGGCCCGGGCCGTCGTCCAGCGGCGCCGCGAGCTGCGGGAGGCGGCACGCGGGTGGGACCGCCTGGGGGGCGGGCCGCTCCCGGCGGACCCCACCCGCTCCCGCCGCACAGTGGCCGTCCTCGTCGTCACCGGGCTGCTCACGGCCACGGCCGCGGCGCTCCTGGCGACCGCCCGCCCCGGCACCCCGGGGTCCTGGCCGGCGACGGCCGGCGCCCCGGCGGCCGTCCTGGCCGTCTTCCTCGTCATCGCCCTCACCCACGCCCACACCGTCCGCCACCGTGCCGCCCAACGCGATCCCGGCCGCCCCGGCTGAGTCCCCGGCCGGCTTTTCCTCCCGCCCCCGCCCGCACACGGCCCCGCGCCGGCACCTGCGGGGCGGGGGCGGAGACCGGAAGGGCATGCGGCAGTCCCACGTCTACGGGCCCCGCGGACCGGTGACCGCGGGAGCCCGTGTCACCCGTCCCGGGGCGGCCGGACCCCGTCCGGTGCCCGGCGCAGGCAGCCGGGGCCGGAGCCCGCGGGAGCCCGTGCCGGCAGCCCCGGAGAAGCCGTGACCGCGGGACGGGCGGGGCGACGTCAGCAGATCCGGGGCAACTGCTCGCCCAGCGGCATGTCCACGATGCGCCGCGCCCCGACCAGCGTCCGCAGCGTCACCCGCCCCGGCGCGCCCCCGGCCGGCACCTCCCCGATCCGCACGGCCCCGGCCCCCTCCGGCAGCGACCGCAGCGCGGCCAGCGCCTCCTCGGCCCGCTCCGGTGAGACGAACGCGACCAGACACCCCTCGTTGGCGACCACGAGCGGGTCCAGGCCCAGCAGATCGCAGGCCGAGGCCACCGCCTCCGGCACGGGCACCGCGGCCTCCTCGATCTCCACCGCCACCCGCGAGTCCCGGGCGATCTCGTTCAGCGCGGCGGCCAGCCCGCCCCGGGTCGGATCGCGCAGCACGTGCACCGCCTCCCCGACCGGCGCCAGCGCCCTGACCAGCCGGTGCAGCGGCCGGGTGTCCGAGGCGATGCCGGTCTCGAAGCCCAGCCCCTCCCGGGTGGACAGCACGGTGGTGCCGTGCAGCCCGACCGGCCCCGACAGCAGCACCGTGTCACCCGGCCGGGCCAGCGCCGCGGACGGGCGCAGCGTCTCGTGCCGCCGGCCGACGCCCGTCGTGGTGACGAACAGCCGGTCCGCCGCCCCCCGGCCCACCACCTTGGTGTCCCCGGTGACCACCGGCACCCCGGCGTCCTGCGCCGCCTTGCCCAGGGACGCCATGACCGCGCGCAGTTCGGCCAGCGGCAGCCCCTCCTCCACGATCAGCGCCACGGACAGCGCTAGCGGCCACGCCCCCCGCATCGCCAGGTCGTTCACCGTGCCGTGCACCGCCAGCGACCCGATGTCCCCGCCGGGGAAGAACAGCGGGCTGACCACGAAACCGTCGGTGCTGATCACCAGGTCCGGATGCCCGGGCAGCAGCGCCGCGTCCTCCAGCGGGCCGGTGTCCTCGGCCACGGCGGGCAGGATCAGCCGGTCCAGCAACTCGGCGGTCAGCCGCCCGCCGGCACCGTGGCCCAGCAGCACCACCTCGTCGTCATGACGGGGGAGGGGACAGTCGAAGGTCATGCCGGACTCCTCACCTGATCGCGGGCGGCGGTACGCCCCGCCGCGTAGAAGGCGGCACAGGTGCCCTCCGACGACACCATCGGCGCACCGAGCGGATGCCGCGGCGTGCAGCGCACCCCGTACGCCGGGCAGTCCGTGGGCAGCTTCGCCCCGGTGAGGACCGCCCCCGCGATGCACTGGGCGTCCTCCACCGGCCGCAGCCCGCCCACGTCGAACCGCCGGGCCGCGTCGAAGCGCTCGTACCCCTCGGTGAGCTCCAGCCCGCTGCCGGGCAGCGGACCGATGCCCCGCCAGGCCCGGTCGGTCACCCGGAACACCTCCCGGACCGCGTCCTGCGCCGCGGTGTTGCCCGAGCGGCGCACGGCCCGCACGTACTGGTTCTCCACCTCGTGCCGGCCCGCCTCCAGCTGCCGGACCGCCAGGAGGATCCCCTCCAGCAGGTCCAGCGGCTCGAACCCCGTCACCACGATCGGCACCCGGTACCGGGCGGCGATCGGCTCGTACTCCCGCCACCCCATCACCGCGCACACGTGCCCGGCCGCCAGGAACGCCTGCACCTCGCAGTCCGGGTCCTGAAGCAGTGCCGTCATCGCGGGCGGCACCAGCACATGGCTGACCAGCAGCGAGAAGTTCGTCAGCCCCAGCCGGGCCGCGTGCAGCACCGCCGTGGCGTTGGCCGGCGCCGTCGTCTCGAAGCCGACCGCCAGGAACACCACCTCGCGCTCCGGGTGCCGCGCCGCCAGCCGCACCGCGTCCATCGGCGCGTACACCACGCGCACGTCCGCGCCGCGCGCCCGCAGCGACAGCAGGTCGGTGTCCGTGCCGGGCACCCGCAGCATGTCGCCGAAACTGGTCAGGATCACCTCCGGGCGGGCCGCGACGGCCATCGCACGGTCCAGGGTCTCCAGGGGGGTCACACAGACCGGGCAGCCCGGACCGTGGATCATCCGCATCCCGGCGGGCAGCAGCTCGTCGATGCCCTGGCGGACCAGGGTGTGGGTCTGACCGCCGCACACCTCCATGATCCGCCACGGGCGCGTCGCGGCTCCCCGCAACTCGTCCAGCAGGCGCCGGGCGAGCACCGGGTCGCGGTACTCGTCGAGGTACTTCATCGGTGGGTCAGATCCAGCCGGATGTCCACGACACCCTCCACGGCGCGCACCGCCCGCGCCACCACCGGGACCAGGGCGCGGTCCGGCAGGACACCGTGCACGGTGACCACGCCGTCCGCCACGGACACCGTCAGCGCGGTGGTCAGCGGCATCCGGGTCAGCACGTCGTGCCGGACCTCCTCGGCGATCTCCTCGTCGGAGCGCAGGAACACCTTCAGCAGGTCACCGCGGCTGACCACGCCCTCCAGCAGACCCACCCGGTCCACCACGGGCAGCCGCTTGACGTGCCGGCGCGCCATGATCCGGGCGGCCTCGCCGAGCGTGGCGTCCGCGTGGACGGTCACCGCGGGGCTGCTCATCAGGTCGCCTGCCGTGGTCCCGCCGGCCTTGGCGCGCTCCATCAGCTGCTGCGCGTCCAGGACGAGGCCGTCGTCGGTGGCCCGGAACTCCTCCTTGGGCAGCAGGTCCGCCTCTGACACCACGCCGACGACCCGGCCCTCGCCCTCCAGCACCGGCAGGGCGCTGACCTTCCACTGGTCGAACAGCTCGACGATCTCCTTGAAGGGGGCGTCACGGCCGACGGCGACGACGGTGTGCGTCATCACGTCGCTCACTCGGTACGGGGATTCAGGCATCGCTACCTCCCGAGGGGTGCGCTGAGGTACGGACGACCGTCAGGTCGAGGAAATGGGTGGAACAGGAGATGCACGGATCGTGGTTGCGGATCGCCCGCTCGCACAGATCCGTCAGCTCCGCGTCGGTCGGTTCACCGTCGGCGCGCGCGTCCAGCGCCCGCTGCGCCAGGCGCAGCAGGTCGGCCTCGATCGCGCCCTGGTTCTGCGCGGTCGGCGGGACCAGCAGAGCGTCGGCCACCAGCCCCGCCGCGTCCAGCCGGTAGCGGTGGTACAGCGTCCCGCGCGGCGCCTCCGTCGCCCCGTGCCCGGTGCCCGCGACCGGCGGCACCTCGACGTACGGGCGCTCCGGGGGCTCGTAGCCCTCGACGATGCGCAACGCCTCCTCCACCGCGTACACCGCCTCCACCGCCCGGACCAGGATGGACCGGAACGGGTTGCGGCAGCCGGTCCCCGCGTGGGGGTCGCCCAGCCCGGCCTCCAGGGCCGCCTGGCGGGCCACCGGCGTCAGCTGCCGCCCGTTGACGGAGTACCGGGCGAGCGGCCCGGTCAGATGAGGCCGGCCGTCCAGGCGCGAGTGCAGCGCCGTCGAGTGCGGCACCTGTGTCTCGGTGATCCGCTCGGTGAAGTCGCGCACCGGGAAGGAGAAGCGCTCGCCGTCGGCCCGCAGCGCGGTCGGCGTGCCGCCCTCGATGGCGTACGTGTCCGGCGCGGCCAGCGCCAGCAGGTCGGCGCCGGTGTCCGCGTCCGGGAAGTCGAACCCGGCCACCCAGCGCACCGTGCCCCAGGCGTCGTCCAGCGCCCGCCGCAGCTCCTCGGCCCACGGGCGCAGCTCGTCCGGGGCCGGGGCCCGGTGGAAACCGCCCAGCCGCACGTTGACCGGGTGCACGGCCCGCCCGCCCAGCAGTTCCATCAGCCCGTTGCCCGCCTTCTTCAGGCGCAGCCCCCGTTCCACCTCCGCCCGGTGGGTGCGCGCCAGGTCGATGGCGCTCGGCCGGCCCAGGAAGTCCGGGGCGTGCAGCAGGTGGATGTGCAGCGCGTGGCTCTCGATCCACTCGCCGCAGTACAGCAGCCGGCGCAGCGCCCGGACCGGCTCGGGGACCTCCACCCCGCACGCGTCCTCGACGGCCGCGCACGCGCTCATCTGGTACGCCACCGGGCAGATGCCGCACACCCGCGCCGTGATGTCCGGCGGTTCGGTGTAGGAGCGGCCGCGCAGGAACGCCTCGAAGAACCGCGGCGGTTCGTAGATGTCCAGGCGGGCCCCGGTGACCGTACCGTCGCACACGTCCAGCCGCAGCGCGCCCTCGCCCTCCACCCGGGTCAGCGCCCCGACGTGCAGTACCCGTGATCCGCGGTGTGTCATCGGTCCTGCTCCTTCGCGAAGGCGGCGGCGTTGAAGGTTGTCAGGAGGCGTTCCACGGCGGCGTCGTCGAGGCCGTCCGAGCGCAGCACCGGGATCAGCGCCGGCAGGTTCACCGACCCGGACGGGCCGAAGCAGCCGTAGCAGCCGCGCCCGTAGGCCGGACACAGCGCCCCGCACCCGGCGTGCGTCACCGGCCCGAGGCAGGGCTTGCCCTCGGCGACCATGACACAGACCGCGCCGCGCCGCTTGCACTCGAAGCACACACTGTGGTTCGGCACGTCGGGCTTGCGGCCGACCAGGAACGCGGTGATCACCTCCAGCAGCTGCCGCTTGTCGATCGGGCAGCCGCGCAGCTCGAAGTCGACCTGCACATGGTCCGACACGGGCGTGGAGGTCGCCAGCGAGGAGATGTACTCCGGGTGCGCGTACACCACCCGCCGGTACTCCTCGACGTCGGCGAAGTTCCGCAGCGCCTGGATGCCGCCGGCCGTGGCGCAGGCACCGATCGTCACCAGGCGGCGGGCGGCGGCCCGGATCTCCCGGACCCGCTCCGCGTCCCGCTCCGTGGTGACCGAGCCCTCCACGAGCGCCAGGTCGTACGGCCCGCCCGTCACCGCGCTGGACGCCTCCAGGAAGTGCGCGATGTCGACCCGTCCGGCCAGCGCGAGCAGTTCGTCCTCGCAGTCCAGCAGGGTGAGCTGGCAGCCGTCGCAGGAGGCCAGCTTGTACACGGCCAGCTTGGGCGTGTTCATCTCACAACTCCCTCACCGACAGGAGCGGTTCGGCCCGGTCCCAGCCGACGACCGGCCCGTCCCGGCACACCAGCAGCCCACCGAGCTGACAGTGCCCGCAGTGCCCGGTCGCACAGCGCATGTTGCGCTCCAGCGACACCCTGATCCCCTCCGCGGGGACACCCAGCCGGGACAGCTCACGGGCGGTGGCCCGGATCATCGGCTCCGGCCCGCAGACGAACGCGACCGTGCGGGCCGGGTCGAACGGGGCGCGGCCCAGCAGCTGCGTGACCACGCCGACGTCGCCGCGCCAGTGCGGGGTGGGCCAGTCGACCGTCACCCCGGTGTACGCCGTCGGCCAGCCGGCCGGCTCCGCCGCGAAGACCAGGTCGGCGGGGGTGCGGGCCCCCACGACCACGCTGACCCGTCCGTACGCACCCGGCTCGGCCAGGGCGCGCAGGATCAGCGGCCGCAGCGGGGCCAGCCCGATGCCGCCGGCCACCACCAGCACGTCCCGGCCGCGGGCCCGCTCAAGGCCCCAGCTGGTGCCGTACGGGCCGCGCAGCCCCACGACGTCGCCGACGCGAGCCGCGCACAGGCCCTCGGAGACCGCGCCCACCGCCCGCACCGTGTGGGCGAGGCCGCCCGTGGCCTGCACGGAACTCACCGACAGCGGGATCTCGCCCCGCCCGAAGCAGTGCACCATCGCGAACTGCCCCGGCGCGAACTCGGCCAGCGGCTCCGCGAACGGCTCCAGCCGCAGCGTGACCGTCTCCGCGGTCTCCCGCACCCGGTCGGCCACGCGGTGGGGGACGGGCACGGCGGTCATCGCGGGCCCCCCGTCACATGCGCCCCGTACAGGTCCACCAGCCGGGCCCGGGCCGCGTTCAGCCGGTGCGACAGCACCCGGCCGACCCAGTGACCGACGGCCCGACCGAACGCGGCGTCGTCGGCGCACATCCCGCGCACGGCGACCGCGTCGAACTCCCACGCGGACACCCGGTTGACCGCCTGCGCGCCCAGGTGCCACACATACGGCTCGTACAGCCACGACCAGCCCACCAGGTCACCCTCGCCGAGGGTCTCCACCACGGGTGTCGGATGGCCCGGTACGTGCATGTCCAGCGCCACCGTCCCCTCGCGCAGCACCCAGAACCGGTCCGCCGCGCCGCCCTCGTCGAACAGGCGTGTGCCCGGGGCCAGTTCGACCTCGCGGGCCATGCGCAGCAGCACCTCGCGGTGGTCCGGCGGCAGCGCGTTCGCCAGCCGCAGCGTGCTCCGGGGAGTCATCGCCCGCCCTCCGTCCTCGCCGCGAGCTCGGTGTGCAGGGCGTCGGCCTCCTCGGTGATGTCGATGCCGGCCGGGCACCAGGTGATGCAGCGTCCGCAGCCCACACAGCCCGACGAGCCGAACTGGTCGTACCAGGTGGACAGCTTGTGGGTGAGCCACTGCCGGTAGCGGGCACGGCCGGAGGAACGCACCGGGCCCTCGTGCAGATAGGAGAAGTCGAGGTCGAAGCAGGAGTCCCATTGCTGCCAGCGCTCGGTGTGGTCACCGGTGAGGTCGGTGACCTCCTCCGTGGTCACGCAGAAGCACGTCGGGCACACCATCGTGCAGTTCCCGCAGGTCAGACAGCGGGCGGCGACGTCGTCCCAGCGGTCCGCGTCAAGGCTCGCGCCCATCAGCTCCCGCAGGTCGACCGGGGGCATCGACCGCCCCATCCGCTCCCGGGCCCCGTCCACCGCCGCTCGCGCGCTCTCGCGCGTACCGGCGCCGGCCCGCTCGTGCGGCACGTGGGCCATCAGCTCCGCGCCGTCGGCGCTGCCCACCCGCACCAGGAACCGGTGGCCCTCCTCGTCCACCGTCTCGGTCAGCGCCAGGTCGAAACCGGCGTCGGCGGCCGGCCCGCCGCCCATCGACACACAGAAGCAGGTCGCGCCCGGCTCGGTGCACTCCGCGGCGATCAGGAACGCTCCGCGCCGCCGCGCGCCGTAGCCGGTGTCCTCGTACCGGCCCCCGGTCAGCACCCGGTCCTGGATCGCGATGGCCCGCAGATCGCAGGGCCGCACCCCGAGGAACGCGTACGACGGCGCCTCGGGCTCCTCGGCCCGGAACTCGACGGATCCGTCGGCCGTCCGGTCGGCGCTCCACAGCCGCTCCCGGGCCGGGTGCAGGAAGGTCTTCCAGGACTGCGGTCCCGCGCTGTGCGCGAACGCTGCCCCGTCGGCCCGCCGCACCAGCCGGTAGCGGCCGGCCTCCAGCTCCACCCCCCAGCCGTACGGCAGTTGCTCCGCCGAGGTCAGCTCCGCCAGTACCACGGCCCCGTCCCGCACGGTGGGCCCGATCACCGTCCGCCCCCGCCCCACCAGGACCCTGACCAGCGCGTCCAGTCCCGCGCGATCGATGACCAGTTCGTCTCGGGCGACGTCCATGAATGACGCTCCTCCCAGGTCCCGGGAAACTACGGGTGCCTCCACCGTCAGGTTCGTCCCGGGCACCCGGTCCGCGGCAGGGGCTGACCGGCCCTGGCCGGGGGGCCGACCGGTGCCTGCCGGGCCGTGCCGGGGCCGCGCGCCGCCGGCACGACCGGTGCCCACGCCGACGCGACGCCGCTACCGACGCCGAGCCGGGAGCGGGGAAGGCACGGAGGCGGTGGTGACGCCGGGCCGGGCCATGCCGCCGGCCCTACGGCAGCGGTTCGCCCAGCTCGCCCTCGACCGCGCCCGCCATGGCCCGCAGCACCGCCAGCGTCCGCTCGGCCTCCGCCTCGTCGACCCGGCTGATGGCGAAACCGACGTGCACGATCACATAGGCGCCCACGCCCGCCTCGGGCGTGCAGCTCAGACAGGCCTCGCGCCGGATGCCCCCGAAGTCGACGGTCGCCATCCGCAGCCCCGCCTCCTCGTGGACCTCGACGATCCGGCCCGGAACACCCAGACACATCGCCCTCATCCTTCCCGTGCCGACCGCGCCAACCGCGCCGCGGCGACCGCGGCCTGCCCGAAGCTGATTCCGCCGTCCCCCACCGGTACCTGCCCCCCGACCAGCACCCGCAGCCCCTGCGCGTGCAGCCGCCGCCGTACGTCGGTCAGCAGCCGGCGGTTGACGAAGCAGCCCCCGCCCAGGCACACCGTCCGCGGCCCGCCCTCGGCCACCACCCGGCCGACCAGCTCGCCGGTCACCACCGCCAGGGTCTGGTGGAAGGCAGCCGCCAGCGACCCGGCCGGCTCGCCGCGCCGCCGCCTGCGCAGCAGGTCGACGAGGGTCGGCCGGGGGTCGTACACCCACAGCCCGGCCACCCGCGCCAGCCGGTGCTCCAGCGGCACGGCCCGCTCCTCGCCGGCCGCCGCCTCCAGCCGCACGGCCGCCTCCCCCTCGTACGACATCCGCCCGCCGGCGAGGCCGAGCAGCGCGGCCACCGTGTCGAAGAGCCGTCCCGCGCTGGAGGCGCGCGGGCAGTTGACGTCCCGCTCCACCATCGTCCGCACGGCACGGAACTCGGCCGGGTCCAGGCCGTCCAGGAAGGGCCGCAGCAGCCACGGCCCGGGAGGCGGGGAGCCCAGCGGCTCGCCGCCCAGCACCTGGCCGAGGGCCGTGCGGGCCGGATGGCGCACGGCCGCCTCGCCGCCGGGCAGCGGCGCGGTCGCGAAGCGGCCCGCACGGCGGTACCCGGCCAGATCGGCGACCAGGATCTCCCCGCCCCACAGTGTGCCGTCGTCGCCGAGCCCCAGCCCGTCGTACGCCACTCCGAGGAACGACCCGCGCACCCCGTGCTCGGCGGCGCACGCCGCGACGTGCGCGTGGTGGTGCTGCACGGCGATGCGGCGCAGCGGCCGCTCCTGCGCCCACTGCGTCGACAGGTAGCCGGGGTGCAGATCGTGGGCGACGACGGCCGGCTCGATGCCGGTGAGCCTGCGCAGATGGTCGTACGAGGCCTGGAACGCCTCGTGCGTCGCCACGTCGGAGAGGTCGCCGGTGTGCGGGCCCAGATGGGCCCGGCCGTCGGCGGCCAGCGTGAACGTGTGCTTCAGCTGGGCCCCGACCGCGGCGAGCGGCACCGGCGACTCCAGCGGCAGCGGCGCCGGGGCCAGACCGCGGGCCCGGCGGACGGTCACCCGCACCTGCCCGGCGAACTGCACCACCGAGTCGTCGTAGCGGGAGCGGATCGGCCGGTCGTGGGTGAGGAAGCCGTCCGCCACGGCCGCCAGGTCCCGCCGGGCGGCCTCGTCGTCGACGGCGATCGGCTCGTCGGAGAGGTTGCCGCTGGTCACCACCAGCGGCCGGGCCAGCTCGTCCAGGAGCAGCTGGTGCAGCCCGGTGGTGGGCAGGAACAGACCCGCCCGGGACAGCCCCGGGTGCACCCCGGCCGCCAGCGGCGGGCGTCCGCGGCCGCGGTGCGGCCGGCGCGCCAGCAGGACGACCGGGCGCTCCGGCGCGGTCAGCGCGCGCTTCTCCGAGGTGCTGATCCGGGCGAGCCGGGTGGCCGCCGGCAGGTCCGCGACCATCACGGCGAACGGCTTGGCCGGCCGCCCCTTGCGCCGCCTGAGCTCGGCCACGGCCCGCTCGTCGGTCGCGTCGCACACCAGCTGGTAGCCGCCCAGGCCCTTCACCGCGACGATCCGGCCGGCCGCGACGGCCGCCACCGCGGCGCGCAGCGCCCGCTCGCCGCGCAGGTCCTCCCACGCCGGCGTCGGGCCGCACACCGGGCAGGCCACCGGCTCGGCGTGGAAGCGCCGGTCGCCCGGATCGGCGTACTCGGCCGCGCAGCGCGCGCACAGCGGGAAGCGGCGCATGGTGGTGCGGACCCGGTCGTAGGGCAGGTCCTCGATGATCGTGGCGCGCGGCCCGCAGTCGGTGCAGTTGATGAACGGGTAGCGGTAGCGCCGGTCGGCCGGGTCGCGCAGCTCCCGCAGACAGTTGTCGCACAGGGCCGCGTCCGGCGGCACCTCGCGCGCGGACGTGTCCCCGGGCACCGGCGTGCTGCGCCGCACCTGGAACCCGCGCGCGTACGACGGCTGCCCCGCGCCCGGGGTCAGCCGCACCCGGCGCACCCGGGCCAGGGCCGGCGCGTCGGCGCGCAGCCGGCTCGCGAACTCCTCGATGGCTGCCGGGGCACCGGCCACCTCGCCCTCCACGTGCCCGTTGATGTTGGCGACCCATCCGGCCAGGCCCAGGCCCGCCGCCGTGCGGTACACGAACGGCCGGAAGCCGACGCCCTGCACGGTCCCGTACACCTCGAAGTGCCGCACGCTCATGCCGGCCTCCCGGGCGCCACCGCGCGATACCGGGCGATCTCGTCCTCGACGGCCTCGGCCAGCGGTTCCACGGCCGCGGCGACCGCCGGGCTCAGTCCGGTCCCGAAGTCCGTCCGGGCGCCCTCCACCGCGTACACCACCAGCCGCTCGGGCAACAGGTCCAGTGCGCCGGCCAGTTCCACCGCCTCACCCAGGCCGAGCCCGTGCGAGCTGGTCGACGACGGACGGGCCGGGCCGCCCGCGGCCAGCTCCAGCCGGTGCACGCGGCCCGGACGGCCCGGATGGGCGTGCGCCGCGTCCACCACCACGGCGAGCGAGGCCCCCGCCCACAGTCCGATCAGCCGCCCCGGATCACCGTCGCAGGTGGCGAGGACCGGCCCGGCCGTCGGACCGTCGCCGGCCCGCTCGCGCAGCCGGGTCACCACGGCCCAGCCCACCCCGTCGTCCTGCCGGAAGTCGTTGCCGACGCCGACGACGACGATCGAATCCCGCGCCCTCATACCCGCCACCCTCCGCCCCGCGGCCCCCGCACCACAGGGGCCGAAAGACCCCGGTCCCAGGGCTGAAGCGCCCGCACCCCCGGCCGCCCCCTGTGTCCGGTGGCGGGTGGCGCGTCCCTGGGCGCCGAGTGGCCCGCCGCCGGGATGGTCGTACGCTGGGCGTCGTGCCCGCGGCCCGCCCACCCTCCGACGACGGCCCGTCCGACGACGACGCCTTCACCGACGGCCCGTCCGACGACGACGCCTTGACCGACGGCCCTTCCACCGACGACCCCTCCGGCAACGGCCCTTCGGCCGCCGCGGCCCGCTTCGCCGGCGCCCCGGCCGTCCGCCTGCGACCGCTGTCCGGCGAGCTCGCCGAAGTCACCCTCGCCGACGGCCGCACCGTGATCGTCAAACGCGGTGACGCGCCGCGCGCGGTACGGGCCGAGGCGGCCGGGCTGCGCTGGCTCGCCGACGCCGACACCGTCCCCGTACCGGCGGTGCACGGCCACGACGACCGGTGGCTGGTGACCGACCGGGTGCCCGGCGGCCGACCGAGCCCCGAGGGCGCCGCACGGTTCGGGCGGGAACTGGCCGCGCTGCACGCGGCAGGCGCCCCCGCCTTCGGCGCGCCCCCGCCCGACGGGCCCCGGGAGGCGTACATCGGGCGGGCCCCGATGCGCAACGTCACCGGCGACGACTGGCCCCGCTGGTACGCGGACCACCGGGTGCTGCCCTACCTGCGCACCGCCGTCGACACCGGCACGATCCGCGCGGGCGAGGCGGCCGTCGTGGAACGGGTCTGCGAACGGCTGCCCGAGCTGGCCGGCCCACCGGAACCGCCCGCACGGCTGCACGGCGACCTCTGGAACGGCAACGTCCTGTGGGACGGTGACGGCCGCGCCTGGCTCATCGACCCCGCCGCCCACGGCGGCCACCGCGAGACCGACCTCGCGATGCTCCACCTGTTCGGCTGCCCCCACCTGGACGACGTCCTGGACGGCTACCGGTCGGTCGCCCCGCTGTCCGCCGGCCGGCCCGAACGCGTGGGCCTCCACCAGCTCTTCCCGCTCCTGGTCCACGCGGTGCTCTTCGGCCGGTCCTACGCCGAACAGGCACTGAGGACGGCGCGGCGCCTCGCGTAGCCCACCGCCGGGCAGCACCGACGCCGCACGCCGTACCGCGCGTACGTCCACGCGTTCCACTCCCGCCGCGGCCGTCCCGTCCCGTCCCGTCCCGTCCCGTCCCGCAGGGCCGAACGGACCCCGCCCGGAGCCCTGGCGGCCCCTACCTGCCGCCCCGGCCGCGGGACGACGCTGGCAAGCGGAGACAACGACCGAGCGCAACGGAGCGCAGGAGGTGCGCGCATGCTGCCACCCGTCATCGCCGGAGTGGACGGATCGCCCGAGAGCCTGGCGGCCGCCGAGTGGGCCGCCCGCGAGGCCGTACGCAGGGACCGGCCGCTGCGGCTGGTCCACGCGTGGAACTGGCACCCGCGACCCCACGACGCCCCGACCGGCGCCGCCGTGCGCCATCTGGCCCGGCGGGCCCTGCGCCAGGCAGAGGACCGCATCCGCCGTACCTGCCCGGGCGTCGTCGCCCTCCAGGACCGGCAGGTCGAGGGCCCGGCCACCGGCGCCCTGCTGACCGCCTCGCACGGCGCCGAGCTGCTGGTACTGGGCTCGCGCGGCCTGAGCGGCTTCACCGGCTTCCTCGTCGGCTCGGTCGCGCTGGGCGTCGTCGCCCGCGCCGAGCTGCCCGTCGTGCTGGTCCGCGCGGGCGAGGAGGCCGCCGACGAGCACCTCCCGGCCGCCGACGGCAGCCCCGGCGTCCGCACGCCCTACCGCGACGTGGTGCTGGGCCTGGACGTCGGGGACCCGTGCGACGAGGTCATCGCCTTCGGCTTCGAGACCGCCCGTGCGCGCGGCGCCCGCCTGCGGGTGCTGCACGCCGTCCCGCAGCCCGCGGCCTTCGGACCGGTCGCGGCCACCGCGGGACTCGGCCCCGGCGAGATCGCCCTGGCCGACGGGCCCGCGCGGCTGGCGGAGTGGCAGGAGTTCGTGACCGCCGTGCTCCAGCCCTGGCGCGAGAAGTACCCCGAGGTCGACGTCGAGTCCACCCTCACCGAGGGCCGCGCCGCGTCGCCGCTGATCCGCGCGGCCTCCTCGGCCGGGCTCCTGGTCGTCGGCCGCCGCGTCACCGACCGCCCGGCCGGCCCGCGCACCGGACCCGTCACCCACGCGGTCATCCACCACGCAGGGTGTCCCGTCGCCGTGGTACCCCACACCTGAGAGCCGGCCGCACCGAGCGCCCGCCGGACCCCCGGCGCCGGCCCCCGAGAGCCACCCGCCCACCCCCCGAGAGAGCCGCCCCACCCTCGTCCGAGAGCCGTCGTAGCGCACATCCGAGAGGTCGAGTCCTGATGACCACGTCCACGCAGTACGTGTACACCTTCGCCCAGGGCAGCCGGGAGATGGCCGCCCTGCTCGGCGGCAAGGGGGCCGGACTGGCCGAGATGACCCGGCTCGGGCTGCCCGTGCCGCCCGGGTTCACCGTCACCACCGAGGCCTGCCGGGTGTACCTCGCCACCGGTGCGGAGCCCCCCGAGCTCGCCGCCGAGGCCGCCCGCGCCCTCACCGGCCTGGAGCACGCCATGGGCCGGAGCCTGGGCGCCGCCGGCGACCCGCTGCTCGTGTCCGTCCGCTCCGGTGCCCGGTTCTCCATGCCCGGCATGATGGAGACCATCCTCGACATCGGCCTCAACGACGACTCCGTGCACGGTCTGGCGAAGGCGTCCGGCGACGAGCGGTTCGCCTGGGACTCCTACCGCCGCCTCGTGCAGATGTTCGGCCGCACGGTGATGGGCGTGGACGGCGATCTCTTCGAGCACGCCCTCGCCGCCCACAAGGCCCGGCGCGAGGTGACCGCCGACGACGAGCTGGACACCGAGGAACTGGTCCTGCTCACCGAGGAGTACAAGGACATCGTGCGCCGGGAGACCGGTGAGGACTTCCCGCAGGACCCCGCCGAACAGCTCTCCCGCGCCATCCGCTCGGTCTTCGAGTCCTGGAACGTCGAACGCGCCCGCGTCTACCGCCGCCGCGAACACATCCCCGACGACCTCGGCACCGCCGTCAACGTGCAGGCCATGGTCTTCGGCAACCTCGGCCACGACTCGGGCACCGGCGTCGCCTTCACCCGCGACCCCGCCACCGGCGAACGCGGCGTCTACGGCGACTACCTGCCCGACGCCCAGGGCGAGGACGTCGTCTCCGGCGTCCGCGACGCGCTGCCCCTGCACGCCCTGAAGGAACTCGACCCGCGCGCCTACGTCGAGCTCGGCGACCACATGCGCACCCTGGAGCACCACTACCGCGACCTGTGCGACATCGAGTTCACCATCGAGCGCGGCAAGCTGTGGATCCTGCAGACCCGCGTCGGCAAGCGCACCGCGGAGGCCGCCTTCCGCATCGCCCACGACCTGCGCGAGGAGAGCGCCATCAGCGCCGACGAGGCCCTGATGCGCGTCGACGGCACCGCGCTGACCCGCCTGATGTTCCCCCGCTTCGACACCACCTCCGCGCAGGAGCCGCTCGCCCACGGTGTCCCCGCCTCGCCCGGCGCGGCGGTCGGCGCCGTCGTCTTCGACTCCGCCGAGGCGGTACGGCGGGCCGCCGACGGCGAGGCCACCGTGCTGGTGCGCCGCGAGACCACGCCCGACGACCTGCCCGGCATGATCGCCGCGCAGGCGGTGCTCACCAGCAGGGGCGGCAAGACCAGCCACGCCGCCGTGGTCGCCCGCGGCATGGGCAAGGTGTGCGTGTGCGGCGCCGAGCAGCTCGCCGTCGACACCGAGGCCCGGCGGTTCACCACCGCGGCCGGCCTCGTCGTCCGCGAGGGCGACGTCGTCTCCGTCGACGGCACCGCCGGCACCGTCCACCTCGGCGCCCTCCCGCTCACCGACTCCGAGGTGGCGGGCGCTCTGGAGACCGGAGCGGCCACCGGCAGGCTCACCGCCGCCGTCCTGGAGGCCCTGGACCACGCCGACGCCGTGCGCCGGCTGGAGGTGCGGGCCAACGCCGACACCCCGGAGGACGCCGTCCGCGCCCGCGCCCTCGGCGCCCAGGGCATCGGACTGTGCCGCACCGAGCACATGTTCCTCGGGGAGCGCCGGGAACTCGTCGAGGCGATGATCCTGGCCCGCGACGACACCGCGCGCGAGCAGGCGCTGGCCGCCCTGCTGCCGCTGCAGCGCGACGACTTCACCGCCATCCTGGAGGCGATGGACGGCCTGCCGGTCACCATCCGCCTGATCGACCCGCCGCTGCACGAGTTCCTGCCCGACCGCACCGAACTCGCCGTCCGCATCGCCAGGGCCGAGGCACCCGACCCCCACGACCTCGACCTGCTGGAGGCCGTCGAGCGCATCCACGAGCAGAACCCGATGCTGGGCCTGCGCGGTGTGCGGCTGGGCCTGGCCGTGCCGGGCCTGATGGCCATGCAGGTGCGGGCCATCGCCGAGGCGGCGGTACGGCGGCTCGCCGCCGGCGGCCGGCCCCGCGCCGAGATCATGATCCCCCTCGTCGGGACCGTCGAGGAGCTGCGGCTGGCGCGCGCCGAGGCCGAACGGGTCCTCGCCGAGGTCGCCGCGGAGACCGGCACCGCGCTGGACTGCCCGATCGGCACGATGATCGAGCTGCCGCGGGCCGCGCTCACCGCCGGCCGGATCGCCCGGTCCGCCGACTTCTTCTCCTTCGGCACCAACGACCTCACGCAGACCACCTGGGGCCTGTCCCGCGACGACGCCGAGGCGTCCTTCTTCCCGCTCTACATCGAGAAGGGCGTGTTCGAGGTGTCGCCGTTCGAGACCCTCGACCAGGAGGGCGTGGGTCGGCTGGTGGAACTGGGCGTCGACGCCGGCCGGGCCGTCAACCCCGGCCTGGAGACCGGGGTGTGCGGCGAGCACGGCGGTGACCCGCGGTCGATCCACTTCTTCCACCGGGCGGGCCTGGACTACGTCTCCTGCTCGCCGTTCCGCATCCCGGCCGCCCGGCTGGAGGCCGGCCGGGCCGCCCTGACCGACACGACGGACACCAGCGACAGCCGGTGACCGGGCGCCGGTGCGCACACACCCCGGGCGCGGAGGCCGAAGGGCCCCGCGCCCGGGGTACGCGCCCGTACTCCCTCCGCACGGGCGCGCCGGGCGGAGGGTCTCACCTCAGACGCGGTCGCCCTTGGGCTTGCCCCGCTGGTCCGGGGTGCCGTGCGGCGGTGGGCTGAAGGGCTGCGGAGAGGTCGCCGGCGACACCGGGGAGCCGGTCCGCCGCTCGTACTGCTCGGGACGCAGGGCGCCCGGATCGCCGGACGTCGGCTCGGCACCCGCGTCCGACCGCTCCAGCCGGGACGTCAGCACCTCGGTGATCGGAAGCCGGTCGGCGTGCGTCCGCTCGTACGCGAGGAGTTCCTCCACCTCGCCGGCGGACAGGGAGCGCACCCGGCTCTCCAGGCCGCCGATCGGCAGATGGTCGTAGTCGGGCAGTGGCAGGCTGCTGCGGCCGGGGCCGGCCATGCATCTCACTTCCGTTCCGCGGGGTGGGCGAGGGGTACCGGCCGCGGGGCCGGGCGCGCGGCTCAGTGCGCGCCGAGGCCGCCGCCGCCGAACGAACCGCTGGAGCCCTTGCTCCAGCGCGGCCGTTTCGTCGACGTGCCGGGCCGGGTCCTCATGTTGGACAGTTCGTAGGGCGTCAGTGGACGACCGCCCTCGGGAGTAGGGGGCACGTCCTCGGGCTCCCGGCTCTCCCGGATCTCGTGCACCGGGCCGCCCGGGGGCACGTGCGGCTGTTCCTCGGGGCGCGGGCACGGCGGCTCCCGCAGCTTGATTCGCGAGCCCAGCCAGAAGGCGCCGCCCAGCATGGCCAGCAGGGCCACGCCGACCGCGAACAGCGCCAGGCTGAGCAGGCCGCTGGTGGCGGCCATCTGCATGGATGCGCTACTCATATCAGGCGAATACCCCTGCAACCGGACGCGAACCACGCCGTGGTGCACCCTCACCGACCGTCGCCGCGCCCGTGCGGGCCGTACCGGGGGAGGGAACCGGGGGTTTGGCGCGGGGGCGCGGGGCTACCCGTGCGCCGTGACTACGTCGCCTTCCCAACAGGAGCTCTACCGGTTCCTGGAGGAACGCTTCGCGTGTGCGCAGGCGTGCACCGAGTGTGCGCGTGTCTGCGCGACGCGTGCGAGCCTCGTGGACCCGAGTGGATCCGGACAGCACGAGCCCGCCCGACGCAAGGGGATCATGTGCGCCGAGGCCTGCGACGCGACCTGCCGGGTGCTCGCCGAGCAGACCCACCTCGACGAGAGCGGCCTGCGAGCCCAGCTCGAATGGTGCCGCGCCGTCTGTCTGGAGAGCGCCCACGTCTTCGACGCGGAACCGGGCGCCGAGGAGGCCGCCAGAGCCTGCCGCACCTGCGCCCGCGCCTGCACCGACTTCCTGGACACGCTGGTCTAGTTCCTGACGGGCGGGCGTCCGGGGCCCCTGTGGGGGGCAAGGACGGCGCACGCTCGCTAAGTGTCCCCGTCGAGCGGGGCCAGGGGCCGTCCCATCCGTACGTTCCACCGCCCCGCCCGGCCGCTGAGTTCCACCGCCGTCAGCGGCGGGACGTCGGCACGCCAGAAGGCCTCGTCCGGTGCGCCCAGGGCGCGTACCACCGCCGCCCGGACCAGCTCGGGTTCGATCACCGCGACCGCCCGCCCCACCCGCTCCGGCAGCGCGTCCAGCCAGGCCGCCGTCCGGTCGCACACCGCCCGCACCGACTCCCCGCCGTGCGGCGCGGCCCCGGGGTCGCCCAGCCAGGCGGCCAGCGCCGCCGGCTCACGCGCCCCCACCTCCGCGAGGGTCTCCCCGCGCCAGCGCCCCGCGTCCAGCGCCGCCAGTGCCGGATCCTCGACCGCGTCCAGCCCCATCGCGGCGGCCGTCTCGCGGCACCGGACGGTGGGCGAGGCAAAGGCAGGCCCGGCCCCGGGCAGCGTGCCCGCCGCCTCCCTCGCCCGTCGTAGCCCCACCGGATCCAGGGGGCGGCCGTCGTCGAAGCGGGCCTCGCGCAGGGCCTCGCTGAGCGCGGGTGACACCAGGACCAGCCGGACCGTCACAGGGCACCTCTCCTCACCGAGCACCTCTCTCGGCGACCGACGGTCTCACAGCGCTCGGCACCCCGGCCGACGAAGTGATCTTCGTCTCGCCGGGGAGGCCGAACGGGCAGGAACGTGACGCCGCTTCGATACGACCCCACCGCTCCGGCGACGCCCCGTCGGCCCGCCGCACCGGCCCCCGGTTCGGCCGTACCGGAGAGGGTCGCGACACCGTCGCGGCGGCGCGCGTCGGCCCGCCGAGCCGGTCGAGCCCGTCGCCCTCCCGCGCGCCAACTCACCCTGTGCGAAGCCTACTTGCGCCTTCCGTCGACCCTCCTCACTGCGACCGGAGACCCGATCCGGCCGTCCTCGGCCGGCCACCGCCCCGGCCGGCCCGACGTCCCCTCGGTACCCGCCCCGCCCCCTCGGGTACGCCCGCACCATCTGCCCTCGGTCCGGCGGCGGTTCGCCCTCCTCGCCGCCCGGAGCCGCCGCCGCGGCCCGTCCACTGCGTCGCGCGCGAAGGGGGCGCGTCCGCCGTCACGCCACGCGCCCTTGGCCCGAACTGCGGTTTCGCGGTACGGTCTCGGGCGATATCGACGACGGTCACGCGGAAGCCGGTGGAAGTCCGGCACGGTCGCGCCACTGTGAGTCCGCTGTCGCACGCGCGTGCGGAGGCGGATGAGTCAGACCCGCGCCGTCGTCCTGTGCACCACCGAGCCGGGACGCGAGTTCCCCAGGAGGTCCTGCCATGGCGCAGTCCGCTGTCCAGCCCAGCGTCACCCCCACCCCCGCCGCCGTACCCGCCAAGCTGCCGCTCTCGGCGATCGCCCCCTGGGCGGTCTTCTTCGGCATCCTGATGCTGGTGCTGCTCTACTTCGTCGGCGCCGAGCAGGGCGCCACCGCGCTGACGTCCGGCGACGGCGTCCACGAATGGGTGCACGACGCCCGCCACCTGCTCGGCTTCCCGTGCCACTGACGGCCGCGAAGGAAACCGGCATACCGATGAACTCGGCAACCGTGCGCACCCTCCTGGTGCGCGGCATGCTCGCGGGTCTCGCCGCGGGCCTGCTCGCCCTCGTCGTCGCCTACTTCCTCGGCGAGCCGCACGTCGACGCGGCCATCGCCTTCGAGGAGGCGCACCCCCACGAACACGGCGGCGGCGAACCCGTCAGCCGCACGATGCAGTCCACCGCGGGCCTGTCCACCGGCGTCCTCGTCTACGGTGTCGCGTTCGGCGGCATCGCCGCCCTCGCGTTCTGCTTCGCGCTCGGCCGGACCGGACGCTTCGGGCCGCGCGCGAGTGCGCTGCTGCTCGCGGCCGCCGGCCTGCTCGCCGTCTACGTGGTGCCGTTCCTGAAGTACCCCGCCAACCCGCCGGCGGTCGGCGAGGCCGACACCATCGGCCGGCGCACATCGCTGTACTTCCTGATGGTGGTACTGAGCGTGCTGCTCGCCGTCGGGACCGTCATCCTGGGCAGACGTCTGGCGCCACGCCTCGGGAACTGGAACGCGACGGTCGCGGCAGGGGCGTTCTTCGTCCTCGCCGTCGGCCTCGCCTACGCCTTCCTGCCGTCCTTCAACGAGGTGCCGGACCATTTCCCGGCCCTCCTGCTGTGGAAGTTCCGCCTCGCGGCCCTCGCCGTGCAGGCCACCCTGTGGACCGCCTTCGGACTGGTCTTCGGGGAGCTGGCGGAACGGGCGCTCGCGCCCAGGCCCGCACGGACGGCATCCGTCACCCGGGCGACACCCGTCGCCCACTGACCACGCCCAACCCCCCACCCGCACCGAGCGGACGGCCCCCGGCGCACGCCGGGGGCCGTCCGCGTGCCCGCACCCTTCCCGCCTCCCCGGCATTCCCAATTTCTGCAACACGTTCTACGGTGGGCGCCGTCAGGAGACCGGCCTTGGGCCCCGCAGGAGGCGCCGTGCACCTCGACCACACCCCCGAGCAACTCCGGCTCCGCGCCGAACTGCGCGACTACTTCGCCGAGTTGGTGCCCGACAACGCCTACGCCCGGCACGTCGACCCGGTCGCCGCCAAGCGCTTCTACCGCACCACGATCCGCCGCCTCGGCGCCGACGGCTGGCTCGGCGTCGGCTGGCCGAAGGAGTACGGCGGACGCGGACTGACCCCCGTCGAGCAGTTCGTCTTCTTCGACGAGGCCGCGCGGGCCGGCGTACCGCTGCCGCTGATGGCGCTCAACACCGTCGGCCCCACGATCATGCGGTACGGCACGGACGAGCAGAAGGCGTACTTCCTGCCCCGCATCCTCTCCGGCGAGATCGACTTCGCCATCGGCTACAGCGAGCCCGGCGCCGGCACCGACCTGGCGGCCCTGCGCACCCGGGCGGTGCGCGACGGCGACACGTACGTCGTCGACGGGCAGAAGATCTGGACGACCAACGGCGACACGGCGGACTGGGTGTGGCTGGCGGTGCGCACCGACCCGGACGCCCCGCCGCACAAGGGCATCACCATGCTGCTGGTCCCGACCACCGACCCCGGCTACTCCTGCACCCTGATCCACACCCTCGCCTCGCACGACACCACCGCCAGCTACTACGAGAACGTCCGCGTCCCCGTCTCCCGCCGCGTCGGCGCCGAGAACGAGGGTTGGCGACTGATCACCAACCAGCTCAACCACGAGCGCGTCACCCTCGCCGCGCACGGCACCATGGCCATCCGCGCCCTGCACGACGTGCAGCGCTGGGCCGCGGAGACCAAACTCGCCGACGGCCGCCGGGTGCTGGACCTGCCGTGGGTGCGCCGCCTGCTGGCCCGGACCCACGTCCGCCTCGACGCCCTGAAACTCCTCAACTGGCGGATGGTCGCCGCCCTCCAGAACGGCACCCTCACCCCCCAGGAGGCATCCGCCGTCAAGGTCTACGGCTCCGAGGCGCGCCGTGACGCCTACGCCTGGCTCCTGGAGGTCGTCGCCGCACCCGGCGCCCTCCAGGAGGGCTCGGCCGGCGCCGTGCTCCACGGCGAACTGGAACGCGGCTACCGCTCGGCCGTGATCTTCACCTTCGGCGGCGGCAACAACGAGATCCAGCGCGAGATCATCTCCTGGATCGGCCTGGGCATGCCCCGCGTACGGCGCTGACGCGCGACAACCCTGTTTCCCGGCCGCCGGGCCGGACACCGTGTGCCCGGTGACGACGCCGGGCATCGCGCATCCCCGCGTGGGACGATGGTGGAGGTCGGCAGAGGCGCAGTGCCGATCACGTAAGGATGGTGCGGTCCTTCCTCGCCGAGGTGCCCCGGGAGATCCTGGAGGCGGCCGAGGTCGACGGTGCGGGACTGCCCACGGTGCTGCTGCGGATCGTCGCCCCCGTTGCCACGCCGGGGATCGCCGGATTCGACACCCACGCCGCCGGACACCATCCGTTCATCGGTCTGCCCTACCACCCCGGCCACGAGGCGGTGGGCGTCGTGGTGGCCACCGTCGGGGGGCCGCGGACTTCGCCCCCCGGCGACGGGGTGATCGTCGAACCGGGCCCGGCTCGGTGAGTGTGCCCCGTGCGCGATCGGACGGCTCCTCGCGGCCGACGGCTCCCTCGCGAAGACCGGACGGGCCCTGGCGGACAGGCGGGCAGGTGGGACGGCTACGCCGAGAGCCAGACCGCCTCGTCAGGTGAGAGCAGCCCGTCCTCCACGGTGTCGCTGGCCAGAAGGACCGATGCGTGGTCGGGGAGCCGGTAGACCTCGGTCGAGAGGTTGACCACGCAGATGAATCCCGGGTCCCGGCGGAACACCAGGACGCCCCGGGGGGCGTCGATCCAGGCGAGGTCGCCGTCGCCGAGTGCGGGGTGCTCGCGGCGCAGCCGCAGGGCACCGCGGTAGAGCTCGAGCATGGAGGTCGCGTCCCCGGTCTGCGCCTCCACGGTGCGCTCGGCCCAGTCCGCCGGCTGCGGAAGCCAGGGGGCCGCCGAGGCGTCCTCGGGGCTGAATCCGTACGGTGCCGCCTGCCCGGACCACGGAACGGGCACGCGGCAGCCGTCACGGCCCCGGTCGGTGTGCCCGGACCGCTCCCAGATGGGGTCCTGGAGCACGTCCTCCGGCAGGTCCTCGACCTCGGGGAGCCCGAGTTCCTCACCCTGGTAGATGTAGGCGCCGCCGGGCAGGGCCAGCATCAGCAGGGCCGCCGCGCGGGCGCGGCGGACGCCCAGGTCGAGGTCGAGGGGACCTTCGGGACGGTACGGCTCGTTCACGGCCCATCGCTTGACCGTCGTGCGGCCGTAGCGGCTGGTGTGGCGCATGACGTCGTGGTTGGAGAGCACCCAGGTGGCCGGTGCGTCGACCGCACCGAGCATCCGGAGCGAGTCGTCGATGACCGTGCGAAGGTCCTGCGCATCCCAACTCGACATCAAAAAGTCGAAGTTGAACGCGGTGTGCAGGGCGTCCCGACGGACGTACGCGGCGAGTCGTTCGGGGGTCTCGGCCCACGCCTCGGCGACGAAACACCGGTCGCCGGGGAACTCGTCGGCCACCTTGCGCCAGGCGCGGTAGATGTCGTGGACCTCGTCGCGGTCCCAGTGGGGGTGGTCGACGTGCTGCCGGGGCCGCCCCTGAGCGGCGGCGGGGGGAACGACGGCACCCGGCACGCCGAATTCCTGGCGGGGCGGCAGGTCGGGCAGTTCGGGGTGCTTGACCAGACCGTGCGCGACGTCGATGCGGAAGCCGTCCACACCCCGGCCGAACCAGAAGCGCAGGATCGACTCGAACTCCGCCCGTACCTCGGCGTGCTCCCAGTTGAGGTCCGGCTGCTCGGGGGCGAACAGGTGCAGGTACCAGTCCCCGTCGGGCAGCCGGGTCCACGCCGGGCCGCCGAAACAGGAGACCCAGTCGTTGGGCGGTTCCGCGCCGTCGGGTCCCCTTCCGGGCCGGAAGACGTAGCGCTCACGTTCCGGGCTCCCGGGGCCGGCCGCCAGCGCGGCCCGGAACCAGGCGTGCTGGTCTGAGGTGTGGTTGGGGACGATGTCGGGGATGACGCGGATGCCGTGGAGGTGCGCCTCGGCGATGAGCTGTTCGGCATCGGCCAGAGTGCCGAACAGGGGGTCGATCTCACGGTAGTCGGTCACGTCGTAACCGTGGTCGGCCATCGGCGACTTGTACCACGGGTTGATCCAGATGGCGTCCACACCGAGCGACTTCAGGTACGGAAGGCGGGAACGGATGCCGGCGATGTCGCCGATGCCGTCACCGTTGCCGTCGGCGAAGCTGCGGATGTAGACCTGATAGATGACGGCGTTGCGCCACCACGGTGCGGTACCGGACATACTCTGCGTTACTCCTTCGAGGATCGAGGATCGAGGGCGGGGCGCGTACGGCCCCGGTGTCTACTTCACCGCGCCGGCGGTGAGTCCGGCGACGATGCGGCCTGGAAGAGCAGCACCATCACCACCAGGGGAACGGTGACCAGGACTCTGCCGCCACCCCGGCACGTGCTGCGCGCGATCGGCCGCCTCGGTCCGGACGCCCGTCCGAGTCGGTCCGGCCTCCGGCTGACGACGCCGGACGCCTCCTCTTGAGGGCCCCCGCCGGACTTGGGCCCCGCGCCCCGCCTCCCGGTGGCGATCGCGCGCCGACGGCCACCCGCCCGGCCACCTGGCCCCTGTCGATCGCCCCGTGCTACCAAGAACCATGTCCGCACACGAGGCGACCCGCAGCCATGACGTCGTGATCATCGGCGGAGGCCACAACGGGCTGGTGGCCGCCGCCTACCTGGCCCGGGCGGGCCGGTCCGTGCTGGTGCTGGAACGGCTGGGCCGCACCGGGGGCGCCGCCGTCTCCACGCGCCCCTTCACCGGCGTGGACGCCCGACTCTCACGCTACTCCTACCTGGTCAGCCTGTTGCCGCGGAAGATCGTGCGCGATCTGGGGCTGGACTTCCGGGTGCGGGCCCGGCAGATCTCCTCCTACACGCCGGTCGAGCGCGGCGGACGGGCCACGGGGCTGCTGGTCGGCGGGGGCGAGCGGCGCACCCGGGAGGCGTTCGAGCGACTGACCGGCGGGGAGCGCGAGTACGCCGCGTGGCAGAGCTTCTACGGCCTGACCGGGCACGTCGCCGAGCGGGTCTTCCCGACACTGACCGAACCGCTGCCCACCCGCGCCGAGCTGCGCCGCCGCGTCGACGACGAAGAGGCCTGGCGGGTGCTGTTCGAGGAGCCGATCGGCGCCGCGATCGAGGACCGGTTCGCGGACGACGTGGTACGGGGCGTGGTGCTCACCGACGCCCTCATCGGCACCTTCGCCGACGCGCACGAAGCCTCCCTCGCCCAGAACCGCTGCTTCCTCTACCACGTGATCGGCGGGGGCACCGGCGCCTGGGACGTGCCCGTCGGCGGGATGGGCGCCCTCACCGACGCGCTCGCGTCGGCGGCCCGCGGGGCAGGCGCGGTCCTCGCCACCGGCCACGAGGCGCTGCGTGTGCACACCGACGGCCGCCGTGCGGAGGTCACCTACCGCACCGCCGACGGCGAGGGCCTGGCCGCCGCCCGGCACGTGCTGGTCGGCGCCTCCCCGCAGGAGCTGGCGGCGCTCACCGGCGACACCCCGCCGGAGCCGGCCGAGGGCGCCCAGCTCAAGGTGAACATGCTGCTCAGGCGGCTGCCCCGGCTGCGGGACAGCTCCGTCGACCCGCGCGAGGCGTTCGCCGGGACCTTCCACATCGCCGAGGGGTACCGGCAGCTGGCCACCGCCCACGCCCAGGCCGCCACGGGGCACCTGCCGGCCGTGCCGCCCTCGGAGATCTACTGCCACTCGCTGACCGACCCGACGATCCTCGCCCCCGACCTGGTCGCCCGGGGATACCAGACCCTCACCCTGTTCGGCCTGCACACCCCCGCCCGGCTCTTCCGGCGGGACAACGACGCGGTCCGTGCGCGGCTCCTCGACCTGACCCTCGCCCAGCTCGACGCCCATCTGGCGGAACCGCTCGCCGACTGCCTGGCCACCGACGCCGACGGCCGGCCCTGCGTCGAGGCCAGGACCCCGCTCGACCTGGAGCGCGACCTGCGGCTGCCCGGCGGCAACATCTTCCACCGCGCGCTGTCCTGGCCGTACGCGCAGGAGGGTACGGGCCGTTGGGGTGTGGAGACGCGGCACGGCAATGTCCTGCTGTGCGGGGCGGGCGCGGTGCGTGGCGGCGGGGTCAGCGGGGTGCCCGGCCACAACGCCGCGATGGCCGTGCTGGAGCGGGACGGGACCTGACCGGGGCGGCCTGAAGAGGACCACTTCGACGGGCCGAACGAGGTGGAAGAAGGCGGTGTTCCACCAGTAGGGCGGGTGCCGGACGGCGGGACCGCTCCCCAGATAACTGACGGAGCATCAGAAAAGCTCTTCCGTCGTACGGGGGTCTCGGGCATCCTGCGCGCATGCAGACGGAGCTGAGCAAGAGACTGGGAGTCGAGCACGCCCTCTTCGGCTTCACACCGTTCCCGGCCGTCGCCGCGGCGATCAGCCGGGCCGGCGGGTTCGGCGTGCTCGGCGCGGTCCGCTACACCGCCCCCGACGACCTCAAGCGCGACCTCGACTGGCTGGACGCCCACACCGGCGGCCGGCCCTACGGCCTGGACGTCGTCATGCCGGCCAAGAAGGTCGAGGGCGTCACCGAGGCCGACGTGGAAGCGATGATCCCGGAGACCCACCGCGCGTTCGTCCGCGACACCCTCGCCCGCTACGGGGTCCCCGACCTGCCCGACGGGGAGGCGTCCGGCTGGCGCATCACCGGCTGGATGGAGCAGGTCGCCCGTACCCAGCTCGACGTGGCCTTCGACCACCCGATCGCCCTCCTCGCCAACGCCCTCGGCTCCCCGCCGGCCGACGTGATCGCGCGCGCCCACGACCAGGGCGTCCTGGTCGCCGCGCTGGCCGGAAGCGCGCGCCACGCGGTGAAACACGTGCGGGCCGGCATCGACATCGTCGTGGCGCAGGGCTACGAGGCCGGCGGCCACACCGGGGACATCGCCTCCATGGTGCTGACGCCCGAGGTCGTCACGGCGGTCGCCCCCCTGCCCGTGCTGGCGGCCGGAGGCATAGGCAGCGGCGAGCAGGCCGCGGCCGCCCTCGCCCTCGGCGCCCAGGGCGTCTGGCTGGGCTCGGTCTGGCTGACCACCGCCGAGGCCGAACTCACCTCTCCCGCCCTGACCCGCAAACTCCTTGCCGCGGGCTCCGGCGACACCGTGCGCTCCCGTGCCCTGACCGGCAAGCCGGCCCGTCAGCTGCGCACCGAGTGGACGGACGCCTGGGACGACCCGGCCGGCCCCGGCACCCTACCCATGCCCTTGCAGGGACTCCTGGTCGCCGATGCCCTCTCGCGCATCCAGCGGTACGAGGTGGAACCCCTCCTCGGCACGCCCGTCGGCCAGATCGTCGGGCGGATGAACGAGGTCCGCGACGTCCAGGCCGTCGTCGACGACCTGACCCGCGGCTTCGAACGGGCCGTCGACCGGCTCGACCGCATCGCCGGAAGGAGCGCCCGGTGACGACCACCCCCGCTCGGCCCGCGCCTCCCGCCGGCTTCTGGGCGCAGGCCACCGCCGACCCCGGACGTACCGTCCTGATCGCCCCCGACGGCGAGGAATGGACCGCGGGACGCCTGCACGCCGCCGCCAACCGGCTGGTCCACGGCCTGCGCGCCGCCGGACTGGCACGCGGGGACGCGTTCGCCGTGGTGCTGCCCAACTCGGCGGAGTTCCTCACCGCCCACCTCGCCGCCACCCAGGCCGGCCTCTACCTCGTCCCCGTCAACCATCATCTGGTCGGCCCCGAGATCGCCTGGATCATCGCCGACTCCGGCGCCAAGGTCCTCATCACCCACGCCCGTCACGGCGACGCGGCCCGCCGGGCCGCCGACGAGGCCGGCCTGCCCGCGGACCGGCGGTACGCGGTCGGTGACGTCGCGGGCTTCCGGCCGTACGCCGAACTCCTCGACGGACAGCCCGAGTCGCCCCCGGCCGAGCGCACCCTCGGCTGGGTGATGAACTACACCTCCGGTACGACGGGCCGACCGCGCGGCATCCGGCGGCCCCTGCCCGGCACCCTTCCCGAACAGGCCCACCTCGGCGGCTTCCTCGGCATCTTCGGCATCCGGCCGTTCGACGACAACGTCCACCTCGTCTGCTCGCCCCTGTACCACACGGCCGTGCTGCAGTTCGCTTCCGCGTCCCTGCACATCGGCCACCGGCTGGTCCTGATGGACAAGTGGACGCCCGAGGAGATGCTCCGCCTCGTCGACACCCACCGGTGCACCCACACCCACATGGTGCCCACCCAGTTCCACCGCCTGCTCGCCCTGCCCGAGCCGGTCCGCCGGTCCTACGACGTGTCGTCGATGCGGCACGCCGTCCACGGCGCCGCGCCCTGCCCCGACCACGTCAAGCGGGCCATGATCGACTGGTGGGGGAGCTGCGTGGAGGAGTACTACGCGGCCAGTGAGGGCGGCGGCGCCTTCGCGACGGCCGAGGACTGGCTGAAGCGTCCCGGCACCGTCGGCAGGGCCTGGCCCATCAGCGAACTCGCGATCTTCGACGACGACGGCAACCGGCTGCCGCCCGGGCGGCTCGGCACGGTCTACATGAGGATGACCACCGGCGGCTTCAGCTACCACAAGGACGAGCAGAAGACCCGCAGGAACCGCATCGGCGACTTCTTCACCGTCGGCGACCTCGGCTACCTCGACGAGGACGGCTATCTCTTCCTGCGCGACCGCAAGATCGACATGATCATCTCGGGCGGGGTCAACATCTACCCCGCCGAGATCGAATCGGCCCTGCTCGCCCACCCGGCCGTCGCCGACGCCGCCGCTTTCGGCATCCCGCACGACGACTGGGGCGAGGAGGTCAAGGCCGTCGTCGAACCGGCCCCCGGCCACACCCCGGGGCCGGACCTCGCCGCCGCCCTGCTCGCCCACTGCGCCGACCGCCTGGCCGGCTACAAACGCCCGAGGAGCATCGACTTCGTCCCCGAGATGCCCCGCGACCCCAACGGCAAGCTGTACAAGCGGCGGCTGCGGGACCCGTACTGGGCGGGCCGCACCCGCGCCGTCTGACCGTACGGCGGCTCGGTCGTGCACCAGCCCCGTCGGCCGCTCGGCGGAGCGTCGGCACGGGGGCGGGCGCCCCGCGCCTGCGGGCACGTGAGCGGCACGCCGGGCAGGCCGGGCAGGCCGGCCCGCTCATACCGAGTACGCCGGGTGGGCCGAGTGCGGCGGCCGCGCCGTGGCCGCCGGCGCCGACAGCCGCCGTCGGCACCGAGGCGGCGTCCCGCACCGGTGCCCCCGCGGGGCGGCGATGCCGCCCGCCACCACCCGCGACGCCCCGGCCCTGAGAGCCCGGCCGTCCCCCCGTGCCGTGCCGCCCCTGCCCGCACCCGTCTGCGCCGCCGCCCCGTGACCTGGCCGGCCAGGTCCGGGACCTCGCTGGCCAGGTCCGGCCCGTCGTCGTCCTTCCGCCTCGCCGTGGCCGCGTCCCCGCCTCGGCCAGGGCTGGCACCTGCCGGATCCGCAGCACGCCATGCCCGCGCGCCGACAGACCGGCGCGCACTCCGACGTGGAACGCACCGCGCGGGGCCGCGGCCCGGCGCCCCGTTCCGGCGAAGGCGCGCTCCCGAAGTGGCGCCCCCAGCGGCGCCCCCGAAGCGGGCGTGCCCCAGGGGCCCCCGGGGGACGTCACACAAAGGGATGCGCGGCATCCGTGCCCGGCACGGATCGCCCGCGCGTCGTACGGATGCCCCTCCGACCAGCGTGCCCGTCCGCCGGCGAGCGGGCCGCGGGCCCGACGGCCGTCGCCCGACCGGCTCAGCGGCGGTGCGTCGTGAGAGGCGCCGAGGTGTGAAGCGTGTGACCGTCGTGGAACGGATGGCCGGCGAAGGCCCCGGACGGTCGACCTACGCCACCGGGAGGCCGCACACCACCCCGGGCGGTCACCGAGTACCCGGGAGCCCACGGCACGAGGAGACGCCGATGACGGTCGACGGAGCAGGGACGCGGACGGGAGTCGGGGCCGCTGACGCCTTCGGCCGGCTGCGCGCGGTGGCCGACGCCGTCCTCTACGAGGGCTATCTGCTGTACCCCTACCGCAGGTCCTCCCCGAAGAACCGGGTGCGCTGGCAGTTCGGCGTCCTCAGCCCGCGGGACTGGGCGGAGCGGGACGGGCCGGTGCCGCCAGGCCTCTCCGGCTCGGTGGACTCCTGGTACCAGCAGACCCAGTGCCTGCTGCGGGCCGCCCCGACCACCGTGCTCCGTGTACAGGTCCGCTACCTGCAGCTCCAGTACAAGCAGATCGAGCGACGGGAAGCCGACGGCCGGTACCGGCCCGTGGAGTCGCTGGCGGCCGGTGACGCGGTCCACCTCACCTTCGACGAGGCCGTGCCCCGCGAGGTGGACATCGTCGTCCCGCTCGAACGGCTGCTCGACCACGAGTACCGGGTGCCCGCGGGCGCGCCGGCCGGGGAGGACACCGAGCCGCTGCCCGGCGGGATCGGCCGGGTGGTGCGCCGGCGCCATCCCAGCGAGGCGGTGACCGCACTGCGCGCCGAACGCGTGCGGGACGGCGCCCCGGCGCTCTACCGGCTCACCGTGCGCACCGAGAACACCGGCGCGTCACCCGGCGCCGGCGTCCCCCGCGCCGAAGTCCTGCGTCACGCGCTCCTGGCCACCCACACCCTCGTCGGCGCGGACGACGGGACCGAGTTCCTGTCCCTGACCGATCCGCCGCCCCCGTACCAGGACCTCGCCCGCACCTGCCGCAACCTGCACACCTTCCCCGTCCTCGGAGGCGAACCCGGCGGGGGCCGCGAACACCCGGCCCCCGGCGTGTCCGGCGTCCTGCTGTCCGCGCCCATCCTGCTGCCCGACCACCCCCAGGTGGCGCCCGAGAGCCCCGGCGACCTGCACGACGCCGCCGAGATCGACGAGATCCTCTCCCTGCGCACCCTGCTCCTCACCGACGAGGAGAAGCGCGAGGCACGGGCCACCGACCCGCGCGCCGCCGACATCCTCGACCGGGTGGAGGGCATGCCCCCGGAGATGTTCGCCAAGCTGCACGGGGCCATCCGATCCCTGCGGCCGGCCGCCCCCACCGCGTGCTCCACCCCGGCGGCCGCCCCGGCACCGGTCACCCCGGTCACCGCCCCCGCCCCGGTCTCCGCCCCCGCGCCCACCCCGGGACCGCTGCCCGGCGTCCCCTGGTGGCACGACGGCGGCGACGACGGACTGTCCCCGACGACCGACACCGTCCTCGTCGACGGGGTGCCCGTCGCCGCCGGCAGCGCCGTGCGGCTGCGCCCGGCCGGGCGGGGCGCCGACGCCCAGGACATGTTCCTGGCGGGCCGCACCGCCACGGTGGCCGCCGTCCTGCACGACGTGGACGGCAGCCTGCACGTCGCCGTCACGCTCGACGACGACCCGGCGGCCGAGCTCCACGGCTGGTACGGCCGCTTCCACTACTTCCGCCCCCACGAACTCACCCCCCTCACCCCGGCAGCGCCCCCCGCCGTGCCCCCGCCGGGTCAGCAGCCGCGTCCGCCCCGCGCACCCCGACCACACCCCTGACCACCACAGACGAGGCAGGACGCGATGGACGCCCTTGAGGTACTGGTCCACGACCACCGCATGGTGGAACAGCTGTTCCGCAACTACCACGCCGGCGCCTCCGACGCCCAGCGCCGGGCCGTCGTCGAGCTGCTCGTGCGGGAACTGTCCAAGCACGCCGCCCTGGAGGAGATGCTGATCTACCCGCTCGCCCGCGAGGTGCTCCCCGACGGCGCCCGCGAGGTCGACGACCGCCTCGGCGAGCACATGGCCCTGAAGAAGACCCTCCTCGCACTGGACCGGCTCTCCGCGGGCGACGACCGCACCGACGCACTCGTCGCCGAGCTGCGCCGGGAGGTCGAGGAGCACGTGCACGAGGAAGAGACCGAGTTCATGCCCCGCCTGCGCGCGGCCGTCTCCCAGGAGCGGCTGGACCGGCTCGGCGAGGAGCTGGCCAAGGCCAAGCGGGGCGCGCCCACCCGGCCCCACCCGCACGCTCCGGACCGCCCGCCCGGCCTCACCCTGGCCGCGCCGATGGCCGCCGCGTACGACAGGGCACGGGACCGACTGCAAGGGAGGCCGAGGACATGACCGTTGAGAGCGGCACCACCGACGTGAGCAAGGAACCCGACCGTGCGCAGGCGCGCGAAGGGTTCGACGAGATCCACATTCTCTGGATCTCCGAGGGGATGAGCTGCGACGGCGACACCGTCTCGCTCACCGCCGCCGGACAGCCCTCCATCGAGGACCTCATAGAAGGGCTGATCCCCGGCCTGCCGAAGGTGCACCTGCACAACAAGGTGCTGTCACCGAGCCTCGGCGGCGAGGACTTCCTCGCCCCCTACCGGGCCGCGGCGCGCGGCGAACTCGCCCCGTTCATCCTCGTCCTGGAGGGGTCCGTCCCCAACCAGAACATCATCGAGGGCGACGGCTACTGGACGTCCTTCGGCAACGACCCGGAGACCGGCGAACCGCAGACGCTCAACGAGTGGATCGACCAACTCGCCCCCAGGGCGTGGGCGATCGTCGCCGCCGGCACCTGCGCCACCTACGGCGGTATCCACGCCATGGCCGGCAACCCCACCGGTGCCATGGGACTCTCCGACTACCTGGGCTGGGACTTCAGGACACAGGGCGCGCTGCCCGTCGTCAACGTACCCGGCTGCCCCATCCAGCCGGAGAACTTCATGGAGACCCTGGTCTGGGTGCTCCACCACGCGGCCGGCGCCGCCCCGCCGCCCCCGCTGGACCACATGCTGCGCCCGCAGTGGCTGTTCGGGAGAACGGTCCACGAGGGCTGCGACCGGGCCGCCTACTACGAGCAGGCCGACTTCGCCAAGGACTACAACGCCCCCAAATGCCAGGTGAAAGTGGGCTGCTGGGGCCCGGTGGTCAACTGCAACGTGCCCAAGCGCGGCTGGATGAACGGCGTCGGCGGCTGCCCCAACGTCGGCGGCATCTGCATCGGGTGCACCATGCCCGGCTTCCCCGACGCGTTCATGCCGTTCATGGACGAGCCCACCGGCGGCAGCCTGTCGTCGATCCTCATCAAGCCCTACGGGGCGTTCATCCGCCGGATGCGCGGCATCACCAGTGTCGCCGTGAACCGCGAACCCAAGTGGCACCACAACGAGCCCGAACTCACCAGCGGCTACGACCCCTACTGGCGGCCGTGACCCCCGCCGGCACCCCACACATCAGGAAGTGACATGACACAGACCGAGGACCGGGCCGGGACCGGCGAGCGCAAACCCGCTCAGCTCGTCGACATGTCCTGGGACCCGATCACCCGGATCATCGGCAACCTGGGCATCTACACGAAGATCGACTTCGCCAACCGCGAGGTGGTCGAGTGCCACAGCACCTCGTCGCTCTTCCGCGGCTACTCGGTGTTCATGAAGGGCAAGGACCCCCGTGACGCCGGTTTCATCACCTCGCGGATCTGCGGCATCTGCGGCGACAACCACACCACCTGCTCCAACTACGCGCAGCAGATGGCCTACGGGATCAAACCGCCGCCGCTCGCCGAGCACATCGTCAACCTCGGCGAAGCCGCCGAGTACATGTTCGACCACACGATCTTCCAGGACAACCTGGTCTTCGTCGACTTCTGCGAGGCCATGGTCAAGGCGACCAACCCGGGCGTCCTGGCCCGCGCCGAGCGCACCGACGCGCCGAGGGCGCAGATCCACGGCTTCCGCACCATCGCCGACATCATGCGCTCGTTCAACCCCTTCGAGGGCGAGACGTACAAAGAGGCGCTGAAGGTCAGCAGGCTGACCCGGGAGATGTTCTGCAAGATGGAGGGACGCCACGTCCACCCGTCGACCCTGTACCCCGGCGGCGTCGGCACCATGGCGACCCCCACCCTCTTCACCGACTACCTCTCCGCCCTGATGAAGGTCCTGGACTTCGTCAAGCAGTCCGTCGCGATGAACGACGACGTCTTCGACTTCTTCTACGAGGCCCTGCCCGGCTACGAGGAGGTCGGCCGCCGCCGTATCCTGCTGGGCTGCTGGGGCGCGTTCCAGAACCCCGACGTCTGCGACTACCGCTACGAGACGATGAACGACTGGGGCAAGGCGATGCACGTCACCCCCGGCATCATCGTCGACGGCGAACTGGTCACCAACAACCTGGTCGACATCAACCTCGGCATGCGCATCATGCTCGGCAGCTCCTACTACGAGGACTGGCGGACCGAGGAACCCTTCGTCACCCACGACCCGCTCGGCAACCCCGTCGACATGCGCCACCCGTGGAACCAGACCACCGTCCCGGTGCCGCAGAAGCGCGACTTCGACGGCAACTACAGCTGGGTGATGAGCCCCCGCTGGTACCACCAGCAGACCGACCGGCACCTGGCCCTGGACACCGGCGGCGGCCCCCTCGCCCGGCTGTGGTCCACCGCCCTCAACGGCCTCGTCGACACCGAGTACGTCAAGGCCACCGGCCACAGCGTGCGCATCACGCTGCCCAGGAGCGAGAAGCTGCCCGAGCAGACGCTGGAGTGGAGCATCCCGCGGTGGAGCAACACCATCGAGCGTGACCGGGCACGCCCCTACTTCGTCGCGTACGCCGCCGCCATGGCCCTCGACTTCGTGGAGAAGGCGATGAACCTGGTCCGGGCCGGCGAGACCAAGGTGTTCGAGAACTTCGAGGTGCCCGAGGAGGCCATCGGCTGCGGCTTCCACGAGGCCGTGCGCGGCGTCCTCTCCCACCACCTCGTCATCAAGGACAAGAAGATCGCCAACTACCACCCGTACCCGCCCACCCCGTGGAACGCCAGCCCGCGCGACAGCTACGGCACCCCCGGCCCCTACGAGGACGCCGTCCAGGGCCAGCCCATCTTCGAGGAGAACGGGCCCGACGACTTCAAGGGCGTCGACATCATGCGCACCGTGCGCAGCTTCGACCCCTGCCTGCCGTGCGGCGTCCACATGTACCTCGGCAAGGGCAACACCCTCACCACGGTGCACTCGCCGACGTACGGGGCCGGCCATGGCGGCTGACACCCCCGCGGCCGGGACTCCCGCCGCCGAGCCGGCCACGGCCGGGGCCACCCGGCTCGGCGCCGACGCCGTGGCCGCCCGCCTGGCCCGCGTCGACGACCTGCTCGAACGCCTGGAGAGCAGTCCCGGGCCCACTTCCCGGGACGCCCTGGCGGCGGTACGCGCCCTGACCGAGGTGTACGGCGAGGCCCTGGCCCGCGTCCTGGACCGCGCCGACCCGGCCCTGGCGGCGGCGCTGGCCGACGACGAACTCCTCGGGCACCTGATGGTGCTGCACGACGTCCACCCCGAGCAGGTGCTGCCCCGGCTGGACCGCGCCGTCGAACGGCTGCGCGGCCCCCTGCGTGAGCGCGGCGGAGACCTGGAACTGGTCGGCGTCGACGAGGGAGTGGCGCGGGTACGGCTGCGCGCCGGCGGCTGCGGCTCGACGGCCGCCGGCGTCATGGACGCCGTCCGCGACACCCTCCTCGCCGTCGCCCCCGAACTGCACGGCGTCGAACGCGCCCCCGAACCCGGCGGCACCGCCGCCTTCGTACCGCTGGACACCCTCACCCTCGCGCCCGGCCGCCGGCGGGGGACGCCATGAACACCGGCGGCGCGCTCGCCCGGGTCATCCGCTCCGGCGCCGACCTGCGCACGGCGGCCGAGGAACGCTGCGAGCTGTGCGCGGCCCCCGTGCCGCAAGGCCACCGCCACCTGTACGACGGCGAACGGCAGGAGGTGCTCTGCGCCTGCCGCCCCTGCTCGCTGCTGTTCGTCCGGGACGGAACGAGCGGGGCCCACTACCGGCTGATCCCGGAACGCCGTTTGCGGCTGCCCCCGCTGGACACCGCCCCACTCGGCGTCCCCGTCGGCCTGGCCTTCTTCGTCCCGCACGCCGACGGCACCGTCGTGGCCCACTACCCCGGGCCCGCCGGCGCCGTCCACGGGCAGGTGGCCGCCGCCGCGTGGCGGGAGGTGGCCACCGGGTGTCCACTGGTGGGAAGCGTGGCCCCCGACGTGGAGGCCCTGCTGATGAACACCGCGCGCGGGGCCGGCCACCACTGGATCGTGCCGGTCGACGACTGCTTCCGGCTGGTCGCTCTCGTACGGCGGGAGTGGCGCGGACTGTCCGGCGGCACCCGCGTGTGGCCGGCCGTCGAGCGGTTCTTCACGGACCTGGCCGACAGCACCGAAGGGAGTACCACATGGGAAGCATCCGGGTCGGAAGACCGGCCGTGAAGCCGGACACCCCCACCCACGTCTTCGGCCTCCACCAGGGCAACAAGGGCCCTTACGGACACCAGGCCGGCCACCACAAGGACGGCACCGCCGACGCGCGCCGCTCCACCGGCATCCACTGGAAGAAACACAACGCGATCCTCAAGGCCATGCCCAACATCCCCCCGGGCTGAGCCGGGGCGGGACCGGGACCGGCCCCAGGAAGCAGAAAGAAGGAGAGATGGCACAGCTGACGGCCCGGCGGGTCCTGACCGCCCAGGCGGCGCTCGTCTCCGCCGCCGCCCTGGCCCTGCTGATCAGGGAGATGCCCGGCCTCGTGCGCGAGATCAGGATCTGGCGGATGGTGGGTTCCCCGGCCGGCTCCCACCACTCAGGGTGACGGCCGTGCACGAACTGTCGATCGCCACCGCGATCGTCGAACAGGCCGACGAGGCGGCCCGCGCACACGGCGCGGGCCGCCCCGTGTCCGCGGTGAACGTGCGCGTCGGCGAACTCTCCGGCGTCGTCCCCGACGCCCTCGCCTTCGCCTTCGACGTGGCCCGCGACGGCACCACCCTCGCCGCGGCCGACCTGGTCGTGCAGGAGGTGGCCGCCGTCGCCCACTGCGCGCCCTGTGACACGGAGTTCGCGGTCGGCGTACCGCCCTTCTTCTGGTGCCCGCGCTGCGACCGGCCCTCCGACGGGCTGCGCAGCGGACGGGAACTGGAGATCACCGGCATCGAGTTCGCCGAGACGGCGCACTGAGAACCGACGGCCCGCGCCGTGCGCGGCGCGGGCCGTCGGCCGTGCGGGGACACGGGACACCCGGCGGTAGGCCGCGAGCGGCCGGCCGGACCACGCGTCCCCGGTCCCGGTACCGGCCTCAGCAGATCCGGGGCAGCTGCTCACCCAGCGGCAGGTCCACCACCCGTGTCCCGCCCAGGCCGGTCGACGCCACCACCATCCCGGGGTGCTCGGCGACACACTCGCCGATGACCGCCGCGCCCGCCCCCTGCGGATGCGCGCGCATCGCCGCGAGCACCGCCTCCGCGTGCTCCGGCGGCACGAAGGCCACCAGCCGCCCCTCGTTGGCGACGTACCACGGGTCCAGCCCGAGGAACCCGCAGGCGTTCGCCACCGCGTCCGGCACCGGGACGGCGCGCTCCGACAGCCGCACACCGGTGCCCGAGGCGCGCGCGATCTCGTTGAGGGCGGCGGCCAGGCCGCCCCGGGTCGGGTCGCGCAGCGCGTGCAGGTCGGGGGTCACCGACAGCATCGTCGCCACCAGCGCGGCCAGCGGGGCGGTGTCGGAGGCGATCTCGACACCGAACTCGATGCCCTCGCGCACACTCATGATGGCCACCCCGTGCAGGCCGACCGGCCCGCTGACGATCACGACGTCGCCGGGCCGCGCCCGGTCGGGGCGGATGTCGACGCCGTCCGGGACGAGCCCGACGCCCGACGTCGTCACGTACACCCCGTCCCCGTGGCCGGCCTCCACCACCTTGGTGTCCCCGGTGACGACGGTGACGTCCGCCGCCCGGGCCGCCGCACCGACCGCCCGGGCGACCCGTTCGACGACGTCCATGCCGACGCCCTCCTCCAGCACGAACGCCGTCGACAGGTACGCGGGCACGGCACCGCTCATCGCCAGGTCGTTGACCGTGCCGTTGACGGCCAGGTCGCCGATGCTGCCGCCGGGGAAGAACAGGGGCCGCACGACGTGGGAGTCGGTGGCGAAGGCCAGGCGGGCGCCGCCGAGCCGGACCACCGCCGAGTCGGCCAGCGCGGCCAGCGTGGCGTTGCCGTAGGCGGGTGCGAAGACGGTGTCGACGAGCTCCGCCGACAGTGCGCCGCCGCCCCCGTGCCCCATGACGACGACCGGTTGGTCGCGCAGCGGCGCGGGGCAGGACCAGACGGACGGGTCCACAGGTGCCGTGACGGTCGGGTCAGCCAACGGGGTTCATCTCCTTGGGGGCGGTCGCGGCCGGTGCGGTGCCGTCCATGCGCCGGTAGAGGTGGTACGCCGCGCACGCGCCCTCGCTGGAGACCATCGTGGCGCCCAGCGGGGTGCGCGGGGTGCAGGTGGTGCCGAACGCCGGGCACTCGGTCGGCTTGATCAGCCCCTGCAGCACCTCGCCGCTGCGGCACACGGCGGACTCCTCGGTGCGGATGCCGCTCACGTCGAAACGGTGCTCGGCGTCGTGGGCGCGGAAGGCCTCGGTCAGCCGCCAGCCGCTGTCCGGGATGCGTCCGATGCCCCGCCAGGAGCGGTCGGTGACCTCGAACACCTCCTCGATCATGCGCAGTGCCGCCGGGTTGCCGGCGTCCCGCACGGCCCGCGGGTAGGCGTTCTCCACCCGGTGCTCCCCGCGCTCCAGCTGGTGCACGGCGCGGCGGATGCCCTCCAGGATGTCCAGCGGTTCGAACCCGGTGACCACGATCGGCACCCGGTGCCGCTCGGCGAGGTCCGGGTACTCGGCGGTGCCCATCACGCTGCACACGTGTCCCGCGGCCAGAAACCCCTGCACCCGGCAGGCCGGTGCGGTCATGATGGCCTCGACGGCCGGCGGCACCCGCACGTGCGACACCAGCAGGCTGAAGTTGCCGACGCCGAGCCGGCGGGCCTGGTGGACGGCCATGGCGTTGGCGGGCGCGGTGGTCTCGAAGCCGATACCGAAGAACACCACCTCCCGGTCGGGGTGCCGGCGGGCGAGGTCGAGGGCGTCCATGGGGGAGTACACGACCCGGACGTCACCGCCCTCGCTGCGCACCCGGAACAGGTCGCGGTCGGTGCCCGGCACCCGCAGCATGTCCCCGAACGAGCAGAAGATCACCTCCGGCCGGGCGGCGATGGCCAGCGCCCGGTCGATGACCTCCAGCGGCGTCACACACACCGGACAGCCCGGACCGTGGATCAACTCCACCTGCTCGGGCAGGAGTTGATCGATGCCGTGCCGGATGATGGAGTGCGTCTGACCGCCGCACACCTCCATCAGCGCCCACGGCCGGGTCACCGTCGCGTGGATCTCGTCGAGCAGCTTGCGGGCCAGCTCCGGATCGTTGAACTCGTCGATGTACCTCACCGGGCTCCTTCCTCCTCAGCGGTACGGGGCTGACCGGCCTCCTGCGCCGCACGCCCCCAGGCGTCTCCGAACTCCTCCTCCAGCAGCCCCAGTTCCTCGAAGAGCCGCAGCGACGCCTGCGCCGACTCCTCGTCCAGCCGCTGCAGGGCGAACCCGACGTGGACGATCACGTACTCGCCGACCGCGACCTCGGGGACGTACTCCAGGCAGACGCGCTTGTGCACGCCGCCGAAGTCGATGAGCCCGGTCAGGGGGTCGCTGCCGTCCTCGATGGCCAGGACCCGGCCGGGCACTGCCAGACACATATGTCACTCCGTGTTGTCGGCGTGGGAGGTGGGGGAGGCGGGGAAGGCGGGGGAGGCGGGGGAGGCGGGGGAGGCTGGAGAGGTGGGGCAGGGGCGGTGGGCCGCCACCGCGAGCTGGCCCAGGGCGAGTCCGCCGTCGCCCGGCGGGACCTCCCGGTGCCGCAGGACCGTGAAGCCGTCCTCGGACAGCAGGGCGTGACTCGACTCCTCCAGCAGCGCGTTGGCGAACACTCCGCCGGTCAGGGCCACCGTCGCGATGCCGGTGTCCTGGCGCGCCCGCCGGCACACGGCCGCGACCGCCGCCGCCAGCGCGTGGTGGAAGCGGGCCGCGACCACGGCCGTCGGAGTGCCGTGCCGCAGGTCCGCGACGAGCGCCCGCAGCACGGGCGCCGGGTCGACGAGCACCGGGGCGCCCGCCGACAGGGCGAACGCGTAGCCACCGGTGTCCGCCGCCCCGGCCCGGCCGGCCGCCGCCTCCAGCGCCAGCGCGGCCTGCGCCTCGTGGTCCGCCCGGTGGCACAGACCGGTCAGCGAGGCGACGGCGTCGAACAGCCGGCCCGCGCTGGAGGTCGCCACACAGGCCAGGCCGCGCTCCAACTGCCGTGCCAGCACCCGGCGTTCCGCGGGCGAACAGGCCGCGGCGCTCGGGAGTTCCTCGTCCCACGGGATGCCTGCCGCGAACAGCCGGGCCAGGGCGGTCCGGCGGGGATGGGCCACCCCGGCGTCCCCGCCGGGCAGCGGAGCGGGCGCCAGATGCGCGAACCGGCGGTGGCGGCGGTAGTCGGCGATCAGCACCTCGCCGCCCCACACCGTGCCGTCGTCCCCGTAGCCGGTGCCGTCGAAGGCCACCCCGATCACCGGAACGGTGCCGTCCAGCCCGTGCTGGGCCATGGCGGAGGCGACGTGGGCGTGGTGGTGCTGGACCAGCCGCACCGGCCGGCCGTCCGCGTACCGGCGCGCCCACCGCGCCGAGTGATAGCCGGGGTGCCGGTCGGCGGCGACCACCTCCGGCCGGATGCCGGTCAGCCGCCGCAGCGTGCCCTCGACCCGCCCGAGCGCGTCCAGGCACGCCAGGTCGCCCAGGTCGCCGACGTGCGGTCCGAACCACGCCTGTGCGCCCGCGCCGAGACAGGGCGCGTTCTTCAGGTCACCGCCCGCGGCCAGCACCGGCGGCGCGGTGAACGGCAGCGCCAGCGGCCGGGGGACATAGCCCCGCGCACGGCGCAGCACCTGCTCGGTGCCGTCCGGCCGCACCCGCAGCACCGAGTCGTCGCAGGGCGACGTGATGGCGCGGTCGTGGGCGAGCCAGGCGTCGGCCAGACCGGCCAGCCGGGTCAGGGCCTCGGCGTCGTCGGTGACCAGGGGCTCACCGGAGCGGTTGCCGCTGGTCATCACCAGCAGCCGGGGGCCCGGCGGATCGCCCGGCAGCCCGAACAGCAGCGTGTGCACCGGGGTGTACGGCAGCACCACCCCCACATGCGGGCTGCCCGGGCACACCCCGGGGGCCAGCGGGCCGCCGCGCGGACGCAGCAGCACGATGGGGCGGCGGGGACCGGCCAGCGCGGCCCGCTCCGCCTCCCCGGCCTCCGCGATCTCCGCGACGGCGGCCAGGTCGGCGGCCATCACCGCGAACGGCTTGCCGGCGCGCCGCTTACGGGCCCGCAACTCGGCCACGGCCCGTTCGTCGGTGGCGTCGCAGGCCAGGTGGTAGCCGCCGAGACCCTTGACGGCGACGATCCGCCCGGCCGCCAGCAGCCGGCGTGCCGCCGTCAGCGCGTCGGCCCCCTCGACGGGCCGCAGTCCCAGCCCGGGAGCCGGGACCAGCCGCAGCCGGGGGCCGCAGTCCGGGCAGGCCACGGGCTGGGCGTGGAAGCGGCGGTCGCCCGGGTCGCCGTACTCCGCCGCGCACGCCGCGCACATCGGGAAGCCGCCCATGGTGGTCGTCGCCCGGTCGTACGGCAGCGCCGTGACGATGGTGAAGCGGGGCCCGCAGTGGGTGCAGGTGATGAACGGGTGGCGGTGGCGCCGGTCGGCCGGATCGGCCAGCTCACGCAGACACTCCGCGCAGGTCGCGGTGTCCGCCGGGAGTACCGTACGGCCCTCGCCCGGCTCGGAGGGCCGGATCGTGAAGCCGGTGTCCGCGCCGGTGGCGGGGACGGGCGCTCGGTCGACGCCGGTGACACAGGCGAGCGCGGGCGGCTCGGCCACCAGCCGGGCGCAGAACCGGTCCACGCCGTCGGGCGGCCCCTCGACCTCGATCAGCACCCCGCCCGAGTGGTTGGTCACGAAGCCGCCGAGTGCCTCCTCGGTGGCCAGCCGGTGCACGAACGGCCGGAACCCGACTCCCTGCACCACGCCCCGCACCCCTACCCGCAGCCGGACGGCCGCCGCGGCGGGGGCGGTCACGACGCGGCGTGCCGGTGCTCGGGCGCGGCCAGCGCGGGCCGATGCGGCGGGGCGCCGTCCCGTGCGGCGAGGACCCGCTCCAGCAGCGCGTCCACGCCCTCCCCGGTGCGCGCGCTGGTCCGTACGACGGGCACCCCCGGGTTGACCCGCTCGACGTTGCCCGCGAAGCCGTCCTCGTCGAAGCCGGCCGCGACCGCCAGGTCGGTCTTGGTCACCACCACCAGATGGGCGGAGCCGAAGGCGGTCGGGTACTTCAGCGGCTTGTCCTCGCCCTCGGTGACCGCCATCAGCACGATCCGCAGCGCCTCGCCGAGGTCGTAGGCCGCCGGGCAGACCAGGTTGCCGACGTTCTCCACGAAGAGCAGCTCGGCCGTCGGCGGCAGCCACCCGTCCAGATGGCCGCGGACCTGCTGCGCCTCCAGATGGCACAGGCCGCCCGTGAGCAGCTGTTTGACGGGGGCGCCCGAGCGGGCCAGCCGCCGGGCGTCGTTCTCCGTCGCCAGGTCGGCGGTGAGCGCCGCCACCGGGATCTCCCGTCGCACCGCCCGGGTCAGCACCTCCGTCAGCAGCTCGGTCTTGCCGCTGCCCGGACTCGACAGCAGATTGACGACGGTGACGCCCTGGCGGCCGAGATCGGTGCGCAGGGCGGCGGCCAGGTCGTCGTTCTTCGCCATCACGGCCTGCCTGACGTCCACGGACCGGCACATCATGCGTGCTCCTTGCTGGGCGGGAAGGTGAGGGGCGGGGAGTCGAGCGCGGAGCCGGCGGGCCGGGCCCCGCCCCGATCCTGCGCTCCGGGAGCCGCGGATCCCCGGGGACCGGCCGGAGGCGGGGCCCCGGATTCCTCCGCCCGGCCGAACACCAGTGGGGCGGCCGGGTCGGCGAGCAGCCGCCCCACCACGGTGTGCAGCAGCGGCACGGCGGCCGCGACGGCCGCCCGTACCGGATCGCTCAGACCGCCCACCACGTCGGCGTCGTGGTCCGGCAGCCGCTCCGGCTCACAGGCCAGCAGCACCACCCGGGGCAGCGGACCGTCGGTCAGCCGCGCGGCCAGGGCCAGCACCTTCACCGGGTCCATGCCGTGCGCCTCCGGGGCGGTGTCGGCGGCGGCGGGCGGCTCCGGGTCGACCACGGAGAGGGTGCCCGGGCGGTGGCCCCGCGGGGCGGCGTCGACCAGCACCACGGCGTCCCAGCCGTCGAGCAGGGTGTAGGCCAGGTCCAGCCCCCGGATGCCGAAGTCCCGCACCGTCACCCCCGCGGGCAGCGGGTGGTCGCGCAGCGCGACCACGACCTCCGGGCCGAAGGCGTCGTCGCCGAGGAAGATGTTGCCGACTCCGGCCACCAGCAGACGGGGAAAACTCAACGGACACTCCTCCACGCGGACGGGGTCGTCATGACGGCGGTGACGCGCCGGCTACCGGCCGGCGGCGCCACCCGGCTCCGGCACCGGGGCCAGCGGCCGGGGCGAACCGCTCGGCACCTTGCGGACGAACGCCGAGCGCAGCGCGTGGTACGGCGCCGCGGGGTCGAAGAACACGCGGCGCATCCGGGCCAGTTCGTCGCGCCGGTACTCCGCGAGCGGCCGCCGCGCCTCGTCGCGCTCGCGGGCCGCCCGCTTCGCGGCGATCCGCTCGGGCAGCCGCGGGTCGGCGGCGAGCGCGCCGGCCAGGCGCTCCACCTCGGGGCGGAACGCGCCGGGCGCGACCGGCACCAGCCGGTCGGCCAGCCCCAGCCGGACCGCCGTGGCCGCGCTCACCGGCAGCGCCTCCTCGGTCAGCCGCGCCGCCTCCGCCTCGCCGACCCGCCGGGGCAGGCTGTACGTCCACAGCTCCGACCCGTACAGCCCCATGCGCCGGTAGTGCGGATTGAGTACGACACCGGCACGGCACCACACCTCGTCCGCCGCCAGCGCGAGCATCGCCCCGCCCGCCGCCGCGTTGCCGCCCAGGGCCGCGACCACCAGCCGGTCGGTGGTGCGCAGGACCGCCTCGGCGAGGTCGTCCATGGCGTTGAGGTTGGTCCACGACTCGCCGGCCGGGTCGGCGGCCGCCTCGATGACGTTCAGGTGGATGCCGTTGGAGAAGAAGTCCCGCCCGCCGCCGAGCACCAGCACGGACGTCGGCCGGGCCAGGGCGTAGCGGTAGGCGGCGAGCAGGCGCCGGCACTGGTCGGTGCTCATCGCGCCGCCGGGGAAGCCGAAGCTGAGCAGACCGACGTCGCCGAGCCGCCGGTAGCCGATGTCCGCCCAGGTGCGCCGCTCGGCAGGCAGCTCCAGCGGCACCAAGTCCTCGGGCAGGCCCCGCACCCGGTCGCCGAGCACGTCGGTGGCGGGCCGACGGAAGGGGGCCGGGTCGCCCGAGCCGCGCCGGGGCCGCAGCTCGGGGATCCAGACCGCGCCGTCGCGGGTGGCCCGGCACACCCCGCCGTTCCGGGTGGCCAGCAGTTCGCCGGGGCGGCCGCGCAGCCGGTCCTCGGGGTGACCGCCGTGCAGGAAGACCTCCTGGCCGAGGAGTTCGTCGAGCACACCCGGCTGCGAGTCGGCCCCGCGCAGCTTGCGCAGGACCGTCGCCGTGTCGTCGGCCGCCCAGTCGACGCGCCGCCGCTCCTGCCGGAAGAAGTCCCGCCACACCACGCCGATCGACGGGTCGCTCTGCGGGCGTGGTTTGAACGACCCGCCCGCGTACCGCTCGACCGCCTGCCGCACGGCGGCCAGCGCGGCGTCGGACACCTCCTGCCGGTACAGGTCGCTCTTGCCGACGGGCGCCACGGTGAACGGGACCGAGGCCCAGACGTCCCCGGCGTCCATCGCGGCCTCCGCCTGCAGCACGGTCACCCCCCAGCGGGGCGCCCCCTCGGCGACGGCCCAGTCCAGCGAGGACGGACCCCGGTCGCCGGGCGGTCCCGGATGCACGATCAGACAGGGGCGCGTGCGCCACACGTCCTCCGGTACGGCCGTGCGGAGCATCGGCGCCACGATCAGCTCGGGGTCGGTCTCCCGCACGGCGGCCCGGACCGCGTCATCGCCGTGCGAGGCGAGCACCACCTTCACGCGGTGCCCGAGGTCGGAGAGCTCGACGTAGGCTCGCTGGCACAGGCTGTTGAACGCGCTGGCGACGAGGAGGATGTCCATACGGCCCCTTGGCGAGGTTCTGGCGGAGCGGAATCCGGGTCTGCAGAATCGTCTCTCGCCCGGCGCCCGCCGGGGAGCGCAACGGCCGAGCGCACCAGGTTCCACCGGATGGCCGCCCGGGGCCCGGTGATCCGTGCTACGTCTCCTCCTCCATACGGATCGACTTCCGCAGGTCCCGCAGTGCTCCGTCCCGGTCCTCGCCCTCCAGTTCCAGGGCCAGCAGGACCCGGGCGATGGCGTCGAGCTTGCGCTGGATGGCGTGCTCGGCGCGCCTCTCGGAGTTCTTCAGCAGTGCGAGCAGCAGCAGGGTGACCGCGGTCATCGACTCGCCGGCGAGGAGCAGCCAGGGAACGGACAGGTGAGCGGCGTGCGCGGCGACGAAGAAGGCGACGAGGCCGAGGCAGATCACGAAGAAGAGCGGGGAGCTCGTCAGATTGGACGCGTTCTCGGCCGGACGTTCGAACCGGCCCCGCTCGGGGCCGCCGCGCTGGACCGGGCTCTGAATGGTCATGGGGCCAGCCTGGGGCCGCCGTCGGCGGTCACGCACCCGGACCGGTCGGCCGGGGGCCCGGCACGGTCCGCACCGGGTCACCGCGGCCGATGACACTTCCGGGACGGTCCCCGCACCCGCGAGCAGCCGGACCCACGGCAAGGGCGGCCGCCCGTCGCGGTCGCTGCGGTGCTCGGCGGGATCACCGCGAGGAGGCGGCCGTGGCCGGCGGCGGCGTGTGCGACGGCCGTGCCGCGGGAGACGGTCCCGCGGCCCGACGGCGGCCGGACGCCGGTGACTTGACCGGCACCCGCGCCCGGCTGAGGATCGTGGGTCATGAGGCCCGGACACGGCAGTACGGTCGACGGGGTGCTGCGGCGCAGCGCCCGGCGCTCCCCGGCGCGGGTCGCGGTCGAGTACCGCGACCGCTCCTGGACCTACGAGGAACTCGACGACGCCGTCTCCCGGGCGGCGGCCGTCCTCCTGGCGCAGGGCCTCGCCCCCGGTGACCGGGTCGGCGCCTACGGCCACAACAGCGACGCCTACCTCATCGCCTTCCTGGCCTGCGCACGCGCGGGCCTGGTGCACGTGCCGGTCAACCAGAACCTCACCGGCGACGACCTCGCGTACATCGTCCGCCAGTCGGGCAGCGCGCTGGTCCTCGCGGACCCGGCACTCGTCGGCCGGCTGCCCGCCGGCACCCGCGTGCTCCCCCTGCGCGACACCGACGACGCGCTGCTCGCCCGGCTGCCAGGGACGGCGCCGTACGACGGTCCGGAGGCGCGGGGCGAGGACCTCGTACAGCTCCTGTACACCTCGGGCACGACCGCCCTGCCCAAGGGCGCGATGATGACTCACCGGGCGCTGGTGCACGAGTACCTGAGCGCCATCACCGCCCTCGACCTGAGCGCCGGCGACCGGCCCGCGCACGCGCTGCCCCTCTATCACTCGGCGCAGACGCACGTGTTCCTGCTGCCGTACCTCGCGGTCGGCGCCACCAACATCGTCCTGGACGCCCCGGACGGCGACCTGCTTTTCGACCTGATCGAACAGGGGCGCGTGGACAGCCTGTTCGCCCCGCCCACCGTGTGGATCGGCCTCGCCGGCCGCCCCGACTTCGCCGAACGCGATCTCGGCGGCCTGCGCAAGGCGTACTACGGGGCGTCGATCATGCCGGTGCCCGTGCTGGAGCGGCTGCGGTCCCGGCTGCCGGGGCTCGCCTTCTACAACTGCTTCGGCCAGAGCGAGATCGGCCCGCTGGCGATGGTGCTCGGCCCGGACGAGCACGAGGGCCGCCTCGACTCCTGCGGCCGGACCGTCCTCTTCGTGGACGCCCGGGTGGTCGACGAGGACGGCAAGGACGTGCCGGACGGCACACCCGGCGAGATCGTCTACCGCTCACCGCAGTTGTGCGAGGGCTACTGGGACCGGCCCGAGGAGACGGCCGACGCCTTCCGCGACGGCTGGTTCCGCTCGGGCGACCTCGCGGTGCGCGACGCCCAGGGCTACTTCACGATCGTCGACAGGGTGAAGGACGTCATCAACTCCGGTGGGGTGCTGGTCGCCTCGCGGCAGGTCGAGGACGCGCTGTACACGCACGAGGCCGTCGCCGAGGCCGCGGTGATCGGCGTGCCCGACGAGAAGTGGATCGAGGCGGTCACCGCGGTCGTCGTGGCGCGCGGTGAGGTGACCCAGGACGAGCTGGCCGACCACGTCAGGGAGCGGCTGACCGCGTTCAAGGCGCCGAAACGGATCCTCTTCGTGGACGCCCTGCCGCGCAACGCCAGCGGCAAGATCCTCAAGCGGGAGCTGCGGGAGCGGTTCGGCTGACCGCTCCCCCTGGCGCGGAGCGCGGGTCAGCGGGGGCGTTCGTCCACGATCCGGCGCAGCTTGCCGAGGGACCGCTCCAGCGACTCCGGGTCCACGATCTCCACGCCGACCGACACCCCGACGCCCTCCTTCACGGCCGCCGCGATGGCGCGGGCGGCCCGCTCCCTGTCCTCCGGCGTCGCGCCGGGTCGGGCCTCCGCACGCACCGTGAGGGCGTCGAGGCGGCCCTCGCGGGTGAGCCGCAACTGGAAGTGCGGGGCCACTCCCGGCGTGCGCAGAACGATCTCCTCGATCTGTGTGGGGAACAGGTTCACCCCCCGCAGGATCACCATGTCGTCGCTGCGGCCGGTCACCTTCCGCATCCGCCGGAAGGCGCGGGCGGTGCCCGGCAGCAGCCGGGTCAGATCACGGGTGCGGTAGCGGACGACCGGCATCGCCTCCTTGGTGAGCGAGGTGAAGACCAGCTCCCCCTCCTCGCCCTCCGGCAGCACCTCCCCGGTGACCGGATCGACGATCTCGGGGTAGAAGTGGTCCTCCCACACGTGCAGCCCGTCCTTGGTCTCCACGCACTCCTGCGCCACGCCCGGCCCGATCACCTCCGACAGCCCGTAGATGTCGACCGCGTCGATCGCGAACCGCTCCTCGATCTCACGGCGCATCTCCTCCGTCCAGGGCTCCGCCCCGAAGATCCCGGCCTCCAGCGAGGTGGAGCGCGGGTCGACGCCCTGCCGCTCGAACTCGTCGAGGAGGGTGAGCATGTAGGACGGGGTGACCATGATGATCCGGGGTTCCAGGTCCAGGATCAGCCGCACCTGGCGGGCCGTCATGCCACCGGACGCGGGGACGACCGTGCAGCCGAGCCGCTCGGCGCCGTAGTGGGCGCCGAGGCCGCCGGTGAACAGGCCGTAGCCGTACGCCACGTGGACCGTGTCGCCGGGCCGGCCGCCCGCCGCACGGATCGAACGGGCCACCATGTCCGACCACATCGACAGATCGGCGTCCGTGTAGCCGACCACCGTCGGCAGGCCGGTGGTGCCGCTGGAGGCGTGGATGCGGCGGATCCGCTCGCGGGGGACGGCGAACATGCCGTACGGGTAGTTGTCGCGCAGGTCCGCCTTGGTGGTGAACGGGAAGCGGGCCAGGTCGGCGAGGGAGCGGCAGTCGTCCGGGTGGACGCCGGCCCGGTCGAAGGCGCGCCGGTAGAACGGCACGTCGGCGTACGCGTGCCGCAGCGCGGAGCGCAGCCGCTCCAGCTGCAGCGTCCGCAGCGCGTGCGCGTCCAGCCGCTCACCCGCGTCCAGCAGGTCCCTCGCCTCCGCCATGGGCACTCTCCCTCGCCGACCGGCCGTTGGTTCCCGTCGACCGATCATTCGGTCGTGGTGCTGGGGATCAGTTATTCAGGCGGGTGCGGCTCAGGCAAGGGTCCGGCGGCGATTTCCCGGGACGGGTCACCGCCGGAAACCTCGTTGCCGTGAGCGGCGGTGGGCCGCCAGGATCGTGGACATGCCGACTTTTCCCGCGGCCGACGGAACCCGGCTCGCCTACCACGTCAGAGGCGAGGGCGAGCCCCTCGTGGTCCTGCCCGGAGGACCGATGCGGGCCTCCGCCTATCTGGGCGACCTCGGCGGGCTCACGTCCCACCGCCGGCTGTTCCTCCTCGACCTGCGGGGCACCGGCGACTCGGCGGTCCCGGCGGACCCGGAGACCTACCGCTGCGACCGGCAGGTCGACGACGTGGAGGCCCTGCGGGCCCGTCTCGGACTGGAGCGGACCGCCCTTCTGGGGCACTCCGCCGGCGGCAGCCTCGCCGTGCTGTACGCGGCCCGGTACCCCCACCGGGTGTCCCGGCTGGTGCTCGTCACCACCGCCGTGCGGCCGCTGGGCCTGCGGGCGACGGCGGACGACCGGCTCGCCGCGGCCCGGCTGCGGCAGGACGAACCGTGGTTCGCCCGGGCGTACCCCAAGCTGGTGGCCTGTCTGGCGGGGGAGGGGGCCTACGAGGACGACATCACGCCCTTCTTCCACGGCCGCTGGGACGCCGCCGCGCAGGCGCTCGCCGCGGCGGACGCCGCGCAGACCGCAGAGGAGGCGCACGACCGCTACTACGCCGGCGTCGAGAGCGCGGTCGACCCGGCCCAGCTCCGGGCCCGCCTGGCCCGGCTGACCGCCCCGGTGCTGCTGCTGGCCGGCTCACTCGACGGCGGCCCCCGCCCGGAGCTGGCCCGCCGTACCGCCGCGGCCTTCCCGCGCGCCGAGGTCGCCGTCCAGTCCGGCGCCGGGCACTACCCCTGGATGGACGACGCCGACCGGTTCGTCCGCCGCGTCACCGCGTTCCTGGACGGGGCCGCTGCACCCTCGGCGGGATGAGGCGCGCGGACACGGCCGGGTGCCGCTGGAGGGCGGGCGGACACCGTGGCGGAGCGCCCGCCCACGCGGGCCGCGAGGGGCCGGCGCGGGCGGACGCGGCCCGACGGCTTCCGGTAGGGGCGAACGGTCCCCGACGGTGTGGCGGGCGGCCCCTCAGGCGTCCGCCTCCGGCGCCGTCTCCGCCGCCACCTCCCGTGCCCACCGGTAGTCCGCCTTGCCGCTGGGGGAGCGGCGGACCGCGTCCGTGAGAACCAGCTGGCGGGGGATCTTGTAACCGGCGAGCCGCGCCCGGCAGTGCCGCTGGATGTCCGACAGGGAGGGGCGCGGCGCACCCGGCCGGAGCTGGACGACCGCCGCCACGTGACTGCCCCAGCGCGCGTCCGGCACCCCGGCCACCAGCGCGTCGTACACGTCCGGGTGGGCTTTCAGCGCCTGCTCGACCTCCTCCGGGTACACCTTCTCGCCCCCGGTGTTGATGCACTGGGACCCACGCCCGAGTACGGTCACCACCCCGTCCTCGTCGACCGTCGCCATGTCGCCCAGCAGCACCCAGCGCTCGCCGTCCCGCTCGAAGAACGTCTCGGCGGTCTTCGCCGGGTCGTTGTAGTAGCCGAGCGGCACGTGCCCGTGCTGCGCCACCCGGCCCACCTCGCCGGGGGGCACCGGCTCGCGGGTCACCGGGTCGACGACCGCGGTCCGGGAGTTGACACGGATGCGGAAACCGCGTTCCGGACCGGCGTCCTGGGCCGCCGTGCCGTTGAAGCCGGACTCCGAGGAACCGAAGTTGTTGAGCAGCGCCGCGTTCGGCAGCAGCTCCTGGAACTGGCGCCGGACCGTGTCCGACATGATCGCCCCGGACGAGGACACGCTGAACACCGACGAGCAGTCCGTGCCCTTCATCGGCCCCGCCAGGGCGTCGATCAGCGGCCGCAGCATCGCGTCGCCGACCAGGGAGACGCTGGTCACCTTCTCCTTCTCGACCGTCCGCAGCACCTCCTCGGGCACGAACTTGCGGTGCAGCACGACACGCTGGCCGAAGTGGAAGCCGACGAACGCGGTGAGCGTGGAGGTGCCGTGCATCAGCGGGGGAGTGGGGAAGAAGGTGATCCCCGCGCCGCCCGCCGCCACCCGCTCGGCCAACTCCTCCGGCCTGCACACCGGCTCCCCGGTCGGCGCGCCGCCCCCGAGGCCCGCGAAGAACAGGTCCTCCTGACGCCACATCACCCCCTTCGGCAGACCGGTCGTCCCGCCGGTGTAGATGATGAACAGGTCGTCTCCCGACCGCGCCGGGAAGCCACGCTCCGGCGACCCGCCCGCCTCGGCGTCCGCGAAGGGCACGCCCGGTCCGCCCGGACCCACCCGGATCAGGTGCCGCAGGCCGGGAGCGCTCGCCCGCGCCGCCGTCACCCGGTCCGAGAACTCGCCGTCGAAGACCAGCGCCACGAGATCGGCGTCCCGGTAGAGGTACGCCAGCTCCTCCTCCACGTAGCGGTAGTTGACGTTGACCGGCACGACCCGTGCCTTCAGGCAGCCCAGTACCGTCTGCAGGTACTCCACCCCGTTGTACAGGTGCAGTCCCAGGTGCTCGCCGGGGCGGATCCCGCGGTCGAGGAGGTGGTGGCCGATCCGGTTCGCGGCCGCGTCCAGCTCGGCATACGTCAGCCGGCGGACGGCGCCGGTGCCGGGGTGGTCGACGTACACCAGCGCCTCGCGGTCCGGGACCACGTCGACGACCGACTCGAACAGATCGGCAAGGTTGTACTCCACCGCTCCTCCTGGCCCCGTGACGGTCCGGCTCCCACGACGGTTCGCCGGTCATCAGAGCAAAGGGCGCCGCAACTGGGAAGGGTCCCGGCCCCACCAATCTGACTAGCCATCAGAAAATCTCTGACTGACTGTCAGAAAACCCTTGAAGTGACCCCGCGCCTCCTGCAACCTGTTCTCGTCCTGCCGGCCGCGCGGAGACGGGAGACGGCGATGGGCGGAACCGAACACCTCACCGTGCGACGCGAGGGCGCCACCCTCGTCCTCACCCTCAACCGGCCCGACGCCAGGAACGCGCTCTCGCTGCCGATGCTCGTCGGCCTCCACGACGGCTGGCTTCAGGCCGACGCCGACGACGGCGTCCGCTCCGTCGTCCTCACCGGCGCGGGCCGGGACTTCTGCGCCGGCATGGACCTCAAGGCCCTGGCCGGCCGGGGCATGACGGGCGAGGAGTACCGGGACCGGCTCAAGGCCGACCCCGACCTGCACTGGAAGGCCATGCTGCGCCACCACCGCCCCCGCAAACCGGTGATCGCCGCCGTCGAGGGGCACTGCGTCGCCGGTGGCACCGAGATGCTCCAGGGCACCGACATCCGCGTCGCCGGCGAGTCCGCCGTCTTCGGCCTGTTCGAGGTACGCCGCGGACTGTTCCCCATCGGCGGCTCCACCGTCCGCCTCCAGCGCCAGATCCCGCGCACCCACGCCCTGGAGATGCTGCTCACCGGACGGCCCTACAGCGCCCGCGAGGCCGCGGACATCGGCCTGATCGGCCACGTCGTACCCGACGGCACCGCCCTCGACCGGGCCCTGGAGACCGCCGACCGGATCAACGCCTGCGCGCCGCTCGCCGTCGAGGCCGTGAAGGCGTCCGTGTACGAGACCGCCGACCTGTCCGAGCGCGACGGGCTCGCCGCCGAACTGGAGCGTGGATGGCCGGTCTTCGACACGGCCGACGCCAAGGAGGGGGCCCGGGCGTTCGCCGAGAAGCGGGCCCCCGTCTACCGGCGCGCGTGACGCCGCGCCGGCTCGCGCGGTGGTTCGGTGCGGCTTGTCCTTGGCCGGCCGCGCAGCCCCCGGCCCCCTGAGAGGGCTTCGCCCCCTCCGCCCCCCGATCTCCCAAGGAGGCACGCCCCCGATGACCGAAGCCCTCAAGGCCCCGCTCACCGTCGAGTTCCCGTTCACCCGCTCCCTCGGCCCCGTCCAGAGCGCCTTCCTCACCGGGCTTCGGGAACGCGTCGTCCTCGGTGTGCGGGGCGTCGACGGACGCGTTCTCGTACCGCCCGTCGAGTACGACCCCGTCACCGCCGACGAGATCGGCGACCTGGTCGAAGTCGCGCCCACCGGAACCGTCACCACCTGGGCCTGGAACCACGCCCCGCGCCGTGGCCAGCCCCTCGCCACCCCCTTCGCCTGGGTGCTGGTCCGGCTCGACGGCTCCGACACCGCCCTGCTGCACGCCCTCGACGTCCCCGGGTCCGAACACGTACGCACCGGCGCCAGGGTCCGCATCCGCTGGGCCGACCAGCGGACCGGCGCCATCACGGACATCGCCTGCTTCGAGCCCCACGACGGTGAACCGGCCGGAACCGCGGGACACACCGGCGCCTTCCACGACCCCGTCACCGGCATCGTCGCCCCGGCACGCCTCGACTACACCTACTCGCCCGGCCGGGCCCAGTCCGCCTACATCCACGCGCTCGCCGAACACCGGACCGTCGGCGAACGCTGCCCCGCCTGCCGCAAGGTGTACGTACCGCCGAGGGGCGCCTGCCCCACCTGCGGTGTCGCCACCTCGGAACAGGTCGAGGTCGGCCCGCGCGGCACCGTCACCACCTTCTGCATCGTCAACATCAAGGCGAAGAACCTCGACATAGAAGTGCCCTACGTCTACGCGCACATCGCCCTCGACGGCGCCGACCTCGCCCTGCACGGCCGGATCGGCGGCATCCCCTACGACCAGGTCCGCATGGGCCTGCGCGTCGAACCGGTGTGGACCGAGGACGGCCGGTACCCCGACCACTACCGGCCGACCGGCGAACCCGACGCCGCCTACGACACCTACAAGGAGCTCCTGTGACACGGGACATCGCGGTCGTCGCCTTCGCGCAGTCCGACACCCGGCGCACCACCGACGAGCTCTCCGAGGTGGAGATGCTCATGCCGGTCCTGCACGACGTCCTCGCCCGCACCGGCCTCAGGACCGCCGACATCGGCTTCACCTGCTCCGGCTCCAGCGACTACCTCGCCGGCCGCGCCTTCTCCTTCACCCTCGCCCTCGACGGCGTCGGCGCCTGGCCGCCCATCTCCGAGTCCCACGTCGAGACGGACGGCGCCTGGGCCCTGTACGAGGCGTGGACCAAACTGCTCACCGGCGACGCCGACACCGCGCTCGTCTACGCCTACGGCAAGTCCTCGCCCGGCTCCCCCCGCGACGTCCTCACCCGCCAGCTCGACCCGTACTACCTCGCCCCGCTGTGGCCCGACTCCGTCGCCCTCGCCGCGCTCCAGGCCCAGGCCCTGATCGACGCCGGCCTCACCGACGAGCCCGCGCTCGCCGCGATCGGCACCCGCAGCAGGCGCGCCGCCACCCTCAACCCGCACGCCCAGCTCAGGGGTTCGGTACCGCACGGCGACTACGTCGTACGCCCCCTGCGCACCGGCGACTGCCCGCCCGTCGGCGACGGGGCCGCCGCCGTCGTCCTCGCGGCCGGCGAGCGCGCCCGCGAACTGTGCGAGCGGCCCGCCTGGATCCGCGGCGTCGACCACCGCGTCGAGGCCCACTCCCTCGGCGTGCGCGACCTCACCGACTCGCCCTCCGCACGGCTCGCCGCCGAGAACGCCGGCGCCTTCCGACGGCCCGTCGACACCGCGGAGTTGCACGCGCCCTTCAGCTCCCAGGAGGTCGTGCTGCGCCGGGCGCTGCGGCTCGACGACAGCGTGCGCGTCAACCTCTCCGGCGGCGCCCTCGCCGCCAACCCGATGATGGCCACCGGGCTCGTCCGCGTCGGCGAGGCCGCCGCACGCATCCACCGCGGCGACTCCGACCGCGCCCTCGCCCACGCCACCTCCGGCCCCTGTCTGCAGCAGAACCTGGTCGCCGTCCTCGAAGGGGATCCCCGATGAGCAAGGAGCCCGTGGCCGTCGTAGGCATCGGCCAGACCAAGCACGTGGCCGCCCGCCGGGACGTCTCCCTCGCCGGACTGGTCCGCGAGGCCGCCCGACGCGCCCTGGACGACGCCGAGTCGACCTGGGCGGACATCGACGCCGTCGTCATCGGCAAGGCACCCGACTTCTTCGAGGGCGTCATGATGCCCGAGCTGTACCTCGCCGACGCCCTCGGCGCGGTCGGCAAACCCCTGTTGCGGGTGCACACCGCCGGCTCGGTGGGCGGCTCGACCGCGCTGGTGGCGGCCGGCCTCGTCGCCGCCCGCGTCCACCGCACCGTCCTCACCCTCGCCTTCGAGAAGCAGTCCGAGTCCAACGCCATGTGGGGGCTGTCCCTGCCGATCCCCTTCCAGCAGCCGCTGCTGGCCGGCGCCGGCGGCTTCTTCGCCCCGCACGTGCGCGCCTACATGCGGCGCAGCGGCGCCCCCGACACCATCGGCGCGCTGGTCGCCCACAAGGACCGGCGCAACGCCCTGAAGAACCCCTACGCGCACCTGCACGAGCGGGACCTCACCCTGGAGAAGGTGATGGCCTCGCCCATGCTGTGGGACCCCATCCGCTACTCCGAGACCTGCCCGTCCTCCGACGGCGCCTGCGCCATGGTCCTCACCGACCGCGCCGGAGCCGCCCGCGCCACCCGCCGGCCGGCCTGGCTCCTCGGCGGCGCCATGCGCAGCGAGCCGACCCTGTTCGCCGGCAAGGACGCCGTCTCGCCCCGCGCCGGCCGGGACTGCGCCGCCGACGTCTACCGGCAGGCCGGCGTCGGCGACCCGCGCCGGGACATCGACGCCGTCGAGATGTACGTGCCGTTCTCCTGGTACGAGCCGATGTGGCTGGAGAACCTGGGCTTCGCCGCCGAGGGCGAGGGCTGGAAGCTCACCGAGTCCGGGGCGACCGCGCTCGACGGCGACCTGCCCGTCAACATGTCCGGCGGGGTGCTGTCCACCAACCCCATCGGCGCCTCCGGCATGATCCGCTTCGCCGAGGCCGCCCTGCAGGTGCGCGGCCAGGCCGGCGAACACCAGCTGGCGCGGGCCCACCGGGTCCTCGGGCACGCCTACGGGGGCGGCTCCCAGTTCTTCGCCATGTGGCTGGTGGGCGACCGGCCCCCGGACTCCTGAGCCGGTGCCGGGGGCCCCGGCCGAAAGGTCTCTCACGTGACCTGTCGGCGTCCCGGGCCGATCGCTAGGCTGGCCCGCGGACGACGGAACCGGGAGGAGCACGGACGTGGCCGAGAGCACCATCCAGCAACAGCGGCTCGCGGGCTGGGACAAGCCGGAGCTGGACCTCAGCAACGCCGACTGGCAGTCCAGCAGCCGAGGCCTGGGAGATGTCCAGATCGCCTTCGTCGAGGGGTTCATCGCGATGCGCAACAGCCGCCGCCCCGAGAGCCCTTCCCTGATCTTCACGCCCGCCGAGTGGGGCGCCTTCGTCTCGGGCGCACGGGAAGGGGAGTTCGACCTCACCTGAGCCCGCCGCGGCGGGCCGAACGGGGGTGCCGGACCCCTTTTTCCGGACACGCGACCGCGCACCGCCCTGCCGGGCCGGACACCTGCGGGAAGGTGGCACCGGGGGCGCACCGGCCCCTTTCGCAGGAGCGAGGTCGTAATCCGGAGGTGAGGACCATGACCGGACTGCCGGTCGTCGCGGCGGTCGACGGTTCCGAGGACAGCCTGCGCGCCCTCGACTGGGCCGCCGACGCCGCACGCCGCCGCGGCGCACCCTTGCGCGTGGCGCACGTACGCCAGTACATCGCCTGGACACCGCCCGGCGCGCCCCTCGTCGTGCCGCCGCCACCGGAGCAGGATCCGGTCCTGGACGCCGCCCGCGCCCACGTGGAGGCGCTCGGCGACCTGCCCGAGACGGAGTACGTCGGACTCGACGGCGCGCCCGGCGTGCTGCTGCCCGGGCTCGGCGGCGAGGCCCAGCTGCTCGTCCTCGGCTCGCGCGGGCGCGGCGGATTCGCCCGCCTGCTGCTCGGCTCCAACAGCCTGACCGCCGCCCGGGACGCCGAGTGCCCGGTCGTGGTGGTGCCCCGGCCCGACGCCGCGCGCGACGAATCCCCGCCCGCCGAGGGCGGCCCGCGCGTCGTCGTCGGCCTGAAGACCGACAGCCCCGACGACGCCACCCTCGACCTCGCCTTCACCGAGGCCGCCCTGCGCGGCTTGCGTGTCCAGGTGATCGCCGCCTACCCCTGGCCGGTCCAGACCTGGGCCGCGCCCGCCGAACTCGCCCCGCAGGGCGTCGACCAGGCGGCCGTCGAACACGAGGTCCGCACCCTGGCCGAAGGGTTCCTCGCCCCCCACCGCGCCCGCCGCCCCGGCGTCCGAGCCGACGCCCACCCGGTTCCCGGCGACGCCGCCGGCCGACTGGTCGAGGCCTCCCGAGGCGCCGATCTGCTGGTCGTCGGCCGCCACCGGCGTCGGCTCCTCTCCCCGGCCCGCCTGCTCGGCTCGGTGACCCACGCCGCCCTGCTGCACGCGGCGTGCCCGATCGTGGTGGTTCCCCCCGCGCCGGTCCAGGAGTGAGGGGGCGGTGCGGCGCCGAGCCACCCGCGGCGGTCCTCGTGCGCACGGGGCCGCGGTGAAGGCCGCCGGATCGTGCGGCCCGGCCGTGCCGGGTTCCGGTGGGGCCGTCGCGTGGTGCCGCCGGACCAGGAACCCGGTTCTCCGGCCCGTCCCCGGCCCGTCCCCGGCCCACAGCTTCCACGGCGCCCCGCCCCAGCCGGGCGCCGCGCTGGCCGGACGGGTGCGCACGGTCGCGGCGCACCGCCCCGAGTCGCGGCCGCACCGGGCGGCTGCACCGGTGGTCCGGCCCGGCCCGCGGTTGTCGTCGGGGCCATGCAGCACCCGCAGAGCGCACCCGGTGACAGCGGTGCGCGCGACCGGGACAGCCGGCTCGTACTCGATCTCGCGCTGACCGTCCGGCACGACGGCCACGGCGGCGTCGCCGACGACCTCGCCGACCCGGCCGGGCTCACGGACCGGGTCCGCGCCCACCACGACGCCCTGCCGGGCACCACCGGCTTCGCCGCGGACGCCGACGGGCTGAGGGCCGTACGGGACCTGCGCGCGGCCGTCCGCGCCCTGCTCACCCACGCCGTGCGGCCCGCCGCCCCCAGCCCCGCCGACGCCGCCCGGCCGCTGCCCGTACCCGAGGCGTTCGCCCGGCTCAACCCGGCCGCCGCGCGCACCCCGACCGTGCCCGTCCTGACCTGGGACGACGACACCGAACCGGTGCTCGACCGGCGGGCCGCCCGCACTGTCGGCCGCCCTCGCCGAGGCCCCGATCGCCTTCCGCGCCGGCCCCGGCCTCCGACGCCTGCGCGCCTGCCACGCGCCGCGCCGCGTCCGCCACTTCCTCAAGGACCGCCCCCGCCAGGAACGGTGCCGCCCGTCCTGCGGCAACCGCGCCTGCGCCGCCCGCCACCACGAGCGCCGCCGGACCGGCCCCGCCTGACGCCGGCCGCTGCCCCCGGACCCCGGCTCGGGACCGGCCCGCACGGCGTTCGGGGGCTTCGGCCACGTACCATGGCGGCATGTCGTTCCTCCGCCGCCGCAGCGCCACGCCCGCCGGGCCCGACTTCGACGTCCTGGCCATGGACCCGGGTGACTGGCCCGGCAACCTGGGCGCCGGACTGCTGCCCGCGCCCGACGGCAGCTGCCAGGGCGTCTTCCTGCGCTACGACCTCTTCGGCGGCCGCGGTCCCGCGATGATCATCGGCAATCTGCCCGAGCGCTCCCCGGCCCGCGAGGTCGCCGACGGAGAGGTCCCCTTCGAGGTCGCCCAGCTGCTGCTGGCCCTGGAGAACGAGGAGGAGGTGACCGTCGTCGGTACCGAGGACGTGCCGGTGATGCAGGGCGACAACCTCCTGATCGTGCGCCGCCTGAAGCTCTCGGAGAGCCGGATCTCCTGCGTGCAGTTCGACCGCAGCGACAACGTCCTGGTCACCATCGCGGCCTGGGACCGCCCGATCACCGACGACCTGTACGCCCTGCTGAAACCGCTCCCGGCGGAACTGTTCCAGCAGGGCTGATCCCCGGCTACGCCGACGGCAGCAGCGTCACGTCCGCGGCCCGCACGAACGCCACCCGATGGCCGTACTGGATCTCGTAGTACAGGTCGTCACCGACGACGACCCGGTGCGAGTCCTGCGTGAAGGTCACCGAGTAGTAGTACTCGCCGGGCACCCTGTCGCCGACCACGTACCGCTGCCCCGCCGGCAGGGTGTACGGCAGCGGTGACACCGTCTGGACCGGCACCCCCGGCGGGTACGCGGCGGCCTCCGGGTAGGCACGGCCGTAGACGGGAACGCCGTCCCGGCCCTCCTTCGGCGTGACCACCAGCCCGGAGGCCGGTACCGCCGTCGGCTGCTCCGCCGGATTGCGGAACCACGCCTTCTGCCCCAGGTACCAGATCGCCGTCCAGTCGCCCCACCGGTCCGCGACCGCGTACTGCTGGCCCGTCGAGACCCGCGAGGAGATGTCGTTGACGCCGGTGGTCGGGGCGGTGCCGCGGCCGATGTCCTCGATCAGGGGCGCGCCCTCGTCGTGGTCCGCGTACAGCCGCACCTCGCTGGAGCCGTGCGCCGGACACGGCTCGCCCGCGCTGACGCAGCCCGTGTACACGGGCCGGTTGGCCGCGTAGTCCGGGCGGATCGTCACCAGCCCGCCGCCCGCGCGGGCAGAGGCCCGCACCGGGTTGCCCAGCAGCTCGAAGTAGTGCCGCCAGTCCCAGTACGGGCCCGGGTCGGTGTGCATCCCGGCGACCGTCGCCGCGGTCGGTCCCGGCACGGTGTCGTGCCCCAGGATGTGCTGCCGGTCCAGCGGGATGCCGTAGGTGGCGGCGAGGTGGCGCACCAGACGGGCCGAGGCGCGGTACATCGCCTCGGTGTACCAGGCGTCCGGCTGGGCGAGGAAACCCTCGTGCTCCAGGCCGATCGACTTGGCGTTGACGTACCAGTTGCCCGCGTGCCACGCCACGTCCTTGGCCTTCACGTGCTGGGCGATGTGGCCGTCCGTGGAGCGCAGCGAGTACTGCCAGGACACGTAGGTGGGGTCCTGCACCATCTTCAGGACCCCCTCCCAGCCGCCCTCGGTGTCATGGATGACGATGTAGTCGATGCCTTGCGAGGCCGGCCGGTCGCCCAGGTCGTGGTTGCCGTAGTCGTCGTCCCCGAACCGCTCGTAGGGCGCCGGGATCCACTCGCAGGACACCGACGCGGGGCACTCGGTGCCCGCCGCCGACGCCGCCCGCAGACCCGTCCGCGCCAGCTGGGCGGTGTCGGGCACCACGTCCGGCCGAGCCGCCAGCGCGACCGGCTGCCCGGCGTCCGTGGTGCGCCGCCGCCCGGTCCGGATCACGTCGAAGACGTCGCGCGCGTACGCCGCCGCCGTCGCCCGGTCGTCGGCGCCGGAGAACCGGGCCACCGCCCCGTACCAGTCGGCCGGGTCGGCGCTCGGCGGCTCGCCCAGCTCCCGCTGCGCGGCGGCCAGCAGGGCCGCGCCGCCCGCGATGTTCGCCGCCGGGTCGGCGCGCAGCTCCTCGGGGTCGGCGCCGGTCAGCTGCGCAGCCCTCGGCAGTGTCCTCAGCCGGGCGGGCAGCTCGGTGTCCGCCGGAAGGTCCGCCCGCGGGTGCAGCGCGGCGCGGGCGGAGTCGCCCCGGGGGTCCTCGCTGGCCCCGCCGTGGTGCTCGGCGCCGGCCAGCGCGGTGCGGGCGTCGGTCAGGTGCATCGGCCCGTAGCCGCCGACCACGCTCGGCGCGCCGCCGTGCGCGTCCCAGCGGGACTGCAGGTAGGAGACGCCCAGCAGAACGCTGCCGGGCACGTGGTACTCGGCCGCCGCGGCGGCGAACGCGCGCTGCAGCGCGCCGCCGTCCGGTGGCCCGGCGTCGGACGGGGCCGCGCCGAGCAGGGGCAGCAGCAGCGCCGCCGACGCCACGGCTGCCGCACCTCGGCGGGTGCGCCCGGACACGGTGACGGAACCTCGCAAGGCGGCCTCCTGGGACACGAGAGGTGGGGGGAAGGTGCGGGGCCGGACGTGACCTCAGTGGTACCGGTCGGCCGACACCCCGTCAATCATGCCCACGGACTGCCCATATCCCCGGACGGCAGGCGCTTCGGCGCGTTCCGCACCCGGACATGCGAAGGTCCTCGGCGCACCGCGGAGCACGGTGCGCCGAGGACCTCCGCTCCCCTCAGCGAGTGCCGACCGCCGCGCGCACGGCCCGACGGGCCAGCTGGCAGTCGTCGTGCAGCCGCCGCAGCAGCAGCCGCTGTTCCTCGCCGGACGGCGCGGCGCCCGGGTGGGCCGACCCCGGGGCCGTCGGGGCCGCGTCGTGCATCGAACGCTGCACGGCCGTCTCGTAGGTGCGGATCTCCCGGGTCAGCACCAGCATCAGGTTCACCAGGAAGGCGTCGCGCGAGGCCGGGCCCGCCGACTGCGCGATCTGGCTGATCTGACGGCGCGCCACCGCGGCGTCACCGAGCACCGACCACAGCACCGCCAGGTCGTACCCCGGCAGGTACCAGCCCGCGTGCTCCCAGTCGACCAGTACGGGACCGGCCGGTGACATCAGGAGGTTCGCCAGCAGGGCGTCGCCGTGGCAGAACTGGCCCATGCCCTGGCGGCCCGCGCTCGCCGCGATACCGCGCAGCAGCTTCTGCAGGTCGCCGAGGTCCCGGTCGGTGAGCAGCCCCAGCTCGTGGTAGCGGGCGATCCGGGCCGCGTAGTCCAGCGGCGCGTCGAAGGTGCCCGCCGGCGGCCGCCAGGCGTTGAGCCGGCAGATCGCGCCGAGCGCCGCCCGGATGTCCGCGCGCGGCGGGGCCTCGACGGGGTGGCGCTGGAGCGCCGCCGGCCGTCCCGCCATCCGCTCCACGACGAGCGTGCAGTGGTCCGGATCCGCCGCGATCAGTCTCGGTACCCGCACCGGGGGGCGGTGCCGGACGAACGTGCGGTACGCCGCTATCTCGTGCCCGAACCGCTCGACCCACGCGGGGGAGTGGTCCAGTAAACACTTGGCGACGGCCGTGCTGCGTCCGGTCGTGCCGACCAGCAGCACCGAGCGGCCGCTGCGGCGCATCACCTGGACCGGCGCGAACTCCGGGCAGATGCGGTGCACCGACGCGATCGCCGTGCGCAGCTGTGCGCCCTGCGGGCCCGACAGGTCGATCCTCCCGCTGAGCGGCTGCGGGCCGAGCCCCGGAGCGCGCAGGGGACGGCCGGCGCCGAGCACGGAGCCCGCCGTCCGCACGGTCGGGTCGAGGTAGGGGCCGCCGCCCTGACGGGGGCGCAGCGGCCGGGGCGGTGCGGACACGGAGGACGATGCTGCGTACATGGGCGAAACAGATCCCTTCGTGTGCCTGCGACGACGTTGCGCGGCCCGGCCCGGTCTCCCGGGTGCACCCTGGGGAATGCACCGGCCGTACTGCCTGTACCGCGAGCTGTACCGCGAGGAGGGCGACCGGGTCGGGGTGGCGCGTTCCTACCTGACACCCGATGGCCCGTGGCACACCATCTAGCGCACCCTGGCGAAGCCTGGCGAATAGTCGCCCGGCAACTCTCCCGGGGCTACTGTCAACTCAGCCGAGAACCTGGGGGCTTGACGTGAGCGGAGAACCAAACACCCGACTTTCGGACCTGTTCGGCCTGACCGGCTGGTCCAAGGGCGAACTCGCGAGGCTGGTCAACAAGCAGGCGGCGGCCATGGGCCACCCCCAGCTGGCGACCGACACCTCTCGGGTGCGGCGGTGGATCGACACGGGAGAGATCCCGCGCGACCCGGTGCCGCGGGTGCTGGCGGTTCTGTTCACCGAGCGTCTCGGCCGTGTCGTGACCATCGAGGACCTTGGTCTGGTCCGGCACGGGCGTACGGGGAAACGGCAGGGCGGCGGGAGCGTGGAGCATCCCGACGGTGTGCCGTGGGCGCCCGAGCGGACCGCCGCGGTCCTCACCGAATTCACGGGAATGGACCTCATGCTCAACCGACGCGGCTTGGTGGGCGCGGGTGCCGCGCTCGCCGCGGGACCAGCACTCAGCAACGCCATGTACGACTGGCTGCACACCGACCCCACCCTCTCCGCCGACGCACCCGTCCTCGACCACCCCCTGGGCGCCGATCCCGCCGGCTTCGACCGCTACGAGGCCGCTCCCGTCGGAACGGAGGAGATCGAGGAGCTGGAACGCTCGGTCGAGGTGTTCCGTGCCTGGGACGCCGCCCGTGGCGGGGGACTCCAGCGCAAGGCCGTGGTGGGCCAGCTCAACGAGGTGGGCGGCATGCTCGCCTATCGCCACCCCCACCATCTGCAGCGCCGCCTGTGGGGCGTCGCCGCCAACCTCGCCGTGCTCGCGGGCTGGATGTCGCACGACGTCGGCCTGGAGCCCACGGCCCAGAAGTACTTCCTCATCGCCGCCCACGCGGCCCGGGAGGGCGGCGACCGTCCGCGCGCCGGTGAGGCCCTGTCCCGCGCCGCCCGGCAGATGGTGCACCTGGGCCGGCCCGACGAGGCCCTGGACCTGATGAAACTCGCCCAGTCCGGTTCCGGCGAGGCGGTGCTGCCGCGCACCAAGGCCATGTTCCACACCATCGAGGCCTGGGCGCAGGCGTCGATGGGCAAGGGGCAGGCCATGCGCCGCACCCTGGGACAGGCCGAGGACCTGTTCGTCTCCGACCGGGGCGACGTGGCGCCGCCCAGCTGGATGCAGCTGTTCAACGAGGCGGACCTGTACGGCATGCAGGCCCTGTCCTACCGCACGCTCGCGGAGTTCGAACCCGGCGCCGCCGTCCACGCCCGGTACTACGCGGAGAAGGCCCTCGCCCTGCGTGTGGACGCCCAGGAGCGGTCGAAGATCTTCGACTTCCTCTCCATGGCCTCGGCCTGCTTCATCGCCGACGACCCCGAGCAGGCCGACAGCTTCGCCCGGCTGGCCCTGGTGTCGATGGGGCAGAACTCCTCGCGCCGCACCTGGGACCGGCTCCGCCAGATGTACCGGCTGACCGCGGAGTACGCCGACTATCCGCGGGTCAGCGAACTGCGCGAGCAGATCCGGGTCGCACTGCCCAGGGCGAGGGGGGGCAAGGGCGGCACCGCGCAGGCGTGAGCGCCGGCCGGCCGGCGGGGAGGGTCAGGACGTCACCCGTGCGACGAGCACGCAGGCGTCGTCCTGGCGCTCGGCCGCGCCGAACTCCTTCACCACCAGGCGCACGCAGTCCGCGGCGTCGCGCGCCTCGTCGAGGCGCGCGGCCAGCGCGAGGAGGCGGCCCGTTCCGGCCGCGCCCGCGTCGCCGGCCCGGCCCGGGTCACCGGTCACCAGCCCGTCGGTGTGCAGCAGCAGCAGGTCGCCCTCGCGCAGGATCTCCTCGGCGTGGCCGTAGGAGCCACCGGGGGCGGCGCCCAGCAGCGCTCCCCGCGGCGTGTCCAGCCGGCGTCCCGTCCCGTCCCGGAACAGCAGCGGGGCGGGGTGTCCGGCCTGAGCCCATGTCAGGGTGCGCTTCCCGGGGCGGTACTGACAGCACAGGGCGCTGGCGAGGGCCGGCCGGCCGGTGGCCTCCAGCATCTGGTTGAGCAGTGTCATCAGCGGGCCGGGCCGGGTGCCGGCCATCGCCATGCCGCGCAGCGCGCCCAGCAGCATGGCCATGGACGAGGTGACGGTGGGGCCGTGTCCGGTGAGGTCTCCGACGCTCAACAGCGTCGCCCCGCCGGGCAGTTCCAGCGCGTCGTACCAGTCGCCGCCGATCATCGAGCCGCTCGCGGCGGGCAGATAGCGGCCGGCGACGTCGAGTGGCCCGGGCTCGCCGTGCGGGAGCCGCAGGGCACCGCGCCACGGGGGCAGCACGGCTTCCTGCGCCTCCACCGCGACCCGGTGCTCGGTCTGCGCGCGGTCGTGGTGGCGCTGGAGCGAGTCGAGGGTCTCGCTGACCGTCCGCTCGCTGCGCCGCAGGGCGCTCACGTCCCGCAGCACCGCCCACATGGCGGCGGTGCCGCCGTCCGCGTCGAGTACGGGTTCGCCCATCATGTGCACGGTGCGGACCTCGCCGTCGGGACGCGCCACCCGGAACTCCCCGTCGATGGGGCGGCCGTCGACGAGACAGCCGGTGACCATCGCCGTCAGCTTCGGCCGGTCCTCCTCCGGTACGACGGAGGGCAGTTCGTCCAGGGTGAGCGGAGGTGCGGCCGGGTCTCGGCCCAGGATCCGGTAGAGCTCGGCGGACCACACGGCCTCGTCGGTCAGCAGGTTCCACTCCGCGCTGCCGACCCGGCTGAGCAGGGAGCCGCGCCAGGGGCCGGCCGCCGCGGCGGCGCGGGGGAGCGCGGCGCCGTCGGCGGCCGGCGGGGTCGGCGGCCCCTCCCGCAACTGCGCCAAGTGGGCGTCCAGGTCGTCGAGCTGATGGAGCGCCAGGTCGCACAGGGCGCGCTGCCAGCGGTCCCCGGGGTCCGACCCGTCGCCGCCGGCGTCCCGTCGCACGGCGTCCACGTCGCCCTTGAGTCGCCGCGTCTGCGATATCAGCGCGTCGACCGAGCCGCCGCCGGGCGGCTGGGCGGCTGGGCGGTCCGCGGACAAGTGGGACGGCATGACGCACTCCGGTGTGAGGGGTTCCCCCGGCTCGACCAGGGTCGAGGGCGGGAAGGTGCGGCGGGGCGGACGGAAGGGCCGTTACGACTGTTGCACAGCCCGCGACGCCGTGTAAGGGATTCGGCCACACACGATACGGTGATGCGTCGGGCATATGCCAGAGTCTTCGCGGACCGTCCCCACCCCGCCTCCCGCGTACCCCGGGGCCCGGCCAAGTCGTAGGAGACGTACGTGACTTGAGGGGCGCGTGAGGGGCGCACCCCGGCGGCCCGGTCTGGCGTTCGGAGAGCGAACGAGTCCGCTACCGCACCGCGGCGCCGGGCGTGTAGAGCGCCGGACGCGGCGCGAGGGAGACCGCCGCGCGGGTGCCCCCGGTCAGGGAGCGCACCCCGGCCTCGGCGACCACCGAGGCGGCGTAGCCGTCCCAGGCGGTGGGACCGGTCACGCGGCCCCGCCGGGCGGCGTCGACCCACGCCCGCACCTCACGGTCGTAGGCGTCCCGGAACCGCACCAGGTAGTCCCGCGGCACCTCCCGCCCGGCGAGGCCGCCCGTGCTCACCAGCGGCCCCGGCTCCTCGCCGACGCGGACGCCGCCCGCCTCGCACACCGCCTCGCACCGCACCTCGTAGCCGAAGCCGCAGTTGACGAAGACCTCGACGTCGACGAGGGCGCCCCCGTCGGTCTCCAGCAGCACGAACTGCGGGTCGTGCAGCCCCGCCGGCGCGCCGGAGGAGGCGCGGGGCCGTACCACGGTCACCGCGGTCACCTCCTGCCCGAGCAGCCAGCGGGCCGCGTCGATCTCGTGCGACAGCGAGCTCTCGATCAGCATGGCGCTGGTGAAGCCGGGCGGCGAGGAGACGTTGCGGTGGACGCAGTGCAGCATCAGCGGCCGGCCCAGCCGCCCCTCGTCCAGCACCCGCTTGAGGCCCTGGTACTCGCTGTCGTAGCGCCGCATGAACCCGATCTGCGCGAGCCGCCGCCCCAGCCGCGCCTCCGCCTCCACCACGCGCAGCGCCCCGGCGGAGTCCGGGACCATGGGCTTCTCGCACAGCACCGGCAGGCCGCGGGCGAAGGCCGCCAGCAGCGCCTCCTCGTGCGCCTGGCCGGGGGAGGCGATCAGCACCGCCTCGACGCCGGGCGCGTCCAGCGCGGCCTCGGTCTCCGTGTGCACGGTGACGCCGTCGATACCGGCGACGGCCTCCGCGGCCCGGTCGGCGTCCGGGTCGGCCACCGCGGCCACCCTGGCGCCGCTCACCACCCGGTCGATACGTCGTATGTGGTCGGCCCCCATGTGGCCGGCCCCCAGCACCGCGACACCCAGCAGCTTCGACACGATCCGTCGGCTCCTCTCCCTGGACGGCCCCCAGCGTTTCACGGCCGGCCGGGACCCGCGGAACGCTGGCCGAGGCCCCCCGCGGCCGGTTACCGTACGCGTCAGTAACCTCAGTGACCGGCAGCAGCACACCGCAGGAGGCCCCCATGCCGCAGCTCGACGTCGCCGGAGCGACACTGGCGTACGACGACGAGGGCCCGCGCGACGGCGGCGGGCTGCCCCTGGTCCTGGTGCACGGCTGGACGGCGAACCGGCACCGCTGGGACCACCAGCTCGCCCACTTCGCCGAACGGCGCCGCGTGGTGCGGCTGGACCTGCGCGGTCACGGCGAGAGCACCGGGGCCGGGGTGCGCACCGTCGACGAGCTGGCCCGGGACGTCCTCGCCCTCCTCGACCACCTCAAGATCGAGCGGTTCGTGATCGTCGGCCACTCGATGGGCGGGATGATCGCGCAGACCATCGCCCTCGCCCACCCGGAACGGGTCGACCGCATGGTGCTGGTCAACTCCATCGGGCGGATGGCCTACAGCCGGCCCCGCGCCCTGCTGATGGCCGCCTCCACCCTCGCCCCCTTCAAGCTGTTCGTCGCCGCCAACATCCAGCGGGCCTTCGCCCCCGGCTACCCCCGCGCGGAGATCCGGCGGTACGTCAAGGAGTCCGCCGGCACCCCGCGCGAGGTGGTCATGACCCTCTACGGCGCCATGCGCGCCTTCGACGTCCTGGACCGGGCCGGCGAGATCACCGCACCCACCCTGATGATCCACGGCTACCACGACATCCAGCTGCCGCCGCAGCAGATGCTCAGGATGGCCAAGGCCTACCCGGACGCCACGGTCCGCGTCCTCGACGCCGGTCATGAGCTGCCCGTCGAGAAGCCGGCCGAGCTGACGGCCGCCCTCGACGCTTTCATCACCGGCTGAGGCCGGCGGCGCCCGGTCACTCCTGAGGGTCGGCCCCGCAGGAGCTGCCGTCCGGCGGCAGCGACCCGTAGAGCAGGAAGTCGTCCACCTTGCGGTGCACGCACCGGGACGTCCCGTAACCGGTGTGCCCCTCGCCCTTGTTGTCCAGCACGACGGCCGACGACCCGAGCCGTTCGGCCGTCTCCACGGTCCAGCGGTACGGCGTGGCCGGATCGCCCCGGGTGCCGACCAGCAGCATCTTCGGGGTGTCGACGTCCTTGACCGCCTGCCGGACGAAGTCGGTGCCCGGGGGGCGGCCGTAGCACATCAGCACCTGGGCGAGGCGGTAGCGCCCGAACACCGGGGACGCCGCCTCGTACCGGGCGCGCAGCCGGCGCAGGTCCGCCGCGATCCGCTCGGCGCCGGGCCGGTCCGGGTCGTCCGCGCAGTTGATCGCCATCAGCGCCGCCGGGAGGTTGTCCACGGGGACGTCCTCCGGGTCGACCAGCGCGCCCGGCGTCTGTGTTGCGCCGTCCCCGGGCTCGGGATCCTCCTCGTCCGGCGCGGCCCGGTTCGCGAGGGGGGCCGTGACGCCGCCCGTCGCGAAGTCCAGCACCCCGCTGGTGTCGCCCTCCTCCACCAGCCGGGCCAGGGCCCGCTGCAGGGACGGCCACCACTGCCTGCTGTAGAGCCCCTGCCCGAGTGCGGCGACCAGGTCCTGACCGGTGAACGGCTCTCCGAAGCCGGTCGGCACGGGATCCTCGTCCAGCGACCGCACCAGCCGTACGACGGCCTCGCGGGCGGAGCGCGGATCCGTCCCGAACGGGCAGGCGATGTCCTCGGTGCACCAGGTGACGAAGTCGTCCAGGGCCCTCTGCTGTCCCGCCGCGCCCGCGAGGCCCTGCTCGGCCAGCGGTTCGGTCAGGGTGTCCACGCCGTCCAGCGCCAGCCGGCCCACCCGCTCGGGGAACTGGGCCGCGTACACCGCGCCGAGTCGGGTGCCGTAGGAGAAGCCGAGGTAGTTCAGCTTCTCGTCGCCGAGGGCCGCGCGGATCACGTCGAGGTCGCGGGCGGCGTGCACGGTGCCGATGTACGGCAGCACCGGCCCCGAGTGCTCCGCGCACGCGGCGGCAGCCTTCTTGAGCCGCTCAAGCACGGCACGCGGGTCGGAGAGGTCCACGGCGGCGTCGTCGAGGGTGGCAAGGCCCTCCTCCTCTCCCTCGCCGCAGCTGACGGGTGAGGAGCGGCCGACGCCGCGCGGGTCGAAGGACACCACGTCGTAGTGGTCGGTGAGTTCCATGAACTCCTTGCCGCCGTAGGCGAGCCCGGGCACCCCGGCACCGCCGGGGCCGCCGAAGTTCAGCACCACCGAGCCCCGCTTCTCGCCGGTGGCGCGGTAGCGGGCCAGCGCCAGGTCCAGGGTGCCGGACTCCGGGTGGGCGTGGTCGAGGGGAACGGTCACCCTCGCGCACTGCAGGTCGTCGGGCGTCTCCAGTCCCACGCACCGGGACCAGGCGATCTTCTGGTCGTAGAAGCGGGCGAGCCCGGACGGGCGGTCGCCGTCCCGGCCGGAGAAGGCCGCGGGCAGTCCGGCGCCGAGCAGGGTCAGCGCGGCGGCCGCGGCACACGCGCAGCGCAGGGGTGCGGTGCGCGTCGACAGCATGGCCAGCATCAGTGCCTCCCAGGGCGCCCCGCCGTCGCTCGGGAACCGGCGCCCCGGAACACGATAGGCGGCCCGCGGCCCGTCCGCCTCCGGGCGTGCGGGGGCGCCGGCGGCCCCGTACCCTGCGGGTTCGCGGCGGCCGGGCACCATGGCGGCGGGGGCGAATTCCTTTGAGGGAACGGGGCGCGGGTGGTGAGGTGTCCCCCATGGACCATGCCGCTGTGCTCGCCCGCTACGACCGGGACATGCGCGAGGAAGCCCACCCCGACGGCCCCGGCGCCCGCGTCGAACGGACCGGGGGCGTAGTTCGCCAGACCGCCCCCGGCGGCGGATGGAACGGCGTCCTGTGGTCGGGACTCGACGAGACGGACGCCGACGCCGCCATCGCCGCGCAGATCGCGTACTTCGGGGGGCTCGGCCGGGAGTTCGAGTGGAAGGTGTACGGCCACGACCGGCCGGCCGACCTCGGCCGGCGGCTGACGGCGGCCGGCTTCGCAGCCGAGCCCGAGGAGACGCTGATGATCGGCGAGACCGCGATGCTCCCCCTCGACACCGAGCCGCCCGAGGGGGTACGGATCGTCCCCGTGACCGACCGGGCCGGGGTGGACCTCATGGTCGAGACGCACGAGAGGGTCTTCGGCAGGGACGGGTCCCGGCTGCGGGAACAGCTCCTGAACCGGCTCGCCGGCGCCCCGCGGACCCTGGTCGCCCTGGTCGCCCTCGCCGGGGACGCCCCGGTCAGCTCAGCGCGGATGGAACTGGTGCCCGGCGCCCGGTTCGCCGGCCTGTGGGGCGGCGGTACCGTCCCGGGCTGGCGTGGCCGGGGCGTCTACCGGGCGCTCGTCGCGCACCGCGCCCGGATCGCCGCCCAGCGCGGCTACCCCTACCTCCAGGTCGACGCCTCCGACCGGAGCCGGCCCGTCCTCGGACGCCTCGGCTTCGCGGCGCTGAGCACGACGACGCCGTACGTCCACCGCCCCTAGTGCCGAGCGGGACGTGGACGGCCGGCCCGCGGGGGAGCGGGCCGGCCGGGGTGGAGAACGGTGCCGCGAGGGGGCGTGCGGTTACGGCTGGGCAGTGGTCTTCGCCGCCGTGCCGGCGCACATCAGCCCCAGGACCACCGCCAGGGCGCCGATGATGATGTTGTTCAGCGCGACGCCGGTGTCCGGGCTGTCGCCCACGACCCACGGAGCGATGATCATCCACACGCCGACCGCGCACATGGCCCAGCTCAGCCCGTACATGCGCTCGGGGGCGCGGGTGAAGCCGAGGGCCAGCAGGGCGATGGCGATGCCGACGACGAGGTTGTGGGTCACCAGCGGGGGCTGGCTGGTCGTGTAGTGGAGGATCCACGGGGACACGGCGCAGTACAGACCGAGCAGGAACACCGGTCCGTCCACGAGTGCCACGTCGCGGCCGCCGAGCATGCGGGCGTACCGTTCCCGCATTTCGTAGGTGTCGGGGTGAGTGGACATGTCACCCCGGGTGCGCGAGACGTCGGCCATGACTCGTCTCCTTCGACTGGCAGGCCACCGCCGCCTGCAGTGACGTACGGCAAATGCCGTGCATGTCTTATTTTGCTCTTATTTCCCTTTTATGTGTAGAGGTCGGGCGTGTGCGGCTCGGCAGATCCGCACACGCAAACCCGTTCAGCCGAGCCGCTGCAGCAACCCGTCCGCCACCGCGGCCGACGAAGCCGGGTTCTGCCCGGTGATCAGGGTGCGGTCGACGACCACGTGCGGGGCCCACTCCGGGCCGACCCGCACCTCGACGCCCGCCTCGGTCAGCCGGTCCTCCAGCAGCCACTTCGCCCGCGGGGCCAGACCGCCCTGGATCTCCTCGGCGTTGCTGAACGCCGTCACCCGGTACCCCGCGAACGCGTTGGAGCCGTCCTGCGCCACCGCCGCGAGCAGGGCGGCCGGGCCATGGCAGACCACACCCAGCGGCACGCCGGAGTCCAGCGCGGCCGTCAGCAGCCGGCCCGAGTCGGCGTCGACGGCCAGGTCCTCCATGGGGCCGTGCCCGCCCGGGTAGAAGACGGCCGCGTAGTCGGCGAGGTCCACGGCCGACAGGGGCAGCGGGTGCTTCAGCTCGGTCATCGAGGCCAGCTCGCGGGCCACCCGGTCCGCCCCCTCCGCCCCGCCGTTGACCTCGGGGGCCAGGCTCGCCCGGTCCACGACGGGCACGACCCCGCCCGGGGTGGCCACGACGACCTCGTGACCGGCGTCCTTGAACGCCCGGTAGGGGGTGACCGCCTCCTCCGCCCAGAAGCCGGTGGGGTGCTCGGTGCCGTCGTCCAGCGTCCAGTGGTCGGCGCCGGTCATCACGAAGAGAATCTTGCTCATGGCCCCGAGCCAACCACGCACAACCCACGGAAAACCAATGGAAACCCCGATGCCCGGCATAGGGAAACCTATGGCCGCAGGGGCGATACTGGGCGTGTGGACGGACCCGCGAACATCGATCTGAACCTGCTGCGCACCTTCCTCGCGGTCCACCGCTCCGGCTCCTTCACCGGAGCCTCACGGCTGCTGGGGCTGTCGCAGCCGACGGTCACCACCCAGATGCGCGCGCTGGAGCGGCAGACCGGCCGCGAGCTGTTCCAGCGGCTCCCGCGCGGCGTCGCCCCCACGGCCGTCGCCGACGAACTCGCCGCGCGCGTGGCCGGGCCCCTGGACGACCTCGCGGCGGTGGCGGGCCCCGGGCCGGCCCCGGACGGCCGGCCCGCCGACCCCGTCCACCTGGCCGGCCCCGCCGAACTGCTGGCCGTCCGGGTCCTGCCCGCCCTGGCCCCGCTGGCCGCCGAAGGGGTACGGCTGCGGGTGGCCACCGGCCTGACCGACCCCCTCCTGGAGGAACTGCGGGCAGGGCGCCACGACCTGGTCATCGCCACGACCCGGCCGCGCGGCCGGACGCTGTCGGCCACCGCGCTGATGGACGAGGAGTTCGTGCTGGTCGCCGCCCCCGTGTGGGCCGAGAGGATCAGCGGGAGGCCGGCAGCGCAGGGACCCACTGCGCTCCACGGGGTGCCGCTGGTCAGCTACGCGGAGGACCTGCCCATCGCCCGGCGCTACTGGCGGCACGTCTTCGGCCGGCGGTTGACCCTTCCGGCCGCCGTGACCGTCCCCGACCTGCGCGCGGTGCGCTCGGCGCTCGTCGCCGGCGCGGGGTTCAGCGTTCTCCCGCGCTATCTCTGCCACGCCGAGCTCGCCTCGGGCGCGCTCGTCGCGCTGCACGAGCCGGAGGACCCGCCGATCAACACCGGGTTCCTCGTCCAGCGCCCCGGCGCCGCCGACAACCCGGACGTCCCCCGGGTGCGCGCCGCGCTGCTGCGCGCCGCACGCGCCTGGTAGTGAGCTTCCGTCGACCGACATGTCCGTGCCGATCCCGGGCACGCGAAAGGAGAGGGCCGCCGGCACGGGCCGGTGGCCGCGGACCAGGGGAGGTGGCGCCGCCATGCGCACCAAGGTGATGCGGCGGTTCCCGGCGGGGGCTCCGCGCGGCTCGTGGCCGGCCGAGGAATACGCGGCGGCCCTGCGGGCCGAGGGCAAGCCCGCGACGGTGGTGATGGACCTCAAGCAGGACGCGTTCCTCGTCGTCGTGCCGGTGCGCAGGGACAAGTGAGCCGAGGCGAGGGACCGGCAGGGGACTGCCCCGGCAGACCGTAGCCACCCGGGGCTGTCGTGCGCCCCGGGACTGCCTTGCGCGCTCGGGAGCACAGCCGCGCCCGCCCTCTCCGGAAGCATGTCCGTGCCTGCCCGGTACCGACGGACGCCGCGGATCCGGCCGGGAACGGGCGCATTCGGTCGCCCAACCGGCCGCAGAATCACGCTTGTTAGTCCACAACGGCACCGGTGTTAGTCCGGAACGACACACTCCGTAGTCCGAACCGACCAAATACACCCGGCTTTCGAACCGGGCATGCACGAAAAACCGTCGGCGGACGCCGTTGAGGCAGAAGGTGTAACCGTCGCCTTCCGGGGCTGCCGCGCCCCGACCAGCCAACGGAGAGGACCGAAGGGTCCGTGAACGACCAGTTCGTACAGCTCGCCCGGGACGGGGCGCTGGCCCTGCTCGCCCTGCGGGTCTTCGGCCCCGGCGCCGTAGCCCTCGCGCGCCGGGTCGTCGCCGCCCTGGTGCGGGTGGGCGTCCGGGAGATGGACCACCGGCTGCCGGGAGGCGACCGGTGACCCAGGAGGAATCGAGACTGAGCCCGGCCGGCCGCCCCCGGGCACCCGAGAAACTGCCTCTGGACTTCGCCGCCTTCCACCAGATGCACCGGCCCCGCTACGTCCGCGAGGCCGAACGCTGCCTGCGCTGCCGCGCCGACGCCGAGGAGGCCGTCGACGAGGCGTTCGTCCAGCTCGCCCGCGACTGGCGGCAGACCCTGCGCACCGAGAACCCCGCCGCCTACGCCTGGCGGGTGGTCAGGAATCGCATCATCGACCACGCCCGCGCCCGCGGCCGGCGCCCCACCCTGATGGACACCGCGGTCTTCGAGACGGTCACGCTGCAGGGCGCCGAGGACGCCTTCGAGGTGATCGAGCAGAATCTGCGCCTGTTCCGCGCCATATCCACCCTGCCCGAGCGCCAGCGCGACGTCATCCGGCTGCGCTACTGCGAGGGCTACAGCACCGCCGACGTGGCCTTCCACCTCGGCATCACCGAGGCGGGCGTACGCTCCACCGAGCGCTACGCCAAACGCCGGCTGAAGGAGATCTACGCATCGTGCGCCGAGGAGGAGGCGGAGCGCTCATGACCCACGACACCGTGAGCGATGTGGACACCCTGCTCGCCGGGGCCCGGCTGGTACCCACCGCCCCCTACACCCGCTCCGATATCGAGGCGGCCGAGGCCCGTATCGCCGCCCGGGTCGCCGCCCACGGCGACGAACCCTTGGCCGGCCCCGCCAACCGGCCCGCCCCGCGGGGCCTTCGGCCCGCGCAGCCCCACCCGGCGGCCCGCGACCTGCGCGCGCTGTGCGAGGCGCTGCTGCTGCGCCCCGGCGCCCTGCGCGGACTGGGCGCCTTCCTCGGCAGCTGCCTGCCCGAACCCTCCGGCGCCCGCGTCCTCGGCGCCCTGCTCCACCTGGCCGGTTGCGAGGACAGCGCCCGCTTCTGGTGGCAGTACGGCGCCGGCGGCTCCGACACCGTCTCCTCGTACTGCCTCTACCTCCACCACCGCTCCCTGGGGGAGGACCAGGAGGCCGACTGGTGGCTGCGCCACACCGACATCACCCCCGCCACCCTCAACCGCGAGGCCACCGAGGTGGAGATCGCCACCGCCCTGCACGTGCTGCGCGGGCTGCGGCGCGGCGGACGGGGGCTGCCCCGGACGCTGCGGTCGCTGGTGGAGTACGTACCGGCCGTGATCGGCTTCGTCGACGACGACCTCGAACTGCCCCTGCCGGACGGCGACCTCACCGGCCTCCTCGACCAGGTCTGCGGCCGGGGACCGGACCACGACCCCGAGCGGCGGCCCGGCACCCGCCCCGGCGACCTGCCCGAGCGCAAGGAGCCCGGCGTACACACCGTGTCGACCGCCTCCCCGCCCGCGCCCCGCCCGTGGAGCCGTGACGTCCAGGAGGCGCTGCGCAAGTGCGAGGAGACGATGGCCTGTTGAGAGTCGTCGCGGTGGGCGTGGGTGAGACTGCGCGGTGCGTACGAAGCGGCCACCGCACCGACGACCTGGCGGCCGACGCCCTTCCCCCGACCATCGACGCCCTTACCCCGACCGCTGAGGCCCTACGCCCGACCGCTGACGAACCGCGCCGGCTCGACGAAGTGCCCGAGCGGGTGGGTCAACCCGCCAGACCTGCCACCGGGTAGTGGTCGGAGAGGTTGGTGTAGGTGTAGTCCGTGCCCCAACTGGACACCGTCCAGGGCGCCGACTCCTCCCGCACGACGTCGTTCTTCCACACGGCCGGCCGTATGTGCCCCGCGCGGTGCAGGACATGGTCCAGGTCCTCGCGCGGGTCGTCCGGGTACCGGTACCGGGCGACGGAGTTCTCGGCGGTGTCGAAGGAGTACGGGTGCCCGGTGCGCGTGTCGGCCCCCACCAGCCCGGCCGCGGCCAGCATCGAGGCGTACTCGGGCGAGCGGGAGTCGACGTTGAGATCGCCGGCGACCAGCACCTGCTCGTCCGACGGGATGTCCTTGGCGTCCAGGAAGGCGTCGATCGCCGCGAACTGCCGGCCGCGCGTCGCCGCCGCCTCCCCGGCGGCGCACCCGGGGTCGGTGGACTGCGCGTGTGTGCCGACGACGTGCACCCGGCTGCCGTTCACGTCCAGCACCACGTACGCGAAGCCCTTGTTGGACCACCAGTCGGCGCCGCAGGCATCCTTGTAGACGTACTGTTCCCTGTGCAGGACGGGCCACTTGCTGAGTACGGTCACACCGCCGTCCTCCGGTGTCAGCGCGGAGTACGCCCCGCCGGTGGCGTCCCAGCCGTCCCTGCTGCGTCCCACCACGGGCGTCTGGTACGGGTACTCCCCGGCGGCCGCGCGCTTCAGCGCGTCCGAGGAGGAGTTGTCGAACGCCTCCTGCAGTACCACCACGTCGTTCCCGTGGAAGAAGGGCGCCTTCGGGATCTGCGCCGCCCGGTGGTCCTGCCCCCAGTTGGGGTACAGGCTCTTGCTCATCAGGAACACGTTGTACGTCAGCACCCGTACCGGTACGACCGGTTCGGCGGCCTCAGCGGGTGCCGCACCGGTGAACGGCACGGCGGACAGAGTGAGGGCCAGCACGACGGTGCCCCGGGTGCGGCGCGGTGCGGTGAGCGTCACCGGATCTCCCTGAGGGTGAGGAGGACTGAGCGGCGCAGACATCAAAGCACCGGTAATTACTGACAGGTAACCCCCGCGTCGCGGTGGACGATCCGCCTCGTGAACAACGCCCGCCCTTGCGTCCCGCCGGCCGACTCGGCCCGGTCGGCAACCACTGCTGTGTGCCGTCCCGCCGGAACGGCAACGGGGCCGGCCGGGGCGGCCCGCGGCCCCCGGGCGTGGCGGCCCCCCGGCCGACGTCCCGTTCCCGGCGGCCCGGCCGCCCCTGCACGCGGCCTCGTTCCGGCAGGTTGCCTCCACGCCGGTCTCCCCGCCCGCTGCCGTAGCCCCCGCCCGACCGCGCGCCTCGCCCCCGCCGTCGACCTCGTCCTTCCTCCGTCCCGGGCCTCCCCGAGGAGACTGGCGTATCGCACGTTTTACGTATAACCTCTTCTGCTGATCAGCCCTCCCGGAAAGGCCCCGATGAGACGCGTCGCCCTGGTCACCCTCGTCGTCGACGACTACGACGAGGCGATCCGCTTCTACACCGAAGCCCTCGGGTTCCGGCTCGTCGAGGACGCCCCGCGTCCGGACGGCTCGCGCTGGGTCGTCGTCGCGGCCGACGACGGCAGCGCCCTGCTGCTGGCCCGCGCCAAGGGCGGGACGCAGCGGGCCCGGATCGGCGACCAGACCGGCGGGCGTGTCGGCTTCTTCCTGCACACCGACGACTTCGCCCGCGACCATGGCCGGATGCTGGCCGCCGGCGTCACCTTCCTGGAGGAGCCGCGCCACGAGCCCTACGGCTCGGTGGCCGTCTTCCAGGACCTCTACGGCAACCGCTGGGACCTGCTCCAGCCCGCCGGCTGACCCCTTTCCCGTCACCCCGTCCCTCCCCCGCTCGCCCGGACCGCCCCGCTCAAGGAAAGACCCGCCATGACTGCTACGCGCGTAGACGCCGACCTGATCCGACGCCTCCCCAAGGCCGTCCTGCACGACCACCTCGACGGCGGCCTGCGCCCGGCCACCGTGGTCGAACTGGCCGAGGCGGTCGGGCACACCCTGCCCACCACCGACCCCGACGAACTGGCCGCCTGGTACTTCGAGGCCGCCAACTCCGGCGACCTGGTCCGCTACATCGCCACCTTCGAGCACACCCTCGCCGTGATGCAGACCCGCGAGGGCCTGCTGCGCACCGCCGAGGAGTACGTCCTCGACCTCGCGGCCGACGGCGTGGTCTACGGCGAGGTCCGCTACGCGCCCGAGCTGAACACCGCCGGCGGCCTGAGCCTCGCCGAGGTCGTGGAGACCGTGCAGGAGGGCCTCGCCGCCGGCATGGCGAAGGCGGCCGCCGCCGGGACCCCGGTCCGGGTCGGCACCCTGCTGTGCGGCATGCGCATGTTCGACCGGGTGCGCGAGGCCGCCGACCTGGCCGTGGCCTTCCGTGACGCCGGTGTCGTGGGCTTCGACATCGCCGGCGCCGAGGCCGGCTTCCCGGCCGCCGACCACCTGGAGGCCTTCCAGTACCTGCGCCGCGAGAACGTGCCGTTCACCATCCACGCCGGTGAGGCCGACGGCCTGTCCAGCATCCACCAGGCCCTGCAGATCTGCGGAGCCCAGCGCATCGGTCACGGCGTCCGCATCACCGACGACATCCCCGACCTCGCGGCCGGCAAGCTCGGCCGGCTCGCCGGCTGGGTCCGCGACCGCCGGATCGCCCTGGAGATGTGCCCCACCTCCAACCTCCAGACCGGCGCCGCCACCTCCATAGCCGAACACCCGATCACCGCGCTGAAGGACCTCGGCTTCCGTGTCACCCTCAACACCGACAACCGTCTGGTGTCGGGCACGACGATGACCCGGGAGATGTCCCTGCTGGTCGAGGAGGCCGGCTGGGGCGTGGAGGACCTGCGCACCGTCACGGTGAACGCGCTCAAGAGCGCCTTCGTGCCGTTCGACGAGCGCAAGGCCCTCATCGAGGACGTCGTGCTGCCGGGCTACGCCGCCGCGCTCTGAAGCAGCCCGCGCACGTAGGCCGCCTGTCCGACGTGCTGCAGATCGTCGGACAGGACGCTCACCAGCCGCACACCGAGGGTGACCGGCGGATCCCAGCGCTCGTCCACGACGCGTTCGAGGTCCGCGGCGGTCACCGCGCGCAGCTGTCGCAGCGTGTGCTCCTGGACGGCGTCGTGGTAGCCGGTGAGCAGGTCGGGGGAGTCGACGCGCACCTTGGCCACCTTCGCCGCGCTGTGCCCGTAGCCGGTGTCCCGGCGCGGCAGGCCGAGCCCGAACCGCTTCTCCCAGTCCTCCGTCAGCCAGACCTGGTCCAGCCCGAAGGCGTCGGCGATGTGGTCGTCCTGCACCCGGGTGAGATGCCAGATCAGCCAGGCGATGGAATTGGTCTCGGTGGTGGGCCGGGCGTTGAGGTCCTCGGCGTCGAGACCCTCGACGGCCGCGTGGACCTCTTCCCGGACGCGGCCGTAGCCGTCGATGAGGATGTCCTTCGCATGCATGCGTCCACCATCGCGCAGCCGGCGGCTACGCGCCCCCGTTCTCCAGGACGTCCATCAGCGCGCGGGCTGCCGGGCTGAGGGCGGGGGCGGGCGGCAGCAGGGCGACCGTCTCGTAGGCCGCCTCGCCGATGCCCTTCAGCGGCAGCGCGGTGAGGGTGCGCCGTTTGTGACGGAAGTGGCGCGGGACGACCGCGATGCCCAGGTTCTCGTCGATCAGGTCCAGCAGGCTGTGCACGTCGTTGACCTCCAGTGCGACCGTGCGCCGCAGCCCGGCCGCGGCGAACGCGGCGTCGGCCGCCCGGCGCGGCCCCCAGTCGGGGTGGAAGTCCACGAACACCTCGCCCGCGATGTCCGCCGGGGTGAGTGCCGCCGCCGTGCCCGCCAGACGGTGACCGGGGTGGCACAGCACGTACATCGGCTCGGCCGCCAGCGGCACCGAGCGCAGCTGGTCGCCGTCGTCCTGGGTACGGTAGGCGAAGGCCAGGTCGAGCCGGCCGGCCGCGACCTCCTCGGCCAGCGTCCCCGAGCCGTACTGCCGCAGCCGGATCTCCACGTCCGGGTGCAGTCGGCGGAAGGCGGCCAGCAGCCGGGGCGGATGCACCCCGGCGATGCACTGCTCGGCGCCCACCGCCAGCGTCCCGCGCAGCACCCCCTGCACCGCGGCCACCGCCTCGTGTGCCGCCCGTACCTGGGCCAGGATGCGCTCCGCCTCGCCCAGCAGGGCGCGCCCCGCCTCGGTCAGCGTCACCCGGCGGGTGGTCCGGACGAACAGCGGCGCCCGCAGTTCCCGCTCCAGCGCCCGGATGGACGCCGACAGGCCCGACTGGGAGACCATCAGGCGTTCGGCGGCCCGGGTGAAGTGCTGGTCCTCGGCGACCGCGACGAAGTGCTGGAGGTGGCGCAGTTCCATGATTGAGCAGCGTAGCCGCTGAATTCCATCGGATTCTTCTGTTGGACCACTGCTCGCAGGCAGCGGAAGAGTGGGTACAGCTCGATCACTGTGTCCCACCCCTCATGGAGTCGCGTTGTACACCGCACACCCCGACCGCTACGCGGACATGCCCTACCGGCGCTCCGGACGCAGCGGCCTGAGACTGCCCGCGCTCTCGCTCGGCCTGTGGCACAACTTCGGCCCGGACCGGCCGGTCGAGACCCAGCGCGCCATCCTGCGCCGCGCGTTCGACCTCGGTGTCACCCACTTCGACCTGGCCAACAACTACGGTCCGCCGCCCGGCGCGGCCGAGTCCGCGTTCGGCGAGTTCCTGAAGGCCGACTTCGCCCGCTACCGCGACGAGCTGGTCATCTCCACCAAGGCCGGCTATCTGATGTGGCCGGGCCCGTACGGCGAGTGGGGCTCGCGCAAGTACCTGCTGTCGTCGCTGGACCAGAGCCTGCGGCGGATGGGCCTGGACTACGTCGACATCTTCTACTCGCACCGGCCCGACCCGGACACTCCGCTGGAGGAGACGATGGGCGCCCTGCACTCGGCGGTGCAGCAGGGCAAGGCGCTGTACGTCGGGGTCTCCAACTACTCGGCCGAGCAGACCCGCGAAGCCGCCCGCATCCTGGGCGAGCTGCGCACCCCGCTGCTGATCCACCAGCCGCGCTACTCGATGCTGGACCGGCGCCCCGAGACCGGCGGCCTGCTCGACGCGCTGGACGAGCTGCAGGTCGGCTCGATCGTCTTCTCCCCGCTGGAGCAGGGCCTGCTCACCTCCCGCTACCTCGACGGCATCCCCGAGGACTCCCGGGCGGCGAGCGACAGCCCCTTCCTGAACTCGGACGCCCTCACCGGTGACCTGGTGGCCCGGCTGCGCGCCCTGGACGAGATCGCCAAGGGGCGCGGGCAGACGCTGGCCCAGATGGCCCTGGCCTGGGTGCTGCGCGGCGGGCGGGTGACCTCGGCGCTGGTGGGCGCGAGCAGCGCCCGGCAGATCGAGGACAGCGTCGGCGCCCTGGACCGCCTCGACTTCGAGGACGCCGAGCTGGCCCGCATCGACGCGGTGGTCAACGGCTGAGCCGTTCGACGAGCCGGACGGTCACCCGGTCGCCCTCCTCCTTGCCGATCGCCCTGCGGACCTCGGCGCTGACGGGCAGCTTGTGGGTGCCGTCCCCGAGGGCCATGAACGAGCTGCGGAAGGGCTGCCCGTCGACGGTCCCGCGGACCTTGACCAGTCCGCGGGTGCCGAAGTACGCGACGGACTCCGGCCAGACGACATAGGTCCAGCCGCCCTTGCTCGGGCTCTTGACCAGGACCGCGGTGAATTCCGCGGTCAGTGCTCCACCGCTCGTGCCCATGATGTCCTCCGCTCGCTCCGGTGCCGGTCGGTTCCGATCGGTAGACCGGCGCGAGCGGGGGAACTCATCGCGGCGCGGCCGTCAGGCCCCGGCGGGCACCCGGTCGAGGAAGCCGAGGACCGAGGTGATCCGGTCCTCGGCGTCGAGCGTGATCACGTCGGACCCCGCCACCGGGGCGGACCCCGACGCCGCGTCGACCAGCTCCCAGGAGAAGCGGGCCGTGTCGTGGTGCCCGTCGACGGTGCCGGTCAGCCGGAACTCCAGGCCGGGGAACTGCGCCTGCGCCGCGGTGATCAGGGCGGTGATCTGCTCATGACCGCTGACGTCGGCCAGTGGGTCGGTGTAGCCGCCGTCCGCCGCCCACGCGACCGTGACAGCTTTGGCCAAAGCCTGCGGTTCGCGGGCGTTCCAGGCCTCGAAGTAACGGGCGACGGCGTTCTCGTAGCGTTCGGTCTGCGCGGACACGGGAAATCAGCCCCCATGGGGTCGTCGATGCAGGTCAGGTCCCGGATCGCGATGAGCGCCGACCCGGTGCGACCACTGTGCCGCGCGCGCCCGGCCCGGTCGATTACCTCCGGGGTCATGCCGACGACTCCTGACGCCCCGCCGGAATTCGGCCAGCGGCGCCCCGGAATATGCCAGGAGACTGGCCGGAAAGTCATGGTGACAGTGTTTTAGAAGTGAACATACTCGAACGACAGGGGCAGTTCACCACCCGGGAGCCGCAGGGAAGCGAGGCCCAGGCGCGCAAGCGATCGACGGGGGAGTGAGACGTGCACGACGAATTCCTGTGCCATGTCACCGCGTACGGTGTCTGCGACGGGCGGCGCATCGGCGTACCGCTCGGCACCTACCGGGCGCCCACGCTCGCGCTCGCCCTGTGGTGGCTGCGTGACCGGGCCTGCTGGATCGCCGAGCGGCTGGACCCGCAGCCCGGCGGCGCCCGCTACCCGGCCGGCGCGCTGGTGCCGGTCGCCGCGACCGTGCCCGACGTGCCGGGGATCCTGCGGTCCTGGTGCGCGGACGTCGCACGACAGGAACTCGTCGCCGACGAGCTGGCCGGCGGACGGCTGGTGCGGATCGCCGCCAGTGACGAGACCACCGAGTACGAACTGCTCGCCGAGTCCGTCGACGCGCTGCGGATGCAGCGCACCGTCCCGGCCCTGGTGGTGCCGGTCGCCTGACCCGTGAGGCTCCTCCGAACGGGTTATAAGGCGCTCATCGGCACAGGTCGATAGAATTCCGGCATGGCGGAGCGACCGGTCGCCTCGACGGCACCCGAACTGGTCCTGGAGACCGAGACGGGCGTCACGTTGATGACCCCGGGCCACGCCTACCGTCTCGGCCGCGACCCGCTCAGCGACATCGTCCTCGACGACACACGGGTCTCCTGGCACCATGCCGTGCTGCGGCCCTACGGCGACCACTGGGTGCTGTGCGACGAGCACAGCACCAACGGCACCTTCGCCGACGGCCACCGCATCCACGAGCGGGACGTCGGACCCGGCAGCGTCCTGCGGTTCGGCAACCCCTCCGACGGCCCCCGCGCCGTCCTCGTCGGCCGGGCCCCGCCGGCCCCGCACGCAGCGGAACGCCCCTCCGCCGTGGCGATGCCCGCCCTGACCGGCACCTTCCGCCGGCCCACCAGCGTCCGGCCGCTGCCCACCCGCACCGTGCGCATCGGCCGCGCCTTGGACAACGACCTGATCGTCGACGACCTCGTCGTCTCCCGCCACCACGCCGAACTGCGCGCCCTGCCCGACGGCAGCTACGAGATCGCCGACCTCGGCAGCCACAACGGCACCTACCTCAACGGCCGCCCGGTGGACCGCGCGCCCGTCGGACCCGACGACATCGTCGGCATCGGGCACTCCGCGTTCTGCCTGACCGGCGGACGGCTGCAGGAGTACGTCGACACCGGTGAGATCTCCCTCGACGTCCAGGAACTCACCGTCGCCGTCGACCACGGCCGCAAGACGCTGCTGGACCACGTGTCCTTCCCGGTGGGGCAGAAGTGCCTGCTCGCCGTGGTCGGGCCGAGCGGCGCCGGCAAGTCCACCCTCCTGAACGCCCTCACCGGCCAGCGCCCCGCCGACCACGGCACCGTCGTCTACGACGGCCGCGATCTCTACCACGACTACGCCGAGCTGCGCCAGCGCATCGGACTCGTCCCCCAGGACGACATCCTGCACTCCCAGCTCACCGTGCGCGCCGCCCTCTCCTACGCCGCCGAGCTGCGCTTCCCCCAGGACACCGCCCGGGTCGAACGCCGCGCCCGGGTCGCCGAGGTCATCGGCGAACTCGGTCTGGAGCAGCGCGCCGACCAGCCCGTGCACAGCCTCTCCGGCGGCCAGCGCAAACGCGTCAGCGTCGCCCTGGAACTGCTGACCAAACCCTCGCTGCTCTTCCTCGACGAGCCCACCTCCGGCCTCGACCCCGGCATGGACCGCTCGGTGATGCACATGCTGCGCGACCTCGCCGACGACGGCCGCACCGTCATCGTCGTCACCCACAGCGTCCTCAGCCTCGACGTCTGCGACCGGCTCCTGGTGCTCGCCCCCGGCGGCCGCATCGCCTACTACGGGCCGCCCGACGAGGCGCTCGGCTTCTTCGACTGCCCGCAGTGGCCCGAGGCCTTCGAGGCGTTCGAACGCGACCGAGACCGGGACTGGGCGGGGCAGTACCGCACCTCGGCACTGCACCGCCGGTACGTCGCCGACGCCACCGCGCAGCCCCGGCTGCCCCGGGAGGGGCCCCTGATCATTCCGCCGCCGCCCCGGCCGCGCGGCCGCCGCGCCCAGCTGGGCACGCTGGTGCGCCGCTACGCCGCCGCCCTGAGCGCCGACCGCACCTTCCTCGCCATCATGATCGCCCTGCCGTTCGTCATGGGCGCCATGGCCCGGGCCCTCGCCGGCGGCGAGCTCACCCGGGACACGGCGATGAACGCGCTGCTGATCCTGAGCGTCGGCGGGGTCCTCACCGGGGCCGCCAACGCCGTGCGCGAGCTGGTGAAGGAGCGGGTGATCTACCGGCGCGAACGCGCCGTCGGCCTGTCCAGATCGGCGTACCTGATGTCGAAGGTGGTGGTGCTCGGCACGGTGACCGTCGTCCAGGCCGTCGTCCTGACCCTGGTCGCCCTGCTCGGCGTCGAACTCGGCGCGCCCGGCGGCAAGGGGGTGCTGATGCCGCCCCTGGTCGAGATCACCGTCGCCGTCGCCCTCCTGGCGTTCACCGCGATGATGCTCGGCCTCGTCATCTCCGCCCTGGTCGGCAAGGAGGAGGTGACCATGCCGCTGCTGGTGCTGCTCGCCATCGTCCAGGTGGTCTTCTGCGGCGCGCTGCTGAAGCTGGACGGCGTCGTCGTACTGGAGCAGCTGGCGTGGCTGGTGCCCTCGCGCTGGGCACTGGGCGCGATGGCCGGCACCCTCGACCTGGCCCGCATCGTGCCCGGAGACCTGACCGCCGACCCGCTGTTCGAGCACTCGGCGGGCGTCTGGCTGCTCGACGTGGGCATGCTGGTGGTGCTCTCCGTGGTCTTCGGCCTGCTGGTCTCCCGGCTGCTGCGCCGGCAGGAGCCGGCCGTCATGCGGAAGTAGGCCCGACGTGACGCTCCCGATGTTCCGTCCCACTCACGTCGTCCCCGGCGACGGCATGGCCGCCTGGGAGGACCCCGACCCCGCCCGGCCCACCGTGCCCCTCGACCCGCTGCTGCCCGTACGGCTCGTCGAACGGCGCGGCGACTGGGGCCGGGCGCTGTGCGCCAACGGATGGTCCGCCTGGGTCGACGCCCGCCTGCTGGTCGCCCTACCGCAGGACCCGCCCACCACGGCCGGCGGCCCCCTCGCCCGCACCGCCGACCCGCGCCCGCTGCTCGCCCGCGCCGAACGGGTCCTGGCCGGCTACCGGGCGGCCGTGGAGGACCTCGCCTCCGGGGCGCTCGACGGTGAGTCCTTCCGCCACCGCACCCAGGGCCTGCGCATCGGGGTGGTCGTCGACGGTGAGTCGCTGTGGCTCTACGACGCCGAGCGCGGGCGGTGGCTCTACGCCGACGGCACCCGGCTGAGCACCTACGCGGCCGACGAGGCGCCGAGCGCGACCGCGCCCCCGGACACCACCGCGCCCCCGGACCCCACGCCCTCGGGCCCCTCGGCTCGCCCGGCGGCTCGCCCGGACGCCGCGCCGCCGACCGCCGTCGTGCCCCCGGAGGCCACCGCGCCCCCCGGTCGCGACCACGCCCCCACCCGGATCGTGAGCCCCGATGGCCCCTGACACCAGCCTCTTCTCCGGCCGGCCCGCCGAGCTGATCGGCCGCACGGTCGCCGGCTACCGCATCGAGAGCGAGATCGGCCGCGGTGGCATGGCCGTCGTCTACCGCGCCCACGACCTGCGCCTGGACCGCACGGTCGCGCTGAAGCTGCTCGCCCCCGAACTCGCCCGCAACGACACCTTCCGGCAGCGCTTCACCCACGAGTCCCGGACCGCCGCCGCCATCGACCACCCGCACATCGTGCCGGTCTTCGAGGCGGGCGAGACGGACGGCGTCCTGTACATCGCCATGCGCTACGTCGCCGGCAGCGACCTGCGCCACCTGCTGGACCGGCGGGGCCCGCTGGCGCCCGGTACCGCCCTGCGCATCACCGCCCAGGTCGCCTCCGCGCTGGACGCGGCCCACGAGCACGGGCTGGTCCACCGCGACGTGAAGCCCGGCAACATCCTGGTCGCCCGCGGCACCGACAGCGACCACCCCGAGCACGTCTACCTCACCGACTTCGGCCTGACGAAGAAGTCGCTGTCGCTGACCGGCTTCACCACCGTCGGCCAGTTCGTCGGCACGCTCGACTACGTGGCGCCCGAGCAGATCTCCGGCAAGCCGGTCGACGCGCGTTGCGACGTCTACGGCTTCGCCTGTGTCGTCCACGAGACCCTGGCCGGGCACCCGCCGTTCCGCCGCGACGACGACATGGCACTGCTGTGGGCCCACCAGTACGACGACCCGCCACCGCTGACCGAGGCGCGCCCCGACCTCGACCCCCACGTCGACGCGGTGTTCGCGCGGGCCCTGGCCAAGAGCCCCGACGACCGCCAGGACTCCTGCCTCGGCTTCGTCGCCGACCTCCGCGCCGCCCTGAGCGGCGGCCCCTCGGCCGGGCACCCGGCCACGGAGGTGGACCTGAGGGCCCTGCGACCGCCGACCCCTGGCCTGCCGGAGGCCCCGAAGCCGCCGCCGCGCTGGGCGGAACCGGTGATCGGCCTCTGACCGCGCGGATCGAACGGCTCGCCGGCCCGCGCCCGCTCCCGGTGTCCTCCCAGGGTGCCGCCTCCCGGGCGGGTGGTCGTCGGCCGTGCCCCGCCCACGACCACCGGGCGGCCTGACCGGTGGCGGGGCATCGCGGCGCAACGGCCGCGGCTCGGGACCGGCCGGGCGTGCCGCGGGCCGGAGCCTCGCCGGCTGCCGCCGGAGTGCGGCGCGGGCGGGGCCGGGCGGGGCCGGGCGGTGGCAACGCGGTTCTTCGCGGGCGGGACGGGCTGAAGGCTCGGTGTGCCGGGCTGCCGGCCGACGGGGCCGGCCGGCAGGTGGCGCCGGAGGGGACGTCGGCTGTGTTCCGGCCGGGCCGCCCGGCGGTCGCGCCGCCCGGGGCGCCGAGCGGGCAGGGAGCGGCGGCCACCGGTGCCACCGGCGCGTCGGACGCCCGGGGCCGGGGCGGCGACGTGGCCGAACGCCGTCGGCTGTTCCCGGGGCGAGGAGCCGGGGCGAGGAGCCGGGCCGCGCGCCGGTCGCCGGGCCGGGGCCGGCGCACCCCCGCGGGCGGTCAGCCGTGTGCCGCCGCCTCGTCCGGCACCGCACCGGGGTGACGCACCGGCCGGGACAGCAGGGCGCCGAGGAAGCCGGTGACCAGCCCCCACAGGGCGGCCAGGCCCAGGGCCGACCACAGCCGGGGCCGCAGGTACAGCTCACCCGCGAGGCCGCCGCCCAGATCCCCGATACCGAGCAGCGACAGCCCGTAGTGCGCGGAGAGGCGGCCCAGCAGGCAGATCATCAGCACCGTCAGTACCAGAGCCACCGCCATGCGCAGGGCGTGCCGCCAGGCGGCCACACCGGCCGGCGAGCGGGCCGCCATCACGAACGCCGCCGCCAGCAGCAGCACCGCCGCGGCCACCACGAGCCACCACGCCCGCGCGTCCTGCTCGGCGAGCGTGCCCACGTCGAGCTCGGTGTTGTCCCGGCCGCGCAGCACCTCGTCCAGGACATGCGGCATCGGCAGCCCGAACGGCCCTTCCACCCGCCCGTCCCAGGTGGCGCCCAGCCCGAGTGTGAACGCCAGCCACATCAGATTGGGCAGGCCCAGCAGCACCACCGCCAGCGTCTCGGCGGGGTGGCCCCGCGTGGCCGCCACGATCAGCGCGATCACCAGGCCGAGGCCCACGTAGGCGAGGAGCAGCAACACCATCGCGTGGGCCGCGGGTCGGACCGACCGCTGGAAGGGCAGCAGGCGCGCCGGCAGTGGGGCACCCCGCGAGACCAGCAGCGTCAGCACCAGCACTCCGGCGAGCCAGACCAGCCCGACGGCGAGGGTGCGCGGTACGTCGGTGGTGAAGCCGACCTGCGGCCGGATGCCGAACAGATCGGCGAGGTCGTTCACCTCGCCCTGGCCCAGCGAGATCGTGAAGGTCTGCCGGGCGGCGAGCGCCAGGCCGAGCAGCCCGAGCAGCCACACCACGGCGATCCGGGCCGCCCAGCCGGCCAGCTCACCGGCGTCGGCCACCGCACGGTGGCGCAGCGGCCGCAGGAAGCCGACGGCGACGACCAGGGCCCCGGTGAGGGTGACGGACAACGGGATCACGGCCAGATCGGCGCCCGTGCCCGCGAGCGGACCGGCGTCACCCGCGAGCTCGACGGTGCCGCCGACCGCGGTGACCACGGTCGCGGCGACCACCCGGGGGAAGGCGCGGTCCGGCAGGTCCGCGGCCCCGGCCGCCCAGAGGCCGAGCGCGGCCACGACGCTCATGGCGACCAGCCCGGCCAGGGCCGCGGCGAGCGCCCGCGCCCAGCCGGGCCGGGCGGCCTGCCAGGCTGAGGCGGCGGAGGGACGGTGCGTGCTCACCCTGTCACGCTAAGCAGACAGCGCCCGGAGCGCCTGCCGGGAGACCCGTCCGCGCGGCGGGGTCCTCGGTCGGGCGGTGAAAGCGCCGGCTGTCCGCTTGCGGTCGCCGCCCGCCTGGAGTTCACAATGGGGCATTGAATAATACATCCGGCATATCCGACATTCTTCTGCCGGAGTGTCGCAGGAAGTCGACGTCGGGAGATCCAGTGAGCGTCGAACCGCCGTCCTCCGGCCGTCCCACCGGCCCACCCTCCGGCCCGCTCTCGGGTCCCACCCGGCCCTCGGCGGGGCCGCCCTCGGGCCAGTCGTCCGGCCCGTCCGGCTCCTCGGGCCCTCCCTCGGGTCCACCCTCCCCACCGACCGGCGGCGGCCCGGAGGGCGGTCCGCCCGGGCCGCGCCGTCCCTGGTGGCGCTCCGCGCCCGGCATCGCCCTCGCGGTGGCCGTCGCCCTGGCCCTGGTGGCCCTCGGCATCGTCCTGACCCGCTCCGACGGCGGCGGCAAGGAGGCCGACGGCGAGGTGTTCCTGCAGGCGGCGAGCAAACCCGGTCCGGACCCGTTCACCGAGTCCACCGCCACGGACAGCTCCACCCAGCCCGTCTCGCCCAGCCCCGCCGCCACCTCCGAGGGCTCCAACGCCGTGACCGCCGTCGACGGCGGCACCGCCGGCCTGTACGGAGGCAACCGCAACGCCTCCAGCTGCGACGTCGAGAAGCAGATCCGCTTCCTGGCGGCCGCCCCCGACCGCAACCGGGCCTTCGCCTCCGTGGCCGCGGTCGCCCCCGCCGACGTGCCCGCCTACCTGCGGGGCCTCACCCCCGTGCAACTGCGCATGGACACCAGGGTCACCAACCACGGCTACCGCGACGGCGCCGCCACCAGCTACCAGGCCGTCCTGCAGACCGGCACCGCGGTCCTCGTGGACGGGCACGGCGTGCCCCGGGTGCGCTGCGCGTGCGGCAACCCGCTGACCCCGCCGGTCGCCCAGCAGGGCACACCGAAGCCCACCGGTGACTCCTGGCCGTCGTACCGCGCGTCGAACGTCGTGGTGGTCACGCCGTCGACCACGGTCGTGAACGTGTTCGTCCTGCACGACGACGACGGCGGCTGGTTCGCCCGGCCCCGCGGCGACACCGGCGGCAAGGACCGCCCCACCCGGCCGCCCGCCCAGCCGTCCCCGTCGGTGAGCGTCACCACGCCGAGCGCCTCGTCGTCCTCGCCGGCCTCACCGTCCTCGCCTCCCCCCAGCAGTGAGTCGCCCCCGCAGCCGCCGCCTTCGAGCAGCGAGGCGCCCCCGCCGCAGCCGTCACCCACGCCGCCGCAGTCCCCGCCGGGAGACTCGGCCCAGTGACGGGAGTGCGCGGCGCGCCACGGGGTACGAGCACAGGTGCAACAGCGTCCGGCCGGTCCGGCGTCGGAGAGAGAAGCGCATGATCGAACACCTGGGCGGGACAGTCGCACCGACTGGTTTCGACGTGCCCGTGGAACCGCTGCGGCGCGCGGAACACTACACCGGTGAACCGGGATGCATCGCCGAGGCCCGTTCCTTCGCCGCGCGGTTCGTCGAGCGGCTGCGCACCGACCGGTTCGCCGCCATCGACGACCGCACGGTCGAGGAGCTGATGCTGGTGGTGAGCGAACTGGTCACCAACGCGGAGCGGCACAGCAACGGTCCGTACATCCTGGAACTGGAAGGCACCGGCACCTCCGTCGCGGTGTCCGTGTACGACAGCAGCGACGCGCTGCCGCTGCGCTTCCCCAGGGACCCCCAGCGGATCGGCCGGCACGGTCTCGAGATAGTGCACGCCGTCGCCGCCGAGGTCAGCGCGGAACGCGTACCCGTCGGCAAGCGCGTCCGCGCGCTGCTGCGCCTCGACCACCCGTGACGGCGGACCCCGCGGGCGGGTGACCCGCCCGCGGGGCGTTCAGGCGCGGCCCGGTTCCTCCACCATCCCCCGGCGCAGACGGGTCAGGATCCGCTTGATGAGCCGGGACACGTGCATCTGCGAGCAGCCCAGGCGTTCCCCGATCTCCGCCTGGGTGGCCTCCTCCACGAACCGCAGATGCAGGATGCACCGGTCCCGCTCGCTCAGCCCCGCCACCAGCGGGGCCAGCGAGTGGACGTCCTCGACCAGCCCCAGCCCGTGCTCCTCGACACCGATGAAGTCGGCCAGCACCGCCTCGCCGCTGTCCGGGCCGTCCCCGGTGAGCGCGGCGTCCAGCGAGGCCGACGTGTAGCCGTTGGCCGCGATCTGCGCCTCCCTCACCTCCCGCTCCGGCAGGTTCAGCAGCATCGCCAGCTCCGCCACCGTCGGCTCCCGGTCCAGCCGGCCGGCCAGCTCCTCGCGCGCCTTGGCCAGTTCCACCCGCAGCTCCTGCAGCCGGCGCGGCACGTGCACGGCCCAGGTGGTGTCCCGGAAGAACCGCTTGATCTCGCCGAGGATGTACGGCAGCGCGAACGAGGTGAACTCCACCTCGCGGGACAGGTCGAACCGGTCGATGGCCTTGATCAGCCCGACCACCCCGGTCTGGACGATGTCCTCCATGTCGTCCCCGCGCCCGCGGAAGCGCCCGGCCGCGAACCGCACCAGCGAGATGTTCATCTCGATGAGCGTGTTGCGCGCGTACTGGTACTCCGGCGTGCCCTCCTCCAGCTCTCTGAGCCGGCGGAAGAACTGCCGGGACAACTCCCGGGCGTCGTGCGGGGCCACGCTCCGGGGGTCCACGACGGTCGCTTCCCCGGCGGTCCCTGTCCCGTCGGTTGCTGTTTCCGACCGCTTCACGGCGGTCCGCATGCCCTCAGTCACGAACGGCGCCTACCCGCCGTCGCCCGACGCATGCCTGCCCGAATTCACCGAGGGCGCAACGCCGTACGCTTTCCGCCACGGCGTCAACTCCTAGGCTGGGCAGGTGACCAACCAAGTGCCGAACCAGTCCCGAGCCCTCCCGCCGCGCCCGGTCCGGGAGCGCCCGAGCCCCTCGTCCCCGCCCCGGCAGCCGCGTGCCGCGGAACCTCTGTGGCGCGATCTGGTCGGTGACGTCCTGCGCCGGGAACGCCTCGCCCAGGAACGCACCCTGAAGGACGTCGCCGACGCCGCCCGCATCTCCATGCCGTACCTGTCGGAGGTGGAGCGCGGCCGCAAGGAGGCCTCCTCAGAGGTCCTCGCGGCCGCGGCGCACGCCCTGGGCCTCGGCCTCGGCGACCTGCTGGCGCGGGCGCACGGCGAACTGGTCCGGCTCGGCAGCCGTACCGCGCCCGGCGTCCGCACCTCCGCCCGCACCCCCCACGGCGGTCTGTGCCTGGCCGCCTGACGTCCTGTCGGGGATGCCCTCGGCCGGCGCCTCACACCACCGTGAGACGCCGGCTCAGCACCTCGTCGGCCAGTCCGTAGGCCACCGCCTCCCGCGCGGTGAACACCTTGTCGCGGTCCATGTCCGCCCGCAGCGTGGCCACCTCGTGTCCGGTGTGCCGGGCCAGCACCTCCTCCACCTGGGAACGGATCCGGACCATCTCCTTGGCCTGCAGCGCCAGATCCGACACCGTGCCCTGCCGGCCGCCGCTCGCCGGCTGCCCGAGCAGCACCCGCGCGTGCTCCAGCACGAACCGTCGCCCCGGATCCCCGCCGGCCAGCAGCACGGCCGCCGTCGACGCCGCCTGCCCCACGCAGAACGTCGAGATCGGCGCCCGAACGAACGTCATGGTGTCGTAGATGGCCATCAGCGAGGTGAACGCGCCGCCGGGCGAGTTGATGTAGACCGCGATCTCGTTGTCCGGCTCCGCCGACTCCAGGTGCAGCAGCTGCGCGATCACCACGTTGGCGACGCCGTCGTCGATCTCGGTGCCGAGGAAGATGATCCGCTCGCTCAGGAGCCTGCTGAACACGTCGAAGGACCGCTCGCCGCGCGGGGTCCGCTCGACGACGTTCGGAATCGTGTAGCTCCCCATGTCACAGCCCCGTCCGTCGCCTGGCCGCGACCGGGCGGACGTCGGCGAGCGACTCCACGATCCGGTCCACGATGCCGTACTCCCGTGCCTCCTCGGCGGTGAACCAGCGGTCGCGGTCGCCGTCCCGGGCGATGCTCTGAGGGGTCTGCCCGGTGTGCTCGGCGGTGATCCGCTCGATGGTCCGCTTGGTGAACTCGTGGTTCTGCGCCTGGATCTCGATGTCCGCGGTGGTGCCGCCGATCCCCGCCGACGGCTGGTGCATCATGATCCGCGCGTTCGGCAGCGCGTACCGCTTGCCGGCCGTGCCGACGCTGAGCAGGAACTGCCCCATGCTCGCGGCGAACCCCATGGCCAGGGTGACCACGTCGTTGGGGATCAGCCGCATCGTGTCGTAGATGGCCAGGCCGGCGTGGACCGAGCCGCCCGGGCTGTTGATGTACAGGCCGATGTCGGTGTGCGGGTCCTCCGCCGACAGGATCAGCAACTGGGCGCAGACCCGGTTGGCGGAGACCTCGTCGACCTGGGTGCCCAGGAACACGACGCGCTGGCCCAGCAGTTGGGCGGCGAGGTGGTCGTCGAACCGGGTGGGCGGGGTGTCGCCCTCCTCGGCCCGGGGGGTGAGCGCGGTGAGCATCGGGGTCGTCCCTCCGTGAGGTGGTTGTCGTCCCCTCCACTGTCGGCCGCGCGGGCCCGCAGCGGCCGGTTCCTCTGCCCGCGGCAGATTCGCCCTGGGCAGAGCGCCGGACCGGCCCCGGCGCCGGGGGCCCGCTGCACCGCCGCGCGAGGAGCGCCGCGAGATCCGGACGGCGGATCCGCCGCCCGGCGATGAGTTCCGGAGGCCGCACCGGTCAATACAGGTGACAGCGATCCCCGCAGCAGGAGGTACTCATGACGACCGACGGATTCACCACGTGTCTCTGGTTCGACACCGAGGCCGAGGAGGCCGCCCACTTCTACGTCTCGGTCTTCAAGAACGCGCGCGTCGGCAAGGTCACCCACTACCTCGAGGGCGCCCCCCGCCCCGCGGGAACCGTGATGACCGTCGACTTCACGGCCAACGGTCAGCGGTTCGTCGCGCTCAACGGCGGCCCCGAGTTCAAGTTCAACGAGGCGATCTCCTTCCAGATCGAGTGCGACGACCAGAACGAGGTCGACCACTACTGGAGCAGGCTCACCGAAGGCGGCGGCGAGCCCGGCCCCTGCGGCTGGCTCAAGGACAGGTACGGCGTGTCCTGGCAGGTGGTACCCAAGGTCCTCCTCCAGATGGTCGGCGACCCGGACCCGGAGCGCGCCACCCGCACCATGGGGGCCATGCTCGCGATGGGCAAGCTGGACATCGCCGCCCTGCGCAGGGCGTACGACGGCGAGTGACCCGGCGCTCGCGCGGACCCGGGTCGGCCGTGAACGGCCGGTACCACCCGGGCCGCGCCCCCGCCGGGCCGGAGAACCACCACGGCACCCCGCGGTCACGGCCGACCGCCGTGCGCCTCCCCGGCGCCACGGTCACCGACCGGGACCGCGCGCGGAGCCAAGCTCCGCCGTCCGTTCGGACGGCCCCGCTCGGCGCGCGGGCCGCCCGGCGGATGGCTAGCGTGAGAAAACGGACAATCCCTCTCATCGGAAGGGCCGCCAGTCATGGCCGCACCACCTGAAGGAACCCCCTGCTGGGCCGACGCTATGTTCAGCGACGTCGAGGGGGCCAAGCGTTTCTACGGCGAGGTCCTGGGCTGGACCTTCGGCGAGGCGTCGTCCGAGTACGGCAACTACACCCAGGCCTACGCGGACGGCAAGGCGGTCGCGGCGGTCGTACCGCCGATGCCCGGCCAGGAGAGCCAGTCGCAGTGGTGTCTGTACCTCGCCTCGCCGGACGCCGCCGCCACCGCCGCCAAGATCCGGGACAACGGCGGCGAGGTCCTGATGGGGCCCATGGAGGTCGGCGAGTTCGGTTCCATGCTGATCGCCCGGGAACCGAGCGGGGCGGTCTTCGGCGTCTGGCAGGCCGGCACCCACGAGGGCTTCGAGGCGACAGGAGTGCCCGGCGCCTACGCCTGGGCCGAGTTCTTCACCCGGGAGCCCGAGCGCACGGACGCCTTCCTGCCCGCCGTCTTCCCCTACGCGGTGAAGCGGATGCAGGACGACGCCATGGACTACCGGATGTTCGACGTCGGCGGCGACACGGTCCTCGGCCGGATGAAGATGACCGACGACTTCCCGCCCGAGGTGCCGCCGTACGTCAACGTCTACTTCGCCGTCCCCGACTGCGACGCGGCCGTCGCCCGGGCGACCGAGCTGGGCGCCACCCTCCGGTTCGGTCCGCAGAGCAGCCCCTTCGGCCGTTTCGCCGCCCTCAGCGACCCGCAGGGCGCCGCCTTCACGGTGATCGACACGAGCACCACGGAGGGTGACATGCCGAAGGTCGCGGACGTGCCGTAGCGCGGGTCCGGACGTCACCGCGGCCATGGCATGATCGTGCCCATGGGTGAACATGCTGTGGCCGCGTGCGACGGGGCTTCCAAGGGCAACCCCGGACCGGCCGGCTGGGCCTGGGTGGTCGCCGACGACTCCGGGACGCCCGCCCGCTGGGAGGCCGGACCGCTCGGCCGGGCCACCAACAACGTGGCCGAGCTGACCGCGCTGGAGCGGCTGCTGGCGGCCACCGACCCGGCGGTGCCGCTGGAGATCCGGATGGACTCCCAGTACGCCATGAAGGCCGTCACCACCTGGCTACCCGGCTGGAAGCGCAACGGCTGGAAGACCGCCGCCGGCAAGCCGGTCGCCAACCAGGACCTCGTGGTGCGCATCGACGAACTCCTCGCCGGCCGCTCCGTGGAGTTCCGCTACGTCCCCGCCCACCAGGTCGACGGCGACCGGCTGAACGACTTCGCCGACCGCGCCGCCAGCCAGGCCGCCGGTGTCCAGGAGGCGGCGGGCAGCGCCCTCGGCTCACCCGAGCCGCCGCCCTCCCCGGACACCCCGAAGTCCGCGGCCCCGCGGGGACGCGGCGCCGGGGCCAAGTCCTCCCAGCGGCGCGCCGGTTCGTCGTCGTCGCGCACGATCAAGGCCAAGTTCCCCGGCCGCTGTGTGTGCGGACGCCCCTACGCGGCCGGCGAGCAGATCGCCAAGAACGACCAGGGCTGGGGTCACCCGGAGTGCCGCACCGCTTCCCCCTCCTGATCGCGCCACCCGGGAGGCGCGCCTGACACGTCGAACGGTCAGTCGGTGTCGAACGTGTAGAACCGCGTGTGGTCCAGCAGGTCCGCCGGGCGCACGTCGTTCCAGGGCTTCATCGTCTCCTCCAGGTCGACCACGTCCGGGGTGCCCGCCGCCGGCAGGTACGCCGCGTCGGGGTGCCGGCGGCGCCACTCGGCCCACAGCTTGTCGACGAAGGCGTGGTGCAGCCAGAACACCGGGTCGTTGGGGGAGACCCCGGTGGCCATCTGGCCGCCCACCCACACGTGCACCCGGTTGTGCAGGTTGACGCCGCGCCAGCCCTCCAGGTGGTTGCGGAAGCCGTCCGAGGCGCTGTTCCACGGCGCCATGTCGTACGTCTCCATCGCCAGGACCGACTCCACCTCCGCCCGGGTCGGCAGCTCCCGCACGCTCACCCCGAGCGAGCGCCGCAGGTACGCGCGGCCGTCGACGCGGACGTTGATCGGCCAGTCCCCGGCGACGGCGGCGAACGGGCCGTCCGTGACCCGGCCGTCCCGGCTGCGCCCGGTGCCGCCGAGGAAGTCCGGCGCCCACAGCGAGGCGCGGGTCGAGCGGTCGGTGGACCAGTCCCAGTAGGGCAGCGCCACCGAGGCGTCCACGGACTGCAGGGCGCGCTCGAACTCCAGCAGGAATCTGCGGTGCCAGGGCAGGAACGACGGCGAACGGTGACCGGTGCGCTCGCCGTAGTCGGAGTCGGACATGACGAAGGCGTTGTGCGTCCTGACGAAGGCGTCGTAGCGGCCGCTGCGCTTCAGCTCCAGGACGGCCCCGACGAATCGGCGCTTCTCGTCGGCGGTCAGGGTGGCCTGGTTCTTGCGGACGGTCATGTGCTGGTTGCTCCAGGTGTGCGGTGGCGGCGGTCAGTTGGCGGTGAACGGCAGCAGCTCGGCGCCCTGCAGTTCGTCGACCGCGGCGCGCGCCGCGGCGTGCGGGGTGGCCACCGGGTCGTAGTGGCTGACCACGCTGATCCAGCTGCCGTCGGCGTTGCGCATGACATGCAGCTCCACGCCGTCGACGGACACGGCGTAGCCGGCACCGTGGTGACCGCCGTGGTGGCCGCCGCCGGTGGTGGGACGGCCCTGTATCCGGCGGCCCTTGTAGACCTCGTCGAAGGGCCCCGGCACGCCCTGCGGGTGCCCGGAGTGCCCGGTGTGCGGACCCTGTCCGGTTGCCGCGGCGGCCGGCGCGACGGCCGCGGCGACGCCCGCGGTCGCCGTGAGGGCGGCCGCGGCGGACAGCGCGCGGCGACGGGTGAGTTCCGACATGCAAAGCCTCCTGAGGGGGGTGGTCCGGTCGAGACCCCGCATGCCTATCGGGCCGGTCGACAACGGGGGAAGTTCCCCCGGACGGGTTGGCTGCGATCCGGACAATTGCCCAGATGTCGTACGGAGTTGAACAAGAATGATCTTGTTGCGGCGCCCGCCCCGGCCGGGCTGGAGCGGGGAATTCCTTCCAGCGGAAGCGCTGTCTTCGGTGATCTTTCGTCCGCCGTGATCGTGGTGATGGTGTGCGTCACGTGTGAAAACTGACGCGATCCGCCTGCTACTCTGCGTCGTCACACAGCCACGACTCGTAACTCCCAGGGGTGCGCGTGAAGGTCGCCTGCGTCGGCGGCGGGCCCGCCGGCCTGTATCTCTCGATCCTGCTCAAGCGCCAGGATCCGTCCCACGACATCACCGTCCACGAGCGCGACCCGGAGGGCTCCACCTACGGGTGGGGGGTCACCTACTGGCGGGAACTGCTCGACAGACTCCGCCACCACGACCCCGAGTCCGCCCGCGCCCTCGACGCCCACTCCGTGCGCTGGGACGAGGGCGTCGCCCACGTGCGCGACCTGGCCACCCGCCGGCCCGGCGACGAGGGCCACGGCATCGGCCGCCACCGCCTCCTGGAACTCCTCGCACACCGCGCCCGCAGTCTGGGCGTCGAACTGCGCCACGAGGACGAGGTCGGCCCCGACCGTCTCCCCGAGGCCGACCTGGTCGTCGCGAGCGACGGCGTCCACAGCGCCCTGCGCGGCCGGTACGCCGACCACTTCGGCACCCGCCTCACCCCGGGCCGCAACCGCTACATCTGGCTCGGCACCACCAAGGTCTTCGACTCCTTCACCTTCGCCTTCGTGGAGACCGGGCACGGCTGGATCTGGTGCTACGGCTACCCCTACGGCCCCGGAAACAGCACCTGCGTCGTCGAGTGCGGCCCCGAGACCTTCACCGGGCTCGGCCTCGACGGGGCCGACGAGGCGGACGGCCTGGCCCGGCTGGAGAAGCTCTTCGCGCACATCCTCGACGGACACCCCCTCATCGGGCAGGACCCGGCCCACGGACCGGCGCCCTGGCGCACCTTCCGCACCCTGACCAACCGCACCTGGTACCGCGACAACCTGGTTCTGGTCGGCGACGCCGCGCACACCACCCACTACTCCACCGGCGCCGGCACCACGCTCGCCCTGGAGGACGCCATGGCCCTCGCCGGCGCCCTGCGCGCCCACCGCGAACTGCCGCACGCCCTCGCCGAGTACGAGCGCATCCGCAAGGCCGCCCTGCTGCCGGTGCAGAGCGCCGCCCGCTACAGCGCCCAGTGGTACGAGAACCTCACCCGCTACATCGACCTCCCGCCCGAGCACATGTTCGCCCTGCTCGGTCAGCGCCACTCGCCGCTGCTGCCGCACGTCCCGCCGCAGCTCTACTACCGGCTGGACCGTGCCGCCGGACAGTTCGACTCCCTGCGCCGCCTCAAGCGCTGGCTCGGCCCCCGGGTCGCCCGCACCGTGCACGCGAGGACACTCGCCCCGCGCGAGTGACCCGGGCCCGAAAACGGGCGGTCACCGTCACCCGACCGCCCGGCGCCGGGCGGCGGGGCCCGTTCCGCGGCGGGGCCCTCCGGATGGCAGACTGACGCCATGGACGAGCGCGTATTCGGCAGGTCTGGTCAGCACGCCTCCGTCGTCGGTCTCGGCACCTGGCAGCTGGGCGCCGACTGGGGCGACGTGGACGACAAGGAGGCCCTGAGGGTCCTGGAGACGGCGGCCGAGTCGGGGGTCACCTTCTTCGACACCGCCGACGTCTACGGGGACGGGCGCAGCGAGCAGACCATCGCCGCCTTCCTGCGTGGCCGCCCCGATCTGCGGATGCTCGTCGCGACCAAGATGGGCCGCCGCGTCGACCAGATCCCCGAGAACTACGTCCTGGACAACTTCCGCGCCTGGAACGACCGTTCCCGGCGCAACCTCGGCGTGGACCGGCTCGACCTGGTCCAGCTGCACTGCCCGCCCACCCCCGTCTACTCCACCGACGAGGTCTTCGACGCCCTCGACACCCTGGTCGCGGAGGAGCGCGTGGCCGCCTACGGCGTCAGCGTGGAGACCTGCGCCGAGGCCCTCACCGCCATCGCGCGCCCCGGTGTGGCCAGCGTGCAGATCATCCTCAACCCGTTCCGGATGAAGCCGCTGTACGAGGTCCTGCCCGCCGCCCGCGCGGCAGGCGTCGGCATCATCGCCCGGGTACCGCTGGCCTCCGGCCTGCTGTCCGGCAAGTACACCAAGGACACCGTCTTCCCGGCCGACGACCACCGCACCTACAACCGCCACGGCGAGGCCTTCGACATGGGCGAGACCTTCTCCGGCGTCGACTACGAGACCGGCGTCGAGGCCGCCGTCGAGTTCGCCGGCCTCGCCCCCGAGGGTTTCACCCCGGCCCAGCTCGCGCTGCGCTGGATCATCGACCAGCCCGGCGTCACCACCGTCATCCCGGGCGCGCGCTCACCCGAGCAGGCCCGCGCCAACGCGGCCGCCGCCGGGCTGCCCCCGCTGTCCGTCGAGAGCCTGGCCGCGATCCGCGACCTGTACGAGCGGCGGATCAAGGACCAGGTCGAGACCCGCTGGTAGCCGGCCGGGCGCGGCGCACGGGACGGCGGCCGTTACCTGGGTACTCGCGGGAGCAGCACAGGCCCGCGAGGGCGGAACTCGACCCGGGACACCGGGAGAACCGGGAGGACAGGTGACGGCCAAGGCAAGGGACGGTCGGCCGCGAACCGGCCGCGACGAGTCCGAGGAGGAACGCGCCGACCGGATGTGGGGCGAGCTGATCCAGGAGGTCCGGGTCGCCCAGACCGGCGTGCAGATCCTGTTCGGCTTCCTGCTCACCGTCGTGTTCACACAGCGGTACACGACGCTCGCGGACACCGAGAAGGCGATCTACATCGCCACGGTGGTGCTGGGGTCGTGCGCCACCGGTGCCCTGATCGGACCGGTCTCCCTGCACCGCCTGGTGTCGGGGCGCCGGGTGAAGCCCCAGGCGGTGCGCTGGGCGTCCCGGATGACCTTCGTCGGTCTGGTCCTGCTGCTCATCACCATGACCGCCTCACTGCTGCTGATCCTCCGGGTGGCCACCCACGACTCCCTCGTGCCCTGGCTCGTCGTCCCGGTGGTCTGCTGGTACGGCCTGTGCTGGTTCGTGCTGCCGCTGTGGACGCGGCGCCGCTACACCGCCCGCTGAGCGCCGCTCACGCGAACGCCTCCCGCAGCGCGGGCAGCAGTGCCTTCTCCGACCAGTCCAGGAACGCCCGCTGCGCGTCCCCGCCGATCTGCACCAGGGCGACCTCGGTGAACCCGGCGTCCACGTAGGGGCGCACCGCCTCCACGAAGTCATCGGGGTCGTCGCCGCAGGGGATGCTGCCGGCCACGTCGTCCGGGGTGACGAACTGGGTCGCCGACTCGAAGGAGTCCGGGTGCGGCAGCTCCGAGTTCACCTTCCAGCCGCTGCCGAACCAGCGGAACTGCGCGTGGGCCCGCTTCACCGCCGTGTCGCGGTCGGGGTCGTGGCAGACCGGGAGCTGTCCCACGCGCGGCTTGCCCGAACCGCCGTACCGGTCGAACCCGTCGAGCAGACCCGGCTTCGGCTCGGTGGCGATGAGCAGGTCGGCCAGCTCTCCCGCGAGCCGGCACGAGCGCTCGCCGGAGACGGCGATGCCGATCGGCGGCGGCTCCTGGGGCAGGTCCCACAGCCGGGCCGAGTCCACGTCGAAGTGCGTGCCGTGCCGCGTGACGTGGCCGCCCCCGAACAGCGCGCGGATGATCTCCACGGCCTCCTGGAGCATCTCGTGCCGAACGTCCACCGAGGGCCGGCCGGCCCCCACCACGTGCTCGTTGAGGTTCTCCCCGGACCCCAGCCCGAGCCGGAAGCGGCCCTCGGACAGCAGCTGCGTCGTGGCCGCCTTCTGGGCCACCAGCGCCGGGTGGTAGCGCATGGTCGGACAGGTCACGTACGTCATGAGCGGAATGCGCTCCGTGGCCTGCGCGGCGGCGCCCAGCACGCTCCACGCGTACGGGGCGTGTCCCTGGGAGCGCAGCCACGGGAAGTAGTGGTCCGAGGTCACCGAGAAGTCGAACCCGGCCTCCTCGGCACCCACCACGTGCCCACCAGCTCACGCGGTCCGGCCTGCTCGGTCATCATCGTGTATCCGATTCGCACCATGCGGCCCGAGTCCCCGGCGCGCCGACGCGAAAACGGCCCGCAGGCACCCGGCGGCCACCGCCCGCCCGACACCGCGACGCGGGGTCTAATATATGTGCGCGTCGGGTGAGGATGTGGTCATGACCCTGACCGTGAGCACTCCCGCCGCCCAGGGCGTCGCCGCCACCGACGTCCTGGCCTTCCTGGACGCCGTGGAAGCCGCCGACGGCATCCAGCCGCACAGCCTGACCATCGTCCGGCACGACCGGGTCGTCGCCACCGGCTGCTGGGCGCCGTACACCCCCGAGCGCCGGCGGCTGCTGTACTCGGTGAGCAAGAGTTTCACGGCCACGGCCGCCGGACTCGCCCTCGCCGAGGGGCTGATCCGCCTGGACGACCCGGTGATCTCGTACTTCCCGGAACTCGACGCCGAGATCACCGACCCGCGCAGCCGCGCCATGCTGGTCCGGCACGTGGCGTCCATGGCCAGCGGGCACGAGGCAGAGACCCTGGACCGGGCGCGCGCCCTCGGCGGCGGTGACCTGGTGCGCGGCTTCCTCCTGGTGCCCCCGGACCGCGACCCGGGCACCGTCTTCGCCTACAACCAGCCCGCCACCTTCACTCTCGCCGCGATCCTCCAGCGGGTCACCGGGCAGACCCTCACCGACTACCTGCGGCCGCGGCTGCTGGACCCGCTCGGTATCGGCGACGTCACCTGGCTGACCGACCGGTCCGGGCGGCAGCTCGGCTTCAGCGGCCTGCACGCCCCGGCGGACGCGCTCGCCCGGCTGGGCCTGCTGTACCTGCGCCGCGGCGTGTGGGACGGCGAGCGGCTGCTGTCGCCGCAGTGGGTCGCCGAGGCGACCCGGGCACACATCGCGACGGCCGGAGTCATGGCGGGCGACGACCGGCAGGACTGGGACCGCGGCTACGGCTTCCAGTTCTGGCGCTCCCGGCACGGCTACCGTGCCGACGGCGCCTACGGCCAGTTCGCCCTCGTCCTGCCGGAACACGACGCCGTGATCGCGCTGACCGCGGCCACCGTCGACATGCAGGGCCTGCTGCACCTGGTCTGGGACCGTCTGCTGCCCGCCTTCCGCGCCGCGCCGCCGCCCGGCCAGGACGACGCGGAAGCGGCCCTCGCCGAGCGGTTGGCCGGGCTGGCGTTGCCACCCGCCCCCGGCAAGCCCGCACCGCCGGAGCGGGCCGGGCACTGGTCGGGCGCCGCCTTCACCCGGTCCGGCGGTGACGGCGCGGACCAGCCCGGGCTGCGCGGCGCCACCGTCACCGAGGACGACGACGGCTGGAGGCTCACCCTCCAGGAAGAGGGCCACTCCCTGCGGCTGCCCCTCGGACCGGGCGGCTGGACGGTCCACGAACGGCCGCTGCCGGTCGCGGTCAGCGGAGGCTGGAGCGACGGCGACACCCTCGCCGTGGACGTGCAGTTCCTCGAGACCCCGCACCGCCTGCGGGTGGCCTGCTCGCGGGCCGAGGGCACCTTCACCGCGCGCTGGCACACCACCCCGCTGCACCCCGGACCGCTCACCTCGCTGCGCGCCTCACGCTGAGCCCGGCCGGAAGGTGGTGAGGAAGGTGTCCAGGGCCTGCCGGTTCGCCGCCTCGTCCCAGTCGGCGGCCGGGGTGCTCCAGCGCAGCGAGAAGCCGCGCCGACCGCCGAGCAGGAACCCCCGGCCGAAGGTACGCACCCGGGTGCCGGCCACATCGGTGAGCCACTCCATGTCGGCCGCCCGGCTCCCCAGGTACGTCGTCGCCCGGATCGCACCGAGCCGCCGGAACCCGGCCTCCCGCCGCAGCACCGGTTCCACGTCGTCGCGCCAGACGGCCACCGGGTCGGGGCCGACGCGTTCGCTGTAGGTCACCGCGAGGGTGCGCGGATCGCCGTCCTTGCCGAAGGTGACCCGGTAGGCCAGGTCGGCCTGGCGGTCGGTGGCCAGTACCCGCCAGCCCTCGGGGAGCGACACGGAGAAGCCGAGGGGGGAGCGGTAGGGCGCGAAACCGCCGGCCGGCCTCGGGGCGGTCGCCGACGCCGCGGGTGACGACGGGGGCGACGACGGCGCGGTGGGGGAGGCGGAGGGGGGCGAGGACGGCGGGGAGTCCGTCGGCGACGGCGACGGGGCCGCCGGGGTGCCCGGCGCGGCGGAGCCACCGGGCGTCGCTCCCGACGCCCCCGGCGTCCCGGACTCCGTGGGGCGGGTGTGGGCCGCGGCCTCGGAGGGACCGCCGTCGGTACCGGACATCCGCTGGGTCACCGCGACCGCGGCGACCGCCACCGTGAGCACCGCCAGCGCGGTCCCGGTGGCCAGCATCACCCGCCCGCTCCCGCGCGGCACGGCCCACCGGAGGAGCGGGTACGCCCGCAGCGGCACCGTCCGCGCCCCCTCGCGTGAATCCTCCTCGACGGCCCGGGCGAGCGCCTGGCGCACCACCGCCCGGTTGGGCCGCTCCCGTGAGTCCTTGCGCAGCAGCCCCTGCACGATGGCGGTGAGCGGACCCGCCCGCAGCGGCGGGCGCAGCGGCAGCCGGTCCACCCCCCGCAGCGTGCCCTCGGGGCGGTCCCGGTCCCGGAACGGCGGCCGCCCCTCCACCATGGTGTACAGCAGCGCCCCGAGCGCCCACAGGTCGGCCGCCGGCCCGATCCGCTCGTCGCGGGCCTGTTCGGGAGAGGCGTACGACGGGGCCGCCAGACGCGGCACGAGGGCCGCGCCGGCCAGGCCGAAGCCGGTGAGCACCACCGGCCCGCGCTCACGCAGGAACACCTGGCCGGGGCTCAGCTCGCCGTGCGTGATGCCCTCACCGTGCGCCGCCTCCAGAACCCCGAGCACCTCCAGCCCGATCCCGGCAGCCCGGGCCGGCGGGAAGTCCCGCCTCTGGGCGAGGAGCTGACCGAGCGGCCGGCCGTCGATCCACTCGGTCACGGTCCACAGCGCGCCGTCCTGCGCCACCGCGTCCAGCGCGGCGGCGATCCGGCCGGGGCACAGCCGGGCCATCGTCTCGGACATCCGCAGCACCCGGTCCGCCGCCCGGCGCACGTCCTCCTCGCCCATGCCGTCCGGCAGCCCCACCCGGGTCACCACGCACGGGCGCGTCTTGGGGACGTCCTCCGCGTACCAGGTGACACGGTTCGTCTCCCGGTGGACGACGTCGAGGAGCCGGTACCTCCCGGCCACCAACCCGGACGTGGCGACCCGCGCCTTCACCATGGCCATCCCTCGCTGAACCGCCGGAGCTCTCCCTTTCCCAGAGGTACGACGGGCGCGGCGGCACGCGTTCAACGGAACCGCACATCCGCAGCGATTCCTGTCCTTCGTTCAATTCCGGCGGTCAGGTGTGCGACATCCGCGGGGCGCGCGCACCGGACCTCACCGGTGCAGCGCGCGGGCCCAGTCCGCCGGTACGCGTCCCGCGGGGCCCGGCGCGGGCTGGTCCGGCGGGCGGCTCGCCGGCGGCGCCAGGCGCGGACCGGACTCGTGCAGTTCCCCGGTGGCGTAGTCCCAGAACCACTCCTCGCCCGGCTCGAAGCTGCGCACCAGCGGGTGACCGGTGGCCCGGTAGTGCGCCGTGGCGTGCTGGGCGGGGGAGGAGTCGCAGCAGCCGACGTGTCCGCACCGCGCGCACCGGCGCAGATGGAACCACCAGCCGCCGGCCGCCTCGCACTCGGCGCAGCCACTGCCGCTCGGCGGCACGCTCGGGTCGATGCCGTCACCGTCGGTTGTCATGCGGTCTCCTCGATGTCGGTCCCCGGCCCGGTCTCCGGGGCGGGCGCGGTCAGCGGCAGCAGCACCTGGAAGCGGGTGTCGCCGGGCGCGGACTCCACGTGCAGGCCGCCGTGGTGCTTGTCGACCACGATCCGCCAGGAGATGTCCAGCCCCAGCCCGGTGCCCTGGCCGACCGGCTTGGTGGTGAAGAACGGGTCGAAGATGCGGTCGCGGATCTCCGCCGGCACCCCCGGGCCGGTGTCGCGGAACTCCACCAGCAGCCGGTCGCCGTCCCGGGCCGTGCGCACGGTGAGCGTGCCGCCGTCGCCCATCGCGAACGCCGCGTTGTCGATGAGGTTGGTCCACACCTGGTTCAGCTCCGCCGGATAGGCGGGCACGGCCGGGAGTGTCCGGTCGTAGTCCTTGACGACCTCGACGCGCTCCCCGAGCTTGCCGGAGAGCATCACCAGGGTGCTGTCGAGGAGTTCGTGGACGTCCACCTCGCGGTAGGGGGCGCGGTCGAGCTGGGAGTACTGCTTGGCCGCGTCGACCAGGTGGGAGATCCGGGTCGTGGAGTCCTCGATCTCGGACATCAGCAGCTCGGTCTCGACCGTGTAGTTGAGCCACCCCACCGCACCGGGAAGGACGTCCGGGTCGACCGCCGCGGCGACCTCCTCCAGCCAGCCGACGTCGAGGCCCGCCTGGACGAAGGTCGGCGCGATCCGCCAGCCCTCCGGGACGCCCTGGTCGTCCAGCCACTCGCTGAGCGCGTCCTCCCGGTCCGCTGCCTCCAACGGGCTCAGCACCGGGGCCTTGGCGACCCGCTCGGCCGTGCGCTCCTGGATCTCGATCAGCTTGGCGAGCGCCTCCCGGTCGTAGGGCCCCGAGGCGATCACGGCGAGCTTGTGGCGCATCTTCGCCACCCGCTCCCGCAGGGTGGCCGTGGCCCGGACGGCCGCCGCCGCGGGGTTGTTCAGCTCATGGGTCAGGCCCGCCGACAACGAGCCCAGCGCGAGGAGCCGTTCGCGCTGGCCGATGGTGCGCTGGGTGTTCTTCGAGCCGAAGAACAGCCCCTCCAGCAGGTGCACCGCCATCGGGAACCACTCGTGCATCACCGCCGAGAAGGTGTCCGCGGGCAGCACGAAGAAGCGGGTCGGCTCGGTCACCCGCATCGAGTTGTTGTAGACCTGGCGCACCCGGTCCCCGATGTACGCCTGCATGGCCCCGGAGTACACCCCGCGCTGCGAGCTGCGGACGACCTCCACGTCGTCGCCGCCGACCCGGCGCGACAGCACCACCGTGCCCTCGATCAGCACATAGAAGCAGGTCGCCGGGTCCCCCTCGGCGTACACCGGCCCCGGCTCGAACCGCTCCACCCGGCCCTCGGCGCACAGCCGCCCGAGCTGCTCCGGGGAGAGCTTCTCGAACAGGAACAGCGAGCCGATCTCCGCCGGGCTGCACGGCATCGCGCGCCCGCTCACGACTGCTCCAGGTAGCGGTGGACCAGCATCACGGCCATGGCTCCCTCACCGACGGCGGACGCGACCCGCTTGGCGGACTCGGCGCGCGCGTCGCCCGCCACGAACACGCCCGGCACGTTGGTCTCCAGGTGGTACGGCGGCCGGTCCAGCTCCCAGCCCTCGGGGGGCCGCCCGTCGGGGCTGAGGTCGGGGCCCGCCAGGATGAAGCCGCGCTCGTCGCGCAGGACCGCGCCGTCCAGCCAGTCGGTCAGCGGGGCGGCGCCGATGAACACGAACACCCACTGCGCGTCGACCTGTTCCGTCTCCCCCGACTCCACCTGGCGCAACGTCAGCCGCTCCAGCCGCCCCTCGCCGTGTGCCGCGTCGACGACCGTGCGGGGCCGCACGAAGATGTTCGGCGCCTCCTCGATCTGCTGGATCAGGTAGTGCGACATCGACGCCGTCAGGTCCGGCCCGCGCACCAGCAGAGTCACCGACTTGGCGTGCCGCGACAGGTACATCGCCGCCTGCCCCGCCGAGTTCGCCCCGCCGACGATGTAGATGTCGTGGCCCTGGCAGGAGGCCGCCTCGGTGAGCGCCGAGCCGTAGAACACCCCGCACCCGGTGAGGTCCCGGGCGCCCGGCGCCGCCAGCTGCCGGTACGACACGCCGGTGGCCAGGATCACGCTGTGCGCGGCGATCGCCGAGCCGTCGGAGAACCGGACGATCCGCGCGGCGCCGTTGACCTCCAGCGCGGTCACCTCCCGCGCGGTCAGCAGCTCGGCGCCGAACTTCGTCGCCTGCCGCCGTGCCCGGTCGGTGAGCTGCGCACCCGAGACGCCGTCGGGGAAGCCCAGGTAGTTCTCGATCCGCGAGCTCTGCCCGGCCTGCCCGCCGGTGGCCGACCGCTCCACCAGCACCGTCCGCAGTCCCTCGGACGCCCCGTACACCGCCGCGCCGAGCCCGGCCGGGCCGCCGCCGATCACGATCAGGTCGTAGAAGTCGGTCGTCGGGTCGGTGGCCAGGCCGACGCGGGCGGCGAGTTCGGGCGGCTCCGGCGCGACCAGCGGGTCGCCGTCGGGGGTGACGACCAGCGGCAGCCGCCGCCCGTCCTGCCCGGCGGCCGCGAGCAGCCGCCGCCCCTCCGGCTCGTCCGAGGAGTACCAGCGGTACGGCACCTGGTTGCGGGCGAGGAACTCCCGTACCTCCGAGGAGCGGGCCGACCACCGGTGGCCGACCACCTTGGTGCTCGGCACCGGCCGGTGGTCACCGGCCCGCCACGCCGCCAGCAGGTCGTCCAGCACCGGATAGAGCTTCTCCTCCGGCGGGTCCCACGGCTTGAGCAGGTAGTGGTCGAGATCGACCACGTTGATCGCGTCGATCGCGGCGCCGGTGTCCGCGTACGCCGTCAGCAGCACCCGGCGCGCGCCCGGGTGGATGTCCAGGGCCTGCTCGAGGAACTCGATGCCGTTCATCTGCGGCATCCGGTAGTCGGCGAGGATCACCGCCACCAGGTCGCCGCGCAGCTTCAGCTCGCGCAGCGCCTCCAGGGCCGACGGGCCGGACTCCGCCCGCACGATCCGGTACGAGGCGCCGTAGCGGCGCCGCAGGTCGCGGGCGACGGCGCGGGAGACACCCGGGTCGTCGTCCACGGTCAGAATGACGGTCCGCGCTGCTTCGGCGGCCTGTGCCATGCGTCTCCCACCCCGAGTGATCGGTGCCGCGGCCGGGTGACCCCGGAGACGGTCGACCAGGCCGGCTACCGGCCATCGTATGTTCGATCGGCCCGCCGCGCTCAGGATTGCCTGCTGGCCCCCAGGACGCAGAACTCGTTGCCCTCCGGATCCCGCAGGACCACCCACGGCCGCTCGCCCTGCCCGATGTCCGCGCGCCGCGCGCCCAGCGCCAGCAGCCGCTCCACCTCGGCCCCCTGGTCCACGGGCCGGAAGTCCGGATGCCACCGGTTCTTGACCGTCTTGGCCTCCGGCACGCGCACGAACAGCAGACCCGGCAGCCGGTCCGGGGCCGGCCGGACCTCGTACTCCTCAGGGTCGTCGTTCACCACCACCCAGCCGAGCGCCCGGGCCCACCAAGCCCCGAGCGCCGCGGGATCACGTGCGTCGACGCAGATCTGCTCCCACTGCAGGCCCATACCGAAAGCGTAGTGAAGACTGGGCCGGGTCAGAAAGATCACGAGGCAGGGGAGGCGGCGGTATGACGCGCCCGATCACGGTAGGGGTCGACGGGACGGACGAGAGCCGGGCGGCGCTCGCCTGGGCGGCCCGGGAGGCCGTCCGGCGGGACACGGCGCTGCGCCTGGTGCACGCCTGGCGGTTCCAGCCCCAGGCGGCGGCCGGCACCGCGGACCGGGACACCCAGGCGGGCTGGGTGCGCGAGGGGGTCGACGAGGCGGTCCGGGCGGTCACCGAGCGCCACCCCGGTCTCCGGGTGACCGCCGACCTGGTCGAGGGCCGCCCCGCGGAAGCGCTGGTGTCGGCCGCGGCGGACTCCGAACTGCTGGCGCTCGGCTCGCGCGGGCACGGGGCCGTGGTCGGCTTCCTGCTGGGCTCCGTCGGCCAGCAGGTGATCGCCGAGGCAGCCCGCCCGGTGGTCCTGGTGCGGGCCGGCGACAAGCCGTCCGACGAGGTCGCCGGGCACGAGGTCGTCGTCGGTCAGCACGGCGACCCGCACGACAGCGCGGCGGCCCTGCGGTTCGCGTTCGAGACGGCCGCCGCGCGCGGCGCGACGGTCCGCGCCGTACGCGCATGGACCCTGCCGCCGGTGTTCGCCTACAGCCCCGCCTCGATGCAGCTCCTCGACGACGCGGGCGGCCTGGAACCGTTCGAGAAGCAGGCGCTGACGGAGGCCCTGAAGCCGTGGCGGGAGCGGTTCCCGGACGTGCACGTCGTGGAGCACGTGGAGATGGGCAGCGCCGGACAGGTCCTGCTGTCGGTGTCCGGGCGGGCCCAGCTGATGGTCGTGGGCCGCCGGGCGCACCGTACGGCGGTGGGCGCCCGCATCGGCTCCGTCGCCCACGGGGTGCTGCACCTCGCGGACTGCCCGGTGGCCGTCGTCCCGCACGACTGATCACGCCTCGGGGACGGTCGGCTCCAGGGTCTCGCGCGCCTTGGGAAGGATCTTCTCGATGTAGTCCCGGACGGCGGTGTCCAGCCCGATGTCGTGCTGCGCCCGCTCCGACAGGTACCAGCGGTGCTCCAGCAGCTCGTGGTAGATCTCCGCCGGGTCCATCGAGCCGCGCAGCTCCAGCGGAACGGCCCGCACGGTCGGACGGAACACGTCGCGCACCCAGCGGTGGGCGAGCACCTCCGGCCGTGCGGCGAGCGGGTCGCCCGGGGCGTAGTCGTCCTGGGTGGCCATCCAGCTCTCCAGGTCGTTCAGCAGCCGGCGGGCCTGGTTCTCCTCGGCGTCCAGCCCGGTCAGCCGCAGCAGCTGGCGCTGGTGGTGGCCGGCGTCGACGACCTTCGGCACGAAGGTGACCGTGTCCCCGGTGGAGGAGTGCTCGATCTGCATCTCGGCCACGTCGAACCCGAGGTCGTTCAGGCGCCGGATGCGGCGCTCGATGTAGTGGTACTTGCCCGCCGGATAGACGGAGGTGCGGGTCAGCTCCTTCCACAGGTCGCCGTACCGGGCGCAGATCTCCGTGCCGAACTCGATCGGGTCGACGGAGGGGTGCAGCGCCCCGGACGCCTCCAGGTCGAGCAGCTCGCCGCTGATGTTCACCCGGGCCAGGTCGAGGTCGTAGGCGCGCTGGCCGTCGCTCAGCCGCGGATGCAGGTCGCCGGTCTCGGCGTCCACCAGGTAGGCGGCGTAGGCGCCCGCGTCGCGCCGGAAGAGCGTGTTGGACAGCGAGCAGTCGCCCCACGCGAACCCGGCCAGGTGGAGCCGGACCAGCAGCACCGCGAGGGCGTCCATCAGCCGGTGCATGGTCGCCGGCCGCATCGTCGTCTCGAACATCGACCGGTACGGCATGGACCCGCCGAGGTGCCGGGTGACCAGCACCGGCTCCAGGGACTCCCCGGCGGTGTCGAGGCGGCCGGTGACCACGGCGAGCGGGTCGACGGCCGGGATGGACAGCCGGTCCAGGTCGCGCAGCAGCTCGTACTCCCGCAGCGCGGGCCGCTGGGCGAGCTCCTTGACGGCGATGACCTCCTCGCCGGCGCGGGCGTAGCGCACCACGTGGCGGGAGATGCCCCGGGGCAGCGGGACGAGGACCTCTTCCGGCCACTCCTCCAGGGGGAGGTGCCACGGCAGCTCCAGCAGGAGGGCCGGGTGCTCCGGGTTGGTGGCGCTGATCTGCAAAGCCATGGTCCGACCTTAGACGGCGCGTTCCCGCGCACGGCGCGCGGCGTCGGCCACCGGGCCCCGGTGTACCGGCCCGTGCCCCGGGAGCAGCACATCCCCCTCCAGCTCCTCGAACAGCCGCAACGAGGCCAGGGCGTGCTCGCGTTCGTGCTGGAACATGGTCGGCAGCAGCTGCGGGCCCCGCACCCGGGACGTGGGATGGCCGCTGACCAGGGCGTCGCCGGACACCACCACGCCCGCCGCGGGCAGGTGGTAGGCGCAGTGCCCGAGCGTGTGGCCCGGGGTGTGCACGGGCACGGGCCGGCCGGGCAGGTCGAGCGGACCGGCGGCGGCCGGCAGCGGTTCGGGCCCGGCCACCGGGACGTGGGCGGTGCCGCCGGAGCGCAGCGCGCGCACCGCCCAGGGCAGGACCCCGGGTCGCCAGCCCTGGCGCAGGACCGTCCCCACGCCCACCTGGTGCAGGAACTCCCGGCGCGCGTGGGGGACTTCGGCTTGGTGCAGCCGTACCGGCGTGCCGTGCCGGGTGCGCAGGAACTCCGCCGAGCCGATGTGGTCGGTGTGCGCGTGGGTGACGAGGACGGCCGTCACCGCCTCGGGCGAACTCCCGACCTGGGCCAGGGAGTCCAGCAGCAGCCCCCGGTCCCCGGGATAGCCGGTGTCGATCAGGGTGACGGCGTCGCCGTCGGCGAGGATCACCCAGTTGGTGTCGGAGCCGTGCACGAGGTGCACGCCGTCGGCTACTTGCTGCACTTGTGCCCGCATGACCGTCCCGTGGCGAAGAGGTGGCTGAGGACGCCAGCAAAGCAGATCGGCGGGCGGACGCGTCAGCGGACCCCGTGCGGACGGAACTGGACGCTGATCCTCGGACCCGCGGCGCGGGTGGACTTGGGCACACAGTGCTCCCAGGTCCGCTGGCAGGAGCCGCCCATCACGATCAGGTCGCCGTGGCCGAGCGGGCGGCGCACGGTCTCACCGCCGCCGTGGGCCGGGCGCAGCAGCAGGTCGCGGGGGGCGCCTACGGACAGGATCGCGACCATGGTGTCCTCGCGCGAGCCCCGGCCGCCCCGGTCGCCGTGCCAGGCGACGCTGTCCCGGCCGTCGCGGTAGTAGCACAGGCCGGCCGTGGTGAACGGCTCGCCGAGTTCCCCGGCGTAGTGCGCGGACAGCGCCGCGCGCGCCCGCTCCAGCACGGGGTGGGGGAGCGGGTCCCCGGCCCCGTAGAAGGCGAGCAGCCGCGGAACGTCGACGACGTTGTCGTACATCTTCCGCCGCTCGGCGCGCCAGGGGACACCGGTCGCCAGGTGGTCGAAGAGGCCGTCGGAGCCGGTCAGCCAGCCCGGCCGCACGTCGATCCAGGCCCCGGCGCCCAGCTCGGTCCGGCGGATCCCGGCGAGGGCGCCGAGCCGCAGTTCGTCGGCCTGGTCGAAGAGGGAGCCCTGGAGGTGGTGCGTGGCCATGCGGCCAGCCTACCCCCGAATCGAAACTGTGTTCCATTCGTGGGGCGGGTTGCCGTTCGGCGGGCGGCGGGTGATCGGCCGTCGACCGGTCTTTCGATGCACTGGCGTATCCGATACATTCCCGTATCGAACGGAGAGGGGGCGGAGATGGCCGACGAGGCACCCGGGCGCGTCACCAGGCGCCGCGTCCGCACCCGCGCCCGGCTGCTCGACGGCGCCTTCGCGGTGTTCGCGGCCAAGGGCTTCGGCCGGGTCTCCATCGAGGAGGTCTGCGAGGCCGCCGGCTACAGCCGGGGCGCCTTCTACTCCAACTTCGCCACCCTGGACGAACTCTTCTTCGCGCTCTACCGGGAACGCGCGGACCTCATCGCCGGACAGGTGGCCGACGCGCTCGCCCAGGACGGGCCCGGCCTCGACGTGCCCGCCGCCGTCGACCGGGTCACCGAGGTCCTCCTGCTGGACGTGGACTGGCTGCTGGTGAAGACCGACTTCCTGGTGCACGCCGCCCGTGACCCCGAGGTCGCCCGCACGCTCCTGGACCACCGGGTGCGGCTGCGCGGCGCCATCGCCGACCGGCTCGCCCGCGCCCAGGGGCATCCCGAACCGTCCACCGCGCTCGGCGACGTCGACGGTGCCGCCCGCGCGGTGGTCGCCGCCTACGACGGCGTCACCACCCAGCTCCTGCTCGACAAGGACGTCGACGCCGCCCGCGCCTGGCTCAAACAGCTGCTCACCGCCCTGCTCACCACAGCGGCGACAGACCCCCGACGAGGGACCGAGGAAAGGTAACGCACCCCATGGACGCGGACGTCATCGTCGTCGGAGCCGGCCTCGCCGGCCTGGTCGCCGCTCACGAACTGACCAGCCGGGGCCGCCGGGTCGCACTCGTCGACCAGGAGAACGCCGCCAACCTCGGCGGCCAGGCCTACTGGTCGTTCGGCGGGCTCTTCCTCGTCGACTCTCCGGAGCAGCGCCGCCTCGGCGTCAAGGACTCCCTCGACCTCGCCTGGAACGACTGGCAGGGCAGTGCCCGGTTCGACCGCCTCGACGACGAGGACTCCTGGGCGGTGCGCTGGGCGCGCGCCTACGTCGAGTGGGCGGCCGGCGAGAAGCGCGCCTGGCTCGCCGGGCACGGCATCACGCTGCTGCCCACCGTCGGCTGGGCCGAGCGCGGCGGCCCGCGCGCCGACGGCCACGGCAACTCCGTACCCCGCTTCCACATCGCCTGGGGCACCGGCACCGGCGTCGTCGAGCCCTTCGCCCGCTACGCCGAGCAGGCCGCCCGCGACGGACTGCTCACCTTCCACCACCGCCACCGCGTGGACGAACTGGTCGTCGAGTCCGGTGCGGCCCGCGGGGTGCGCGGCACCGTCCTGGCCTCCGACGACTCGCCGCGCGGCGTCGCCTCCAGCCGGGAGCGGTCCGGCGAGTTCGAGCTGACCGCCCAGGCGGTCGTGGTCACCTCCGGCGGCATCGGCGCCGATCACGACCTGGTGCGGCGCCACTGGCCGCGGCGGCTGGGCACCCCGCCCACCGAGATGGTCACCGGCGTCCCCGCCTACGTCGACGGCCGCATGCTCGGCATCAGCGCCGAGGCCGGCGTCCGCCTGGTCAACCGCGACCGCATGTGGCACTACACCGAGGGCGTGCGCAACTGGGACCCCGTGTGGCCCGGTCACGGCATCCGCATCCTGTCCGGACCGTCCCCGCTGTGGTTCGACGCGCTCGGCCGTCGGCTGCCCGACCCCTGCCTGCCGGGGTACGACACCCTCGGCACCCTGAAGTACCTGCGCACCACCGAGGACATCGCCGCGTACGACCACTCCTGGTTCGTCCTCACGCGCCGGATGGTCGAGAAGGAGTTCGCGCTCTCCGGCTCCGAGCAGAACCCGGACATCACCGCCAAGGACAAGCGCGCGGTCCTGCGCGACCGGCTCCTCGGCAAGGGCGCGCCCGCGCCCGTCCGGGCCTTCCTCGACCACGGGGCCGACTTCGTCGTCGCCGACACCCTCGACCGGCTCGTCGACCGCATGAACGCCCTCACCGACGAGCCGCTGCTCGACGCGGCCACGCTGCGCCGGCAGATCGAGGCCCGCGACCTGCAGATGGCCAACCCGTTCGCCAAGGACACCCAGGTGCAGGGCATCCGCAACGCCCGCCGCTACCTCGGCGACCGCCTCGGCCGGGTCGCCACCCCGCACCGGGTCCTCGACCCCGCGGCCGGCCCGCTCATCGGCGTCAAGCTGCACGTCCTCACCCGCAAGACGCTCGGCGGCATCCAGACCGACCTCGACTCCCGCGCCCTCGGCGCGGACGGACGGCCCGTCGAGGGACTGTACGCGGCCGGCGAGGTGGCCGGCTTCGGCGGCGGCGGGGTGCACGGCTACAACGCCCTGGAGGGCACCTTCCTCGGCGGTTGCCTCTTCTCCGGGCGCGCGGCGGGACGGGCGGCGGCCCGGCAGACCGGCTGAGGCACCCCGCGAGCGGCCCGGGACCACGTGACGTCACCCGTCGGCCGTGAGCAGGCCGACCAGCACGGCTGCGTGACTCTCCTCGGGTGTCTTCGAGGCCGTCAGCAGCGTCACCGGCCCCTCCCGGGCCAGCCACCGCACCTGTTCCAGGAGCCCGGCCGCGTCCGGGGCGGCCAGTTCCGCCTCGTAGCGGCGGGTGAACTCCTCGTAGGAGCCCTCGCCGGCGTGGTACCAGCGGCGCAGCTCCGTCGACGGGGTGAGGGCCTTGGGCCACTCGTCGACGCGCGCGGCGTCCTTGGACACCCCGCGCGGCCACAGCCGGTCGACCAGCACCCGCACCCCGTCGTCGGGGTGCGGCGGATCGTAGACGCGGCGCACACGGACACTCATGGGATTCTCCTTTCCGGCGGGGGACGCTGCTCGCCCCATGGTCACGCGACCGCCCCGTTCCGGCTCGTCCACCCTGGGTACTCCGGTGGCCCGGTGGCGCGGAAGGAGGGTCCATGAGCAGCACGCCGGGCCGTCTGCCCGTCGCCCGCAGCCTGGGCGAGCTGACCCGGCTGGTGGGCCGCCGCCAGGGTCTCTACGTCCGCTGGTCCCGCGGCCCCGAGGCGGATCTCGCCGGCACGTCCAGCACCGACGACCTCACCGGCGTGGCGATGCCCGGCCTGTCGGCCAACCCCCTGGACGTGGAGGAGTGGTGGCGGCACCGGCCCCTGGACCTGTGGGTGGCCCGCCGTCTGTACGACTACGCCCACCTGCCGCACGACAAGGGGCCGGGGGTCCGTCCCTGGGTCCTCGCGGGCCGCGAGACGGGTCGCGGGCCGGACAACGAGCCCCTCGTGACCGACGTGCGGCCGCTGTGCTGGATCGACCGGCGCGTCATCGAGGAGGCGCGGGCCGAGGTGGCCCGCCAGGAGAGCGCCTGGGGCCCCCTGCGCCGCGGAAGCGGCTGACCGGATCCGAGGGGGTTTCGCGACCCGCCGTCGCCCGCGCCCCCGCGACGCGGCCGCCGGCCCGCCGGCCGCCGCGTCGCCCCGAGCGGGCCGCCCGGACGGCCGGGGCCTGTCGATCCGAGCGGGCCGCCGGGACGGCCGGGGCCCGTCGCCGAAGCCCCTCCGGCGCCGCGACGTCTTCCGGCCCGGACGTTCAGGACGGGCCCTGGTCGAGCGCCTCGGCCGCCGCGCGGGCCACCGACTCGGCCAGGGCCGCCAGCGCGGGGGAGTCCAGCCGCCACTGCTGCCAGTACAGCGGAACGTCCAGCGGGCGGTCCGGGGCCAGGGACACCAGACGGCCGGTGCGCAGCAGTTCCGCCGCCTGGGCGCGCGGCACCATGCCCCAGCCGAGCCCGGCGGCCACCGCGGACACGAAGCCCTCCGAGGTCGGCACGGCGTGCCGTACCGTGCCCGCCCGGCCCCGCCCGGGCCGCAGGCGTCGCACGAACGCGTCCTGCAGGTCGTCGCTGCGGTCGAAAGTGACCACCGGCGCCTCGGCCAGGGCTTCGCCCAGCGAGCCGCCCAGGTGGCGCTCGGCGAAGCCGGGGGTCGCGGCGGCCAGATAGCGCATGGTGCCCAGTCGGCGCACGGAGCAGCCCGTCACCGCGTCCGGCGACGAGGTGACCGCCGCCATCACCAGTCCCTCACGAAGCAGTTCGGCGGTGCGGGTCTCGTCCTCGCGGTGCAGCTCGAAGCACAGGCGCGGCTCGCGCGCGACCCGGGTGAGGGCCGGCAGGAACCAGGTCGCCAGTGAGTCCGCGTTCACCGCGACGGAGACCCGGGTCGGTTCCCCGGCACCGCTCATGCCCAGTTCGGCCCGCGTGTCGCGCTCCAGCCGGGCCAGCTGGCGGGCGAACCGCACCACGATCTCCCCGGACTCGGTCGGCCGCACCGGCTTGGTGCGCAGCAGCAGGACCCGCCCCGTGCGCCGTTCCAGCGCCTTGACCCGCTGGCTGACCGCGGAGGGGGTGACGTGCAGCGCCGCGGCCGCGGCGTCGAAGGTGCCCTCGTCGACCACGGCGAGCAGGGTCCGCACCTGGTCGAGCGGGAGGTCCGGCATCCCGGGATCAGCGATCGTCTTCACGAGAGCTAATGTTACGTAAGAATCTTTAGCTGTACGTCCAGTGATCGGGCTCCCTACCGTGGGCGCCATGTCCAACGCTCTCGCCGCCGCGGCGGCCGGTTTCGGTACCGGTCTGTCGCTCATCGTCGCCATCGGCGCCCAGAACGCCTTCGTCCTGCGTCAGGGCATCCGACGCGACGCCGTCCTCGCCGTCGTCGGGATCTGCGCCCTGTCCGACGTCGTCCTGATCGCGCTCGGCGTGGGAGGGGTGGGTGCCGTGGTGGTGGCCTGGCCCCAGGCGCTGACCGCGGTGGCCTGGATCGGCGGCGCCTTCCTGCTCGGCTACGGCGTGCTCGCCGCCCGCCGCGTGCTGCGGCCCGGCGGGGCGCTGGTGGCGCAGGGCGAGGCGGCCGGCTCACGCCGCCGGGCGGTGCTCACCTGCCTGGCGCTGACCTGGCTCAACCCGCACGTCTACCTGGACACCGTCTTCCTGCTCGGCTCCATCGCGGCCGACCGGGGCCCGCTGCGCTGGACGTTCGGGGTCGGCGCCGCGCTGGCCAGTCTGTGCTGGTTCGCCGCGCTCGGCTTCGGCGCCCGCCTGCTGGGCCGCTTCCTGGCCCGGCCCGCCGCCTGGCGGGTGCTGGACGGGCTCGTCGCGGCGACGATGATCACGCTCGGGCTGCTGCTGCTCGCCGGGAGCGGCGGCTGACCGCCCCTACCGCCGCCCCCACCGGTAGGACCCGCCCTGTTCCAGCAGTTTGCCGCGGGTCGCCTCCAGGCGGTGGGCGAGGATCTCGGCCACGATCCGCACCAGGGACAAGCCGAGCGCCGGGTCCTCCTCGCAGAGCTTCAGCACCGGCTGCGCGTCGAACTCGTAGGCGCGCACCGGGCTGAACGCCTCCGCGCCGAAGTCCCACTCGTAGGGCGGGAACAGCCAGGACCAGCCCAGCAGGTCGCCTGCCGCCAGGCTGGCGACGGTGACCCGCTGCAACGAGGTGACGCGCTGATCGAGGGAGACCGCCCCGGACCGGATGACCCAGAAGCGGTCCGCCCGGCCGCCCGCCTCGAAGATCCGGGTGTCCTCCGGGAAGGAGACCTCGCGGGCGAGTTCCATCAGCCGTGCGCGCTGGGGTGGGGCGAGGGCGGACAGCAGTTTGATCGCTTTGGTCATGGCGCGGTGCTCCTCGCCGACGACGGATGCGTGCTTTCCCTATGCCCATTGGAACCGCCCACGCGGCGTCGGGCACCTCGGGAGGAACAGAAAAACGCCCTGGCCGGACGGGGGAAGCCGGCCAGGGCGGTCCAGGGCGGGGTACGGAGGAGGAGTGCCGTCGACTCCGCGCGCCGCGTATGGATGAACACTAAACGATTTTCGGATCGTATGAGAAATCAAAACCGGGTCGCGTGACCTGATTCACGTCGGCCCACCACCTCGTCCCGCCTCCCCCGGTCGCCGGGTCGTCCCGATCACCGCGTCGTCCCGGTCACCGCGTCTTCCCGGGCTCCGGACCGTGGCTGCCGGGAGTCAGGATCTCGTCCAGGACACGCACCACCACCTCGTACGCCAGTTGCCGGGTACGCGCCGCCGCCGCGTCCGCCGCGGGCTCCGCCCCCTCGGCGAGCGTCCGCCAGGTGCGCAGTTCCTGACGCGCGTAAGCCCTGGCCCGCTGCATGCGGCGCAGCAGTTCGTCGGAGTCGACCACATCGGACATGGCCCGCGGGTACCCCGTCGCCGCCCGAACCCACCCGGCCGGGGCCGACGGGCCGCTCCGAGCCGGGATGTGGCGGGAAACGGCGCCCGTGATGTTTGGCCCGGGCGCGGCTGGCCAGCCGAACAGGGAGACAGCTTGCCGCCCGGCCCGGCCGGTGCCGGCCGGGACCAGCCAAGGAGTGAAAGGATGACCACCGACCCCGCACCCAGCCCGCTCGGCACGTCCGACCGCTGCCTGCCACGCCACTGCGCCCGCGGTCCGTGCCGCCCGGCCGACGTCCGCCGCGCCGTGCGGGGCGTGGTGGCCCGGCGGTGCGGGGCGACCGGCACCCACTGCGACGAGGCCGCCCTCTCCGACGCCCTGCTCGTCGCCTCGGAGCTGACCACCAACGCCATCCTGCACGGCGGCGGCGTCACGGAGTTCGACGTCGACGTCGACGGCCCGGCCGTCCGGGTCTCCGTCAGCGACCGCAGTGACCGGCTGCCCGTCGCCGTGGACAGCCACGATCCCCGGTCCCGGCGCAGCACCGGCGGCCGCGGGTGGCCGATCGTGTGCAGGCTCTCCCGCGAGGTCAGCGTCGCCGACCTGCCCTCCGGGGGCAAGCGCATCACCGCCGTCGTCCCGGTGTTCTGACGCCCGCCACCTCGCCTGTTCCAGCAGGCCGCCCTCCCGTCCGCCCCCTTGGGGCCCTTCCATGGACACAGGCGCAAAAAGCGCCACATGCCTCTCAGACGCCTTTTGCGTTCCAGGGGGTTTGGTCCCCCGTCACAGGGGCAGACGCACACTCGTGCTTCGGACCGGAGGCGCGCCAGCGGGAGCCGTACGGCTGCCGGGGCCTCTTGGGTCCCTCAGGCGCCGTTCCTCCCGCGGTCAGTCCCTGACTCCACCGTTCAGGAGCGAAACCGCAATGGCTACGGATCTGTCGACAAGTCGACTCGCAACTTCCGCCCGCACCACCACGTCGCCGCGACGCACCCACGACGACGCACCCGACACGACAGCCCAGTTCGTCCGGCTGACCGGCCTGCCGGACGGCCCCGAACGCGACGCGCTGCGCGACGAGATCGTCACCGCGTGGCTGCCCATGGCCCACCGGATCGCCGGCCGCTTCCGCGACCGGGGGGAGGCCATCGAGGACCTGCGCCAGGTGGCCGCCCTCGGACTGGTCAAGGCCGTCGACCGCTTCGACCCGGCCCGAGGGGCCTTCGAGAGCTACGCCGTGCCCACCATCACCGGTGAGATCAAGCGGCACTTCCGCGACCGCATGTGGGCGCTGCGCGTGCCGCGCCGCGTGCAGGAGCTCCGCAACAAGGTCCGTGTCGCCCGCCGCGACCTCACCCAGAATCCCGGAGCGCCGGAACCCTCGGTCGCAGACATCGCCGCGCACACCGGCCTCACCGAGGACGAGGTCAACGCCGGCCTGGAGGCGCTGGAGAGCTTCAGCACGCTCTCACTGGACGCCGAACTCCCTTCGGGTGACGATGGGTACAGCCTGGCCGACACCCTCGGCGCCGCCGACGCCTCCTACGACGTCGTCGTCGACCGAGAGTCCGCGAAGGAGGGACTGCGCCGCCTGCCCGAGCGCGAGCGGGCCATCCTCTACATGCGTTTCTTCGAGGACATGACCCAGAGCCGGATCGCCGACCAACTGGGCATCTCCCAGATGCACGTCTCCCGGCTGATCAGCCGCAGCTGCGCCCGGGTCCGTGAGGAAGCCCTGGGGCGTGGCGGCAGCTCCGGCACCACCACCGCTGGGAAGAACGGGCCGCCCGCACCCGGCGCCTGACCACCGTCCGGCGGTACCGCCGTCCGGAACCGCGGAAGACCCGAGGAGCACGCGTCCGACACCGCGCACCCGTCACTGACCCGCCGCCCCACCGACCCGGACCGAGGAGCGAACCGATGCTGATGCCCCATCCCGCCGTGCTGCGTCGACTGGTCGACGAGTACGAGGCACTGACGGCGTCGGACGAGAAGGCCGACCGGCGCACCGAGGCCGACATCCGGGCCCAGGACCTCGCCTACACGCTGTGCGTGTCCACGGGCACCCGCGATGTGCGGCACGCCCTGCAGACCGCCCACCGGTGGCTCTCGCACCACGGTTCCGCGCCGACCGCCGGCCCGGCGGGCGCGGACCCTCGCGCCTACGCGTGAGCGTGTGTACACCCGAGCGAGGGAGGAACCCGTAACGAATGACGGAACCCGAGAACTCGCCGGACGGGCGGGCCGTGGACCTCTACCTCGACCGTCTGCGCGGACGGATGGACAACGACGACTACCGGCTCCTGCTGAGGGTCGTCGCCCCGGCGCTGCGTGCTCTGGACGAGCAGCCCCCGGAGGCCCTCGACTTCTCCCTGGACCCGGACGACACCGACACCCTGCCCCAGCAGATCCGTGACGAGGCCGCCCTGGTCATCGCCACCGCCGTCACCGGACGCCTGGACAACCAGCTCGTCGAACTGAACATCGACGAGACCGGCCCGGTGCGGGTGGTGACCGACGCGGACACCGCGGCCGACCCCGTGCGGCTGGCCGAGATCGCCGGCTACATCCGGCAGCGGCACCACGACACCGAGGAACTGCGGGGCATCGCCGAGGTCAGCGGGCTGCCCACCGACTTCTGAGCGGGCCGCCCACCACCGCGCCCCGCCGGTCCCCCTCGCCCATGGCGACGGGGACCGGCGGGGCGCGACCACGTGCGCTCCACCGGCCCCCGTCCGTCGCCGTCGGTCCACCGCCTCAGCCGCCGGTCGGCGGCTCCGTCCCCGCCACATGTGCCCGCACCTGCTCGGGTGTCATGTACGTGTCCGTGTACTCGAAGTCCTTCAGCTTGGCGGGCCGCCGCGCCTGGAAGCCGGTGCGCACGAAATCGTCGCCCGCGACGGCGTTCAGCGTCCAGTTGGTGGCCACCCGGACCTTCGCCACATTGGTGCGCAGCGCCCACCAGTGATAGCCGCGCGCCGCGAACTGGGCCGGCAGGCCGTGCAGTTCCAGGCCGAGCGGCTTGGAGACGGCGTCGCGGCCGCCGAGGTCGACGACCAGACCGAGATCCCCGTGCTCGTAGCGCTGCAGCGGCTGCCCACGCAGCGTCGCGATGACGTTGTCCGCGACCGCCTTGCCCTGCCGCATGGCGTGCTGCGCGGTAGGCGGGCAGATCGTGCCCTCCTCCCGGGTGACGTCGGGCACGGCGGCGGCGTCACCGAGCGCGAACACCCCGTCATGGCCGGGCACGGCCATCTCGTCGGACACCACGAGCCGGCCGCGCACCGTCTCGGCGCCCAGCGTGGCGATCAGCGGGCTCGCGACCACGCCCGCCGTCCAGATCAGCGTGCGGGTCGGAACCACCCGCCCGTCGGTGAAGGTGACCTCCTCCGGGCCGGCCTTGGCGATCGACACCCCCAGCGAGATGTCGATGCCGCGCCGGCTGAGGATCTCCTGGGCGCTGCGGCCCAGCTTCTCGCCCAGCTCCGGCATCAGCTTCGGGGCGATGTCGATCAGGTGCCACTTGATCAGGTGCGGGTCCAGGCGGGGGTAACGCCGCACCGCCGCGTGCGTCAGCTTCTGCAGACAGGCCGCGGTCTCGGTGCCCGCGTAACCGGCGCCCACCACCACGAACTGCAGCCGGGCCGCCCGCTCGGCCGGGTCCAGACTGGCATCGGCCAGATCGAGCTGCGAGATCACGTGATCCCGGATGTACGCCGCCTCGGCGAGCGTCTTGAGGCCGAAGGCGTTGTCCGTGAGCCCCGGGATGTCGAACGTCCGGGTCACGCTGCCGGGGGCCAGCACGATGTAGTCGTAGCGCTCGTTGACGATCCGGTCGGTGATGGTGCGGATGACGCAGACCTTCGCCGCCAGGTCCACCCCGATCGCGCCGCCCGGGATGATCCGGGTGCGGTACTTACGGCTGCGGCGCAGCGACAGGGCGATCGACTGCGGGGTCAGCACCCCCGAGGCGACCTGGGGCAGCAGCGGCAGATAGAGCTGGTAGGCCTGCGGCGTCACCAGGGTGACGTCCGCCTCGTCGGGGGACAGCTTGCGTTCCAGGCGCCGGACACACTCCACTCCCGCGAAGCCCGCGCCCACCACCAGGATCCTGGGTCGTATCACGTCGATCTCCCTCTCTGCGGCTCCGGCGGTCTGCCTCGACGGCACGCGCATGCCCGCCGCACGCCGTGTCGCACCTCACACGATCCCACCGCGCCCGGCCGGTGAGCGCCAGCCGGGTGAGGCAACCAGACGAAGACGCCCAGCCGCGGGTCCCCTCAGGCGTCCCCCGGCGTCTCGGCCGACGCCTGCCCGGCCCCCTGTCCGTCGATCAGGGCGAGTGCCTCGTCGACCGATTCCGATATGGGGACCGTGAGGCTGACGCCGGTCAGGTCCAGCACCCGGCGCACGGCGTTCACCGGACGGATCACATGCACACTGCCCGCCCGCCCGCGGGTCTCGTGGTACGTCCGCAGGATGATGTTCATCCCCGACGAGTCCATGAACGGCACCGCCGACAGGTCGAGCAGGAAGTGCCGGCGGCCCTGGCGCAGCTGCTCGGCCAGCCCGGCCTGGAACGCGGCCGCGGTGTCGAGATCCAGATGGCCGGCGACGCTCACCAGGACGACGTCCTCGCGCGCCAGCTCGACCTCGATCGACAGGGGACTCTGAGCGGTGGACACGGGGGCCTCCGAACTGTGGGGATGTCAGGCAGCTACCCCGGCGCGCCGCTTGGATGCGACATGGGGCACAGTCGCGCTCCGCATCGGAGCGGCGCCGGACGGGTACAGGGTGCAATGAAGCGAGCGCGGTGGCATCCCGTGCCCCCGCGCACCGGCGAAGGGGTGGGGCGGCGTGAGAACCGACGACGGGATCTGGTCCTACGCGGCCGGCAGCGGGTACCACCACGGGCAGGACCTGACCGGGTGGACCGTGGTCGCGGCCGACGGCGGCACGGTCGGCCACGTGGAGCGCGCCGCCGGCCCCCACGGCATGGCGCACCTGGTGGTGGACAGCGGCAGATGGATCTTCGGTCGCAGCGCCGTGGTGCCCGCGGGCGTGGTCACCTCCGTCGACGCGACCGCCCGCCGGATATCGCTGTCCTGCACCCGCGACCAGGTGAGGTCGGCGCCCGGGTTCCGCACCGACAGCGAGACGTCCGACCCCGCCTATCTGGCGACGGTCGGGACCCACTATCTGCGCCGCACCGCGCGCGGCACGGCCGCCGGCTGAGCCGGCGGCCCGCTCACCAGGGCAGGAACACATGGACGTCCTTGCCCTGCTCGGTCGTCACCACGCTGACCTGACTGCACAGCGTGTGCACCAGGTGCCAGCCGATGCCGCCGCCGCTGCTGTCGGGGCGGAACGGCCGTGGTTCGGGGCGTGTGGGGCTGGTGTCGTGGACGGTGACGTGCACCCCGTCGAACGTGCGCCGCATGCGCAGTTCGAAGGGGCCCGGCGCGTACTGGACGGCGTTGGAGGTCAGCTCGCCGACGATCAGGAGTATGTCGTGCCAGTACTCCTCACTCGTCGGCGGTGCCACCCGTGCCAGGTCGCGCAGATACTCCTCCGCGGCCAGCCGCGCCCCCGTCACGTCGTGCGGCTCGCCCGCGAAACGGACGCTACGGGTCGGTGGTCCCCAGGAGGCCAGTGAGTCACTCCCGCTCGGCTCGGTTGCCATGACGTCGTGCGGCCCGTCGGTCCCGGGCCGTCGTCCCTTCTCGTACGGCTGTCTCAGTCGCCACAGGGAGGGTTCCCGGACTGGCGCGTCCTACGCGTGAGTTCAGCGGAACACATCGTCGGCGTCCTCCCAGGCCGGCGCCTCATGCTGCCCGCCCTGCCGGGACACCGGTCTGCGGGCCGCGTACATGGCGTCGATCTCGGCCGCGTAGTGTCCGACGACCAGATCGCGGCGCAACTTCATCGACGGAGTCAGCAGCTCCCCGGTCCGGTCGAAGGGCTGCGGCACGATCCGGAAGACCCGGATCGACTCCGAGCGCGACACCGCGCTGTTGGCCGCGGCCACCGCCCGGCCCACCTCCTCCCGCAGCGCGTTCTCCTCCCGGGCCTCCCGGCTCGGGATGTCCCCGTACAGCGCGAGCCCGCCCCGCCAGTGCGTCAGGAACTCGGGGTCCAGCGTGATCAGCGCCCCCACGCAGGGCCGGTTGTCGCCCACCACCACCGCCTCGTGGACCAGCGGGTGCATCCGCAGCCGCTGCTCCAGCAGGGCCGGCGAGACGCTCTTGCCGCCGCTGGTGATGATGACGTCCTTCTTGCGGCCGGTGATGGTCAGGTACCCGTCCTCGTCCAGGTGCCCGAGATCACCGGTGGCCAGCCAGCCGCCGGACAGCGCGGCCCGGGTGGCGGCCTCGGCATTGACATAGCCCTGGAACACCGACGGGCCGCGCACCAGGATCTCCCCGTCGGCGGCCACCCGGATCTCCGTGCCCGGCAGGGCCTGCCCGACGGTCCCCGACTTCTCACGGCCGAGCGGCTGCACGGTGATCCCGCCGGCGGTCTCCGTCAGGCCGTAGCCGTCGTGCACGTAGATGCCGATGCCCTCGTAGAACAGGGAGAGGTCACGGCCCAGCGGCGAACCTCCCGAGGTGGCGCGGTGCACCCGGCCGCCCAGCGCCGCACGCAGCTTGCGGTACACCGTCCGCTCGAACACCGCGTGCTGCAGGCGCAGTTCCAGACCGGGGCCGCTGCCGCGCCCCATCCGCCGGCGCTCCACGGCCGCCGCGAACTCCCGCGCGGTCGCGGCGGCCCGCTCGAACAGGACACCGCGCCCCGCCTGCTGGGCCGCCCGCAGGAACCCCTTGTACAGCTTCTCGAACACCGACGGCACCGCGTACAGGTACGTGGGCCGGAACGTCAGCAGCGCCGAGGACAGCGCCTCCTGGCTGAGGTCCGGCTCATGGCCCATGAGGATGCCGCCGCGCACGCACAGCCCCTGGATCATCAGACCGTACACGTGGGAGAAGGGCAGGAAGGCCAGGACCGAGGGGCGCTCGCCGGGCGCAGCCGCGGTGTGTCCCCAGCCGGCCAGCAGGGTGTCGCAGGGGGCGGCCAGACTGCGGTGGCTGAGGGCGCAGCCCAGCGGGCGGCCCGTGGTGCCGGAGGTATACGCGATCACAGCGGTGGCGTCCGGCAGGACGATCCGGCGCAGCGAGTCGACGGTGGTGGCGGGGATCTCCGCACCGTGCCGGGCGAGTTCCGCGAGGGCCCCCGAGTCCAGCTGCCAGACGTGCCGCAGGGCGGGCAGCGTCGCGCACACCGAGCCGACCGTCATCACGCTCTGCTCGTCCTCCACCACCACCCCGACACACCCCGCGTCCCGGAGGATCCACGCCACCTGGTCGCGCGACGACGTCGGGTAGACCGGGACCACCTCGGCGCCCACCGCCCACAGGGCGTAGCACAGCACCGTCCACTCGTAGCGGGTGCGCGCCATGATCGCCACGCGGTGCCCTGGCGATATCCCGCAGGCGACGAAACCCTTGGCCAGCTCGACCACCTGGTCCCGCAGTTCCACCGCCGTCACCTCCTCCCACGCCGCGCCGTCCGCCCGGCGGCGGGCCAGGACGGGCAGCGTGGGAGAGCGGTCGGCGGTGTCGAAGACGCTGTCGGCGAGCCCCGCGGTGAGCGGGGCGGTGGCCGGGGGAGCGATCGCGAGGTCGCGCATGCGCTGCTCCTGAGGTGTACGGACTGTGACGCCGCCGACGTGAACCGTCATCGGCGGTGGTCGAATGTAGCCCAGGCGGGACCACTTGTGGCCGGGAACCGACAAGTTGGTGATGCTGACCGGTTCGGGGGACTCGGACGGCATGACGCACATCAATCCCGACCCCGAACCCGAGCGCTCCACCGGACTGGAACCGGGCGGTGGCGTCCCCCCGGGCGAGACCCCGCCCGCGGAGAGCAGCATGCCCGAGGCCGGACCGCGCGAGACGCACAATCCCACCAAGGGCTGGGCCAAGGGCCCGCTGGTGCTGATCCTCGGCCTGGTCGTCCTGGTCGCCGCTTTCTTCCTGGCGTACGCCATCGTGCTGATGCTGTGAGCCACCCCCGGCGGACCGGACGGACCGCGACCGACCGGCGGTCTCAGCCCTGGGTGTGCCGGACGCAGGCGGTGACGACGTCCCGCAGGCTGCCCGTGCGCGCCCACACCTCGCGCTGCACCTGGGCCCCGCCGCCCCGGGCGAGCAGCTCGGCGCAGGACGATCGCACGCGTTCCAGGTCACCGAATTCCGCGAGCGCCTCCCCGACACGGTCCAGCAGGGCCTCGACCACCGTCTTCGCCGGCGCCCGCCGCATCGTCTCGGGGTGCAGCAGCTCCCCGGTCAGCCCGGAGCGGGCGGCCCGCCAGTCGGCCAGCCGCAGCAGGCTCACGCTGTGGTCCGCCGGGGCCCGGCCGGCCCGCCAGTCGCGCGCGCCGGTCTCCACCAGCCCCCGCACCAGCGCGGCGATCAGCACCGCGGTGTCGGCGTGCAGACAGACGTCCGCCACCCGGATCTCCACGGTGGGGTAGCGCTCGGACAGCCGCGCGTCGAAGTAGGCCATCGCCCCGTCGAGAATCGTCCCCGTGGCCACCATGTCCGCCACCCGCCGGTGGTAGCCCTCCGCCGACCCGAACAGCTCCGTCGGCCCGGCCGACGGCCAGCGCTGCCAGACCCGGCTGCGATAGCTGCTGTACCCGGTGTCGCGGCCCTGCCAGAACGGTGAGTTGCCGCTGAGCGCCGCCAGCACCGACAGCCACGGGCGCACCCGGTCGATGACCGCCACGCCCTCCTCGTCGGAGTCGACCTGCACATGGACGTGGCAGCCGCACACCAGCTGCTCGCGGGTGGCGATGCCGTACTGGTCGGCGAGCCACTGGTAGCGCCGGTGCATGCCGACGGACGGGCGCACCGGAAGCGGCGACGTGGCCAGCGCCGCGACCGCGCAGCCCGCCTCCCCGGCGTGCCGGGCCGCCTCCGCGCGGCACCGGACGATCTCCGCCGCCAGCTCGTCCATCCTGGACTGCGGATGGGTGGCGAACTCCAGCATCTGGTTGTGGAGTTCCTTCTCGAAGACGTCCCGCCCGCCGTTCTCCTCCCGCGCGGCACGGGCGAGCACCGCGGCGGACAGCGCGCGGGGCTCACCCGTCCCGGGGTCCACCAGGAGGAGTTCCTCCTCCACTCCGACAGTGCGCACGGCATGCGGCCTCTCTGCTACGGCTCGTACGCACCCGACTGCCCCCGCGACACCGGTTCACACAGCCGGTGCCAGCCAGACCGTGGCCAGGGGCGGCAGAGTGAGGCGGATCCGCCCGTCCTCCGGCTTCACCGGGTCCGGATTGCGGACGTCGCCGCCGCCGTAGCGGGCAGCGTCGGTGTTGAGGACTTCCTCCCAGGCCGCCACGTCGTCACCGACGCCGAGGGGGTAGCCGTGGCGGACCACCGGGGAGAGGTTGCTGACCGACAGCAGCGGGGTGCCGTCGGCGGCGTGGCGCACATAGGCGTACACGTTGTCGTCGGCGGCGTCGCACAGGACCCACCGGAAGCCGGCCGGGTCCGTGTCGCGCTCCCACAGGGCCGGCGTGGCACGGTACAGCCGGTTGAGGTCGCGGACCAGGTCGCGCACCCCGCGGTGGTCGTCCGCCGCGCCGTACGCCGGGTCCAGCAGCCACCAGTGCGGCCCTTCGGGCTCGGACCACTCGGCGCCCTGCGCGAACTCCTGCCCCATGAACAGCAGTTGCTTGCCCGGGTGGGACCACATGAAGCCGAGGTAGGCGCGGTGGTTGGCGCGCTGCTGCCACCAGTCCCCGGGCATCTTCGACACCAGCGCCTGCTTGCCGTGCACCACCTCGTCGTGGGAGATCGGCAGCACGTAGTTCTCGCTGTAGGCGTACACCATCGAGAAGGTCATCTCGTGGTGGTGGTACTTGCGGTGGACCGGCTCGTGGCTCATGTACTGCAGCGAGTCGTGCATCCAGCCCATGTTCCACTTCAGGCCGAACCCGAGCCCGCCGCTGTCGGTGGGCCGGGTCACCCCGCCCCAGGCGGTGGACTCCTCGGCGATGGTCACCACGCCCGGGTTGCGGCGGTACACCGTCGCGTTCATCTCCTGCAGGAAGGCCATCGCGTCCAGGTCCTCCCGGCCGCCGTACACGTTCGGCGCCCATTGCCCGGAGTCGCGCGAGTAGTCGAGGTACAGCATGGAGGCGACCGCGTCGACCCGCAGCCCGTCGATGTGGAACTCCTCGCACCAGTACACCGCGTTGGCGACCAGGAAGTTGCGCACCTCCACGCGCCCGAAGTCGAACTCGTACGTTCCCCAGTCCGGGTGTTCCGCGCGGCGCGCGTCCCCGGGCTCGTACAGCGGGTCCCCGTCGAACCGGGCCAGCGCCCAGTCGTCCTTCGGGAAGTGCGCCGGCACCCAGTCCATGATCACGCCGATGCCGGCTCGGTGCAGGGCGTCGACCAGGAACTTGAAGTCGTCCGGGCCGCCCAGCCGGGGCGTCGGTGCGTAGAAGCCGGTGACCTGGTAGCCCCACGATCCGCTGAACGGGTGGTGCGCCACCGGCATCAGCTCCACGTGCGTGAAGCCCATGTCCTTCACGTACGCGGGCAGCTCCTCGGCGAGCTCCCGGTAGGTCAGCCCCGGCCGCCACGACGGCAGGTGCACCTCGTACACCGAGAACGGCGCCCGGTGCACCGGCACGTCCCCCCGGTGGGCCAGCCAGTCGGCGTCCCCCCACTCGTAGTGCGAGGCGTGCACGATCGAGGCCGTGTCCGGGGCCACCTCCGCGCGGCGGGCCAACGGGTCGGCCTTGAGGAAGCGTTGACCGTACTGCGAGGTGATCTCGAACTTGTACCGCGTGCCCTCGCCGATGCCGGGCAGGAACAGCTCCCACACACCGGCCGCGCCGAGCGAGCGCATCGGGTAGGCGGTGCCGTCCCAGCAGCAGAAGTCGCCGGTGACCCGCACACCGCGGGCGTTCGGCGCCCACACGGTGAACCGGGTGCCGGCCACGCCCTGGTGCGTCATCGGCTCCGCGCCGAGCGCCTTCCACAGCTGCTCGTGCCGCCCTTCCCGGATCAGATGCAGATCCAGCTCACCGAGGGCCGGCACGAAGCGGTACGGGTCGTGCGTCTCGCTCTCGTCGCCGTCGTACGCCACCAGCAGGGTGTACTCGGGGATCTCCGCCACCGGCAGGACGGCGGAGAACAGGCCGTCGCCGTCCGAGGCGAGCGGGACGCGCTCGCCGTCGACCAGGGCGGTCACCGAGCGCGCGAAGGGCCGCAGAGCACGGATCACCACCCCGTCCGGCACCGGGTGGGCGCCCAGCAGGGCGTGCGGGTCGTGGTGCGCGCCCGCCAGCAGCCGGGCACGGTCGTCGGGGTCAAGGGGCACGGTCCGGGACGGGCCCGGGCCGGCCCCCTCGGGCAGTGACGTGTCACGCAGGGCCACGGGTCAGCCTCCTCGGACTGCTAGTCGTTCGATCGCGGCCATCGGCACCGCCAGCCAGTCGGGCCGGTGCCGGGCCTCGTACAGCACTTCGTACACCGCGCGGTCGGTCTCGTGAGCACGCAGCAGGGCGTGTTTCTTGCGGGGGTCCCAGCCCGCCCGGGCCGCGTACCCGGCGCAGTACGCCTCCCGGCAGCGGCGCGCCCACTCGGGGCGCCACGGCCGCCGCTGCCGGGCCGCGTAGTCGAAGGAGCGCAGCATCCCGGCGATGTCCCGCACGGGGGAGTGGGCGCTGCACCGCTCGGCCAGCGGACGCGACGGTTCGCCCTCGAAGTCGATGACGAACCACTCGCGCCCCGCGCGCAGCACCTGGCCGAGATGGAGATCGCCGTGGATGCGCTGGGCGGGCGGCCCCGGATCGCAGGCGCACAGGGCGCCGAAGGCCCGGCGCAGCCCCGGGACGTGCGGGCGCAGCCCGGGCACATGGCGTGCGGCCGCCTCCAGCCGGTCCGCCATCGCGATGGCCAGCGGACCGTTGCCGCCGTGTTCGCCGAGCGGGAAGGCCGCCGCCAGTGCCAGGTGCACCTCGGCCGTCGCCCGGCCCAGCGCGTGGGCCTCGGCCGTGAAGTCCTCGCCGCGGGCCAGGGCGTCCAGCGCCAGCGTCCAGCCGTCGGAGGCGTTCGGCAGGAACGGCTGCAGCACGCCCAGCGTCGCCTCCTGCGGCTGGGTGGTGCGGATCCACGCCACCGGTGCGGGCACCCGCTCGCAGCCCTGGCCGGCCAGCGCGACCGGCACCTCCAGATCGGGGTTGACCCCGGGCTGGATGCGGCGGAACACCTTCAGGATGAAGGCGTCCCCGTACACCAGCGAGGTGTTCGACTGCTCGGCCTCCATCAGCCGGGGTGCCAGCCCGGCGGGCACCGGCGGGGCGTCCGGGTCGGACTCGAAGACCAGCGGCCCGAGCGTGCCCGGATGGCGCATGCGCTCCAGCAGCAGCTGCGCCGAACGGGGGTCCTGCAGGGCGTCGTACACCGTACGTCCGGCCAGCGGACCCTCCGCGACCCTGCCGATCAGCGCCCGGCCCAGACGGGGCGTGTGATGCTCCTGCACGCCGAGCAGCAGCTGGTAGCAGTCGCCGGTGGGCGCCGCGCCGACCGGCGCCGGCACCCCCGCGTGGCCCGCCTGCAGCAGCACGTGCAGACAGCCCGGGTAGAGCTCCGTCATGGACAGCAGACGCAGCTCCTCGACGGGCCGGTCCTTCCCCGCGAACCAGCGCTGGCGCGGCAGCCACTCGCTCAGCAGGGCGCCGAGCGCCCCGACGGCACGGGTGTCGGTACCGGCCGACCCTCGTGTGATCACAGCGGTCTTCGGCATGGTGACGCGTCCTTTCCCCGGCGCACGCTCATCCGCGCCGGCCGGTGCGGGATGCGACTCGGGCGAGCCGGAACCAGTAGAAGCCGTGACCCGCGAGGGTGAGCAGATACGGCAGTTCACCGATGGCGGGGAAGCGGACGCCGCCGAACAGCTCCACCGGGTGGCGGCCGGCGAAGCGGCGCAGGTCCAGCTCGGTGGGCTGTGAGAAGCGGGAGAAGTTGTGCACGCAGAGCACCAGGTCGTCCTCGTACTCGCGCAGGAAGGCGAGGACGGCCT
>NZ_CBDQZH010000005.1:0-257666 GCF_965341775.1 Streptomyces sp. bgisy159 | reverse complement strand
GGGTTGATCATCACGGTTCGGCCGGTTGTCTACGACGGACACCTTCGACGCTGCCCGTCTGAACCTCAGCCGACGACAGTCAGCCACGACGGCGGGCGCGCCGGCCGACCACGCACGCGTGTGTCTCGCTGCACCCCCACTGGCCTCGGCCACGCTGCCATGCCGTCGACCAGAGCAAGCCGCGCCGGCGGAAGCGTGGCAGCGAGACCTTGCGTGACGACCTCTTCGTCCCGAAGCAACTTGGGTGTGAGCCCTGCCTTGGGAGGGTGTGTCCTTCACGTGCAGTGATGGTCCGCAGACGTCCGAGCTTGTCCGCCGTTGTCACGCAGTTAGACACTCGCCCGGTGTGGCTCCCGGCGCGTGGGATCAGCGCACGTCAGCTCAGTTCTCCGGGTGCAGGCATAACACGTCCAGTGTGGCAGATCATCGCCGGGACCCCAGGCCAGAGCGGGGTGGGGGTGGTCACCTGCGGGTGCTGACTGTCAGCGTTGGTCGACCTCGGACGGCCCAGAGACGGCCCGCAAGCCCATGGTGGGTGTCCTCCGAACAACCACCGAGCGTAGGATTCCTAGGGCAAAATGACGTGCGACCAACCCTGCCATCCCCCTCACCTGAGGATCCGAGCGCATCGAATACATGAACGCCACTTTGGAGAAAACCTTCGAGCTCTTCGCAAGACGCATCAGCTTGAGTCAACAGGAGCTTGATGAGGCACTACAGCGAGCTGAGGAAATTTGTCAATTCCTTTCCCAGACAGCCACGGTGCAAGAATGCAAGATAACTGGCTCTATTGCCCGCTCAACGGCGATTCAAGAGTTCTCCGACGTAGACGTCGTAGCAGTGTTGAGTCCGCACCCGTCTGCGGAAAACACCCCCCGTTCCATCACAGCAAGACTTCTGGACACCCTTAAATCCAGATACCACGAAGCACACATCTCGGAAAATACAGTTCGCATACACTTCGCCCAAGGTCCAGACGTTGACGTAATCCCGGCCATTCCCGATATCAGTAAGCCCAAGAGTGGAATCTATAAAATTCCGTCAGCCAATCGAGACCGATGGAATGCATACGCCCCAGAGGAGCGCAATCAAGATATCAATCGAAAAGGTGCGCTACTCGGAGGGGAATTCATTCACCTCATCCAGATAATCAAATGGTGGAGTAAACAAAACGGCCAGCCCCTCGCATCCTACGAGATCGAGAATATCGCGAGCGCCACGTTCCGTTTTCGGATGCCATCGATCACGCGTGCGATAGTTGAGTTCTTCGAGATTGCGGAAACTTCATCCGTAACACGCCAAAAAGCTCACATTACTTCAATTTCTGTTGCACGAGCCATCGCCAGTAAGGCCCTTCGGTGCGAACAACAAGGGGATACGCGAGGGGCTCTCGATCACTGGGGGAGCTTGCTAGGTGACCAGTTCTCAAGCGTCGTCTCATGAAATCATCGCACTGGCCAATGCACAGCTTGAGAAAGCAGCAAAGGGTTACAGGGCGAGTAGGTGGCTCCAGGTGGCAACCTTTTCTCTTAGCGTCACATCGGTCTTCATCGCGAGTCCACTGACTTATGTTCCCGCCCTGATCGCGTTGGGCGTCCAGATTTCATCCTGGGTCACGCGCAATAGAGCCGCGAAATGCCACTCAGCTGGAGAGGAGGGAAGGATGCGCGGCCTCTTGCTTGACGCTCTCGGAACAGTCGGCGAAAAAGTCGACCTCAGTAACTGGTTTGGTCGCGTAACTCCACCCGCAGGAGAATCACTCCCCTCCCCTGTTCCAGCAGACTATTTCGCTAGCGAGGCTTCTCTTGGCATGAAGAGACTCTGCGAACATCTCCAAGAGAATGCCTTTTGGGGGAAGCATCTGTACAAGTCAGCCGCAGACTACTACGGACGCATGCTGTGGATATTTTCGATTGCAGCTCTTGGGGCCATCCTCATCGCCATCCCAATAACCTCTGGCGACAACAATATTATTCTTGCACGCTTGATCGTAGTTGCTTTGGCCTCTGGAGCCGCCTTCACACAGCTGGCTGAAGTTATGGCTTGGCGATCAGCCGAGGCGAAGAGTGAGACACTTGACCGGCGCCTTGACTCACTCACAACTTTCACAGATGAAGAACTTTCCTCCTCTCGCATTGGTACGGTTTTTTCAGCCTACGGCGACTACTGCATCGCCACTTCAGGGGCGCCGCCGGTACCGACCTGGATTTACACAGGCCAGAGGGAGCGTGTAAATGCCCTGTGGGCAAGGAGGGGAAACGACTAGAGGTCAGTACCTGGCAATGGCCCCGAGGCTGTAGAACGCATTGAGGGCGCGGAAGGCAGTGCGGGTGACCCAAAGGACCTCAGGGCTGTGGCGTGTCGCGGGCGAGCCTCTTCTTCTTGCGCTCAGCCACACGGCCAGGAGATTCAAATACCTCTTCGAGAATCTCGTCCATCAACCCCAGGATCTCCGCAGCGTCTTCTTGAGGGATGGGCTCGTCGACGAGATCTCCGTGGGCGACTTCGTTGCCGCTGAAGCGCACTTCATCAGCGGCATCCCGCACATGCTCCCTAATCAACTTCGCGCTGTACATGCGCTCAATCATCTGCGCCAAATTCGCGCCGGTCATTCCCTTAACCTTGGCTGTCGATTCGACAACGGAGCGGGCTACTGCCACTGCACCGCGGAGGTATCCAGCCGCAAGGCACCCATGAGCTTCGTTGGCGGCGGCTGCAATCGTGACAGGAACGTGTTCATACTCGTGCACTGGCTTCGCGGTAGGAAACCAGTGCTCAACCTCAGAGTCCACAAGGGTTCGCTCAGCCAGAGCACGCTCGGCGGCTTCGCCGGTAGCAACGTTAATGCCTCCGCAGTAGTCGCATGTGCACGCTTGTTGAACTTCTACTTGAGTCCAGCCGTAACCACTGGCGCGGTCGCGAAGCCGAACAGCAGGCGCACAAGGCTTCATGTTCGCGTGACGCCCACACCACCCGCAGTCTGTGCTCATCAGTGTCATAAAGCTCAGGCTACGGCGCTGAGTGCCGCCTTTCTCACTGAAGCCACCACTCTCCCCAGCTCCCATCCCGTCCGCCGTCGACCCACACACCGTGGAGCGGGCGTGGTCCATGGCGTCCAGGTGGAGCGCGCCACTGCACGAACGACCTGGACGCCATGGGCCGCGTCTGCTCGGCTCTGCCTGGGTCGGCGGCGGACGGGATGGGAGCCCACCACGCGCACCACGACGTGCCTTCGGCCGAGAACGGCGCCCCCTCCCACCCGGTGCCGGCCGATCCCCCGCCGGAGGCATGGTCTTGGACTTGGAGGGCACATCCCGTCCTTGCCCGCACGCACGCAGCGCGCCGCCGGGCGCGGCCAGCCGGGGCGCAGACAGGAGGCAGGCCGCGCCGCAGAGGCGGCGCGCGCCCGCGCCGTGCGCGGGCACTTGATGAAGTAGGGAAAGTCTTACCGCGCTGGTCGTTGTTCACAGGGCGAACGGCTCACGGGCCGTAGCTCGGTCCACGATTGGTGGCGGCTGACAACTCGTAGCTCATGGCCCAGAAGATGTAGTCGGTGATGTACGGGCGGCTGTCGTCACGCCGCCTCGTTGCCGGGCCTCTGTCCGTGTTCCAGGTAGACCGGTGCTGCCACGTCGCGCGCCTCCACACCCGCGAGGATGCGTCGGGCCAGGCGCGGAATGGTGCGCTGCGGAATCTGTTCCGGAGAGACGAACGCGAAGCTCCTCAGCTCCTCGCGCTGCAAGGTGATCCGAGCCAAGTCCTCCGGGTCCAACTGGCCACCGTCGAAGAGGTACAGCACCTTGTCGCCCTCGGCCTCACTCGGGGCCCAGTCCACGGCCAGCAGACGACCGATGGGCGGTGTGATGCCCAGTTCCTCGTGCACCTCGCGTTTGGTGGCGTGCAGCGGGGACTCGCCGACCTCGACGTATCCGCCGGGGATCTCCCAGTAGTCCTTGTAGGTCGGCTCCACCATAAGGACCTGTCCAGCGGCATCAAAGAAGAGCGCACCCGCTGCCATACGCGGATGCGCCATCTTCGTTTCCTGTTCAGTCGGCGCCATGCAGTCGAGCGTACCCAGCTCAGACGACATGCAGCCTGTTGGCCAGGTCCGCCAGGCTCCGGCTCGGCCGGCCTCGCTGGTTGCGGACCCAGGTGAGCACCAGTTCGCGGGCGAGGTAGTGGCTGCGTACCTGCTCAGGTGCCCAGCTCTCCGCTTCGAGGATCTTCGCCAGTGCGTCGTCCGCACGGTTGTGGGCGCTGAGGGCTCGGGCCACTTCGAGGTTGTGCCGGGTCCGGCGCTCAGTCGGCAGGCCGCTCGTGTCGATCTGCGGGCCCAGGTCTACCGCGACCTGCATGTCTCCCAGCTCTGCGGCGGTCGCCACCTGGTGGATGGCCACGTTCGTGGGGCCGAAGGCCGTCCACACGTGATTCGCGTCGGCTCCCAGGTGCCGCGCGGCCCGGTCCGCCTCCACGAGGAAGGTTCGCGTCGTTGCGCGGTCCTCCGCTCTGGCGGCCGCCATGGACCCCGCGAGGAAGAGCGTCCCGTAGATCGACAGGAACTCGGGGCCCGCGTCGTCAAGACCGGGGCGGAGGAACTCCCCCGCATCTCCCACCAGCTGCGTCGCGGCTTCGAACCGTCCGTTGGACAGCAGACAGTGAGCCACGGAGCGGAACAGGGACCCGGTGACCACTGTGTTGCCGGACTGCTGGGCAGCGGCCAAACCGCGGTCGGCCGCGATCCACGCGAGGTCGGTCTCGCCGAGCTTCGTGAGCACCATGGCAGCGCCCTGGTATGTCATCGCCATGAGCTCGTGGGCCTGTTCGCGTTCCCGCCCCTCGTACGCCTGGGCGGCGATGACCACGTCCGCCAGGAGCAAGGGCAGACGACGGGTCGCGAACGCGTACCGCGAGTCCTGGTAGGCGTCCCACACCTCTGCGACGTTGTTGCGGAGTTCGTCCAGCGGTGTCGGCTCGCCCTCGGTCGTGACGCCCAGGAGGGGTGTGAGCTGGCGGTAGTTCATCAGGGCCGAGCGAAGCGCCGGCACCGTGCGTGTTCCACTGTCGGCCGTCCAGTCGAGCAGAGTCGGTTCGGCGAGCAGATCACCAAGGGTCACATCCAGGGCGTCGGCGAGCGCCTTGATGACGGAGAGCCGGTCCAGCTCGATCCTGTTGTTCTCAGCCTTGCTCAGCCAGTCGACGGTCCGGCCGACCAGCCCGGCCAGCACCTCCTGGGACATGCCCCGCCTGCGGCGGTACCAGGCGACGCGTTCACCGATGGTCAGGTTCGTGGTCATTCCTCGCATGGCAAGAGCGTCCCCCCGTCTCTACACGGGACCCCGGAGAGATTTTCCGGGGTCCTCCGGCAGCCCCGTCCTAGCGTTGCTGACAACCACAGGGAATGTCAGGTCGAACCGCGAAGAAGGAGCCACGATGCCGCTCACCCCGGCCGAAGTGGTGGAACTCATCAGGGACGTCAAGGAACTTGGCGAGGAGGTGGCTGCACTCGGACGCCGCGCTGAGGCGCTGGTCAGCCGTCTTGCTTCTGTGTCCGCACGAACTGCTCAAGCTGGTCCATCCGCTCAGCCAGCCGACGCACTTCTTCGCGGACCTCAGTCAGGTACCCGGCGATCTCCTCGAACTCCGAGCTGTGCTTTGCCGGACGAGGCTCCTCGGGAAGCGTGACGAAACTGCCCTTCCCCTGATGGGAGCGGGCGTAGCCGTCCTCGCGCAGGCGGGAGATCGCTTGCCGGGCCACCGTGCGGGAGACGTCGTGCGTGTCCATCAGCGCGGTCTCGGACGGCAGCTTGGTACCAGGAGTCAGCTCCCCTTTGCGGATGCGGCGCTTGAAGTCGTCAGCGATCTCCAAGTACTTCGCGCGTCCGGTGAACTCGGCCATAGCCCCTCTCAGTGCTTGTCGCACTAAGTGCAGCACATCCGACCTACAGCCGTCGAGAACCTACTTGACGTACTAAGTGCTTCAGGTGCACCCTCATTGCATGCCGACGTACTAAGTACGTCAAGTTCCAACGAACAACGCCTAGCTAGGAGCGCACTCATGCGTCAGATCCCCGTCGACACCTCCGCCGCGACCGTGATGGTCGCCAAGACCCCCCAGCCCAAGGTGAAGGACCGCCGTACCGGCGAGATCGCCACCGACATGGAGACCGGCGCGAAGCTGATGACCGTGGACGTGATGTTCGCGGCGAACGACGAGGTGGAGATCCTGTCCATCACCGTGCCCGAGCCGGGTATCTCGGGTGAGCTGACCATGGGTACCCCGGTCGCGCTCACGGGCCTGATCGCCCGGCCGTGGGAGAACGACTTCAACGGCCAGAAGCGGCACGGCATCGCCTTCCGCGCCGTCGCGGTCACGTCCCTGGTCGCCGCTGCCGCGAACTCCAAGGCGGCCTGATCATGACCGCCTCGACGGTCGCTCTGGTGCTGGTCGTCGCCGCTGCGGGTCTCCTGCGGTGGCGGCGCCCCGCCTGGTACTGGCTGACCTTCGGCGTCACCTTCGCGAGCCTGCGGGTCGCGTTCCGCTACGCCTCCGTCATGGACGCCTGTGGTCTGACGGTCCCGCCCTCGCGCTGGCGCCTGGCCCTGGCCCGGCTCACCAACCAGGACGTGCCGGCCGCTCGCCCGCCGCGCATCCTGCGCTTCCGGCCGACCCGGACCGGCCTCGTCCTGCGGCTGGGTCTGCGCCCCGGCCAGGACGCCTTCGACGTCGCCGCCGCCTCGGACCGGCTGCGCCACTCCTTCTCGATGTACGGGGTCACCTCGCGTGAGGTGCGTTCGGGTGTCGTGGAAGTGCGGATGACCGGCTACGACGTCCTCAAGCGGGTGCAGATGCCCGCCAAGCTCGACACCCGCCCGATGCGGGTCCCCGTCGCCCTGCGTGAGGACGGCTCGGTGCACTACCGCGACTACCGGGCCGTCCCGCACGCCCTCACCCTGGGCGCCACCGAGTCGGGTAAATCCGTCTACCAGCGCAACCTGGTCGCCGGGCTCGCCCCGATGGACGTCGCCCTGGTCGGCATCGACTGCAAACAGGGAGTGGAGCTGTTCCCGCTGGCCCGCCGGTTCTCCGCGCTGGCCGACAACCCCGACACCGCCGCCGACCTCCTCGACGCGCTCGTGTCCCGCATGGAAGGGATCTATCAGCTCATCCGCGCCGAGCAGCGGATCACCTCCGCCGTGCCGGACGCCGAGATAGCCGCCGACATCTGGGACCTGCCCGACCACCTGCGGCCCGTTCCGGTCGTGGTCCTGGTCGACGAGGTCGCCGAACTCGCCCTGTTCGCCAGCAAGGTCGAGGAGAAGCGGCGCGACCGCATCATTACTGCCCTGGTCCGCCTCGCCCAGCTCGGCCGCGCCGCCGGCATCTACCTGGAGATCTGCGGACAGCGTTTCGGATCCGAACTCGGCAAGGGCATCACCATGCTCCGCGCCCAGCTCACCGGCCGCACCGCCCACCGCGTCAACGACGAAACCTCCGCCAACATGGCCTTCGGCGACATCTCCCCGGACGCCGTCCTCGCCGCCATCCAGATCCCCGCCGAACTGCGCGGCCTCGCCGTCGCTGGGGACTCCACCGGCGGCTGGCACCGCATCCGCGCCCCGCACACCTCGCTCCGCCAGGCCGTGAACACGTGCAACCGGTACGCCGACCGCACCCCGGACCTGCCCGAACTGGCCCCCTTCCGGCCCGAGCTGACCAACACCTCAGAAGCTCTGGTGCCGCTGTCCAAGTCGGCGCCGGCCACCGCCTGACCCTCCAAGCTCCACGGTCGGCGCGACCGCTTCCGCGCCAGGTCCCTACCCCCTCCACGCCTGCTGACAGGAAGGACCCCGGATGTTCTGCGAGCACTGCGGCGACCTCGACGGCGCCGAGACCGGCATCGACCACGACGAACGCGACTGCCCTCTCTACGAGACGCCCGACACCGACTCCGAGGAGGAGTGACCGCCATGTGCCCCGACTGCGAGGACTTCGCCCGCACCGTCCTGCTCCTGGGCCAACTCGCCCTCTACGCCGACACCATCGGCGCTGACCTCGAGTTCGTCGACGCCGTCAGTCCTTCCCTGGCCGCTTCGCTCCCCGAGCCGCCGACGGGTGAGGAGTCCTGATGGCCGCCCGTCCCGGCCTGCGCGTCGACGCAGTCCTGGTCCAGGCCGTCATCGCCGGAGCCCTGTCCTTCGCCCACCTGCGCGACCTGGCCGCCGCTGCCGGACAGGACGGCTGGAAGGCCTGGGCCTACCCGGTCAGCGTGGACCTGCTCCTGGTCGCGGCCTGGCGGCGGCTGCGCAGTGAGGGTCCGTCGCGGCTGGCCTGGTGCTGGTTCATCATCGCGCTGTTCGCCTCGCTCGGCGCGAACGTCGCCACCGCCGGGTTCCTCGACCTGGCCGACCCGCCCGCCCTGCTCCGCCTCGGCATCGCCGGATGGCCCGCCCTCGCCTTCCTGGGCGGCACCCTCCTCGCCCACTCCAGCAGGCACCAGCCGACAACCCCGCCGGCCCCGGCCCCGGAACCCGAGCCCGAACCCGAGCCGGTCACCACGACGACCGAGCCCGAGTCGGACCGCGCCGTGGCCCCGGCCGATGAGCCCTCGGCGCTCCCGGCCCCCGAGCCGACTCCCGCGCCCGCGGTTCCGGCCGTCCTCCTCGACCACGCCCGCAAGGTCGCCGCCGACTACCGCACCCGCACCGGCGCCCCGATCGACACCGACACCCTGCGCGCCCGCCTCGGCGTCCCGCCTCACCTCGCCGACGCCATCGCCGCCCAGCTCGCCTGACAGGAAGGAACGACAGATGACCTCCGACCCCGCCGACCTGACCGCCGCCGACTACCTCGACAGCGCCCGCGAGATGACCGCCGCCGACCGGCCCTACCTCGCCCACCTGCTCGCCGAGGAAGCCGCACAGCGCACCACCGACCCGGCTACCGCCGCCGGTATCCGCGCCACCTTCCCCGACCCGACCACCACCCGGAGGGACTGACCGCCATGCCCGCCCGCGACCACTTCCACTCCGTGATGCGGATCGGCCCGGTGCAGATCGGCACCCACCGCGACCGCCACGGCCAGACCAAGTACGCCGCCGTGTGCACCGCCGACCGCTGCGGCTGGTCCGCCGACTACTCCAGCCAGTCCGCCGCCCAGCTCGCCGCCCGCACCCACCGCTGCCGCGTCCGCTAGGAGACACCGCCATGGAAGTCCCGCTCTGGTTCGCCCTCGCCGTCGTCGGCTACCTCGGCGTCAAGTTTCTCCGCCCGCCCTGGTGGCTCGTCGCCGTCCTCCTCCTGGGCGGCTACCTCCTCGCCGACAGCGTCCTGGCCCCCGCTATCGACACCGCCCTCACCAAGTAGCCGCGAAGGGAGAACCGCCATGTTCCGCCCGAAGATCCCGACCATGCCCATGCCGACCGGGCTCGTCTCCCCGCCCGCCGTCGTCGAGCCGACCACCGTTGCCCAGCACCACCCGACGCCCGCCCCGGCCCCGGTCGCTTCGGCCCGCCCGACTGTCCAGCTCACCCCCGGTGCCGTCCTCGCCCTCGTCGGCGGCGGTACGGCCGTGGTCCTGGTCGTCGGCGCCGTCCTGGTCTCGATGCTCCTGGCCGTCGCCATCACGGGCGCGTCCGTCGCCGTCTGCGCGCTGGTCGTCCGCTCGCTCATCGCCTCGCAGCACCGCCGCTGAGCGGTTCCAGGGGCGACGCACAAGCCGCCAAGCACGCCGCCGCTCCTGGGACCGGGTTCCGCCCACACCAACCGCCATCGACAAGGGGACAAGGTCATGGACCTGCACATAGCCGCGAGCATCGTGCCGTTACTCGGCTGGGCCGTGCACGGGGGCATCCTCACCCGCCGTCTCGCCCGCGCCCGCCGCGACCCGCTCACTGGCCTGCACACCCGCGCCGGATGGACCGCCCGCGCCGAACACCTCGTCCGCCGGCACCCGAACGCCGCCGTGCTCCTGGTCGACCTCGACCACTTCAAGAACCTGAACGACACCCACGGCCACGCCGCCGGGGACGCCGCCCTCGCCGCCACCGCCGACCGGCTGCGCGCCTGGTGCGGACACAACGGCACCGCCGGACGCCTGGGCGGGGACGAATTCGTCGCCGTGATCCGGGACCTGGCCGCCGTCGACCTCGACGCGCTCACCGCCGCACTGCACCGGCCGCTGCCCTACGACGGGACGTTGCTCCCGCTGGCCGCCTCGGTCGGCGTCTGCCCCGTCGCGGAGCTGGCGGTGCCGCTCCTCACGGACGCGCTCTCCGCCGCCGACGCGGCCATGTACGCGACCAAGGGCCGCACCCGCCGTGGCTCCCGCACCACTCGCTGACCGGCCACCGGGTGGCGCACAAGCCGCCAAGCACGCCGCCACCCGGGGCCGTTCCTTCCAACCGCAATCGAAAGGAACCACCATCATGGCCCACCCCACCACACCCCCGCCGAGGATCTGCCCGGCCTGCGACGGCTTCGCCTCCGTCGCCATCACCCTCGGCGGCCGCGACCACCGCGGCCACCTGCGCACCATCACCGCGCACTGCCCGGCCTGCCAGGGCACCGGCACCACCCCCGCCCGCCGCTCCCGGGAGGGTGCCCGTGCCTGAGCAGCTGCTCGACCCGACCACCCTCGGCGACCTGCTGAGGGTGGCTTCGGCCGCTGACTACCACCGCTGGCACGAACAGATCCGCCGCACCGGCGGCTGCGCCGACCCCATCCACCTGACCGGCTGGACCCTCACCAAGGACAAGACGACCGGCGAGACCCTGCACCACTACTCCACCGAGGGCGAACCCGGCGGACGCCTCCGCCTCGCCTGCGGCAACCGCCGCGCCTCCCGCTGCCCCTCCTGCGCCTGGACCTACGCGGGCGACACCTACCACCTCATCCGCGCCGGCCTCGCCGGGGACGACCGTCGCGACATCCCCGCCACCGTCCGCGACCACCCCCGCGTCTTCGCCACCCTCACCGCCCCCTCCTTCGGCCCCGTGCACAACCGGCCCGACCGGGGCGTCTGCCGCTGCGGCACCCGCCACGCCGCCGACGATCCCGCCCTGGGTACGGCCCTCGACCCGGAGACGTACGACTACGCGGGCGCGGTGCTGTTCAACAACCACGCCGGACAGCTCTGGCAGCGCTTCACCAACCGGCTCCGCCGCGAAGTCGCCGCCCGCGCCGGCCTCTCGCAACGGGCACTGAAAGAGTGCGCCCGGCTCTCCTACGGCAAGGTCGCCGAGTTCCAGAAACGCGGAGCCCTGCACTTCCATGCCGTGATCCGCCTCGACGGACCCGACGGCCCCGCTACCCCGCCCCCGGCCTGGGCCACGGTCGGCCTCCTCACCGACGCCATCCGGGCCGCCGCCGCGCACTCCTACACCTCGGTCTCCGTCCCGGCCGTCGCCGGCCAACCGGGCCGGATCTTCCGTTGGGGCACCCAGCTCGACGTCCGCCCGGTCAAGGCCTTCGGTGACGGCTCCGACATCACCGAACAGGCCGTCGCCTCCTACGTCGCCAAGTACGCCACCAAAGCCGCCGAGAACACCGGCACCCTCGACCGCCGCATCGGCGAACTCTCCGAACTCGACCGCCACGACGTCCCCGACCACACCCGCCGTCTCATCAAAGCCTGCAAGGAACTCGACCCGCTCTACCCCGACCGCCGCCTGTGGGCCTGGGCCCACATGCTCGGCTTCCGCGGCCACTTCTCCTCCAAGTCCCGCCGCTACTCCACCACTCTCGGCACCCTCCGCCAGGCACGCGCCGACTACCGCGCCGCCCAGGAACACGCCGCCCTCGGCCTCGACGACGCCGAGCCGGACACCGTCCTGGTCCTCGCCGACTGGCAGTACGCCGGACACGGCCACACCCCCGGCGAATCCGTCCTCGCCGCCACCATCGCCCGCGACCTCCAACTCAACCGGGAAACCGCTCGCGAAGCACTACGCGATGAACTCGCCGACGAAAGGGAGTACTGACCATGGCCTCGGAGCTGCCGAACCGGTTCCTGACTCCTGAGGACCTGGTCGAGATGTTCGAGCTGCCCAGCGTCGAGACGGTCTACCAGTGGCGCCGCAAGCGCACCGGTCCCCGCGGCTTCCGCGTCGGCCGGCATCTCCGCTTCGACCCGACCGATGTACGGGCCTGGGTCGACTCCCAGATCGGGGAGGCTGCCTGATGGCCGGACACGTGCAGGACCGCTGGTACCGGACCGAGGTCGGCCCGGACGGCAAGACCCGCAAGGTGAAGACCGAGCGGCACGGCCTCGGGATGCGCTACCGGGCCCGCTATATCGGCCCGGACGGCACGGAGAAGTCCAAGAGCTTCCCGGACAAGCAGAAGCGCTTGGCCGACACCTGGCTGACCAACATCGAAGCGGACATGGCGCGCGGGCAGTACATCGACCCGAGGGCAGCACGGGTCACCTTCCGCGAGTACACGGACCGCTGGCTGGCCGCACTGACCACCGACCTCACGAGCCGGGCCGCCGTCGAAGGCAGGCTGCGCCTTCACGCGCTGCCGTACCTCGGCACACGCCCCATCGGCTCGTTCCAACCCGAGCACATCCGCGACTGGAACCGCCAGCTCGAAGACTCCGTGACGTCCGCCCAGTACCGGCGCCTCATCTTCGACGCGGTGTCCTCCGTCCTCAACGCGGCCGTGGATGACCGCCTCCTGGCCTCGAACCCCTGCCGGGCACGATCGGTCAAGGCACCTCGCCCCGCGCCGTCACGCGTCCATCCGTGGTCCGCCGATCAGGTCTTCGGCGTGCGCGCCGGTCTTCCCGAGCGGTACCAGGCCATGGTCGACCTGGGTGCGGGGTGCGGACTGCGGCAGGGCGAGATCTTCGGCCTGGCCGTCGACAACATCGGTGATCTCGGCTGGCTCTACGTCCGTCAGCAGGTCAAGAAGGTGCGCGGCACGCTCGTCTTCGCGCCACCCAAGCGCGGCAAGCTCCGTGACGTGCCCCTCGATCCTGAGGTGTCGACGGCGCTCCGCGAGCACATGGCGGCCTTCCCACCCGTCGACGTGACGCTGCCCTGGCTCACCCCGACCGGCCCCAAGGTCACGCACCGGCTCCTCTTCACGAGTGGCATCGGCGCGGCCATCTGGAGCCAGGCGTTCAACGACCAGGCATGGAAACCCGCGCTCGCGTCCGCCGGCATCATCCCGGCCCCCGAGAAGGGCAAACGCTACGCCGCCGCCCGCGAGCACGGCATGCACGCCCTGCGGCACTTCTACGCCTCGGTCCTCCTGGACGCCGGGGAGAGCATCAAGGCCCTGAGCCTCTACCTCGGCCACAGCGACCCGGGCTTCACGCTCCGCGTCTACACGCACCTCATGCCGTCCAGCGAGACCCGCACCCGGAAAGCCATCTCCGCGATGTACCGGGCCGCCGGACACGCTCATGACGGCCCAGAGACGCCCGACGGCCCAGAGGCGGCCCAGGCTGCCTGACACGGCCCCTCATCGGCGACGAAACCGCTGGTGAGGGGCCTTTTCATGCCCTCTCGCGGTAAGTAACACCCCATCTTGCCGGATCGCCACCCCTGGGGGGAAACCCGTATGGGCCTGGGGTCCTGACCTGGGACTTCCCGCTGCGGCTCAGGGGGCTCGACTGTCCTGGCAGGCACCGACGAGTGGCCTCGTGCGCTGGTGATGCGCTCGGGCCCGGTCGCGCCGTGCCGGCCGCCGCCTCGTCCGACGAGCCCCTGCGCCTGCATCGGCCTGGTCCTTACCAGGGAGGTCGCGGCCTGGTTCGAGGCACTGGCCGCAGAGGACTGGGACAGCGCCGAGCAGGTGGAAAACCCCACCGACATGCTGGCGGCCACGCGCCCGACGCTCGGCCGCCCACTGGCCGGTCGGTGGCCGACTGCGCGGGGTCGCAGACTCTACGAGTGCTGTTCCCTGCGGCGCAGGAGGAGCAGGACCGCTCCGCCGATCAGGACCAGGCCGATGGCCGTGCCGGCGATCAGCGGGGTCAGGCCGGTGGTGCCGGTCTGGGCCAGGTCGGCGTCGGGCGGGGTGCCCGCCGTGACGGGGGTGGGCTCGCTGACCGTCTGGGTGGTCAGGCCGGTGGTGTCGGCCTGGATCCGGCAGTCGAGGACGCCGGTGAACCGCTGCCCGGCGATGGTGAAGTCGTAGGACTGGTCCTCCTGGAGCGGGATCGTCACCGTGCGGGTCTCGTCGGCGGCGATGGCGTACTCGGTGCCCATCAGCGTGAACGTGAAGACCTCGTCGCCGTTGTTGACGACGGTCAGGTCCAGGCCGCCCTTGGCGCAGTTCTTCCGCGCGGACAGGGCCGGTATCGCCCCCTGCCCCGCCCAGCTCGCGGTGGCCGTCGCCGAGACGGTCGACGCGCTGGAACCCGCGAGGATCTGGGTCTGGCTGCGGCTCTCGGAGGTGAACGCCCGGCCGACCGGGACCGTCGTGGACGCCTGGACGGTCAGCTGGGCGGACCCGTCGGGCGCGTCGGCGGGGACGTCGAAGTAGAGCCGACTGCCGTTCGCGGCGGCCGAGAGCGCCTTGCCGGCCTGGTCCACGACACGCACCCCGCTGGTGGCCGCGTCCACCGGCGGGATCACCGTGACGGCGCTCGCGTCGGTGCGGACGGTCACCGGGCCGATGGGCTCGCCGGGCCGGCCGGAGACGGCGGACGTGTCGAGGCTGAGGGACGCCTCCGGTTCCGGCACGTTCCGCGCGGCCTTGTGGAGGTAGTCCGCGAGCCGCTCGGCCTGCGGGTCCACCGCGTCGACGTCCGCGCCGTCGGAGTAGCGCCAGATCGCGACCTGGGTTCCGGCCGCCGCGTCCTCCTCGGTGAGGCCGCCGGTGATGCCCGCCTTCCTCGCCAGTGAGGCCAGATCGTTGACCTGCGGGTAGGAGTGGCGCAGGATCCACGCGATCCGGCCGGCGTCGGGGTTGGCGCTCAGGGAGCTGCCGCTCCAGGGGGTCTCGTGGTACTTGGCGTCCCGCTGGGTGGGGTTCTGGAGGTCGACGCAGTACGTGCGCAGCGTGCCGCCGCCGTCGACGGACATCTCGAAGAGCCCGGCCGAGATCTCCTGGTCCCCGGTGGCGCCGTGGAGCACGGCGGCGCCGAAGGTCTTCAGGGCGCCCATGGTGGCGGTCGCCCCGGCCTGGTCCGGTGCCGTGCCGGCGGCGGCGGCCGGGCCGGCGGCGGCCAGCGCACCGGCGGCCACGAGCCCGGACACCACGGTCCCGGCGGCGAGGCGGCGGCCCGGGCCCCGCCTGCGTACGGACAGGGCAGAGAACCAAGAAAACACGCAATTCCCCTTCGAGCGGGACCCGTTGACGTGGGGGGAACGGTCCCACCAGCAGAATCGGAAGCCACAGGAGCTATGTCCGGCATCCTAGAGACGCGGCGGACCACGCTTCCCGGTAAGGTCATCCGATAACCGATCCGACTCGGAATCGTTATCCCCAAGATCTCCCGGCAGCGCCCTTGATCTGGGCTTATCGACAAATCCACCCGCGTGTTCCGGGGCGTATGCGCCGATAAGCCGAGCAACGCCTCACCCGGGGCGTGTCGCTGACGTCATGTCACCGACGTCAGGGACCGCCGCCTTGCGCGTTCACCCTCCGGCGCCGGTGCCGCCTCCGCGCCGGCCGACGGTGGCTGCTGCGGCGACGGTTCCCGGCCCGGTTCCGCAGCATCCTGCTCCGCCGCCTGCTGCTCTCGCGCGTCCTGCCCGGCCGCATCCGCTGCGGCCGTCTCCCAGTCGGGCTCCGGAGCCCCGCCGCGGCGGAAGGCGTCCGTGCCGCGCGCCAGGTCGTGGCCGATCGCCACGGCGTCGATGTCGGCGGACGTCCAGGTCTGCCCCTCGCGCACCTCCGAGCGCACCTTCAGCCGGCCCTGGACGATCACCGGTTCGCCGAGCGACACCGACGACTGCACATTGACGGCCAGCTTCCGGTTGGCCCACACCGTGAAGAAGTTGGTGTGGCCGTCCGTCCAGTCGTTCTTCTCCCGGTCCCAGTAGCGGGGGGTCACCGCCAGCCGGAACCGGGCCGACGGCCCGGACGGCAGCTCCCGGTAGACCGGCTGCGTCGCCACGTTCCCCACCGCGCAGATCATCGTCTCGTGCATGGTCGTACATCCCTCCCCCGCCCGGGCGGGGCCCGCTCCGGGCGGACACGCCGACGGGCCCGTCCCGTACGGCTGCGTCCGCCGTGGCGGCCCGCCTTCGCCTCGCGGGCCACCACGGCTTCGCCGCGACCGCTTCCGTCGCGATCGCCGCGAAGCCAGACTGCCGCCGTCGGGCCGGGCCCGCCGAGCGCTGTGGACGAACTCCGATCTGTGGAAAAAGTCCTCACCCGGACGAGGGACCCGCGTCGCCGACCACCGTCGCCCACCCCGGTGGGCGACGGCCGGCAGCCCCGGGGGGCCGCCGTTCACCGCACTCCGGCCCCCGCGCCCACGACACGCCCGTACTGCTCCCGCACCTCCCGGTACCGCAGCAGCTCCGACGCCACGGGGTCGAGCACCCGGGCCCGGCCGCACCCGGCGGCCGCCTCCCTCAGACGCCGCTCCGCGTCCTGGCCGTACCGCCGGGCGGGACCGCGGGCCGCCATCCGGCAGCTCCACTCCACCAACGGTCCTCCGACGATCCCCGCCAGCATCAGCAGCACCGGCACTCCGAGGTTCGGCGCCATGACCCCGGCGATCTGCCCCACCAGCCACAGGCCGCCCACGACCTGAAGGAGCGTCATCGACGCCTGTACGAGGACCGCGACCGGCCACCATCCGGGCCGCGGCGGCCGTCCCGGAAGCAGCCCGGCGCGGACCGACAGGGCGTCCAGCGCCTCCGGCAGGCCCTGCGCCCCGCGTACGGCGGCCTCGCGCACCGCCTGCGCCCAGGGGGCGGGCAGGCCGGCCGAGGCGCTGTCGGCCACCGTGCGCACGGCCTGTTCCACGCGCTGACGGGCCGTCGCCTCCTCGTCGGCCTGGATGCGCACCGGGAGCCGGCCCGTCGGGGGGTCGCGGCGGTCCTGGTACCAGCGCCACAGCCGCAGCCAGGGCGTGCCGCAGGCGCGGTTGGCGTTGCGCAGCCAGGCCCGCTCGGCGGCCTCCCCGGCAGCGATGGCGCCGACCGCGTCCGCGAGCCTGGCCGAGAACTCCTCGCGCGCCTCCTCGCTGAGGCCCGCGCGCCGCCCCGTGGCGTAGACCGGCCACAGCCGGACCGCCGCCGCGTCGACGTCGGCCGAGACCCGGCGGGCCGGGGCGCCGCGCTCGGTGACGAACTGGCCGAGCAGTTCGCGCAGTTCGCCCACGCCGTCACCGGTGAGCGCGGACAGCGCCAGCACGGTGGCACCGGGTTCGCCGTACTCGCCGAGCGCGACGCCGTCCTCGTCGAGCAGCCGCCGCAGGTCGTCGAGGACCAGGTCGGCGGCCTCGCCGGGCAGCCGGTCGACCTGGTTGAGGACGATGAACATGACCTCCGCGTGTCCGGCCATGGGGCGCAGATAGCGTTCGTGGAGGACGGCGTCGGCGTACTTCTCGGGGTCGACGACCCAGATGACGGCGTCGACGAGGGCCAGGACGCGGTCGACCTGTTCGCGGTGCTGCACGGCCGCCGAGTCGTGGTCGGGCAGGTCCACGAGGACGAGTCCGCGCAGCTGCGCCTCCGCCTCGGGGCTCTGCACGGGGCGCCGCCGCAGCCGGCCCGGGATGCCCAGGCGGTCGATGAGGGCCGACGCGCCGTCGCTCCAGCTGCACGCGATGGGCGCGGCGGTGGTGGGCCGCCGTACCCCCGTCTCGGAGATCGGCACGCCGGCGAGTGCGTTGAAGAGCTGCGACTTGCCGCTTCCGGTGGCGCCCGCGATGGCGACGACGGTGTGCTGCCCGGAGAGCCGGTGCCGGGCCGCCGCCTCGTCCAGGACGCGTCCGGCCTCGGCGAGGGTCCTGCTGTCCAGGCGGGCTCGGGAGAGCCCCACGAGTTCGCGCAGCGCGTCGAGCCGGGAGCGCAGCGGGGCGTCGTACGCCAGGGTGGGCGCGGGTGCCGGCGTCGCGTTCCGGGCCTCGGTCACGGCCGGGGGGTGCTTGACGCCGACGGCCTCGTTCACCCGGCGTGCGATCAGTCCGTCGTCCCAGTCCCCGGCCGCCTCGGCGGGAGGGTCGTCCGTACGGCGGGGGGAGGTGCCGTCGGCCCGCACGCGCGCGTGGGCTTGGTCGCCACGCACGCGCGCGGGGCGGTCGTCGGGGGCGGCCTGCCGTGAGCGGCTGTCCGACGCGGAACCGGGGGCGGAATCGGCGTCGGCGTGGGGGGCGTCCGGGTCGGACCGGGCGGTCCTGGCGACCGCCCGCTCGCCCGCACGTGCGCCGGCTTGCTGCCCCGCCCGTCCGCCCGTCCGTTCGCTCGGGGAGGGCTCGTCGGGGCCGCGCTCCTCAGCGGTGCCGCTCTCGGCGCCGGTCTCCTCGGCGTCACCCTCGTGGTCCGGCCGGTGGCCGCGGACGTCGGCGTGCGCCTCGGCCGCGGGCTGCCCGGCCGGTTCGGCCTGCCCGGTCCGTTCCGTCGGGCCGTGGTCGTGGTCCTGGTCGGTGGCGGCGGTCACCGGTCACCTCTCCTTCTGCAGTACGGACAGCGCGGCGATGAGTTCGGCCTGGGGCTCGGCGTGGACGTCGAGGGCGTCGAGCGGGGCGAGCCGGCGCTCCCTCTCGGCGCTCATCACCCGGTCAAGATGCTCGGTGAGCAGCCGCCCGCCCCGGTCGCGCAGCCGCAGCGCGCCGTGGGCGCCGAGGCGCTCGGCGAGGCCCTCGCCGGCGGCGCGTGCCCGGCGGCCGCCCAGCAGCGCGGTGGCGACGAGGGCGGTGATCGCCTCGGGGTCCGGCGCGGTGCCGCGCTCCAGCTCGCGCACCTCGTCCTCGGCGTGCTCCTCCAGCTCGCGCAGCCAGCGTCGGACGGCCAGGCCGATGCGGTGCTCGGCGCCGTCCGGTGCGGCGCCCCGGTCGCGCAGCTCCGGGGCATCGGCCGCCGGCTCGCGGCGCCAGGCGTCGTGGACCCGTTCGTCGGCGGCCGTGACGGCGCACAGCAGCAGTGCGGCGAGGCTCTCCACCAGGGCGTCGAGGAGTTCACCGGCAGTGCAGTCGAGGGGGAAGGCGCGCCAGCGCTTGAGGGCGTCGCCGGCGAGTACGGCGCCGCTCTGGAGCCGGCCGCGCACGCGCGCGTACTCGCTGTCGTAGGCGCTGTCGACGGCGGCGGTCAGGCGCAGCGCGGCGGCGTACTGGGCAGCGGCGGCGCCGGCCAGCTCGGGCATACGGGACTTCAGGGAGTCGAGCACGCCGTAGGCGGTACGGGCCATGGCGTGCTGTCGGGAGCCGGGGTCCTGGGCGTGGTGGACGAGCCAGGTGCGCAGGGAGGCCACGGCGCTGGCGGGGAGCAGCCCGCCGCCCCAGGCGGACTCGGGCAGCTCGGGCACGGTGAACCGGGGTACGTCGCCGAGGCCGGCCTTGGCGAGCAGGGCGCCGTACTGCCGGGAGACCTCGGAGACCACCTGGTGGGGGACGCGGTCGAGGACGGTGACGAGGGTGGCGTCGTACTCCTTGGCGGTGCGCAGCAGGTGCCAGGGGACGGCGTCGGCGTAGCGGGAGGCGGTGGTGACCATGATCCAGACATCGGCGGCGCAGATCAGCTCGGCGGCGAGGATCCGGTTGTCGGCGACGAGGGAGTCGATGTCGGGCGCGTCGAGGAGGGCGAGGCCGGGCGGGAGGGTGTCGGCGGTCTCGATGCGCAGGACGCGGCGGGGGTCCTCACCGGGCAGCAGGAGGTCGTCCCGGACGTCCCGCTGGGGCGTGCACACGCGCGTGAGGTCGGGCAGCACGCGCATGCCGCTGAACCAGTGCTGGTCCTCCGGGTGGCAGACCAGCACCGGGGTGCGGGTGGTCGGCCGCAGCACACCGGCTTCGCTGACGCGGCGTCCCACGAGGGAGTTGACCAGGGTGGACTTTCCGGCACCGGTCGATCCGCCGACGACGACCATGAGTGGCGCCTCGGGCTGTCTGAGCCGTGGCACCAGGTAGTCGTCGAGCTGGGCGAGCAGTTCGTCGCGGTTGGCACGCGCGCGTGGGGCGCCCGCCAGAGGCAGCGGGAAGCGTGCGGCGGCGACACGGTCGCGCAGCGCGGAGAGTGCGTCGAGCAGTTGAGGCCGTACGTCCAAGGTCACCACATGCGAAGAATGCCCAATTTCGGGGTAATTATGAAGCATATGAGCATGCCTGCGCGCCGACCGGACACAACGGACGGAAGGGGTGAGCGGGACAGCGGCATAGGCCAGGCATAACGAGTGCACAACACCCGTGGACCCAGACGCCAAAAGCGATGCACGATTCGTACCTGCCTGCGATTATCAGGACCGCTTCACCGAACCTCCACATCAAGCCACGGAGGCGAAGCGACAGGGGCAAGGATGCGGGAGCCCTATCCTTGTCCCCGGCGTCGTCACGGACCGGCCCACACCCGGCCCCCACGCACGAGGCCACCACACCCGGCCCCCGTAGCTCAGTGGATAGAGCAGGCGCCTTCTAAGCGCTTGGCCGCAGGTTCGAGTCCTGCCGGGGGCGCACATCACCGGTCCGGCAGTTGGGCCAGGTGAGTCGCCGAGTCCCTCGCGCCCAGCTCTCACGAGAGAGCCACGGGCGTGACGCGGAGGCCCGAGCAATATGCCGAACCGCCGTGTGACTGACGCCGGTTACGGCAACACCCGCCGGCGAGAACGGGAAGGCCGGTGGGGACAGCCGACGTCCCGCACCGCACCGCACCTCGTCACTTCACGAACGATCCCTGGCCCAGCACGGTGTAGAGCCGCCCCTCTTCCCTGAGAGCGGCCACAGCCTTCTGCACCGTCGAGGGCGCTACATCCAGTTCAGCCGCCAGCTCGTTGACGGCAGGGAAACGCTCGCCGGGCGGGTACTGTCCCGCGTCGAGCCGTCTCCTCAGCTCATCCGCCACCTGGGGCCAGACAGGCACCGAACGGTCAAGATCCATGCCACGAGCATCCGCGTATCTCCGGGATCACGCGACCGCGTATACGCGAATATGCGTATACTTCAGCGAAACCCCTGAGTCGGCGGCTGCGGGCAGCGAAGACCCCCGCGACCGACGCGAACCGGCCCGGGGGCATGGCCCTCAACCCCAGGAGGAAGCGCCGCGCCCCGTGCGTGCCGACTGAGCGCGCCTTTGCGGATGCACCCGCCGAGCCCGTGGGTGTGGCGCATCCCCTCCCCGCTCACCGCGTCCCGCCGTCGTCGTCAACGCCGACGGCTCCCCGCTCATCCGCCCCTACCTCATCGCCTGCGAGCGAGAGCAGGAGCGCCTTCGGCGGCCCGACCGGCGCGGCGTGGTCACCCTGGCGACCGTCGGCGTCGGCTTCCCCGGGGTGACGGCATGAGCAGCACCTCCCGCTCACACCTTCGCCTGCTGCCGTTCCGTGGAGCGGAGGGCAAGCGCGCGCATCTGGTCACCGACGGCACGGAGACGTTCCTGTCCCGACTCGCCGACGACCTGGAGACTCAGCAGATCGAGACGGCCACGGTGGTCCGGGACCTGGCCCACTCGGTGATCGCGGACCAGGTGGAGCCCAGCCCCGACGAGCTTCGCCTCGTCGTGCGTGGCCTGTGCGAGGCGGTCACCGACCTGCTCACCATCGCCGAGAGCCGGGGCCTGCGCGTACCCGCGTACGAGGACACCGACGACACGACGAGCAGCGACGCGGGCATCGAAGAGGGCGAGGGCGAGTGACCATCGACATGTCCCCCGCCCAAGCCGCGTTCGGGGCCCTCGGAGAGCATTGCGCCACCTGCGAGACCTGCACGGCGGTGAACCCGGACGGCTCCAACGCGAACCTTTCCTGCGCGACCGCCGAGCGGCTGTACCAGCTGCACGCGGACGCTCGTCGAGCCACGTCCCTCGCCGGATCCACGGCCGCCGGCGAGCCGCATTCATGACGGTGGGCCACGGAGCGCCTCCCTGCCTCCGCGGGCGGCTCTCCGTGGTCCCGGCGCCGTCCCTGTCAGCAAGGCCGCGTCCCGCCGGAGGAGTTCGAAGGACGCGTCGGCGCTTCGGCAGCAGGCATAGCGGTGGCCGACGGTCGCATGCGACGCTGCGTCCACTCTGGTGAGGAGGTCGTCGAGTGGTCCACGCGGAGCCCATGGCACGCCACACCGTGGCGCCGGCCGTCCGTGAGCTGATGGGGCGGCACTCCAAGCACCACCCGCTCAACACCACCGTCAGCCTCGGCGGGGACAACTTCACGCTGTGTGCCCACATACGGGTGCGGTGGCTGACGGACGACCAGGTGAGGGTGTCGGTGGCCTGTTGGTCCGTCAGTACGGACATGGCGCGATACTTCGGCGGGCGTCCGCCGACGGATGACGAATACCGTCTCCACCCGTACGGCACGGCCACCCCGGACGAAGCCTTCACCGGCCGTGTGACCGGCCACCTGGCGACCTGCATGCACGCCCTCGACTCCCCTCAGCCGGACGACGACGGGCACCTCGCCATCACCGTGCCGTCGGTTCCTCCTGGCCTCCCATCGGATCAGGCCGAGGCAGGGCGGTGAAGGTACGACCGTCACCATCACCGTCACCGGCAATGGACAGGGGCCAGAGGTTCGAGTCCGGCCGGGGGCGCTCCGCCTTCTCGGTCGAGGACCGGGTGCGGCGCGTGCCCGCCCGGTGGAGGCAGAGGGCTGTGACGGCGGCGGTCAGGGAGAGCGTGCCGCCGGTCCAGAGTGCGGCGCGGGGGCCCAGGAGCTCGATGAGCCGGCTGAGCGGGAGCGAGCCGAGAGGTGCCGCGCCCTGGAGGATCAGCAGGTAGAGGGCGATGACGCGGCCCCGGTAGCGGCGGTCGGTGCCCAGTTGGACGTGGTGGTTGGTGGCCTGCGCGAAGTACGTGGCCGTGAAGCCGACGGCGGCCAGCGCCGGCAGCGTCGAGGCGAACGTGGGCGTCAGGCCCGCCCCGGTCTCGCACAGGCCGAAGGCCGTCGCCGCGCCGATGACCACACCGGCCCGGGGGCGGCCCGTACGGGCCGTCGTCACGAGGGCCGCCGCCAGGGAACCGGCGGCCACCGCCGAGGTCAGCAGGCCGAACGACTCGGCTCCCACCCCGAACTCCGTCTTCGCCAGCAGCGGCAGCGCCAGCTGGAAGTTGAAGCCGAACAGGCACACGCAGGCCAGCAGCGTCAGGGGCAGCAGGAGGTCGCGGCGGCCGCGGACGTGGGCCAGGCCGTCCCGCACACCACCGGTCCGCCGGGGCCGGGGGCCTGGCGGGCGGTGCAGTTCCGACTCGCGCATCAGCAGCAGGCTCGTCACCGTCGCCGCGTAGCTGACCGCGTTGAGCGCGAACACCGGGACGGGACCGAACCGGCCGATGAGCAGGCCCGCGAGAGCCGGGCCGCCCACCCTCGCCACGTTGAAGTAGGCCCCGCTCAACGCGGAGGCGTTGGGCAGCAGGTCGGGACCGACCATCTCGCCGACGAAGGCCAGGCGCGCGGGACCCTCGACCGCGTTGACCACGCCGATGGCCGCGGCGAAGACGTAGATCTGCCACAGCCGCGGCTGCGCCGCCACGGCCGCGCCGTAGACCAGCGCCGACAGCGCCGCCGCGGTCGCGTTCGCGGCCAGCAGCAGCATCCTGCGGTCCCGTGCGTCGGCCAGCGTGCCACCGTGCAGCGTCAGCAGCAGCACCGGCAGGAACTGCAGCGTGGTGACGACGGCGAGTTGGGTCCCCGAGTCGCCGGACAGCGACAGCACCAGCCAGTCCTGGGCGACGAACATCGTCCAGGTGCCGGTCACCGAGAACAGCTGCCCCACCACGAACAGGCGGAAGTTGCGCACGGCCAGCGAGCGGAACATCCGCGTCAGTACCCGTGGTGGGGGCCGGCCGCCGCCGCGCCCCACCCCACGGCGGCCGCGGGCCGCATCCGCTCGGCCCGCCACCACAGCGCCCGCTCCGCCGCCGGGACGGCGGTGCCGGCGCCGCCGTCGCGGGCCCGCGCCAGCGCCAGCAGCACCGCCGTCACCGCCGCCAGTTCGTCGGCGGTCGGACTGCCCCGCCGTACCCTCAGGCCGGTACCCCGCCCGCTCACTGCGGCTGGTTCCCGTGCTTGCGGCTCGGCAGCGGCGCGTACTTGGTGCGCAGCACGGCCAGGGCGTCGATGAGCCGGGTGCGGGTCTCCGCCGGCTCGATCACATCGTCGACGAGGCCGCGTTCGGCCGCGTAGTACGGGTGCATCAGCTGCTCCCGGTACTCCTCCAGGTAGCGCTTGCGGGCGAGTTCCGGGTCGGGCGCGGCGGCGATCTCCCGGCGGAAGACGACGTCGGCGGCGCCCTCGGCGCCCATCACGGCGATCTCGTTGCCGGGCCACGCCAGGGAGACGTCGCAGCCGATGGAGCGCGAGTCCATGACGATGTACGCGCCGCCGTACGCCTTGCGCAGGATCAGCTGCACCCGGGGAACGGTGGCGTTGCAGTAGGCGTAGAGGAGTTTGGCGCCGTGCCGGATGATGCCGCCGTGCTCCTGGTCCACGCCGGGCAGGAACCCGGGGACGTCGACGAGGGTCACCAGGGGGATGTTGAAGGCGTCGCAGAACTGCACGAAGCGGGCCGCCTTCTCGCTGCCGTCGATGTCGAGGACCCCGGCGAGGGTGGCGGGCTGGTTGGCGACGATCCCGGTCACCTGGCCGTCGAGGCGGGCCAGGGTGCACACCACGTTGGCGGCCCAGCCGGAGTGCACCTCGAAGTGCTCCCCGTGGTCGACGATCTCCTCGATCACCCGGCGCATGTCGTACGGCCGGTGAGGGTCGGCCGGCACCAGGTCGGCCAGCGCTTCGGTGCGCCGGTCCACGGGGTCGGAGGGCGGCTCGGCGGGCGGCTGTTCGCGGTTGTTGCCGGGCAGCAGCGACAGCAGGTGCCGGACGTCGTCCAGGCAGTCGGCCTCGTCGTCGTGGACGAAGCCGGCCACGCCGGACAGGGTGCCGTGCGGATCGGCGCCGCCCAGCGCGTCCTGGGTGATCGTCTCGCCGGTGACCGCCTTGACCACGTCGGGGCCGGTGATGAACATCTGCGAGGTGCCGCGCACCATGAAGACGAAGTCGGTGAGGGCCGGCGAGTAGGCGGCGCCGCCGGCGCACGGGCCCATGATCACGCTGATCTGGGGGATCACCCCGGAGTTGCGGACGTTGCGCTGGAAGATCCCGCCGTAGCCGGCAAGGGCGCTGACGCCCTCCTGGATGCGGGCGCCGGCGCCGTCGCACAGCCCCACCAGCGGCGCTCCGGCCTTCGCGGCCATGTCCATGATCTTGTGGATCTTCTCGGCGTGGGCCTCGCCGAGCGAGCCGCCGAAGACGCGGAAGTCGTGGGCGTAGGCGAACACCACCCGGCCGAACACCCGGCCCCAGCCGGTGATCACCCCGTCGGTGTGCGGCCGCTTGTCCTCCAGTCCGAAGCCGGTGGCCCGGTGCCGGCGCAACCCCTCCACCTCGGTGTACGCCCCGTCGTCGAACAGCAGGGCGAGCCGCTCGCGGGCGGTGAGCTTGCCCTTGGCCCGTTGCGCCTCGGTGGCGCGGTCGCTCGGCCCCCGGTGGACGGCCGCGCGCAGGGCGCGCAGCTCGGCGATCCGGCCCTCGGTGGCCCTGGACGGGTTCTCGTGCACGACGGTCATGACGGCACTGCCCTTTCTTCTGCGCGCTCCGGGGAGCGCTGCGAACGTCGTCGGTTCGGGCTCCGGGTCACATCGACCGCGGGGATGCTCCTGTGGCTGTCAGGCGTGTCGGAGGGAAAGGCTGCTGCGCGTGGCACGCGGGCGGAGGGAAAAGGCTCCTGCGGGTGGCACGCGGGCAGGCAGGAAGGCTCCTGCGGCTGGCACGCGGGCAGGCTCCTGCGGCTGGCACGCGGGCAGGCGGGATGGCTCCTGCGGCTGTCACGCGTGGCAGGCGGGAAGGCCGCCGTGGAAGTCGAGCATCTCGGCGAACGCGCCCATCTCGTCGAGGGGTTCGCCCGGCGCCGCACCGCGCTCCTCCGCCATGGCCCGGACCAGGTTCGGAACCAGGCGTTCCGAGTCGAGCAGGCCGCCCCACTCCCCCAGCCGGGTCTCCCGGGCCGCCTCCAGGGGCGGCACCCCCGCCACCACGGCCTCCTTGGCCAGCTGCTGCACCCAGCGCAGGTAGCGGACGCAGGAGTCGACCGTCTCCGGGCCGCCGACGGGCCCGTGACCCGGCACGACCACCTCGGGCTCCAGGGCCCGCAGCCGGTCCAGGGCGCGCAGGGACCCCGCGACGGACCCCATGAGGCAGAACGGGGTGACACCGTTCATCACGATGTCACCGGTGAACAGCACCCGTTGCCCGGGCAGCCAGACCACGGTGTCGCCGCACGTGTGCGCGGGGCCGGGGTGGATCAGCTCCACGTCCTGGCCGGCCGGCCCGCCGTGCAGGGTGATCCGGTCCGTGTAGGTGAGCTGTGGCAGGACCACCTCCACGGCGCCCCACTCGACGTCGGGCCACAGCCGGGTGAGGCCGAGGCCCGACTTCGCCATGTCGGTGCGGGCGGTCTCGTGGGCGACGACCAGGGCGTCGGGGGCGAAGACGCAGTTGCCGAAGGTGTGGTCGCCGTGCTGGTGGGTGTTGACCACCAGACGCCGGGCGGGACCGCCGAGCCGGTCGGCCCCGGCGCGCAGCCGCCGGGCCCGGGCCAGGGTCGGCGCGGTGTCCACGATCATGGTGGCCGCTTCGCCGCGCAGCACTCCGGCGTTGTTCAGGCACCAGCCGCCGTCCGGCTGGACGAAGGCGTGCACCCCGTCGGCGACCTCCTCGAACCGTGGCTCGTGGGCGCCGCGCGGGCGGCTGTGACCGTACTCGCTCATGGCTCTTCCTCCCGATCCGCGGGTGAGCCAGCCTCCGCCACGGACGTCGAGGACGGTTAGAGACGGGGGTCCGCCCGCACCGGGACGTGAGCGATCCGCGATCCCCGCTCGACGCCCCCTGGACGCCCGCCCCCGAAGCTGGGGCCCGCAGCGCGGCACTCACCCGAGCCGGGCAGGAGGGGGCATGGCCATGAGCGGCACAGCGGTCGTCACGGGAGGCACCCGGGGCGTCGGACTGGCCGTCGCGCACAAGCTGTGTGCGCACGGCACCGACGCGCTGCTGGTGTACGGGCACAGCGACACCGACGCCAAGCAGGCCGTCGAGGCGCTGTCCGGGCTGCCGGGGCGGGCCGAGGCGGTGAAGGCCGACCTGACGGACCCGGGCGGCATGGCGGCCGTGCTCGACCGGGCGCGGCAGCGGTGGCAGGGGCTGGACGTGCTGGTGCACACCGCCGCCGACTGGCGCCCCGCGCCTCTCTCGGGCACCGGGGTCCGCCAGGTGCGGGACGATCTGGCGCTGGCGCTGGCCCCGCTGCTCGGCGCCGTCCCCGCGCTCACCGGCTTGATGCGGGGCCGGGCGGGGCGGATCGTGGCGGTGAGCAGTTCGGGCGGCCGGAGCGTGGTGCCGGCCTATCTGTCCCAGGGGGTGGCGAAGGCGGCGCTGGAGAGCCTGGTGCGCTATCTGGCGGTCGAGTTCGCGCCGCTCGGCGTGACCGTCAACGCCGTGTCCACCGCCAAGCTCGACAAGGGGCCCGGGACGGCGGGGCCGCCGGAGCTGCTCGCCGCGCTGGCCGCGCGGACGCCGGCGGGCCGGCTGACCCGGCCCGAGGACGTCGCCGACGCGGTGTCGCTGCTGTGCCGACCGGAGGCGGGCTGGATCCAGGGCCAGGTCGTCACGGTCGACGGCGGTCTGTCGCTGCTCGCCGGCTGACCCCTTACGGCGCCGCTTGCGCGGGCGCCCCCGACCGCCCACCGGTGCCAGCATCCCCCGTCGGCGCCGGTGGGCTTCCTTTCGGTACCGGCGGCCGGACCTGTTGGGCCCTGCTTCCCTCCGCGACCGGTCTCACTGCTTCCCTCCCGGTCCGTGCGGCCGGACCGGTCCCACCGTACGGCGGCTCTCGGTCGTGCGGCGGGACCTGCCTCACCCCCGGCGACCTGCGGTCCGGACGGCCGGACCGGCCTCACCGCACGGCGAGTCCGGTGACCCGGCGATGGATCTCCAGTGCCGCCGTGGACCGGTTCAGGGTGATGTAGTGCAGGCCGGGCGCGCCCTCCGCGAGGAGCCGTTCGGCCATGGCCGTGGCGTGGGCGACGCCGATGCGTCGGCTCAGCGCCGGGTCGTGGCGGGCCCGCTCCAGCCGGTGGGCGAGGTCCTCGGGGAAGGCCGCGCCCGACAGGGCGGCGAACCGGCGGATCTGGCGGACGTCGGTGGCCGGCATGATCTCCGGGATGATCGGGATGTCGCAGCCCGCGGCGGTGACCCGGTCGCGCAGCCGCAGGTAGTCCTCCACGTGGAAGAACATCTGGGTGATGGCGTAGTCGGCGCCCGCCCGGCACTTGGCGACGAAGTGGCGGATGTCGCTGTCCCAGTCGGGTGAGCGCGGATGCCGTTCCGGGAAGGCCGCCACCCCGATCCGGAAGTCGCCGAGGGAGCGCACGAGCGCGACCAGTTCGGCGGCGTACGTGAACCCCTCGGGGTGCGGGACCCAGGGCCCGCCCGGGTCACCGGGCGGGTCGCCGCGCAGGACGAGGACGTCCCGGATGCCGGCGTCGGCGTACTCGCCGACGATACGGCGCAGTTCGGCGACGGAGTGGCCGACGGCCGTGAGGTGGGCGACCGGGCGCAGGGTGGTCTCGGCGGCGATGCGGCGGGTCACGGCGACGGTGCGCTCCCGTGAGGAGCCGCCCGCCCCGTAGGTGACGGAGACGAAGTCGGGGCGCAGGGCCTCGACACGGCGGAGCGCCTCCCACAGGGTGCGTTCGCCCTGTGCGGTCCGGGGTGGGAAGAACTCGAACGAGAACGTCGTCACCGGGCACCCGCCAGGGGTGCGGCGATCTCGTCCGCCGCGTCGGGCCCGTAGGCGTCCCGGATGCGTTCCAGGAGGGCCGCGGGGTCCGCCGGGTACTCCTGGGTGCCGACGGTCTCCAGCGCGGAGGTGGCCAGGGCGCAGCCCAGCCGGGCGGCGCGGGTGTCCCCGGTGCGCCAGGCGCGGCCGGCCAGGAAGCCGGCGCGGAAGGCGTCGCCCACGCCGGTCGGGTCGACGGCGCGGTCGGTGGGGACGGCCGGGACCCGGATCGGTGCGTGGCCGGCCTGCCGGACCCGGACGCCGGCCGCGCCCAGGGTGGTCACCCAGGTACCGACCCGGCCGAGGATCTGCTGCTCGGTCCAGCCGGTGCGCTCCTGGAGGAGGACCGACTCGTACTCGTTGGTGAACAGCAGCTCCGGGTGGTCCAGCAGGGCGCGTACGTCGGAACGGCCCAGGTGCGCCAGCTGCTGGGAGGGGTCGGCGGCGAACGGGACGCCCCGGGCGATGCACTCCCGGGTGTGGCGGAGCATGGCCTCGGGGTCGTTGGGCGAGACGACCACCAGGTCCAGGCCGCCCGACCGGTCGATCAGCGGGTCGAGGCGGATGTCCCGGGCCTCGGTCATCGCGCCGGCGTAGAAGGTGGCGATCTGGTTGTGCTCGGCGTCCGTGGTGCACACGAAGCGGGCGGTGTGCCGGGTGGCCGAGACGGAGACGGACCCGGTGTCCACCCCGTTGTCCTCCAGCCAGAGCCGGTAGTCGGCGAAGTCGGCGCCCGCGGCGCCCACGAGGTAGGGGGCCAGGCCGAGCCGGCCGAGGCCGAGGGCGATGTTGGCGGCGACCCCGCCGCGGCGGATCTCCAGGTCCTCGGCGAGGAAGGACAGCGAGACCTTGTCCAGGCTGCCGGGGATCAGCTGCTCGGTGAACCGGCCCTGGAAGCGCAGCAGATGGTCGGTGGCGATCGAACCGGTGACGGCGATGCGCATCTCACGCTCCCGCCGCGCCGCGCAGGTCCGCCGCGCGGTCCGTGCGTTCCCAGGTGAACTCGGGCAGTTCCCGGCCGAAGTGGCCGTACGCGGCGGTCCGGGCGTAGATCGGGCGCAGCAGGTCGAGGTCGCGGATGAGGGCGGCCGGGCGCAGGTCGAACACCTCGGTGACGGCCCGCTGGACGCGCTCCACCGGAACCGTCTCGGTGCCGAAGGTCTCCACGAACAGCCCGACCGGCTCCGCCTTGCCGATCGCGTACGCCACCTGCACCTCGCAGCGCGCCGCCAGGCCCGCGGCCACCACGTTCTTGGCGACCCAGCGCATCGCGTACGCCGCGGAGCGGTCCACCTTGGAGGGGTCCTTGCCGGAGAAGGCGCCGCCGCCGTGGCGGGCCATGCCGCCGTAGGTGTCGATGATGATCTTGCGGCCGGTCAGGCCCGCGTCGCCCATCGGGCCGCCGACCTCGAACCGGCCGGTCGGGTTCACCAGCAGCCGGTAGCCGTCGGTGTCCAGCTTGATGCCCTCCCCGGCGAGCGCCGCCAGCTCCGGCGCCACGACGGACTCCCGGACGTCGGGGGCCAGCAGGTTCTCCAGGTCGATGTCCGCGGCGTGCTGGGCGGAGACCACGACGGTGTCCAGCCGGACGGCGCGCTCCCCCTCGTACTCGACGGTGACCTGTGTCTTGCCGTCGGGCCGCAGGTAGGGCACGGTGCCGTCGCGGCGCACCCGGGAGAGCCGCTCGGCGAGCCGGTGGGCCAGGCGGATCGGCAGCGGCATCAGCTCGGGCGTCTCGTCGGTGGCGTAGCCGAACATCAGCCCCTGGTCGCCCGCGCCGCCGGTGTCCACGCCCTGGGCGATGTCCGGGGACTGCGCGCCGATCGACACCGAGACCCCGCAGGAGGCGCCGTCGAACCCCTTCAGCGAGGAGTCGTAGCCGATCTCCAGGATCTTCTCCCGCACCAGCTGGGCGATCGGCGCGTACGCCCGGGTGGTGACCTCGCCGGCCACATGGACCTGACCGGTGGTGATCAGGGTCTCCACGGCGACCCGGGAGGCGGGGTCCGCGCGCAGCAGGGCGTCGAGGACGGTGTCGCTGATCTGGTCGGCGATCTTGTCCGGGTGGCCCTCGGTCACGGACTCGGATGTGAACAGGCGTCCAGGCATGGCGGTCTCCTGTCGGGACTCGGCCTCCCGCCGACGGGAGGGGGTGATCCGGTCACCGGAAAACTAGCCATGCCCGATCGAGCCGCGCTCGCACGCGTGTCGGGATCTGTCAGGACGCTCTCCGTCACCTCGACGATCCCTTGAACGGCGCCCGCGACCATGGGCCGTCATCCGAACTCCACAGGGATGCGAGGACACCCATGACCATCAGCGACACCGGGGCCCGGCCGCCCCTCAGCGCACCCGCGCTCGCCCGGCTGAGCGCCTCGTACGCGGAGGCCCGAATCCTGCACAGCGCGGTCGAGGTGGGGCTGTTCGACCTGCTCGCCGAGGGGCCGCTGAGCCAGGGCGAGATCTGTACGCGGCTGCGGCTGCACCCGCGGCTGATGCGCGACTTCCTGCACGCGGTGGCCGCGCTCGGGCTGATCGAGCGCGTCGGCGCGGAGTTCCGGATCGTGCCAGAGGCCGAGCAGTTCCTGGTGCCCGGGGGGCCGCTGTACCTGGGCGCCCGGATCAGGACCGCCGCGCAGCGGCACTACCACACCTGGGGCCGGCTCACCGAGGCGCTGCGGGACGGCGAGCCGAAGGCGGGGACCGGCGGTGACGCGTTCGCGGCGCTGTACGCCAACCCCGAGGCGACGCGCAACTTCCTGGTCCACATGGACGCCAACAACGGTGTGGTGGGACCGCAGCTGGCCGACGCGGTGGACTGGTCGGCGTACTCCTCGTTCGTCGACGTCGGCGGGGCGCGGGGCAACGTGGCCGCGCACCTGGTGCGGCGCCATGCGCACCTGCGGGGCGGGGTGTTCGAACTGCCCGCGGTGCGACCGTTCTTCGACGAGTACATGGCCGAACTCGGCCTGGCCGACCGGGTGGTGTTCCACCCGGGCGACTTCTTCGCGGACGCGCTGCCGTCGGCCGACGTCCTGGTCTTCGGGCACGTGCTGCACGACTGGGCGGAGGCGGGCCGGCAGGAGCTGCTGGAGCGGGCGCACGCGGTGCTGCCGCCCGGGGGCGCGGTCGTCGTCTACGACCAGATGCTCGACGAGACGGCCCCCGACCTGCGCAGCCTCATCGGCAGCCTGAACGTCGGGCTGATCACGCCGGGGGGCTCGGAGTACACGGTCCCGGAGTGCCGCACCTGGCTGGAGAAGGCGGGTTTCACCTTCCTGTCCTCCACCCGGCTGGCCAAGGGCAACGACACGGTGGTCGTGGCCGCCAAGCGCTCCTGAGGCACGGCGCGGACACAAGCTCGGCCCCGGATCCCTCGCGGATCCGGGGCCGAGCCCGTGCCGGTCCCGGCGGTGGCCGGGAGGGGCGGGCGGTCAGGGGGCCGGGATGAGGGCGGTCAGGGCGGTGAGCTGTGCGTGCAGGTCGGTGTGCAGCTGTTTGCGGGCCGTGGCGATGTCCTCCGGGGTCGCCTCCGGGGTGAGCGTCAGGGTGCGGCGCAGGCGGACCGTCGTGCCGCCCGCCTCCTCGGTGAAGTGGCAGGAGCCGGTGGCGGAGTGCAGGTGGGGGGCGAGGCCGGTGTGCTGTTTGAGGACCAGGTGGCCCTCGGAGGGCGTGACGTGGATCCAGCCGGCGTCCTCCGTGAGGAGGCCGGCCGCCCGGGACTCCACCTCGGCGCGCGGCGCGGCGATCCGGACGGACTGCTCGTCGGTGACGGTCGCCGCCCGCAAGGCGTCGATCCGCCCCGCCAGTTCGGCGATCTGCGCCAGCTGCCGGGGCACGTTGCCGTCGAGCTGCGCCGCGACCTTGCCGGCGGCGGCCGGGTCGGTGCCGGGCGCGAGCCCGAAGCTGTGGCGGACCCGGATGCGGGTGCCGCCGGCGGTCTCCTCGAACCGCCACTCGCCGCGCATCGCGCTCAGCGGCGGCTTGGGCGTCTCGTGCTCGAAGGCGATGACGAGGTTGTCGGTGTCCTGGGTGCGCCACAGCCGCCAGCCGCGGACCGCTCCGTTGTCGATCACCCAGCGCGCCACCAGGTCCCGGTTCCCGGCGGGCTCGCCGACGACCTCCGCGTGCAAGTGGGTGGGGAAGTACCGCGGCGCCGCCACGACGTCGGCGACCAGGTCGTAGAGCAGCCGGGCGGGGGCCGCCGCGGTGATCTCGTGCGTCAGTTCGTCCATGGGGCTCTCTCCTCGGTCGTGGGACTCCTCGGTTCGGCTGTGGGAACCCTCGGTCGGTCGGTCGGCGGCCGGGACGGACCGCGCGAACGGGCCGGCCTGCCAGTGCTCCTCGATGCCCCAGGAGACGATGCGCGTCGGCGTGATCCGGATCAGCTCGTCGGCCACCGGGCCGCCCAGCGCCCGGCCGCCCCGCGCGAGCGCCTCGGCGGTGCCGCGGATCTCGATGCCGCGCGGTGCCGTCGGGTCGTCCGGGTCGAGGTCGTCGACGACGATGGCGACCCGGGGCCGTGCCCGCGCGTCCCGGTACTTGCGGCTCCGGCCGAGGCCGATGCCACCGATGTCGATCGTCCCCAGCTCGGGGTTGTAGTGCAGGCCCACCGGGACCACGTGCGGGTCACCGGCGGCGCCCACCGTGGCCAGCCGTCCGAACGGCTGGGAGGTGAGGTAGGCGATCTCCTTGTCCGTGAAACTCATCCCGGCTCCCCCGTCACAGCCGCGCGGCCGGACCGAGCGGGTCCAGGGTGAGCGAGGGGTCGCTGCGCACCACGGGCGCGACCACGGCGTCGATGCGGCGCAGCAGTTCCGCGTCCAGGGTGACGTCGACCGCCGCGACGTTCTCCCGGAGCTGTTCGGGGCGGGAGGCGCCCATCACCGTGGCGCTCACGCCGGGCCGGCCCAGCACCCAGGCGACGGCCATCTGGGGCAGCGTCAGCCCGGCCTCGGCGGCCAGGGGCCGCAGGTCGGCGACGGCGGCGAGGACCTTCTCGTTGAGGTAGTCCCAGCGGCCGATGGACTTCGCGCCGCCCTGCGAGGCGCCGGCCCGGCTGCCGGCGGGCAGCGGCTTGCCCGGCAGGTACTTCCCGGTGAGCGCACCCCCGGCGAGCGGCATCCACACGATCTGGCCGACCCCGGCCTCCTGGCTCGCGGGCAGCACCTCGGCCTCGACTACCCGCCACAGGATCGAGTACTGCGGCTGGTTGGCGACGAGCGGCACCCGCAGCTCGCGGGCCAGTTCGGCGGCGGCCCGGATGCGGTCGGCGGGCCACTCGGAGACGCCGACGTAGTGCGCCTTGCCGGACCGCACGATGTCGGCGAAGGCCGCGACCGTCTCCTCCAGCGGGGTGTCGGCGTCGTACCGGTGGGCCTGGTAGAGGTCGACGTGGTCCATGCCGAGGCGGCGCAGGGAGGCGTTCAGCGACTCGACGAGGTGCTTGCGCGACAGCCGCCCGGAGTTCGGGTCGCCGGGCCGCGCCCACCGGCCCGCCTTGGTGCACACCACCACCTCCTCCCGGCGCACCCCGGCCAGGGCCCGGCCGAGGATCTCCTCCGCGGCGCCCCGGGCGTACAGGTCGGCGGTGTCGAAGGTGGTGATGCCGCTGTCGAGGGCGGCCCGCACACACTCCCGGGCGACGGACTCGTCGACCTGGTCGCCGTGGGTGATGGCGTTCCCGTAGACGATCCGGCTCACCATCAGGCCGCTGCGGCCCAGCGGTGCGTACTTCATGGCGTCGTTCCTTCCGGTGCGGCGGCAGGGCTGGTCACGAGGGGTTCGGCGGTCAGCAGGCGGACCGGCAGCGGGTCGACGCGGCGGGTGGAGACCTCCGCGAGCCCGGCACCGGCGAGCATCCGCCGGGTCGTCTCGGTGGAGTGCGCCTCGCCGCCGGGGGTGCACAGCAGCATCAGCAGCGACAGCAGGTGCGCCGCGTGCTCCTCGGCGGGCGGGCCGCCGTCGACGGCGAAGCCGACGGTCACCAGCCGGCCGCCGGGCCGCAGGACGCCGGCCAGCCGGCGCAGCAGCTCGGTGCCGCGCTCCGGAGAGAACATCGGCAGCAGGTTGGCGACGATCACCAGGTCGTACGGTCCGTCGAGCGGGGCGGTGAAGACGTCGCCCGGCAGGAAGGAGGTGCGGTCGGCGAGCCCGGTCCGCTCGGCGTGGCCGCGCGCCTGCTCCAGGACGTCCGGCCAGTCGAGCGCGTGCAGCTCGGCGGTGGGGTGGAGCCGGGCGAACTCCAGCCCGAACAGGGCGTGTCCGCAGCCGGCGTCGAGCACCTTCGGCCGGTCCCGGGCGGCGGCCCACTCCCGGGTCTCCGCCACCAGCGCCGCGGCGGCGGCACGGGTGACGAAGGTGCCGTCGGCGGCGAAGTCCCGCCAGTAGGTGAAGCCGGGCCCGGTGGCGTCCGGGTCGAGCAGGGTGCCGCCCTTGCGGACCACGGCGGCGAGGTCGCGCATCGCCTCCCACTCCCAGTCGCTGACGTTGACGCGCACCGCGTGTCCGGCGTACTGGGGGCTGGTGCTGACCAGCAGGTCGGCGGCGCCGGGGGGCAGGGCGTACCGGGTGCCGTCGCGGGTGAGCAGTCCGGTGGCGGCGAGGGCACCGAGCAGGACCCGCAGGGCGCGGGTGTCGGCGCCGACGGCCCGGGCGAGCGGTTCCTCGGCCAGGGGGCCGGCGGCGAGCGCGTCGAAGACACCGAGGTCGACGGCGGCCCGGAGCAGGCTGGTGCGTTTGAACGCCTGGAGGGTCTCCAGGAGGCTCTGCCGGGTGACGGCGGGTGCCGGGAGGGCCGTCATCGTCAGCCCTTCTGGAAGATGAAGCCGTAGGACCGCTCGACACTCATCCGGAGCACCAGCCGCTGGTCCTTGACCTTGGTGCGCCGGAACTCGTCCCAGTCGGGGTGCTCGCCCTGGGTGGCGCGGTACATCTCGACGAGTTCGTCCACCACCTCGTCGTACGGGTCGGCGGCCACCTCGGAGACGGAGGCGGTGCCCTCGAACACCCCGTAGGCGAACATGTCCTCGGTGGTCACGTGGAAGCAGACCCGCGGGTCGCGGCGGGCGTTGCGGGCCTTGGCCCGGTCCGCGGTGGTGGCGACGCGGAGGATGTCCGTCGCCGGGTCGTAGCTGTAGCCCACGTTGGACAGCTGGGGGCGGCCGTCACGCTTGAGGGTGACCAGCACCCCGCGGCCGCCGCTGCGTTCGGCGAGCAGCTTGCGGTAGGGGTCCTGCTGGGTCTGGGACATCGCTGGCTCCTTGGCGGTTCGTCAACGGTCGTCTGGTCGGGTCGCCTTGACAGGTCGTCTCAACGGGTCGTCGCTTCGGCGAAGGGGTGGGTCTCGTCGTCCCGCGCGGTCAGCCCGACGGCCCGCAGCGCGTCGGCGGGCCCGCTCCCGGCGGCCACCGGGCCCTTCGCGGCGAGGTGGCCGTCGGGCCGGACGAGCGCGAAGTCGTCGGGTCCGAGCCCGAGGGCACGGCGCAGCGCCCCGTCCGGGTCGGACAGGGGGCGGGGGCCGGCCCGGTCGTGGGCGGTGTCGCACAGGGCGCGGACCGACACGGCGGCACCGTGGGCGAGTTCGAGGTGGGTGAGCAGGTCGCGCGTGGCCCCGGGTTCGGGGCCGGCCGGCACCAGCAGGGTCCAGCGGGGGTCGTGCAGCTCCTCGCACAGGTCCCGCCAGCCGGGGTGCGTACGGCGGTCCTCGGCGGTGCAGCCCACGCGCTGGCCGGGACGGATGCCGGGGCCGCCGCTGCCGCTGTTCGCGGTGTCGCCGCCGAGGCTGAGCGGGCTGTCCGGGTACTCGACGGCGAGTCCGCAGAAGCCGCGGATCATCTTGCGCTCCAGCTTGCGCTTGAGCGGGGTGACGCGGCGCACCAACCCGAGGCCGACGGGCAGCAGCACGGGGCCGAGGGCGTTGCGCAGGGCGACCAGGGCGGTGGCGATCCGGGTGGAGCCGAGGAGCCGTTCGCCGATGGGCACGCGTTCGGCGCTGTAGCTGTCCAGGAGCCGCTCCTCGGCGTGGCCGCGGATCACGTCGGCGAGCTTCCACGCCAGGTTGTAGGCGTCCTGCATTCCGGCGTTCATGCCCTGTCCGGAGGCCGGGCTGTGCACGTGGGCGGCGTCGCCGGCGACGAAGCAGCGGCCCACCCGCATGCTGCCGATCATCCGCTGCTGCACGGTGAACACGGAGATCCAGGTGGGTGTGGACACCGTCACCGGTCGGCGCAGCGCGGCGGAGACCTTCCGCTCCAGCCGGGCCCTGACCGCCTCCGGGTCGTCGGCCTGGTCGATGTCCTGGGTGTCGACCACCCGCCACTTGCCGGGCTGCGGGAAGGGCACCAGCAGCAGGGTGCCGCGGCCGGTGTGCACCAGGTGGTTGCTGTCGCCGGGCAGGCCGGCGTCCATCTCCACGTCGGCGTTGAGCCAGGTCTCGGTGGCGTCGCCGAGCAGCTTCAGGCCGAGGCGCTTGCGGACGGTGCTGTGCGCGCCGTCGGTGCCGACCAGCCAGGGCACGTCGAGGGTCTCCACCCGGCCGCCGGCGGCGGTCAGGCGTACGGTCACCCGGTCGTCGTGCGGCGTGAAGGAGTCCAGGGCGACCCCCCACTCGACCCGCACGCCGAGCCGGGCGAGCCGTTCGCGCAGCACCCGCTCGGTGATCACCTGGTCGACCATGAGGCTGAAGGGGTAGCGGGTGGGCATGGCGGAGTAGTCGGTGTCGAACCGGATCAGGGTGCGTCCGCGCAGGTGCAGGGTGAAGTGCTCGACCCGGCGGCCGCGCGGCAGGAGCGCGTCCAGGACGCCCATCTGCTCGCAGATCTCCAGGGTGCGGGCGTGCACGGCGAGGGCACGGCTGGTGGCGGCCGGTCCCGGGGCGCGGTCCACGACCCTGACCCGCACCCCGCGGCGGACCAGTTCGTGGGCGGCGGTCAGACCGACGGGGCCGGCGCCGACGACGAGCGCGTCGATCCCGCTTCGGCCGGCATCGGGGCCGGCGGGGCCGCCGTGCGGGGCGTCACTCATGGCGGGTCTCCGCGAACGCCTTGGCCAGGGCGAGGGTGGCCGCGCTGTTGCCGCCGACGGCCCGCCGTACGAACTCCCGGGCCGAGGCGCGGGTGGCGTCGGGACCGAGCACCCGGGTGATGGCGTCGGGGTTGAGCCGGACGCGGTGCCAGGAGGTGGCGGTGACGCCGTCGGCGCCGGACGTCACGGTCCACTCGCCGATGTGGGCGTGCATCAGCGGGGGTGTGACGTGCTGCTTGTAGACGATGCGCCGCCGGTCGGGGAAGCAGAGGCGGACCGACTCGGTGGTGTGCGCGGAGCCGTCCTTGGTGACGGTGTCCATCACCATCCACTGCACGTTCTCGGTGTCCTCGCGCAGCCGCATCCGGGAGACGTGCGGGAGCCGGTCCGGCCAGGCGGCGGCCTCGTGCAGGAACCGGTAGACGGTCTCGGCGTCGCCGCGCACCAGGGTCGAGTCGGCGAAGTCGAAGACGAGGTCGGCGTCGTCCTCGGCACTCTCGGCGAGCGCCTTGATGTTGGCGAGCTCGGCCTTGCTGTTGCGGTCGGTGGCCCGGTCGATCCACTCCAGGCCGGCCGGGTCGTCGTCGACGGCGCTGTAGGTGTGCAGCAGGGTGAGCCGTGCGGTGCCGGGCGTCTCACCGGCCGTCACGGTCCACTCGCCGCTCATCGACGCCACCGGCGGGGAGGAGACCTCCTGGCGGAACCGGATCCGGCGCGGGCCCGGCTCCAGTTCCCGGCGCGAGGTCCAGCACTTGGCCTCGCCGCCGGCGGTGGCCCAGATGCGGATGCGCTCGCTGCCCGGCAGCGCGGGGTCGGTCCCTTCGAGGCGTTCGACGTGGATGGTGGGGGCGAAACGGACGGGCCAGGCGGTGACGTCCGCGATGATCCGGTAGACGGTGTCGGCGGGCGCGTCGACGTCGATGTGGTGCGTGGTCCGGTGGGTTCCGGTGCGCAGCATTGCTCAGCCTTGCCTTTCTCCCGGTCGGCCGGGGTCAGAAGATGCCGAGGCCGCCGCAGACGTTGAGGGCCTGAGCGGTGATGCTGGCGGCGGTGTCTGTGACCAGGTAGTCGACGAGGCCGGCCACCTCTTCGGGGGTGGAGTAGCGGCCCATCGGGATCTTGGCCTGGAACTCGGCGAGCACCTCCTCCTCGGAGATCTGCCGGGTACCGGCGTAGGACTCGCGGACCCGGACCGCCATGGGGGTCTCCACGTAGCCGGGGCAGACCGCGTTGACGGTGATCCCGGAGGTGGCGAGCTCCTTGGCCAGCGCCTTGGTGAAGCTGATCACCCCGCCCTTGGCCGCCGAGTAGGGGGCGCCGAAGGGGACGCCCTGCTTGCCGCCGGTGGAGGCGATGCTGATGATCCGCCCGTCCCCGCAGCCCTCCAGGCCGCCGTGCGCCAGCACCTCGCGGGTGACCTTGAAGACGCTGGACAGGTTGGTCTCGATCACGTCGTCCCACAGCTCGTCGGCGATCCGCGAGGTGCGGCCGCCGCCGCTGCGGCCGGCGTTGTTGACCAGGACGGTCACCGGTCCGTAGCGGTCGACGGCGGCCCGGACGAGGTCCCGCACCGACGCGGTGGACCGTACGTCCGCGGCCGCGCCGTCGACCTCCAGTCCCTGGGCGCGCAGTTCCTTGACGGTCGCGGCCACGTTCTCCTGGGTCCGCGCGCACAGGAACACCGGGATGCCGCGCCGGGCGAGCCGTTCCACCACGGCCAGTCCGATGCCGCTGGTCCCGCCGGTCACCAGGGCGACCCGGGGCGGCCGGGCCGACTCCGTCGGGTCCGGGGCAGGTGCAGGGGTCATGTCGTCCTCCTCCGTCGGGGGTCCCGGGCAGCCTTCCGGACCCGCTTCGAACGGCGGCCGAGGATGCTTCGAGGGCCCCGGGCGGTGTGGACGGGCAGGCGAACGGGTCTCCAACGGTTCTGGACGACCGGCTGCCAGCCTCTGCTGGACACCACGCCACCATGATCGAAAGGGGGCCTGGCATGCCGTTGTCAGCGCCGCTCGCGGACAGCGCCCAGGACAGCGCGCTGTACCAGGAAGTCCTGCACTTCTACGCCAAGCAGATGCGCAGCCTCGACGAGGGACACGTCGCGGAGTGGGCCGAGACCTTCACCGTGGACGGGGTGTTCAGCGCCAACGCCCACCCCCGGCCGCAGGAGGGCCGGCCGGCGATCCTGCGGGGCGCCACGGAGGCCACCCGCAAGCTCGCCGAGCAGGGCGTCCAGCGCCGGCACTGGCTGGGCATGCTGGAGGTCACCCCGAACGCCGACGGCACGGTGACGGCCCTGTCGTACGCGCAGGTCCTCGCCACCCGGCAGGGCGGCAGGGCGGAGCTGGAACTCAGCTGCGCCTGTGAGGACCTGCTGGTGCGCCAGGACGGCCGGCTGCTGGTGCGCCGCCGCCAGGTGTACCGCGACGACCTGCCCCGCTCGTGACGGCGCGGCAGACGCGTGTGCCACTCGTGACTGCGGTGCGGGTGACCGCGCCCGGAACGCAGGCGCTGGTGACGGCGCGGCGGACGCGCATACCCGGAATCCAGGCCCCTGTGACCGCCCGTCAGACGGCCGGGGCACGGACGACCGGCGCCCCCGGTCGGACGTCAGACGCCCGTGCTCGTACGGAGGCCGAAGGGGTGCTCTCATGACGGCCGGTGGACCGCCGCGTGACGGGGTGGCCGTCGGCGCCCCGCTCGACTCCCTCGCCGGCCTCATCGGCGGCCCCCGGGTCGACGACCTGCTGCGCAGGGCCGCCGCGGCCGCGCCGGGGCACCCCGCCGTCCGAGTGGGGGACGAGACCGTCACCTACGCGGAGCTGGAACGGCTCGTCGAGCGGTACGCCGTCGGCCTGCGCGCGCTGCTCGGCGGGGAGCGGAGCGTCGTGGCGCTGACCACCACCCTGGACCGGTACTTCGCGCCCGCCTTCTTCGGCGTCCTGCGCGCGGGTCACGTGCCGGCCCTGGTCAACCCCCTGCTGCGGGAGGACGGCCTGGCCCATGTGCTGGGCATCAGCGCGGCGCGGGCCGTCCTGGCGCCCCCGGAGCTGTCGGACCGGCTGACGGCGGTCCGGGCCCGGCTGCCCGAGCTGCGGCACCTCGTGCCCACCCACCGCCCGGACGGTGCCGGCCCGGACGGCCCGCCGGCGCTCGGCGAACTGCCCGCCGGGGCACCGCTGCCGCCCCCGGACGACGATCCCGAGGCCGTCGCCTGCGTCCAGTTCACCAGCGGTACGACGGGCCCGCCCAAGGCGGTGCTGCTGAGCCACCGCAACCTGGTGGTCAACGCCGCCCAGTCGGCGTGGGCGCACGGGGTGGACACCGGGTCGGTGGTGTTCAACTACCTGCCGACGTTCCACCTGATGCACCTGACCATCACGGTGTCCACGGGCTCCACGCTGGTGCTGTGCGCCGAGCCCGACCCGGCCGACGCGCTGGAGGCCGCCGCCCGGGCCGGGGCCACGCACTTCTACAGCCTGCCGGTGCGGCTGGCCCGGCTGGCCGTGCACCCCCGGCTGCCGGAACTGGCCTGTCCCTCGCTGCGGGCGGTGCTCTCCGGCGGTTCCGCCCTGCCGCTGACCGCGGTGCGGGCGCTCGGCGAGCACTTCAGGGTGCCCGTGGCCCAGGGCTACGGGCTGCAGGAGACCTCGCCGTCCACCCACTTCGACGTCCTGGCGGCGCCCCGGCCCGGCTCGTCGGGACCGCCGGTGGCCGGCACGGAGTGCAGGATCGTCGACGTGGACTCGCGCCGGGTGTGCCCGGTGGGCGAGAAGGGCGAGATCCAGGTCCGCGGCCCGCAGCTGATGAAGGGCTACCTGGGCCGTGAGCTGTCCGACGACACCGACGCCGACGGCTGGTTCGCCACCGGGGACATCGGCCGGCTCGACGAGGAAGGCCGGCTGTACGTCGTCGACCGGCTCAAGGACGTCTTCAAGCGGGACAACTGGCTGGTGTCGCCGACCGAGATCGAGCGGGTGCTGCTGCGGCACCCGGCGGTGGCCGACTGCGCCGTGATCGACCGCCCCCATCCGTTCAGCGGGGCCGTCGCCCACGGGTTCGTGGTGCTCGCCGAGGGCGCCCGGGGCACGGACCCGGCCGCGCTGGCCGCCGAGGTCAACGCCGGCCTGCCGTACTACGAGCACCTGGAGCACCTCGACCTCACCGACCGGATCCCCCGGTCCCCGACCGGCAAGGTGCTCCGCCAGGAGCTGCGCGAGGAACTGCGCACGCGGCCCGCGACCACCGCCGCGTCCCCCTATCTGCCCGACCCGTCCACGACCGCGCCAGCGGCACCCACCGAGGAGAGGACCACCGTCATGCACCACTTCGTGAACCGCTTCACCGTGACCGGCGACCCGGAGGAGTTCGAGCGGCTGCTCGGCAAGATCACCGACTACATGGCCGGGCAGCCCGGCTTCCGCTCCTACCGCCTGTACCGGTCCGTCAAGGACCCGGCGGTCTACGTCGAGACCGCGGAGTGGGCCGACGCCGCCGCGCACCAGCAGGCCATCGGCGGCGAGGGCTTCCGCGGCCCGGTGATGGAGGTCATGAAGCTCGCCCAGGCCGAGCCCGGCCCCTACCGCCTGGTCGGCGAGCGGCAGGCGGCGACGGACGCCTGACCGCGCGGGCGGGCCGGCCGGCGCCTCCCCCTCGCCGGCCGGTCCGCCCGTGCCCCCGCATCACTGGACGGAAGGAAACGGAAGGAAACTGTCATGACCGATGCGACCACCGCCGTACCGGGCCCGGTGATGCGGCTCAGGGAGCTCGCGCACAGCGCCGCCTGCGCCGCCTCCGTGCGCGCCGCCGCCCTGCTCGGGCTGCCCGAGGCGCTGGGCGAGGAGCCCGCCTCGGCGGCCGAACTGGCCGCCGCCGTCGGCGCGGACGAGGAGGCGCTGGTGCGTCTGCTGCGTTCGCTGACGACGTACGGCGTCTTCGCCGAGACCGCCGAGGGCACCTATGTGCACACCGCGGAGTCCCGGCTGCTGCGCGAGGACGCCGAGCACAGCATCAAGTACAACGTCGTCTGGGCGACCGAGCCGTGGACGTGGGAGGTGTGGGCCCACCTGGAGGAGGCGGTCCGCACCGGCAAGGGCGTGTTCACCTCGCTGCACGGCGAGGAGTTCTTCTCCTACCTGCACAGCCGGGCGCCGCGTTCCTCGGAGGTCTTCGACAAGGCGATGACCCAGTCCAGCCGGCTGTCGGCGCGGGCCATCGCCGAGCAGCTGGACCTGACCGGGGTGAGCAGCGTCGCCGACATCGCGGGCGGTCAGGGCCTTGTCCTGGCCACCCTGATGGAGAAGCACCCGGGGCTGCACGGCACCCTGCTCGACCTGCCCGACGTGGTGGCGCAGCCCGACGCCCGGCTGGCGGCGGGCGGCACGCTGGCGGAGCGCGCCCGGCTGCTGCCGGGTGACTGCCTGAAGGAGATACCGGTCCGGGCGGACGTCTACATCTTCAAGAACATCCTGGAGTGGGACGACCGCAGCACGGTGACCGCCCTGCGCAACGCGGTGGCCGCGGCCCGCCCCGGTGCCCGGGTGCTGGTGATCGAGAACCTGGTGGACGGCAGTCCGGAGATGAAGTTCACCACCGCCATGGACCTGCTGCTCCTGCTGAACGTCGGCGGCAAGAAGCACACCAAGGACGGTCTGGCGGCGCTGATGACCGAGGCCGGCCTGCGGGTCGACTCGATCCGCCCGGTCAACTCCTACCTGCACCTCTTCGAGTCGACCGTGCCCGCCTGACAAGACCGCGCCCGGCGGCACCGCTCCGGCGGCAGTCACCGGGCCCGTCCGGCCCAACGGCCCTCCCCGAACGCCCTCGCCGCCCGTACGGACGTCCGTGCGGGCGGCGAGGCATGTCCGTCCACCGCCCTGAGGAGTTCTCATGCCGTCCCCCGATCCCGCCACCCCCGCCGTCCCCGCCCGTCCCGTCGCCCTGCTGCTGCCCGGGCAGGGGGCGCAGCAGCCCGGCATGGCCGCCGGGCTCTACGAGAAGGAACCGGTGTTCACCGCCGTACTGGACGAGTTCTTCGCCGCGATGGGCGCCGAGGGCGAGGAACTGCGGCGGGACTGGCTGAGCGACCACCCGCGCGTGCCGCTCGACGACGCCTCGCGCGCCCAGCCGCTGCTGTTCGCCGTGGGGTACGCCATCGGCCGCACGCTGCTCGACCGGGGGGTACGGCCCGCCGTGCTGCTCGGGCACAGCGTCGGGGAGCTGGCGGCGGCGGCGCTCGCCGGGGTGTTCGATCTCGCGGAGGCGGGCTGGCTGATGTCCGCCCGCTCCGCGGCGATGGCCGGCACCGGGCCCGGGGGCATGGTGGCGGTGGCGGCCGGGCCGGCCCAGCTGGCGCCGCTGCTCACGGCGGGCGCGGCGGGCGGGGTGGCCGTCGGGGCGGTGAACGCGCCCGCGCAGACCGTGCTGAGCGGTCTGGAACCGCACCTCAGCGAGGTCGAGCAGACGCTCAAGGAGGCCCGGTTGGCGGCCCGTCGGGTGCCCGCCCGGCAGGCGTTCCACAGTCCGGCGATCGCCGAGGCGGCCTATGTGTTCGAGTCGGCGTTCGCCGGGGTGGCGCTGCGGCCGCCGGCGGTACCCGTGTGGTCGACCCGTACGGGGCGGCCGGTGAGCGCGGCCGAAGCCGTCGAGGCGGCCTTCTGGGCCCACCAGCTGGCCGCGCCGGTGCTGTTCTGGCCGGCGCTGGACAACCTTCTGGCCGAGGGGGACTTCACGCTGGTGGAGACGGGCCCCGGACAGGGGCTGTCGATGCTGGCCCGCCGGCATCCGCGGGTGCGCGGACGGCACAGCCGGGTGGTGCCGTTGCTGCCGCCCCGCGCCGGTGACGACCTGCCGTTCTTCCAGGAGGCGCTGACGCAATTGCTCACTTGACGATCGTACAGCAGCCTGCTTACCTATTGGCAAGTAGCTACTTGCCAATAAGACAGCGGCGGGCGGCCGACCCCGCGTGTCTGCGTAGCCCTTCCCGCCAGCGCTCAGCTGGTCACCACCTCAACCACCCGAAGGGGGCGGAACCGTGGCGCAAGCACGCGGACAACGCCAGACCGGGCCCACGGGCCGCACCGCAGCACCACCGGCCGTCCACCCGCACGGCATCGCCGGCCGCATGGGCGTCTGGAGCGCCCGGCACCGCTGGACGGCCGTGGGCGCCTGGCTGCTGTTCGCCGTGATCTCCGTGATCGTCGGAGGCGCGGTGGGCCAGATCGACGCGGCCGACCACGACACCCTGCCCGGCGAGGCCGGACGGGTCGTCAAGACCCTGCACGACGCGGGCGTGGCGGACCCCGCGCTGGAGACCGTCCTGGTCCGCACCGACGGCCCGGTCACCGACCCGGCGGCGCGCGGCGCGGTCGACGACGTCATCACCTCGCTGCGGGGCACCGGGCGGGTGACGGACATCCGCTCGCCGTACGACACCCGGGCGCTCTCCAAGGACGGCCACGCCGCCCTCGTCCAGTTCGCGGTGGAGGGCGACCCGGCGACCGCCGGGGACCGGGTCGGGCCCGTACTCACCGCCGTGCGCCAGGCCGCGGACCGCCACCCGGACGTCCAGGTCGAGCAGTTCGGCGCCGCGAGCGCGGACAAGGCCATCGGCGACGCCTTCAACGACGACTTCGCGCGGGCCGAGTACTCGGTGGTGCCGCTCGCCATCGGCATCCTGTTCATCGCCTTCGGCGCGCTGGTCGCGGCCGTGCTGCCGGTGATCCTCTCGCTGACCGCGGTGGTCGCCACCACCGGACTGATCGCGCTGGCCAGCCACGCCGTGCCGATGAGCGACAGCTCCGGCATCGTGATGCTGCTGGTCGGCATGGCCGTCGGCGTCGACTACTGCCTGTTCTACCTGCGCCGCGAGCGCGAGGAGCGGGCCCGGGGGCGGGATGCGCAGACCGCCCTGGCGATCGCCTCCGCCACCTCCGGGCGGGCCATCCTGGTCTCCGGCAGCACCGTGATCGTCGCGATGGCCGGCATGTTCCTCACCGGCATGGTGGAGTTCGAGGGGATGGGGCTGGCCACACTGCTGGTGGTGGCGGTGGCCATGATCGGCTCGGTGACCGTGCTGCCCGCCCTGCTGTCGCTGCTCGGCGACCGCGTCGAGAAGGGCAGGCTGCCGCTGCGCCGCAGGACCCCGCGCGACCCGGACGGCGAGAGCCGGGTGTGGCGCGCCATCCTCGGTGCGGTGCTGCACCGCCCGAAGCTCTCCCTGCTGGTCGGCGCCGGCGCGCTGATCGCGCTGGCGGTGCCCGCGACCGCGTTGCACCCGGCGGAGCTGACCCTCAAGCAGGAACTCGGTGACAACGCCCTGGTGCGGGCCTACGAGGACATCAACGCCACCTTCCCGGGCGGGCCCGAACCCGCCGAGGTGGTGGTGAGCGCGGCCGACATCACCGACGCCGGGGTGAGCCGGGCGATCGCCGACTTCCGTACCCGGGCGGTGAGTTCCGGTGCCTCGGACGGGCCGGTCCGGGTGACCGTGCACCAGGAGCAGAACCTGGCGGTCATCGAGGTGCCGCTGGTCGGTGACACCCAGGCGCGCAGCGAGAAGAGCCTGGAGGTGCTGCGCGACGAGGTCCGCCCGGCGACCCTCGGGACCGTCGACGGGGTGGAGGCGCCCATCGGCGGATCGGTCGCGGCCTCCAAGGACTTCGCCGACAAGCTGTCCTCCAGCGTGCCGCCGGTGCTCGTCTTCGTGGTCGTCTTCGCCTTCCTGCTGATGCTGCTGTCCTTCCGCTCGCCGCTGATCGCGCTGACCTCCACGGTGCTGAACCTGCTGTCGGTGGGCGCCGCCTACGGGATCCTGACCGCCGTCTTCCAGAAGGGCTGGGGGGCGTCGCTCATCGGGGCGGAGGGCGTCGGGGCCATCGAGTCGTGGCTGCCGCTGTTCCTGTTCGTCATCCTGTTCGGGCTGAGCATGGACTACCACGTCTTCGTCGTCTCCCGGATCCGCGAGGCCCGGCTGCGCGGCATGACCACCCGCGACGCGATCTCGCACGGCATCTCCACCACCGCGGGCGTGGTGACCAGCGCGGCGGTCATCATGGTGGGTGTCTTCGCGATCTTCGGCACCCTGTCCCTGCAGGGCATGAAGCAGATGGGCCTCGGTCTGGCGATCGCGGTGCTCATCGACGCCACCGTCATCCGCGGCATGCTGCTCCCGGCCGTGATGGTCCTGCTGGGCGAACGCAACTGGCACGTGCCCGCTCTGCTGCGCCGCCTGCCCGACCTGGAGGCCGGCTTCCCGGTGCCCGACGCCCCCGCCGCCGCCCCGGGCGGCGGCGGGACCCCGGACGAGGTCCGCGTCTGACCCCGTCGGCCGCCCGGCCCCGCACCCCTGTCCCGGGGGCGCGGGGCCTGCGGGCCGTGGGCGACCGCCGGGGTCACGGTGCCGGGGGCGAGAGGAGGCCGTCGCGTTTCCGCCGGAGGAAGGGGTGCTCCAGGTGACGGTAGCTGGCTTCGGCGAGCAGCAGGGCCGCGCCCAGGACGGTGACCGCGACCAGCAGGCCCGCCGTGCTCCAGGGGACGTCCTCACCGCCGCGGACCCGCTGGACCACGCCGAGCAGAGGCACGTGGACGACGTAGACGCCGTAGGAGATCACGCCGACGCGCACCAGCGGGGCCCGGCCGAGCAGGCCGGCGTCCGACGCGGGGCGGTCGTGGACCAGGAGGACGGCCGCCGCGAAGACCCAGGCGAGCAGGGTGTACTGCCAGACCCAGCCGTAGCGGTCGGCCAGCAGGATCGGGAAGCCGAGGTCGCCGGGCAGGCCCCGGCCGTCGGCCAGGGCGTGCACCGCCAGGCCGGCGGTCACCGCGGCGAACAGCGCCGGCATCACGCGTGCGACCGTGCGCAGCCGCGCCCGTACCTCGTCGAGCGCGGTCAGCGCCCCGGCCGCGAAGGCGTCGGCGTACGTCACCGGCGAGGTGTAGAGGGTCACCGGCCGGAGCTCCGGCGGATGGCCGGTCCCGGTCAGCACCAGCCACAGCGCCACCCGCAGCACCGGACCGGCCAGTGCCAGGACGACGAGCGTGCGCACCAGCCACCGGCGCGGCAGCAGCAGCGCCAGCAGGGCCCACAGGACGTAGGCCTGCACCTCGACGGCGAGCGACCACATGTGGGTGTAGAGCTGCATCGAGGTGGGCCGGAAATCGTGCGCCATGGTCGTCAGATCGAAGGTCCACGTCCACAGGTAGGGCAGATTGCGCCCGATCGATCCGTCGCCGTAGTGGACGGCGGCCAGCACGGTCAGCACCGCGCAGAACGCCAGGTGGAGCGGGGCCAGGCGGAGCAGCCGGTTGCGGGCGAAGCCGCGGGCCCGCCGGGTGCGGGTCGCGGCCGGGTCCTTGAGCAGCGTGCGGGTGACGAAGTGCCCGCTCAGGACGAAGAAGAGAGGGACGCCGACCCATCCCCAGGGCACGAGTCCGACGTGGTAGAAGAGCACGCCCAGCACGGCGAGTGCTCTGATCCCATCGAATTCCGGGCGATATTTACTCCGATATCGACTCTGGGCCATAGGCGCAAGGTAAAGGAGTCATCTATAGGCGTACAGAGATGATTTCAGCCGATCGGACGAATTGCCCGACGCCTTTCAGGAGGCGGGCTCGTAGAGCTTCACACGCCCGGACAGAGTGCCCGTGTATTTATTCACCGCATCAATTCGGGAGACCGCTCCGAGCTTGACGAAGATGCTGTGCACATGGCGTTTGACGGTGCCTTCGGAAATGGCGAGCCGACGGGCTATCTGCCCGTTGCTCAGACCGTCCGCGATGCGCCTGAGGATCTCCTTCTCCCGCTGGGACAGCCCCCCGTCGTCCTCCGCCCGGCCGAGTCCCTCGATACTGGAGCGGGCCACCGAGAGGACCACCCGCCCGTCGCGCGCGGCGACCGTGCGGATGGCCGTGACCAGTTCCAGCACGGTCACGGTCTTGGTCAGATATCCGCTGACCCCGACGGCCAGCAGTTCCTGCAGCAGAGCGGGGTGGTCGTGCGAGCTGAGCACCAGGAAGCGGGAGTCGCGGGCGGCCTGGCGCAGTCGCAGGTACACCTCCTTGACCCGCTCCGGCCGGTCGGCGTCGAAGATGACGATCTCCGGCTGGGTCCGCCCCGCCAGGGCGACCGCCTCGTCGGCGCCGGCGACACACCCGACCAGCACCAGGTCCCGCTCGGCGGCGAGCAGCGCGCCGAGCGACTCTCTGAGCAGCGTCTGATGATCGACCAGAAGTATCCGGATCTGCTTCGACGACATCCGTTGAACCCCCGTGAGTACGACTCGAACAATGCCGGGACGTTAACCGATCGAGCGGAGCGCCAACATGTGCAGATAGGCCATTACTGACGCATCCTATCGGACACCTCCGTTTCCTGGAGTAAAGGTTGGGCAATGAAGACCGTTTCCGGGCGGTGAGGGCATGCGGAATTAGCCCCTCCGCGCCGAGTGCGATCGTCGGGGAATAACCGGCAGACCCCGCTCAAAGATGAGAGGGGTCTGTGTTCGCTTGAATTGACTACTTTGCGGTGCGGGTCCGGTAGAGCCGTACGGCGAGCGGGGCGAAGAGCACGATCATCGCGACGGAGTAGACGGTGGTGGCGAGCACCGGGTGCTGCAGCGGCCAGGCGTGGACGCCGCTCGCCGGGTTGGGGTTCCCGAAGAGTTCCCGGATCGCCGCGGACAGCGCGCTGAGCGGGTTCCAGTTGGCCACCTCGCGCAGCCAGGCCGGCATGCCCTCGGTGGGGACGAAGGCGCTGGAGACGAAGGTCAGTCCGAGCATCATCAGCACCCCGAACTGCTGGACGCCCTCGGCGCTGCGGAAGACCATGCCGAGGCAGGCCATGCCCCAGTTGAGGGCGTAGGCGAAGAGCAGGATGAGGGCGAAGCCCTCGACCGCGTGCGCGGCGTCCGTGTGGATGCGCCAGCCGATGGCGAGGCCGGTCGCGGCGAGCACGACGACGGCGATGACGGTGGTCAGCAGGTCCGCGAGGCTCTGCCCGGCCAGCACCCCGGCCCGGGACATCGGCAGCGAGCGGAACCGGTCGATGATGCCGTTCGCCATGTCGTGGTTGACGGCGGTCGCGGTGCCGGTGGAGGCCGAGGCCATGGTCATCGCGAACATGCCGGGGATCAGGTAGTCGTGGTAGCTGACCCCGTCGGGCAGCGCGATGGCGCCGCCCACCACGTAGGCGAAGAGCAGCGTGAACACCACGGGGGTGAGCGTCACGTCGATCAGGGACTCCGGCTCGCTCAGCGTCCGCGCCAGATTGCGGCGGGCGAGGACGACGGTGTCGCCGAGCACCTGGCTGATCCGGGCGACCGGGTGCGGCCCGGCGCCGGTGCCCCTTCCGGGGGCAACCGTGAGGGTGGTCATCTCGTGTTCTCCAATGCTGCGGTGCGGGGTCAGCCGGCCTGGACGACGGTGTCGCTCTCGAACGCCACCCGGTCCTCGCCGAGGGTCGAGTGACCGGTCAGCGCGAGGAAGACGTCGTCCAGGGAGGGGCGCCGTACCGAGCAGTCGTCCAGGTCGATCCCGGAGACGTGCAGCGCCTGGACGACATCGGTGGCCAGCCGGGCGCGGGTGGCCACCGGCACCTGCACGTGACGGGTCGCGGAGTCGATGGTGGCCGGACCGGTGCCGAACTGGCCGAGGACGAGCGCGGCGGCGGCCGGATCGCTGCCGGCCGACACCACGACCTCCAACTGGGCGCCGCCGAGAACGGACTTGAGCTCGCGGGGGGTGCCCTTGGCGACGGTCCGGCCGCGGTCGATCACCACGATCTGGTCGGCCAGCTGGTCGGCCTCCTCCAGGTACTGGGTGGTCAGGAAGAGCGTCGTCCCGTCGGCCACCAGGTCGCGGATGACGTCCCACATGACGTTGCGGCTGCGCGGGTCCAGGCCGGTGGTGGGCTCGTCCAGGAACAGGATGCGGGGGCGGGCGACCAGGCTCGCGGCCAGGTCGAGCCGGCGCCGCATACCGCCCGAGTACCCCTTCACGGGGCGGACGGAGGCCTCGACCAGGTCGAACTCCTCCAGCAGCTCCTCGGCACGGTCACGGGCGGCGCGCCGGGGCAGCCCGGCCAGGCGGCCGATCATGACCAGGTTGTCGCGGCCGCTCTGGAACTCGTCCAGCGCGGCGTACTGGCCCGTGAGCCCGATGGCGCGGCGCACCCCGCCCGGGTTCTTGAGCACGTCGTGACCCGCGACCAGCACCTGGCCGGCGTCGGGCCGCAGCAGCGTCGTGAGCACTCGGACGGTCGTGGTCTTGCCCGCACCGTTCGGGCCGAGGACGCCGACGACGGAGCCCGTGGGCACGTCCAGATCGACGCCCTTGAGGGCCTCGTAGTCACCGAACCGCTTCACGAGGCCCTTGACGCTGATGGCGGTGTCACCTCCGACGGAAACCGACACGGTCCTCTCCTCATCGCACAGTGGTCAGGGGGATGCGACCGGCGGAGCCGGTCCGGCGCGACCGCGCGTGGATTCCTACTTGCTACTGTTCAGCGGATAATTGGCCCTAGCGGCAAGTTCCGACTTGGTAGAGCGGCCAGCGGTCACTTGCCAAACGGTAAGCCAAGCACTAGCCGATCGTCAAGGAGACGTCTGTCGACATGGCCAGCCAGACAGTGAAGGACCAGGTCAGCAGGAAGGAACCGGCCGCCAACACCCGCGACCGGCTGCTCGCGGTGGCCCGGGAACTGTTCACCACCCAGGGATACGGCGGCACCTCGCTGCGCGAGATCGCGGAACGGCTGAACGTGAGCAAGGCCGCGATCTACTACCACTTCCGGACGAAGGAGGACATCGCGCGCTCCATCGTCGAACAGATCATGGAGGTCAACGGCGGGATCGCGGACCGCCTGGCGGTGGCCGGGAAGGACGCGGCGGCCTGGCAGCGCGCGTTCGACCAGATCATCGAGATCGCCCTGGCCAACCGGCAGTTGTTCATGGTCTGGGACCGCAACGACGACGCCTTCCAGAAGCTGTTCGCCGACGATCCGGTGCTCGGCCCGCAGATCGAGGCGCAGGGCGAGCCGCTGGGCAGACTGTTCGCCGACCCCTCACTGCCGCCGGCCGACCGCATCCGGCTGGGGTGCGCGTTCGGGGCGATGATGGGCCCGCTGGTGATGTACACGTCGTTCTACGAGGACCTGAGCACGGACGTACTGCGGGAGCACATCCGCTCCACGGTGTCGGCGCTGCTCACGGGCTGACCGGCCGCGGGGCCGAGGGGGACGGCACCGCGCCCCGCCCACCACCGGGAGCACCGCAGCCCGCCCGGGCCGCGACCGCGCTCGCGGAAGCGCGTGTCCCGGGGGCAGGCTCGGCCGGGACGACGTCGTCCACGGGTCGGGCCCCGGCGAGGGTCAGGCCGGGTCCATCTGGGTCTCGTCGCCGCGGGTCCGCTCGGTGACGCGCGCCCTGAGGGCTTCCTCCGCCGTGTGCTCGATGCGGTTGGTCGCCAGGCGCAGCACCGGCGGGGCCATCACCGACGTGGCGACCGCCACCAGCACGACCACGGTGTACGACTGCGTCGTCAGCACCCCGAGCCGCAGCCCGACCGACGCCACGACGATCTCGATCACCCCGCGCGCGTTCATGCCCGCGCCCACCGCCAGCGCCTCCCACCCGCTGAGCCGGCTGAACCGGGCCCCCAGGAAGGCCCCGACGAACTTCCCCGCCACGGCGAGCCCCAGCACCGCCAGGGCCGCTCCCAGCACCGCGGGGCGCCCCAGCGCCGAGAGGTCCACCCGCAGCCCCGCCGTGGCGAAGAACAGCGGCGCCAGCACACTCATCACGAACGAGCGCACCGGCGCCAGCCGCGCGTACTGCGCCGCCCCGGACGGCCGCAGCAGCAGGCCGGCCAGGAACGCTCCGAACACCGCCTCCAGCCCGGCCGCCTGGGTCGCCGCCCCGCACAGCAGGACCGTCGCGACCGCCACGGCGACGGGCGAGCCCGGCGCCCGGCCGCGCTCGGCGGCCCGCATGGCGGCGCCCACCAGCCGGCGCCCCACCGTCGCCGCCGCGCCCACCACCACGACCAGCCACAGCAGCGAGGCGGCCACCGCCCCGCCCCGGACACCGGTGGTCGCCGCGGCCGAGACGACCGACAGCAGGATCCAGCCGACGACGTCGTCGATCACGCCCGCCGCCAGGGTCAGCTGACCGACGTTGCGGTGCAGCAGGTTCATGTCGGCCAGCGTCTTGGTGATGACCGGTATCGCGCTGACGCACAGCGCCACGCCGAGGAAGAGGGCGAAGACGTAGCGCTCCCGCACCGCCTCGCCGACGAAGGAGCCCGGCGCGTACCAGCCGGCCAGGAAGCCCAGTCCGAGCGGCAGCGCCAGCCCGGTCACGCTGATACCGAGCGCGGTGCGCCGCCGGCGCCGGACCAGTCCGAGGTCGAGCTCCATCCCGGTGACGCCGACCAGCAGCAGGACGCCCAACTGCCCGACCGCGTCCAGCAGGTGGAACTGGTCGGCGCGCTGCGGCAGCAGCCAGTCCGACAGCGCGGGGCAGGCGTGGGAGAGCACCGTCGGCCCCAGCAGCACGCCGACGGACAGTTCCCCCACCACGGCGGGCAGCCGGCAGCGCACGGCCAGCCGGCCGAGCACCAGGGCCAGCAGGACGAGCAGTCCGGCCTGGAGGAGGAACACCAGCAGCGAGTGGGCCGGGATGGGGGTCACCGGCAGGGCGATCGGCATGGCACTCCCCTGCGTCGCTCGAACGTGGACGGAGCGCACACCGTCGCACCGGCGGTCCTAGGGGTGATCCAGCGCCGGACGAGGGACGCCGCGGGCCGAAGTTGCGGAGGGCGTCATTCCAGCCAGTTTCCCGAGTCGGGCACATCTCACCAAACGTGGTGATTTCCTTCCGTCCCGCTACATCGAAAGTTACATCGCCGTTGATCCGCCCGGCCCACCGAGGCCAACCTTCAGAAGGCTCCATTGCTGGTGATCTAGACAAGCCATAAAGTTCTGGCCAGTGCTCGTCGAGCAACCGGCAATTTCCACCGGAAGGACAGCTGAGTGAAATACAAGCTTCTCGGCCCACTGGAAGTGACGCACGATCAGCACATATACACCCCCCGCGCCCCGAAGGTGAAGAAGGTTTTAGCACTTCTTCTGCTGAGGGCGAATCAGGTCGTCCCGCTCGACGCCTTCATCGAGGAACTCTGGGGCGAGAAGTCACCGCAGACCGCGGTCACCACCACGCAGACGTACGTCTACCACCTGCGTAAGTCACTGGCACGCGCGGTCGGCCCGGAAAAGGCGGAGGAGATCGTCAGGACCGCCGCGCCGGGCTACGTCCTCCAGGTGGAGGAAAGCTCCCTCGACATCACCGCGTTCGACTCGCTCATGGCCGGCGCACAGGTTTCCGCGACGGCCGAGGACTTCCGGACCACCGCCCGCTACGCGAAAGAGGCACTCGCCCTGTGGACGGGTTCCCCGCTGGCCGGCGTCGAGTGCGGAAACGTACTGCACGGCTATGTGGTGAACCTGGAGGAGCGCCATATAGCGGCCCAGGAACTGCGTGTCCGGTCCGAGATGCACCTGGGCAACCACCGGGAACTCATCGCCGATCTGCGCTCCCTGGTCACCGCGCACCCGCTCAACGAGTGGTTCCACGGCCAGCTCATCACGGCCCTGCACCGCTCCGGACGGCGCAGCGAGGCCCTGCACGCCTACCAGAAGGTCCGCGACCTGCTGCGGCGTGAGCTCGGACTGGAGCCCTCACCGGAACTGTGGCAGCTGCACCAGGAGATCCTCGCGGCCGACGTCCGCGCCCGCGCCCCGCACCCCCGCCTCCCCCTGCCCCCGCGTCCCGCAGCCCGCCGCGCCTCCGCCCCCGCCCTGTAGCACTCCGGAAACGAGGATGTCCCATGGCTGTCCAGCACCGCCCGAACGGCCCGGCCGTTCCCGTCGACGCCGACACCTTCCGCGCCGTCATGGGGGCGCTGCCCACCGGCGTGACCGTGGTCACCACCGTGGACGCCGACGGCGCCCCGTGCGGCTTCACCTGTAGCGCGGCGTGCAGCGTGTCCCAGGACCCGCCCCTGCTGCTGGTGTGCGTCAACAGCGGCAGCCGGGTCCTGCGGGAGATGCTGGGCGCCGGCGCCTTCGCCGTCAACATGCTGCGGGCCAACCGCGAATGGGTCTCCGCCCACTTCGCCGCCCGCGACGCGGACCGCTTCGCCGCCGTCGACTGGCGGCCCACCGACTCGCTCGGTCTGCCCTGGCTGCCGGACCACACCGTCGCCTACGCCGAGTGCCGGCTGGACTCGGCCATCGCCGCCGGCGACCACACCGTCGTCATCGGCACCATCGTCGGCGGCGACGCGCTGCGGACCCACGGCCCCCTGATGTACTGGCGGCGCGAGTACGCCGCCTGGCCCGACCGCGAGGCCCTCGGCGCCGGGCTGACCCTGGCCACGGAAGGCTGACCGGCGATTCCGTCCCGAGCCCCGGCTCGCGTCCCGCGATCCCGGTGGCTCGCGGCGCCCCGCACCCGGACGTCACCGGCACGACGCGGCCACCACCCGACACGGTCACCCAACCACCCACCCGCACCCCGGAACCACCCACACGACGGGGCGACCCCACACCAGGGGGCGCCCCGCACACCGATGCCCTCGCACCCGCCACCGCACCCCCGCCACCGGCCCCCACCCCGAACACGCCCCATCCCCTCCCGCGCCCTCTCCCCGCCCCGAACACGCCCCGCGCCCGCTCCCCGCCCCGAACACGACGTGCCGCCACCGGACATCTCCGGTGGCGGCACACGACGTCCGCCCGGGCGGTCGGCCCGCCCGCACGGCGTCGTCAGACCGCCCGCACGGCGTCGTCAGACCGCCCGCACGGCGTCGTCAGACCGGGGCACCGTCATCGGCCCGGGGCACCGTCATCGGCCCGGGAAGCCGGGTGCGGGGCTCACAGCGTCGACTGCACCTTCTGCGGTGACACCGCCAGCAGGTCGCGGATCTCCTGGCGCGGGTGGTTCTTGGCCCACTCGGCGACGACCTGCATGTTCTCCGCGGTGGGGCTGATGAACCGCTCCTCGGGCCGGTTCAGCCCGAGCGCCGGGAACATCCAGTCGGACTCCCGGATCCGCTGCAGCATGGTGTCCGCGGCCTCCTGCGCCGGCACCCGGCCCGCGTCCACCGCGTCGCACTGCGCGACGAGTTCCTCGAACAGCTCCGCGCTGAAGTCGGTGGGGCACCACAGCCCGGGGTACTTGCTGTCGTCGAGCGCGCGCAGCGGCCCGTCGTCGCCGGACGCCTTGGCGGCCGCCAGCGCGTTGAGGAACCGCTTGCTGCCCACCGCGCTGCCCGCCACCCAGATCCGGAAGACCGCGTTCCACAGGTCGTAGTTCTGGAAGCCGATGTAGGAGGCGTTGACCAGCTTGTCGTTGTAGTCCAGCAGCCCGAGCTCCAGCCGCTCCACCGGCTCGAACCGCGCCATCTCGAAGTCGTCCTCGCGCAGCGCCTCCATCAGCCGCCACGCCAGGGTGTTGATCAGCTCGCAGGTGTTGGACAGACCGCGCGAGAACAGCGGGTCGATGAAGCCGGCCGCGTGGGACATCAGGCACCAGCGCGGGCCGACCGTGCGCGTCGAGGAGTACTGCATGCGCGGCGTGCGCACCCACTCCCGGACGCTGCGGGCGTTGGCCAGCTGCCGCTCGACGGCCGGGAAGCGCCGTACGTGCTTCCAGAACTCGTCCTCCGGGGACAGCCCCGGCTCCTCCGGGTAGCGCCGCTCGTCCAGTTGCAGCCCCACGCTGCACAGCGGGTTCGTCGCCCCCGGGTGGTTGTCGAACGGGATGACCCAGAGCCAGCCCCGGTCGAACATGTGGTGCAGCGTCCCGGTGTGCCAGGGCACCGGCGGCCGGTCCTCGTCCCCGTGCAGCAGGTGGTCGTCGGCCGGCTCGACCCCGATCATGTGCGTGAAGACGGACCGGGCGTGGTGCCTGATATTGCCCGGCTCCTCGCGCAGCCCGAACTGCTCGGCGAGCGGCGAGCGGAAACCGCTGGCGTCGACGATGTAGCGGGCCTGGTAGCTGGAGCCGTCGGCGCCGATGACGGTGACGGCGTCGTCGGCGAAGTCCACCTTGGAGACCCGGTAGTTCTGCCGTGCCTCGCAGCCGTAGGCCAGCGCCGTGTGGAACATGTAGGCGTCGCTGTCCTGGCGGAAGAAGTGGGCCGCGTTGCCGGTGACGTCGAGCAGCCGGAACATGTTCGTCTCGCGCGGGTCCGGCTCCTCGCCGTCCCGGTGGATGATGAATCCGAAATTGCTCTTCTGGCCGTGCGCGGAGCCCACGTGTTTCAGCACGCTGTCGAAGCTTCCGAGGTGACCTATTTCGGGCACCCCGTAACGGTGTGCGAGAAGACGCAGAATGAACAGCGTCTGCCCGATCGTGGATTCCCCGACGGCGAAGCGCGGATGCTGGGCTCCGTCCAGCAGCAGCGTACGGAATCCGTGTTTCGCCAGAATGGCGCCCAGCATCGTCCCGGACAGACCGGTTCCGACGATGACGACGTCGTACGTTCCTTCGTCGCGCCGCATATTCACGTTCCCCTTCGCTCCGACGACGGTGTGCCGGATCAGTGGACCAAGGGGTCTTCGAGGCCCGTTCGAGATCCGATCGTCCGCGGTCCGTCGATCGGGTTTCGAAGCACCCTCGATCGCGTCACCGCATTCTCGACTCCGGCCCGGCGCTCAGGCCGCGGACAGCCATGGCCCGGGAAGCGCCAGTGGAGGGAGATACGGTGACAGGAATACCCGAGGGGCGCCGCGTCGTCATCACCGGAATCGGCGTGGTGTCCCCTGGCGGAATCGGCAGAAAACAGTACTGGGAACTCCTCACCTCGGGGCGGACGGCGACCCGGACCATCACCTTGTTCGACGCCTCGCCGTTCCGTTCCCGGGTGGCCGCGGAATGCGACTTCGACCCGATAGCCGCCGGCCTCACCCGCCGGCAGAGCAGGCAGTGGGACCGCACCACCCAGTTCGCCGTGGTGGCCGGAAGGGAGGCCCTGGAGGACAGCGGGGTGCTCGGCCAGTCGGACCCGCACCGCACCGGCGTGATGATGGGCACCGCCTGCGGCAGCACCATGAGCCTGGACAGCGAGTACGCCCTGGTCAGCGACGAGGGGAAGTCCTGGCTGGTCGACGAGTTCCACGCCTCGCCCTACCTGTACGACTACTTCGTGCCGTCCTCCATGGCCGCCGAACTCGCCTGGATCGCCGAGGCGGAGGGACCGGTGGGGGTGGTCTCCACCGGCTGCACCTCCGGCGTCGACGTCCTCGGGCACGCCGCCGACCTGATCCGGGAGGGGCACGCGGACGTCATCACGACGGGCGCGTCGGACGCCGCGATCTCCCCCATCACCGTGGCCTGCTTCGACGCGATCAAGGCGACCACCGCCCGCAACGACAGCCCCGAAACGGCGTCCCGGCCCTTCGACCGCACCCGCAACGGCTTCGTGCTCGGCGAGGGCTGCGCCGTCTTCGTCCTGGAGGAACTGGAGCACGCCCGGCGCCGCGACGCCCACGTGTACGCCGAGATCACCGGCCACGCCTCCCGGTGCAACGCGTACTCCATGACCGGGCTCAGCGACGAGGGCCTGGAGATGGCGGACGCCATCACCGCCGCCCTGGACATGGCCCGCCGCGACCCGACCGACATCGACTACGTCAACGCCCACGGCTCGGCGACCAAGCAGAACGACCGCCACGAGACCAACGCCCTCAAGCGCGGCCTCGGCGGACACGCCTACGACATCCCGGTCAGCTCCATCAAGTCGATGATCGGGCACTCGCTCGGCGCCATCGGCGCGCTGGAGACCGCCGCCTGCGCCCTGGCCGTCGAGCACTCGGTGGTCCCGCCCACGGCCAACCTGCACGAGCCGGACCCGGAGTGCGACCTCGACTACGTACCGCTGACCGCCCGGGAGCACCGGGTCGACACGGTGCTCAGTGTGGCCAGTGGCTTCGGCGGCTTCCAGAGCGCCCTGGTGCTCGGCCGTCCGGCCGGGGTGACACCGTGAGCCGCGCGACCTCCCCGCCCGCACCGGCGCCGGCCCGCACCGCCCGGCCCGACGGCCCCGCCGGCCCGCCGTCCCCGACCGTGTTCACCGGCATCGGCGTCGTCGCCCCCACGGGCCTGACCACCGCCGACTACTGGTCCGCCGTACTGCGCGGGGACAGCGGCATCCGCCGCATCACCCGCTTCGACCCCACCGGCTACTCCGCCCGGGTCGCCGGGGAGATGCCCGAGTACCCGGCCGCCGGCCGGCTGCCCGGCCGGCTGCTGCCGCAGACCGACCGGATGACCCGGCTCGCCCTGATCGCGGCCGAGGAGGCGCTGCGGGACGCCGGCGCCGATCCCGCCTCGCTGCCGCCGTACGCCTGCGGAGTGGTCACCGCCGCCTCGGCCGGCGGCTTCGAGTTCGGGCAGAAGGAGCTGGAGGCCCTGTGGTCCAAGGGCGGCAAGTACGTCAGCGCCTACCAGTCGTTCGCCTGGTTCTACCCCGTCAACACCGGCCAGATCTCCATCCGGCACGGCCTGCGCGGACCGGGCGGTGCGATCGTCGCGGACCAGGCCGGCGGGCTGGACGCGCTGGCCAAGGCCCGCCGCCACGTGCGCGCCGGCACCGCGCTGATGGTGACCGGCGGCGTGGACGGCTCGCTGTCCCCGTGGAGCTGGCTGTGCGTCATCCGCTCCGGCCGGGTGAGCACCGCCGACGACCCGGCCGCCGCCTATCTGCCGTTCGACCGGCGGGCGCGCGGCGCCGTCGTCGGCGAGGGCGGCGCCCTGCTGATCGCGGAGAGCGCCGAGCAGGCCCGTGCCCGCGGAGTGGACCGCGTCTACGGCGAACTCGCCGGCTACGCGGCCACGTTCGACCCCCGTCCCGGCTCCGGGCGGGAACCGGGGCTGCGCCGCGCGGTGGAACTCGCCCTGGCGGACGCCCGGACGGCCCCCGCGGACATCGACGTCGTCTTCGCCGACGGCTACGCCGTGCCCGAGCTGGACCGCGTCGAGGCGGAGGCGCTCGCCACGGTGTTCGGGCCGCGTGCCGTGCCGGTCACCGTGCCGAAGACGACGACCGGCCGGCTGCTGGCCGGCGGCGCCGCGCTCGACGTGGCCACGGCCCTGCTGTCCCTGCGCGACGGCGTCGTGCCGCCCACGGTCAACGTGGCCGACCCCGCCCACCCGGACCTGCTGGACCTGGTCCGCGACACCCCGCGCGAGCTGCCCCTGCGCAGCGCCCTGGTCGTCTCCCGCGGCCACGGCGGCTTCAACTCCGCGCTGGTGGTCCGCACCGGCGCCTGACCCCCGTACCGACCGACCCGAAAGGACTTCCTGCCATGGCCACGTTCGAGATCAAGGACCTGGTGGAGCTGCTGCGCGAGTGCGCCGGCGAGGACGAGGCCGTCGACCTCGACGGCGACATCCTGGACACCGCCTTCGCCGACCTCGGCTACGACTCGCTCGCCCTGTTCAACACCGTCAGCCGCATCGAGCGCGACTACGCGGTCGAACTCCCCGACGACGTCGTCGGCGAGCTGAAGACGCCCCGGCAACTGCTGGACCTGGTCAGCGCCGGTATCGACCAGCGGGCATGAGCGTCCGCCCCACCACAGGCCGCCGAGGCACCGCGGATCCGCGCCCGGACCGCGGTGCCCGCCGGCGGCCCCCATCCGAGGGAGATCGGTGATGTGCGGCATTGCAGGATGGATCGACTACGAGCGCGACCTGACGCGGGAGACGGCGACCGCGTGGGCGATGACCCGGACCATGGCCTGCCGCGGCCCCGACGCCGAGGGGCTGTGGACGGACCGGCACGCGGCGCTCGGCCACCGCAGGCTCTCCGTGATCGACCTGGCGGGCGGGCGCCAGCCCATGACAGCGCAGGACGACGAGGGCCGCACCCTGGCCGTGCTCACCTTCTGCGGGGAGATCTACAACTACCGTGAGCTGCGCGCCGAGCTGACCACCCTCGGCCACCGCTTCCGCACGGCCAGCGACACCGAGGTCGTGCTGCGCGGCTACCTCCAGTGGGGCGAGGAGCTGGCTCCCCGCCTCAACGGCATGTTCGCGCTGGCCGTCTGGGACCCGCGCACCGAGGAACTGCTGCTGCTGCGCGACCGCATGGGCGTCAAGCCGCTGTTCTACCTGCCCACCGAGCACGGCGTGCTGTTCGGTTCCGAACCCAAGGCCCTCCTGGCCAATCCGCTGACCCCGCGCCGGGTGGCCGTGGAGGGCCTGTGCGAGGTCCTGGACATGGTCAAGACCCCGGAGGCGACGGTCTTCTCGGGGATGTACGAGGTCCGGCCGGGCCACCTGGTCCGCATCGGCCGGCAGGGGCTGCGCAAGCGGGCCTACTGGACCCTCGAGGCCCGGGAGCACACCGACGACCTGCCGACCACCATCTCCACGGTGCGCGGCCTGCTGGAGGACATCGTCGACCGCCAGATGGTGTCGGACGTCCCGCTGTGCCTGCTGCTCTCCGGCGGCCTGGACTCCTCCACGGTGACCGCCCTCGCCGCCCGCTCGGCGGCGGCCCGCGGCAGCGGCCCCGTACGGTCCTTCTCGGTGGACTTCACCCACGCCGACGAGGGCTTCGAACCGGACGCGGTGCGCGGCATGCGCGACGCGCCGTTCGTCCGGGACCTGGCGGACCACGTCGGCACCGTGCACACCGAGGTCGTCCTCGGCAGCGAGGAACTGGCCCGGGCCGAGCTGCGGGCCGCCGTACTGCGCGCCGTCGACCAGCCGCCGGCCTTCTGGGGCGACATGTGGCCCTCCCTGCACCTGCTGTTCGGCGCCGTGAAACGGCACTCCACGGTGGCCCTGTCCGGCGAGGCCGCCGACGAACTCTTCGGCGGCTACCGCTGGTTCCGCAACCCCGGCGCCGTGCACGCCGACACCTTCCCCTGGCTGACCTCCGGCTCGGCCCGCTACTTCGGCGGCCTCGCCCTGCTCAACCGGGGCTTCCTCGACAAGCTGGACATCCCCGGCTACCGCGAGGCCCGCTACCGGGAGGCGCTGGCCGAGGTGCCCGTGCTGCCCGGGGACAGCCCCGACGACCGGCTGATGCGCAAGGTCGGCTACCTCAACCTGACCCGGTTCGTGCAGACCCTGCTGGACCGCAAGGACCGGATGAGCATGGCCGTCGGGCTGGAGGTCCGGGTGCCGTTCTGCGACCACCGGCTCGTCGAGTACGTCTTCAACACGCCGTGGGCGATGAAGTCGTTCGACGGGCGGGAGAAGAGCCTGCTGCGCGCCGCGGCCGCGGATCTGCTGCCCCGGTCGGTGCTCCAGCGCGTCAAGAGCCCCTACCCCGCCACCCAGGACCCGGCCTACGAGCAGGCCCTGCGCGCCGAACTGCGGGACGTGCTGGCCGACTCCGACGCCCCCGTGCTCCCGCTCCTCGACCGGGCCCGCGCGGCCCGGGCGGTCGAGCGCCCGCTCGGCGACATCAGCCGGCCCTACGACCGCGGCAGCCTGGAGATGGCCCTGTGGCTGAACGCCTGGCTCACCGAGTACGACGTCGTCCTCGACATGTGAGGTGAGCGGTGACCGAGACGTACACCGATGTCTGCGTCGTCGGCGGCGGCCCCGCCGGCCTGACGCTCGCCCTGCTGCTCCTGCGCTCCGGCGTCCGGGTCGCCGTCATGGAGAAGGTGAGCTCGCTGGAGCGCGAGTACCGGGGCGAGATACTCCAGCCGGGCGGCCAGGCGCTGCTGCACGCGCTCGGCGTCCTCGACGGGGCGCGCGAGCGCGGCTGCCACGAGCACGACCGCTTCCTTCTGCAGGAGCGCGGCCGGGTCCTGATCGACGGCGACTACCGCCGGCTGCCCGGGCCGTTCAACTGCCTGCTGAGCCTGCCGCAACGGCACCTGCTGGAGGAGCTGCTCACCCAGTGCCGCGCCCACGACGGCTTCGAGTACCTGTCCGCCACCCGCTGCTCGGCGCTGGTCGAGGACACCCGGCAGCGGGTGCGCGGCGCCCTCGGGCGCGGCCCGGACGGCGACGTCCTGGTGCACGCCCACCGCGTCGTCGCCGCGGACGGCCGCTACTCCAAGGTCCGCCGGCTCGCCGCCATCGGCTACGACCGGCACGACGTCTTCGACCAGGACGTGCTCTGGTTCCGGCTGCCCGCGCGGGGAACCGCCCCCAGGGAGGTACGGATCTTCCGGGCGGGCGGCAACCCGGCCCTGGCGTACGCGTCCCACCCGGGGGCCGTGCAGATCGGCTGGACGCTGCCGCACGGCACGTACCGGGAGCTGTCGGCGCGCGGCCTGGACCACATCAAGGAGGGGCTGCGCGCGGCCGTTCCCGACCAGGCGGAGCGGATCGACGAGGAGATCACCTCGTTCCGGGACCTGTCGCTGCTCGACGTGTTCTCCGGCATCGCGCGCGAGTGGGCCCGCCCGGGGCTGCTGCTGATCGGGGACAGCGCGCACACCCACGGGCCGATCGGCGCGCAGGGCATCAACCTGGCCGTCCAGGACGCGGTGGCCGCCCATCCCGCGCTGCTGGCGTCCCTGCGCTCCGGTGACGACGGGGCGCTCGACCGGTACGCGGTCCTGCGGCGGCGTGACGTGCGACGAGTGATGCGGCTGCAGGCGACGCAGGGCCGGATGATGCTGTCCACCGGGGGGCTCGCCTCGGTGGTCCGCCCCAGGATGGCCGCGCTGGTCTCCCGCACCCCGGTCTACCGCAAGGTGCTGGACCAGCTGGCCTTCGGCAACCGGGACATCACGGTCCGCAGCGAGCTGTTCCAGCGGCCGGTCCCCCGCTGACGGGGCGGCGGTTCATCTCCCGGGGCGCTTGGGCGGCTGCCGGAGCAGTTCCTCGGAGAGCCACCGCTCCAGCGGGCTCAGCGGCACCTCGGGGCTCAGCCGCTCCGGGTGGCCGGCGGGCGGGCCGGCGAGCGGCCGCGCCCCGTCCCGGCCGGCCGCCCGGCGCCGCCGATGCTCCGCCAGCGCGGCCCAGGCCTCCGGCACCGCCATGTACAGCGAGCCGACGGCCACCAGGGAGTGGACGACGGCCCACCCGACCGACCTCAGGAGCGAGCTGCGCGGTGAAGAACCGTCCATGCCGCCCAGCGTGCCGACCGGGCGTCGGGAACGGCTGGACGTCCGGCCGCGGTCCGCTGGAGGACCGACGTAGGACCGGCGTAGGACCGACGGAAGTCCTGCGGAGGAGACAGAAGGAGAAGCCGAGATGACGCACCCGGCGCGCACCGCCCCGCCCCCGACACCCCCGCCCCCCGCGCCCGCGCCCCGCCCGTCCGGACACCGCGCCGGCGCCGAGCCCCCGCCCGACCGGCAGCAGCCCTCACCGCCGCTGCTGCTCGCCGGCTACGACGACGAGTGCGACCTCGAACCGCACATCTGCCGCGGCATCGACTGACCGCCCGTCCCCCGGGCGGCGGTGGTGGGCAGAAGGGTGATCCGCACCGATCCGGCCGATCCGTGCGTGACCCGCCCCGAGCGGCGGCGTTGAACGGGGCGTGCGGCCGCGCCACCTGCTGCCGCACGTCCCGAGTAAGAAGGAGTACGTGATGTCTCGCATCGCGAAGGCGACCGCGGTGGCCGTCGGCACCGGCGCCATGGTCCTCGGCGGGGCCGCCCTGGCCTCGGCCGACGCGGACGCGCACGGCGCGGCCGTCGGTTCCCCCGGTGTGCTGTCGGGCAACGTCGTCCAGGTCCCGGTCAACATCCCCGTCAACCTCTGCGGCAACACCGTGGACGTGATCGGTCTGCTGAACCCGGCGTTCGGCAACAGCTGCGTCAACAACGGCGGGGACGACGACCACAGCGGCGGCGGCGCCTACGGCGACTGACGGTCCGTCCGACCGTTCGTCCCGCGCGGCACCCGCGCCGCGCGCCCCTTCGGGCATGACGGAGCCCCGGCACCCTGAGCGCCGGGGCTCTTCTCCGTGTGAGGCCCGCCCGGCGAGCCTCCGTGGCGCGGCTCAGCCGTAGCGGTAGATCCCGCTGACGTCCTCCAGCTCGTCGGGGGTGACGTCCCACGGCGGGAGTTTCTCGTGCCGGGCGACGATCCGGCCGTGCTGGAGGTCGCCCCAGCCCGGCGGCTCGGCCGGCAGGTACCGGTGTTCGGCGTGGCGCCGCTGCCAGCGGCTCCACTGCAGGTCGACGAAGGCGTGGTGGAGCCAGAAGACGGGGTCGTTGACCGACGCCCCGCCGACCATCACCCCGCCGACCCAGCGGTGCACTCGGTTGTGGTTGCGCCAGGAGGCGCTGCCGCGCCCGCTCCCCCAGCCCTCCAGCTTGTTGCGGAAGCCCTCGCCGGACGTGGAGTTCCAGGGCGAGGCGTCGTACACCGGGTCCTCCAGCGCCCCTTCCAGCTCGCCGCGGGTGGGCAGCTCGATCGGGTCGCGGGACCGGCCGAGGTCGCGGGTGAGGAACTCCCCGTCGGTGACGCCCACTGTGAGCGTCCAGTCGCCGGTGGCGTAGGCGAACGGCCCGGTCGTCACCCGGCGGTCGGAGGGCCGCCCGGTACCGCCGAGGAGGTCCGCCGTCCAGGGGATCGCGCCGGCCGACCGGTCCCGCGTCCAGTCCCAGTAGGGCACGGTCACCGAGTCGTCGACCCGGCGCAGCGCCCGCTCCAGGTCCAGCAGGAACCTGCGGTGCCAGGGCAGGAAGGAGGGCGCCATGTGGGCGGTGCGCAGGCCGTGCTCGCCGTCGGAGACGTAGTAGTCGATGTGCATGCGCACGAAGTCGTCGTACTCGCCGCGCCGTTTGAGCTCCAGCAGCGCCCTGACGAAGCGGCGGCGCTCGCCGGCGGTGAGCGTGCTGACGTCCTTACGGGTGTAGACCATGGTGTCCCCCCAGGTGCGGATGGCCGGTGCGGGTGTCGAGCAGGTGCTCTCCGGGACCGAGTTCGTCGACGGCGGCGCGAGCGGCGGCCAGCGGGGTGGCGTACGAGCGGTAGTGGTCGACCATGCTCAGCCAGGTGCCGTCGGCGCGGCGCATGAGGTGCAGCGGGCGCCCGTCCACGGTGACCCGCCACCGTCCGTCGTCGTCGGCGGGGCCGGCGGCGACGCGGTCCGTGGCGGGCGGTACGCCCACCAGGCGGCGGCCGCGGTAGAACTCGTCGAAGCCGGTGTCGCCGGCGCCGCCGCCCGGGTCGTGCGGGGGGCGGGAGGCGGCGGCCACGGGGACGATGGCGGCGGTTGCCGCCGCGGCCCCGAGCAGTCCGCGCACCAGGTCCCGGCGGCGCACCCCTCTACCGCGTACCGGTCTCACCGCGTCCGCCCGGGGGCGCTCCGCGCCGACGGGCAGTCCGCTCACGTCTACGACCATGCTGTGCTCCTCGTCCGGTGGGGCCGTACGTCGTCCACAGCGCTAACCGCCGGCGGGGCCGCCCGGTCACCCTCGGACCCCCGACGGGCCGCCCGACCGGCGCGGAACGGGCGACGGGTCCGGGCCGGCGTGCCCGGACCCGTCCGACGCGGCGGGAGGCCGGCTACAGGCCCGGGCCCAGCCCCAGGTCGGCGCCGGGCACCGCCTGCAGCACCGGGGTGATCACGCCGGCCTGCGGCAGCTTCAGGTCCGGCAGGCCGAAGTTGTCGGCGTTGGGCGGGGTGAGGGGGGCGTCCAGCGCGACGCCGGGGCCGAGGGTGCGCAGGTCGGAGGCGGGCGCCGAGACACCGACATGGTTGAACTCGTCGCCGAGGATCTCCGGCAGCGGGGCGCGCACCTGGGCGCCCGGAAGCCCGGCGCCGACCGGCAGCTGCGGGATCACCCGCTCGGGGATGAGCCGGCCCTCGACGTACTGCGGCCCGTTGGGCACCCCGGGCACGGGCAGCGGTACCTCGCCGCCGATCCGGGGCAGTTCCACGTTGAGGGAGTTCTCGACGCCGTCCAGGGGGACGGGCACGGGGACCGTTCCGACCGCGGCGGCGGGGGTCGCGGTGGCGGCGCCGGCCGCCATGAGTACTGCGGCGACGGTTCCTCGGGTGGTCGACTTCATCTCGGGTCCGGACCCTTTCGGTGTGCGGAGCGGGCTGTGCGTGCGTACCGAGTAACGAGCGGCGAAACGACCCAGTCCACATTTCCCCCGGGTGCGCTATTCGCCCGAAAGCCGAATTGTCAACTCAGCCGACCACGTCGCCGGAATTCTCGGTCGCGCTGTCCGGGAGGGGTCAGGCGCGCAGGCTCCGGGCGGGCAGGACGACGTGGGCGGCGGCCTTCAGGGTCTCCTCGGCGCCCGCGAACGCGGCCAGCGCCTCCGGCTCCACGGCCTTGCCGGGCTCCGCCTCGGGCCAGGGACGGCTGGTGAAGACGAGGTAGGCGTAGCCGCGCTCGTCGACGGCGGCCAGCCACTCCTGCGGTGGCGTGCACTGGGCGTTGAGGCTCGGCATGTTCAGCACGGCCGCACCGGACTCCACCAGGAGCGTGACGGGCAGGCTGGGCCGCCCGGTGCCGTCGACGACGTCGCCGCCTACGGGCAGTCCCTGGTCGGCGAGCATCCGCTCGATGGCCGCGGTGGCGGCCTCGGGGCCCTCCGGGCCGTCGCCGAGGGAGTAGGCGAGCAGGTAGGGCATGTCGGTGCCGTCGGGGGCCTCGCCGCTCCACGGCATGACGACCAGGGTGCCCAGGTCGGCGGGGCGGAAGGGGCGGGTTTCGCTTGAGGTTGAGGTCACCGCGCGACCTTATCGACGCGCCGGGGGCCGCCGGACGGGTTCTCACCCGAGCGGAGGACGCGGCCGGGGGGCTCCACACGAACGAGGGACCCGTACGGGCCCGCTTCGAACGACCCGGCGCGCCCGCCCGGTCCGGGTCGCCGGGCGACGCCGAGGGCCGGTCCCGTGCGGTACGGAACCGGCCCTGTGCGCGGGGTCGTGCGGTCAGCCCTTCAGGGGCAGCCCGCCGAGCAGCGCGTTGCCGGAGTTGAGCGCGCCGGTGGCGCCCTTGACGGTGCTCAGCACGGAGTCCTGGTTCTCGGTGTCGAGGGCGTCCGACTGGTGCTGCAGGGGCATCAGGTCGTGGGTGCCCAGAGGCCCCTTGGTGAGCGTGTTCACGGCGCCGTTGAGGCTGGTGGGCGTGAGGTCGGCGGTGCTGTGGGCGAACGCGGGCGCGGCGGCGCCGGCGAGGGCCACGGTTCCGGCAACGACAGCGGCAGCCTTCAGGGACTTCATCGGGTTCCTTTCTTCGGCAACCCGGCAACTCGGCAACTCAAGTCACCAGGGAGTTCCTTACGCCGTGCGTAACGATTCCCGGGCGCGGCGGAAACCCCGTGCGCGGAGACTTTCCGCACCCCGGCGGCGGGCCACCCGATCGAAGGGGGCGGTCCATCGGCCTTTCCCGTCCTCGCACGGGATCCGCACATGAGGCCCGGACTTGACGTCCGGATTTCCGGGGTGCGGCAAGCGGCACGGGTACCCGTGGTGCCGTCGGGCTCAGGACGCGGGCAGCAGGATGCCGGCCGGCAGCGCGGGCACCTCCGCGGGCAACGACGGCGTCTCGGCGGCGGGCAGGGACGCGGCATCGGCGGGCAGGCTCGCCAGCTCGGGCAGGCCGGTCATGTCGGCGGCGGGCAGTCCGGCGCCGAGCAGGGTCGCGGCGACCAGGTCGACCAGGCTGTTGATCACGCCGGTGGCCGAGGGGACGACCTTGCCGACGTCGCCCGAGGTCGCCGCCGCGAGCAGTTCTCCGACCGCCTTCTGGACGGCGGCGATCGCGTCGTCCTGGACATCGGCCGACGCCGCCCGCCGGGCGTCCGCCTTGTCGTCCGCCTGACCGCTCTTGACGGCCGGCAGCGGCAGCGGGGGCACGGCGGGTACGGCAGGCAGGGCGGGGAGTTCGGGCAGCGCGGGAAGCGCTGGGGTCTGCGGCAGCGCGGGGGTCCGTGTCTGCGGCAGGGTCACGGCCGGGGCCGCCGCCATCCCGGCGACGGCCGTCTTGACGGCGTCACCGAGCCGGGTGGCCTGCTCGGGGGTGAGCTGGCCGTTGTCGGCCTTCAGGACGGTGTCGAGCAGCTCCGTGACCGGGGTGAGGACGGAACCGAGATCGCCGAGCGTCCTGCTCCGGGAGGACAGCGCGTCCGCGCCGGGGACGGGCGCTCGGGACGCCGCACGGGCGCGTTCCCGGCTCGGGGGTTCCGTCGGCGGCCGCGGCGGCGGGGCCGGCGATCCCGATGACCAGAGCGGCGCACAGTGCGGTGGACGCGATACGCCGGACGGGCAGACAACGCATGAGGGTTCCTTTCGATGGTGCGTCGGACCCCCCGTGCGAGCGTCACTCACGCTCCGCAACAGATCCCTAACCCCGGGCCACCACCCGCACGGCCGCATCCGCACAGGCGAGCGGTGTCATCCGGGCCCGTCGGCGGTCCCGCACGGCGGGCCGTCCGTTCGGAGCAACGCGAACGGCCGCCCTCCCGGCTGGAGGGCGGCCGTCCGTCGGTGAACGTCAGACCGAGGTCAGTCGTTGACGCAGATGTTGCCGAAGGCCGGGTTCAGCAGGCCGGGCGCGTTGACCGTGTTACCGCAGACGTTGACCGGCACGTGGACGGGAACCTGGACGACGTTGCCCGACAGCACGCCCGGGGAGTGCGCGGCGACACCGTTCGCGCCGCTGTCGGCGGCGGCGATGCCGGAGGCGCCGGCGACGGCCGCGGCGGCAACGGAGGTCAGGACCAGGCCCTTCGCGATACGCGACATGGAGAGGTGCTCCTTGGGGTTTTGACACAAACACCCGGGCGGGGATGCCCGGCGCTGTGTCAACGCCGCACGCCGCCGGGGGTTGTGCCGCCAATGGGGTGATGTACCCGAGAGCCCGGTCCTGCGATTCCGACACACTTGACCGGTTTCACCCGATTAGTCCGTACAGTCGCTAGAGTTGCGGCCCGTCCGAGGCACCCCTATAGCCAGCAAATCGCACGAAAGGGTCACGTCGGTCATGGGCACTTCCCCGGTCCCCCCGGGCCCACCGCGTCCGCCGCTGCGCCGGGCGGCGGCGGGGGCCGCGGCCGTACGGGAGATTCGCTCACGTTCTCGACCGTTCACCGTGCCGGCCTCTCGTCGGCGGCTCCCGCCCAGCCCGCCGACTCCGCGCGGAACCGCGCGATCAGCGAGCCGGGGGCGGCTCCGGCGGCGTGTGTCCCGGCGTACGCCGACCCCCTCGGAGCCGGTGCGGATGCGTTCGATCCGGGCGGCTGTTCGGCGGGCGGCGGTGACCAGCCTGCGGTCCGGCTCGTTCCCCAGCGGGACGCGGCGGGGACCGGCCGGCTCTTCGCCGCCGCCGACGCGCGGAAGTGACCACAGGCGCGTTCCCGCCCGTCCCGAGCACCGTCCGTGAGCGAGGAAGACGTGCCATGCACCAGCCAGCACCCGACCGGCAACCGCGGGTCCTGCATCTGACCCAGCCGGTCGACGGCGGGGTCGCCCGCGTCGTGACGGATTTGGCGCGGGCCCAGCTCGCCGCCGGGCTGCGGGTCACGGTCGCCTGCCCCGCCGGACCGCTCACCGAGACCCTGGTGGCGCTGGGCGCGGACGTACGGCGGTGGGAGGCGGCACGGGCACCCGGGGCCGCGCTGCCCGGCGAGGTACGCCGGCTCGCCCGCGTCGTCGGCGCCGTACGGCCCGACCTGGTGCACGCGCACAGCGCGAAGGCCGGTCTGGCCGGGCGGCTCGCGGTGCGCGGGCGGATCCCGACGGTGTTCCAGCCGCACGCCTGGTCGTTCGAGGCGGTCGGCGGGGCCATGGCCGCGCTGTCGCTGAAGTGGGAGCGGCTGGGGGCGCGTTGGGCACACCGGCTGGTCTGCGTGAGCGAGGCGGAGCGGGAGACCGGGCAGCGCGCCGGAGTCACCGCGCGGTACCGGGTCATCCCCAACGGCATCGACCCCGGCCGCTTCCGCCCGGCCCCCGCCGACAGCGTGCGCACCGCGCTCCTCCCCGGCCTGGACCCGGCGGCACCGCTGGTGGTGTGCGTGGGGCGGCTGTGCCGGCAGAAGGGCCAGGACGTGCTGCTGGCCGCCTGGGACACCGTACGGGCCCGGGTGCCCGGCGCCCGGCTGGTGCTGGTCGGCGACGGGCCGGACGGCGCCGCCCTGCGCGCCGGGGCGCCGGAGTCGGTGCTGTTCGCGGGCGCCGTCGACGAGGCCGCCCCCTGGTACCGGGCCGCCGACCTGGTGGTGCTTCCCTCGCGCTGGGAGGGCATGGCGCTCGCGCCGCTGGAGGCGATGGCCTGCGGCCGGCCGGTGGTGGTGACCGACGTGGACGGCGCCCGGGAGAGCCTGCCGCCCGGGTCCGCCGAGCACTGCCTGGTGCCCGCCGGACGGCCCGGCGCGCTCGCCGGGGCCGTCGCCGGCCTGCTGCTCGATCCGCCGCTGCGCGCGTCGCTCGGCCGCCGGGCGCGCCGGCACGTGCTGGCCACGCACGACGTGCGGCACACGGCCGAGCGGTTCGCGGACCTCTACCGCGAACTGCTCGGCACCCGCCCGGCCGCCGGGCGGGCCACCGACACCGGCCGTGGCGCTCCGGAGGCCGGACCAGACGTAGGGCGCGCCGAGCCCACCGAGTGCAGGGAGTCCATCCACTCGTGACCGCGGAAAGCACCGTCCCCTCCTCCGGCGCGCAGCCCGGGTTCGCGTCCGTCTCGGTCCTGCCCCGGCGGGACACCGGCGCCGGCTTCCGGTTCCCGCTCCGGCGGCCCCCGGCCCGGCCCGCCTCACCACTGCCACTGCTGCTCACCGACGGCCTCGCCGCCCTCGCGGCCGCCGCGGCGCTGACCGAGGCGCGGCGCCACCCGCTGCTCGCCGCGCTCCTGGTCGCGGCCACCCTGCTGGTGCGGCCGCACCGGACCCGGCCGGTGGCCGGCGTGCTCGACGAACTACCCGCCGTCTGCGGCCGGATCGCGGTCGCCTGGCTCGCCCTCGGCACGCTCGTCGCGGCGTACGCCCCGGCCCACGCACTGACCGCGCGCACCCTCGTGGCCGGTCTCGCCGGCCAGTGCGCGCTGGCGGCGGCGGGCCGGGCCGTGGTCCACGCCCGGCGCCGCCGGTCCCTGCTGCGTCACCCGCGCGCGGCGCTCGTCGTCGGGCCGGCCGGCACCGCCCAGCGGGTCGCCGCCGCCGTGCTGCGCCATCCGCGCTGCGGGGTGCGGCCGGTCGGGATCGTCGCCGACCGCCCGGACGGCACCGAAGGGCTGCCGGTGCTGACGACCGATCAGGAGGTGCAGCGGGCCCTCATCCAGAACGGTGTCCGGGACGTCCTGTGCGTCCACCCCGCCGTGCGCACCGCGCGGGGCCCGCTGCTGCGGGCGCTCACCGAGTCCGGCTGCGCGGTGTGGGAGCTCGACGCCGACTCGCCCTCGTACGCCGCCCGCGACCAGCTCGCCGGGTTCGCCTGCCGCCGGCTGGACCTGGGCGTCCGGCGCCGGGGCAGCCTCGGCAAGCGGCTGCTCGACATCGCCGTGTCGGGGTCGCTGCTGCTGGTGGTCAGCCCGCTGCTGCTGGTGTGCGCGGCGGTGCTGCGGCTCACCGAGGGGCCGGGGGTGGTCTTCCGGCAGGAGCGCGTCGGCAAGGACGGGCGCCCCTTCACCCTGCTGAAGTTCCGCACCCACCGCCCGGCCGACGAGCACGAGGCGGCGACCCGGTGGAGCGTCGCCGGCGAGCAGCGGATGCGCCCCTTCTGCCGCTTCCTGCGGCAGTCCTCCCTCGACGAGCTGCTGCAACTGTGGAACGTCCTGCGCGGCGACATGAGTCTGGTCGGCCCGCGCCCCGAACGCCCTTACTTCGTCGGCCAGTTCAGCCAGATCTACCCCGGCTACGCGGCCCGCCACCGCATGCGCACCGGCATCACCGGCCTGGCCCAGATCCACGGGCTGCGCGGCGACACCTCGATCGAGGACCGGGCCCGCTTCGACAACGCGTACATCGACAACTGGTCGCTGTGGCAGGACGTGTGCATCCTGCTGCGCACCGCGGCCGCCCTCGTGCGACCGACCGGGAGCTGACACCGATGGCCCTCGCCCTGCCCCTCGACCCACCCCGATCCTGGTCGCCGGTGCTCCCCGTGGCCGCCGTGATCGGCCTGGTCGCGCTGCCCGCCGGCCCCGGCGGCGAGGGCGGCGCGGGCCCGGCCGACGCGCTGTCCGCGCTGGTCGTCCTGTACTGCGGGGTGCGGCTGCTGCGGCAGCGGCGGCGCCCGCTGTCCCGTACCGCCGCCCTCGTGTTCGGCCTGCCGGTGGTGGGCGCGGCGCTGGCGGCGGCGGGCGCGGTGTCGCCGGGGGCCGGGATCACCGGCCTCGGCCGGTACCTGCAGATCTTCGTGCTGGTCCCGGCCGCCGTACTGCTGCTCATCCGCGACCGGCGCGACTTCCGGCTGCTGGCCTGGTCGTTCGTGGGGCTGGCGGGCTGGCAGGGCGCGGTCGGCGTGCACCAGTACGTCACCGCGACCGGCGCGTCCTACCAGGGCCGGCCGATCCGCGCGGTCGGCACCTTCGGGCCGCAGGACGTGATGGGCATGGCGACGGTCGTGTCCTTCGGCATCGTCTGCGCGGTGGGTCTGGCTCTGGGCCGTACGGCGGCGGCTGACCGGCGCCTGGCGGGCGAGCGCGGCCGCGGCCGGGGGCGGGTGGTCGCCGCCCTGTGCGCGGCCACGCTCCTGCTGCCCCTCGCGCTCTCCTTCAGCCGGGGCGCCTGGATCGCCACCGCCGTCACCTGCTCGGCGCAGCTGGTGCTGGCCGGGCTGCGCCGGGCGCTCGCGGTCGGGGCGGTCGTCGCGGCGCTCGGGGTGGTGCTGGTCGGCGGGTTCGGAGTCGGTACGGCGATGTTGCAGGAGCGGGTCGGCAGCATCACCCAGGTCACCGACGCGCCCGACCAGTCGGTCACCGACCGGTACACGATGTGGGCGGCGGCGGCCGACATGTGGTGGGAACGGCCGTTGACCGGCGTGGGGTTGAAGGGCTTCCCCGAGTACCGCGACAGCCACGCCTCCGTGGCGCTGTCCGCCGGCAGCGACACCGACGGCGCGGGGTCGGGCTTCGTGAAGCAGCCGCTGCTCTCCCCGCACAACATGTACCTGCTGATCCTCAGCGAGCAGGGCCTCATCGGGCTGCTCGCCCTCGCCGGGTGCTGGCTGGCGCTGCTGGTGCGTGCGCTGCGGGGCGTCCTGCGGACCCACCGGGGCAGACCCGGCCTGGACTGCGCGCTGGTCGCCTCCGGTCTGCTGATCTGGCAGCTCACCGACTTCCTGTACGCCGACATCGGCGGCCCTTCCACGGTGCTGACCGCCGTCTGCCTCGGCCTCACGGCGTGGTGGTCCCTTGCCCCAGAACCCCGCTCTCCCGAGCCCGCCTCCGCCCGCCCGGCGCCTTCCCGGCACGAGAGGGTCCTCCCCCGATGACGGTCCCGGCCCCCTCGGGGACACCCCGGCCCCACCGCGGACCCGCCCCCGGCACGCCACCCGGACCCCCGGCACCGCCCCCCGTGCCGGCCGTACCGCCCCCGACCGCCGCACCGCACCGGACGCCCGTGGCGTCTGCCGCGGCCGGCGCGCTGCCGCCGGTCTCACGCGGGTTCCTCGCCAAGGCAGCCCTGGTGACCGCCGGGCTGTCGGTGGCGGGTGCGCTGCTCGGGCTGGTGCGGGACCAGGCGCTGGCGCGGATGTTCGGAGCGGGCCCGGGCACGGACGCCTTCCTCGTGGCGTGGACCGTGCCCGAGTTCGCGGCCACGCTGCTCATCGAGGACGGACTGGCGTTCGCGTTGATCCCGGCGTTCAGCCTGGCGCTGGCCCGGCGCGCGCGGGGCGCCCCCGGCGACCCGGTGCGCGCCCTGGTCGCCGGGACGCTGCCCCGGCTGTCGCTGGCGTTCGTCGCGGTCGGCGCCCTGGTCGCCGTGCTCGCGCCCCAGGTGGTCGGGGTGCTCGCCCCCGGCCTGCCCGATCCGGTGCTCGCCGTCGACTGCACCCGGCTCACCGCGACCTGCGTGGTCAGCTTCGGCCTCGCCGGGTACTGCAGCGCCGCCCTGCGCGCCCACCGCCGGTTCGTGGCCCCGGCGGCGATCTACGTGGCGTACAACGTCGGCATCATCACCGGCATGGTCGCCCTCGGGGAACGCTGGGGCGTGCGCGCGGCGGCGGCCGGCGTGGCGGTCGGCGGGTGCCTGATGGTCCTCGTACAACTGCCGTCCCTGCTCCGGCAGCTGCGTCGGCGGGGCGCTGCGGCGGACGCCGGGGCGGCCGGGCCCGGACAGGAGCCGCGACCGCTCGGCGCCGCCGTCGTCGCGACGGTCCTGCTGTTCGCGCTGTGCCGCCAGTCGCAGGTCCTCGTCGAGCGGTTCCTCGCCTCGCGGCTGCCCGCCGGCGCCATCTCACACCTCAACTACGCGCAGAAGGTCGCGCAGATGCCGATGATCCTCTCCCTGATGCTGTGCACCGTCACCTTCCCGGTGGTCGCACGGGCACTGGCCGAGGGGGACGCCGAGCGGGCGCGCGGCCGGGTGGAGCGGGACCTGGCGCTGGCCGCGTGCATGGTCCTGCTGGGCACCTCCGTGGTCATCGCCTGCGCCCGGCCGATCGTCGAACTCCTCTTCCAGCAAGGCGCGTTCGACGCCCGGGACACGGCCGCGACGGCCGGTGTGATGCGGGTGTACGCGCTCGGGCTGCTGGGCCAGACCCTGGTGGGCACGCTGGCCCGCGCCTACTTCTCGACGGGCCGCGCCACCTGGTACCCGGTCGGCGCGATGACCGTCGGGATCGTGGTCACCGCGTGGGCGGGCACGCTCGCCGTGCGCCCCTGGGGCGTCGCCGGGATCGCCGCCGCCAACGCGGCCGGCATCACCGTGACCGCGCTGGTGCTGCTGGCCGGTCTCACCGGGTCCGCCCGGCACGCCCGGCCGCGCGCCGTGCCGATACGGGTGCGTTCGGTGCTGCGCGAGCTGAGCCGCCCGGTGGGTGCCGCGGTGGCCGCCACCGTCGCGGGGACGTGCGCCGCGAGCCGGTTCGCCGGCCCGGTGGCGGCGTTCGCCGTGGGTGCCCTCACCGTGACCGCCGTCTTCGTCCTGCTCGGCCGGGCGTTCGGCGCCCAGGGCGTCGCCACCGCGCTGAGATCCGTACGTTCCGCGACCCGAAGGCTGCCGTATGCCCGTTCCCGCTGACATCGAAAGACGGCCCGCGCACCGGCCCGGCCGGGCCCCCTGGGTGGCGATGTACCACTCGGTGGGCGACTGCTCCGACGACCCGTACCGCGTCACGGTCACACCCGAGCGACTGGACGGCCAGCTGGCGTGGCTGCGCCGCCGCGGCCTGCGCGGCGTGCGCGTGGCCGACCTGCTCGCCGCCCGCGCCCGGGGCGAGGACGCCGGACTGGTCGGCCTGACCTTCGACGACGGGTACGCCGACTTCCTCACCGGCGCCCTGCCCGTCCTCGAACGCCACGGCTGCACCGCCACCCTGTTCGTGCTGCCGGGCCGGCTCGGCGGCGACAACGCCTGGGACCCGCGCGGCCCGCGCAAGCCGCTGCTGACCGCCGACGGCATCCGCGAGGCCGCCGCCCGCGGTGTCGAGATCGGCTCGCACGGCCTGACCCACATCGACCTGACCGGCGCCGACGACCTCGCGCTCAAGGCGGAGACCGTCGACAGCCGCACCGCGCTGGAGGAGCTGCTGGGCGCGCCGGTGGCCGGGTTCTGCTACCCGTACGGGGCCGCCGACCGGCGGACCGCCGACGCCGTGCGCGAGGCCGGCTACGGATACGGGTGCGCCATCGACCCCGGCCCCCTGACCGGTCGGCACGCCCTGCCCCGGGTGCATGTCGGGCAGCGCGACGGCACCGTACGGCTGTTCCTGAAACACCGGCTGCACCCGTTGCGCCGGCGACCCGTCGAGGGGCTGGGATGAAGGCGCTGCACGTCATCACCGGGCTGGGCGTGGGCGGCGCCGAGCAGCAACTGCGGCTGCTGCTGCGGCATCTGCCGGTCCCGTGCGACGTCGTGACCCTGACCCACCCGGGCGCCGTCGCCGACGGGCTGGCCGCGGACGGGGTGCGCGTCACCGACCTCGGCATGGCCGGCAACCGCGACCTGGCCGCGCTGCCCCGGCTGGCGCGGATCATCCGCTCCGGCGGCTACGACCTGGTCCACACCCACCTCTACCGGGCCTGCCTGTACGGACGGCTGGCGGCACGGCTCGCCGGGGTGCGGGCGATCGTGGCGACCGAGCACTCCCTCGGCGAGTCCCAGATGGAGGGGCGCCGGCTCGGCGCCGGGGTCCGCGCGCTCTATCTGGCCGGGGAACGGCTGGGCCGCGCCACGGTCGCCGTCTCCCCCACGGTCGCCGCCCGCCTCCGGCACTGGGGTGTGCCGGGGCCGCGCATCGAGGTGGTGCCCAACGGCATCGACCTGGCCCGGTTCCGCTTCGACCCGGCCGTCCGGCACCGCACCCGCCGGCGCCTGGGCCTGCCCGACGACGCCCACGTCATCGGCGCCGTCGGCCGGCTCACCGCCGGCAAGCGCTTCGACGTGCTGGTGCGCGCGCTGGCCCTGCTGCCCCCGGACTGCCGGCTGCTGGTGGTCGGCGGCGGCCCCGAGGAGAGCGTGCTGCGGCGCACCGCGTACCACGCCGGCGTCGCCGACCGCGTCCTGCTGACCGGGGAACGGCCCTACGTCCCCGACGGCACCCCCGGCCCCGACCTGCCCGCCCTCACCTGCGCCATGGACGTCCTCGCCGCGCCGTCCGCCGAGGAGGCCTTCGGGCTGGCCGTGGTGGAGGGGCTCGCCGCCGGGCTGCCGGTGCTCTACACGTCGTGCCCCGCGATCGAGGACCTGCCCGCGCACGCGGCGCCCGGCGCGCTCCGGGTCACGGGCGGCCCCGCCGCGTTCGCCCGGGCCGTCGCCGAGGACCGCGCACGGGGCCCCCGCCCGCGTACCGCGCCCGACGCCGCCCGCCACTACGACATCGCCCGCAGCGCCGCCCGGCTCATGGACGTGTACACGGCCGTCGTCGCCGGTCAGCCCCTGTCGTCCGTACCGTCGTCCGCATCCCAGGGAGTCACATCGTCATGACCGACAACCCGACCAGGCACCCCCGCCGGACCGCTGCCGCCCGCCTCAGGGCCCTCCCCCCGTGGTCCCTTCTCGTCGCCGGCGCGGTCACCGGCGGGCTGCTCGGCGGCGCGTACGGCGCGCTGAAGCCGCCGGTGTACTCGGCGACGGCCTACGTCGTCGCCGTCCCCACCAAGGAGTCCGACCCGGCGTCCGCGCTCGGCTTCGCGCAGGCCTACGGGCGGGTCGCCACCCAGGTCGCGGTCCTCGGGGACGCCCAGGTGTGGGCCGGGGTGCCGGTGCGCACCCTCCAGGGCAGCGTGCGCACGGCGACCTCCCCGGACGCCCCGATGGTGGCGATCACCGCCACCTCCGCCCAGCCCGACCTGGCCGCCGACATGGCCAACGCGGTCTCCCGCTCGCTGACCGAGCACGCCGCGAAGGCCAAGGACGGCACGCACGTGCAGCTGCGCCCGTTCGCCCGGGCCGTCGAGCCGGCCGAGCCGACCGGGGCGTCGGCGGCGGTCACCGCTCTGGTGGGCGTCAGCGCGGGCGGGCTGCTGGGCGGCCTGGTGCTGCTGGTGCGGCCGCGGCGCGGCCGGGAGGAGGAGACCGGGCGCGCGGCGGCCGTCCCCGGCCCGGCCCTGGCCGCCGACACCCACGGGGCGCTGTGAGCCCCGCGTACACCACCGAACTGCTCACCGACGAAAGCGCGTTCGCCGAGCTGGGGCCCGCCTGGGGGCGGCTGTACCGGCGGTGCGCGGCGGCCACTCCGTTCCAGAGCCACGCCTGGCTGCACTCCTGGTGGCTGTCGTACGGGCGGCGCGGCCGGCTGCGGGTCCTGCTGGTGCGGGACGGCGGCCCGGGGGGCGAGCTGGTCGCCGCCGCCCCGCTGACCGCCGTACGCCGTCCGCTGCCGGCGCTGGTGCCGCTGGGCGGCACGATCTCCGACTACGGGGACGTCCTGGTCGACGACGAGCACGGCGAGGCGGCCGTCGCCGCGCTGACCGAGGGTCTGGCGGCGGCCGCCCGTACCGCGCTGATCGACTTCCGCGAGGTACGGCCCGGCAGCGCGGTCGAGCACGTCTACGACCGCTGGAGCGGGCTCCGGCGCCGGGTGAGCGACTCGGTGTGCCTGGAGCTGCCCGCCGTGCCGATGGCGGACCTGGTGGCCCGGCTGCCGTCGGCCAAGGCCCAGCAGCGGGTGCGCGCCAAGCTGCGCAAGCTGACCGCGCTGGGCGTCGAACGGGCGGTGGTACGGCCGGACGGCGTGGACTCGGCGCTGCGGCGGCTGCTGGAGCTGCACCGGCTGCAGTGGCAGGGCCGCAAGGTGACCGGCGAGCACCTTCAGGCACGGTTCTGCGAGCACCTGGTGCGCTCGGTGGCGCCGATGGTGCGCTCCGGGGACGCGGTGGTCACCGAGTTCCGGCTGGACGACGACGTGGTGGCCGTCGATCTGACCCTGGTGTCCCGGCGGCTGGCCGGCGGCTACCTGTACGGCGCCCATCCCCGGTTACGGGAACGCAAGGCGGACGTCGCGGTGATGCTGCTCGACGCCTGCGCCGAGCACACCGGCGGCGGCCCGCACGGCACGCTGAGCCTGCTGCGCGGCAACGAGCCCTACAAACTCCACTGGCGGCCCGAACCGGTCGTCAACCAGCGGCTGCTGCTGGCCCGGCGGCACACCGCGCCGCTGCTGTCGGCGGCGCTGTGCGGTGTGGCCGTGCGGCGGCGGGGCAAGGAGCTGCTGCTTCGCAGGGAGCAGCGGTCCGGGAGGAGGCCCGAGGGTGGCGGCGGGTCCTGACGCGGGCCCGCCGCCACCCCGGGCTCACCGGGTCGGCCGGTCACCCGTTGCGCGTCCACCAGTCGAGGCGGACGCACAGCCTGCCGCCGATCCAGTACTCGACCCAGTCGCCGAGGTCCAGCGGCGCGCAGTTCACCGGGGGTTCGGCGGGCGGCTGGGTCGGGACGGGCTTCGGGGCCGGGACGGGCGTGGTGGGCTCCGGAGCCGGGCCCTCCTGGCGACCGGACAGGGCCGCGCGGTAGATCTCCGAGGAGCGCGGGTTCTGCCGGCACTGCCAGACGCCGTGCGGGCAGTAATCCGTCAGGGTGTTGTACAGCGGCCGGTGTTCGTCGATCCAGGCGAGCATGCGCCGCATGTACTCGGCGTTGTCGCCGTTGCGGAACAGTCCCCATTCGGGATAGGAAATGGCCTTGCCGTGTTCCGCGGCGAAGTCCACGTGTTCCTGCAGGCCGAACGGTTCCGTCACCTGTTCGTCGAAGGTCCGCCCCGTCGGCTGGTCGTAGGAATCCATTCCGATGATGTCGACGGTGTCGTCCCCCGGATAGCACCGCGTCCACGGAACGGCGTCCCGGCCCCGGCTCGGCGTGAAGTCGAACCTGAATTCCTGGCCCGGCACGGAGCGCATGGTGGTGACGATCCTGTTCCAGTACGTCTTCCAGGCCTCCGGGTCCGGGCCGCAGCGATGGGTGTACGTGATGCCGTTCATCTCCCAGCCGAGCACGATCACCGTGTCCGGCACGCCCAGCGCGACCAGCCGCTCGGCGAGGGCCCGGTAGTGGTGGTCGAACCAGCCGGCGGCGCCCCTGCGCAGCAGCGAGCGCACCCGGGCGTCGGACACGCCGGCCTCGTTGCGCTCCAGCATGGGCACGTTGAGGACGAAGATCCGGTCCTCCTTCTCACGCCGCCAGCGCGCCCAGTCGGCCAGGAACCCCGGCCTGCCCTCGATGTTGCTCCACCGGTCGCCCGGCAGGTAGGTGTGGCCGACCCGCAGTTCGGCGCCGTCCAGCCACTTGCTCAGCTCAGCCATCCGGGCGATGCCGCGGGGGCTGTAGCCCAGGTAGGCGCCGAAGGCGGGCTTCGGCGCGGCGGGGGGCGGCGCCGGGGCTGGCGTACCGGCCGGGTCCGGCCCGGGCGTCGGCGCGGGTGCGGCCGGGGTGGGCGGAGCGGGAGGGTCGGCGGCCCGGATCACCCCCGTGCCCGCGGCGAAACCGGGACCGGACGCGAGGGCGGCCGAGGTGACGACCGCCGCCACGACGGTCAGCCGCCGGGACCGGGCGCGTCGCTGCTGTGGGGCCATGCCTGCTCCTCTCTCAACTCTCGAAACGCGGCAAGCACCGGGACGGGATTCAGCACGGAATACGACTGACGCCCAGTCACAGAAAGTCACATGAAAAGGAAGTACGCCACCGTGGCTACGGCTTTCGAGTGGCCCCGTCGCTCACCCCGGTGAACCGACCCGAAAGACGATCCGAGGAAATGCCCGTGCCCCCACTCGACACCCGCGTCCCCGCCGTTCTCCTGCGGATCGACCCGAATCCCTTTCACCATGGGACGCTTGGCGCCGTGCGCTCCCTCGGCCGAGCGGGAGTGGAGGTGCACCTGGTCGCGGACGTGACGGGCAGTCCGGTGCGCGCCTCCCGTTACGTACGGCAGTTGCACCCGCCGCCCGCCCCGGGTGCCCCGGTCGCCGAGGTCGCCGCCGTCCTGCTGCGGGTGGCGGCCCGGGTGGCGCGGCCCGCCGTGCTGATCGCGCTGGACGACGCGGGCGCGGTCGCGGTGAGCAGGCTCGGCGCGGAGCTGTCGCCCGCCTACCTGCTCCCACCGCAGCCGGACGGGCTGCCCGAACGGGTCGCCGACAAGGCGGAGCTGGCCCGGCTGTGCGCGGCGGCGGACGTGGCGCACCCGGTGACGCTCGTCCCGGAGAGCGCGGCGCAGGCCGTCGCGGCCGCCCGGCGGCTGGGGCTGCCGATGGTGGCGAAGTGGAGCCGGCCCTGGCTGCTGCCGCCGGGGTCGGGGTTGCGCAGCACGGTGGTGGTGCGCTCCGCACGGGAGGCGTGCGAGCTGTATGCGCGCCGCGAGGAGGCGGGAAGCCGCCTGCTGCTGCAGCAGTTCCTGCCGCCGGGTGACGACCGTGACTGGTTCTTCCACGGGTACGCCGACCGCTCGGGCGCGGTGCGGGCCGGCGGCACCGGCCGCAAACTGCTGGCCTGGCCGCGCGGCGCGGGACTGACGGCGGTCGGCGAGTGGACGCCGGACGCGTCGGTGCGGGTGCCGGCCGAGCGCCTCGCCCGGGAACTGGGCTACCGGGGCATCCTCGACCTGGACTTCCGCCGCCACGGCCCGGCCGGCCGGCCGCACCTGCTGGACTTCAACCCGCGCGCCGGCGCTCAGTTCCGGCTGTTCACCGACACCGCGGGGCTGGACGTCGTCCGCGCCCAGCACCTGGACCTGACCCACCGTCCGCTGCCGTCGGGCGCGGAACGGCCCGGGCGGGTCTTCGTGGTGGAGAACTACGCGCCGCTGACGGCGCTGCGCCGTACGCGGGGCGACCGCGAGCCGGCCTGGCACGCCGACGACGACCCGGCGCCCGGGCGGGCCATGTGGGCCCTGTGGGGCCGCCACGTGAGCCGCCGCCTGCTGACCCGGCTGCGGCCGGGGGCGACGGAGCCTGCGGCCGGGACGTCGGCCGAGACGGCCGAGACGGCGGGTGAAGCGCTGGGCGCGAGCGGGCGAGGGGGCGCGCGGGGCGGGTCGGCGCCGGAAACGTCCGACCGTTCGGGTGCCGTCGAGCAGGCGCGGGTGGTGCGTCAGGCGTCACCCCGGTCCGTCGCGTTGCCGCACCCGGCCGAGCCGACCGACGAGGAGCGAACGGGCAGCCGGTGACGCACAGAATGCCGGCGGCGGGCGTGGCCCCCACGCCCCCGCCTCCACCGGCCGGCCCACCACCGACCGCTCGACCTGGGGCTCGTGACGCGGACCGCAGGCCCCGAGGCACGCCCGGCAGGCCACGACGACCCGCTGTCGGCGGCCGGCGCCCTGCTGGGGTGCGCCGAGTACGGCCCGGCGTCGCCCGGAGACGCCGAACGGCCCCGCGTAACCGCGGGGCCGCAGGGCTGACGGGCGGGGTGGGTGCCGGGCGCTGGGCGTCCGGCACCCGGTGCGGTCATCGACGGGACGCGGCCCGGCCCCGCCGGTAGAGAAGGGCGCCGGCGGTGATCAGCGCCGCGCTGAATCCGGACGCTGCCAGCAGACCCTCGCTGCCGGTCTCCGCCATGCTGGGCGGCACGGCGTGGTCACCACCGCCGGGCGGGGTCTCGTGTCCGCCACCACCCGGAGGCGTGTCCCCACCACCGGGAGGCGTGTCACCCCCGCCAGGAGGCGTATCCCCACCACCGGGAGGCGTGTCACCCCCGCCAGGAGGCGTGTCCCCACCACCGGGAGGCGTGTCACCCCCGCCAGGAGGCGTATCCCCACCACCCGGAGGCGTGTCACCCCCGCCAGGAGGCGTATCCCCACCACCGGGAGGGGTCTCCTCGCAGTCATCGCCGGGCGGGGTCCCGTGGTCGCCGCCGCCCGGTGGGCTGCCGTAGCCGCCGTCACCATGGCCGTCGCCGCCGTCACCGTGACCGTCGCCGCCGTCACCATGGCCGTAGCCACCGTCACCGCGACCGTCGCCGCCGTCACCATGGCCGTAGCCACCGTCACCGCGACCGTCGCCGCCGTCACCATGGCCGTAGCCACCGTCACCGCGACCGTCGCCGCCGTCACCATGGCCGTAGCCACCGTCACCACGACCGTCGCCGCCATCACCATGGCCGTAGCCACCGTCACCACGACCGTCGCCGCCATCACCATGGCCGTAGCCACCGTCACCACGACCGTCGCCGCCATCACCATGGCCGTAGCCACCGTCACCGCGACCGTCGCCGCCGTCACCATGGCCGTAGCCACCGTCACCACGACCGTCGCCACCGTCACCATGGCCGTAGCCACCGTCACCGCGACCGTCGCCACCGTCACCATGGCCGTAGCCACCGTCACCATGACCGTCGCCGCCGTATCCGTCGTCGTCGGCGGGGCCGCCGCGGCCCTCCGGCCGGCCCGTGTGGGCGCAGGAGTTGCCGAAGGCCGGGTTGAGGGCGCCGACCGGGTCGACGGTGTTGCCGCAGGCGTTGAGGGGGATCTCGACCGGGCTCTCGACGGTGTTGCCGGCCAGAACGCCGGGTGAGCCACTGGTGGTGCCCTTGGCCTGCGTGTCGTTCGTCTGCGTGTCGGCGAGTGCGGGACTGCCGCACAGGGACAGAATGCTCGTCGCGGCTGCCGCCGCGACCATTCCCCTGCTCAGGGTCTGTCGCAATCTCGTGGTCTTCCTGCTTGAAGAAGTGGGAAAAGCCGGCCTTGGAACGCGTGCGGTGTCTCCAAGGCCGGCCTCAGCCCAGCCCGGGGGCCGGAGTGACGTGTCGTCAGTCGTTGACGCAGACGTTGCCGAACGCGGGGTTCAGCGCCGCGGTCACGTTGACCGAGTTGCCACAGACGTTGATCGGCACGTGGATCGGGATCTGGACCACGTTGCCGGAGAGGACACCGGGCGACCCGATGGCCGCACCGTTGGCACCGGCGTCGGCGAAGGCCGGTGCGGCCCCACCCAGGGCCAGGACCAGCCCCGCGACGACAGCAGCGCTCTTCTTCATGACATTCCCTTCTCTGCGGTCACGTCGAATGACGGTCGGATAACCGAGCGAGCACAGCCGGAACGGCTCGCACCATGACCTGCGGGCTGCAAAACGAGGGATAGACGTCCGAAGAAACTCCGGAACGCGTGCCGTCCAGGAATTCACTCGAACGCCTTCATATGATCAGTGGAACGCAGTAAGGGAAAAGGTTCCGCAGCGACCTGAAGTGACGATTCCTCGCCTCGTCGAAATCACGTCCGGGCGGCCCGCGCAGGAAGGGACGGACCGCCCGGACGCCTCACGCGCGCGAAGGTCAGCCGTTGGCGACGCCGTTGCCCGACAGGGCCGAGATGTCGTCCAGGATGTGCGACAGCGGCTCGTCGCCCTTGGCCTGGGTGGAGTTCTCGGCGCACTGCTGGTTCTGCGGCGCGGACAGGACCGGGATGTCCTGGACACCCCCGTTGACCAGGGCGAGGACGGACTGGACGTTGGCCTTGACCGGGAGGCCGACGCACAGCTTGTTCAGCGAGCCCTGCACCAGGGTGGCCTGCGGGCTCATGTCGCCCTTGGTCGCCGAGTTGCCGAACGCCGAGTGCGCACCGTTGCCGCTGGCGGAGGTGGTGCCGCTGTCGTCCCCGATGGCAAGCGCCTGGGGGGCCGCCGCCGCCGACGCGCCGAGGACGGAAGCGGCGACCGCCGCCGCGGCCATCGCCTTCTTCAGCATTTCGCTCTTCCTTCTTTCGCTGTCCCGGCCCGCGGCCAGGACCGTGTGCCTGCCCCCGACTCAACCCGGCGCGCCAGGTTTGGTTGCGGACCTTCACCCATTCGGTTTCCCCCTGCGCCGAATGTGGGCCATTGGAGTGAATGGGCGGAACCGGCGGCACGTCGGGCAGTTGGTCAGAGCGCTCCGGTGCACGGGGTTCATCCAGAAGGGACCAGCAAGTGATCAAGAAGGTACTGGCATCCGCCGCGATCGCCGCTTCCGTCGTCGGCGTCTCGGCTGCCGCCGCCGCCCCCGCGCTCGCCATCGGCAACGACAGCGGCACGACGTCCGCCAGCGGCAATGGCGCGTCCCAGTCGTTCGGCAACTCGGCCACCTACGGCAACATGAGCCCCCAGATGGCGCTCATCCAGGGCTCCTTCAACAAGCCCTGCATCGGCCTGCCGGCCAAGGTCAACCTGCAGTCGCTGGCGGGCGCCAACGTCGGCGTCCAGGACATCCCGATCCTGTCCGCCCCGCAGAACCAGCAGTGCGTCGAGAACTCCACCCAGGCCAAGGGCGACGAGCCGCTGTCGCACATCCTGGACGACATCTCGGTGCTCGCGGGCAACGGCGCCGCCAACAACTGAGCCGCGCCGGGTGAACGGGTTCGACCACTGAGCCCGGGGGCGCACCTCGACGTCCCCTCAGCGGGCCGCCGGTCTTCCGGCGGCCCGCCGTCGTGCGTGCCGCCTCGAACCACGGCCACCGCGGCTCACCGGCGCCCGTGCGGGGTGGCGCGCGCGTGCCGGTGAGGACGGCGCGCGGCTCGCCGCGGACGCGCTGGGCCAATCGGGGCAAAGCCGCAACCTTCCCGGCTGCGCGGGCGTTGACGAACACGCAGCTCCTCCCCCGGAGTCCGCCTTTCGAAAGGGAACGAACATGAAGAAGCTGTGGGCAACCGCGGCCCTCGCCGCCTCCGTCGCCGGCCTGACGGGTGCCACCGCGACCCAGGCCCTGGCCATCGGTGACGACAGCGGCACGACCTCCGCCAGCGGCAACGGCGCCTCGCAGGAGTTCGGCAACTCGGTCACCAAGGGTGACATGAGCCCGCAGCTGTCGCTGGTCCAGGGCTCGCTGAACAAGCCGTGCATCGGCCTGCCAGCGAAGCTCAACACCCAGTCGATCCTCGCCCCCGCCAACGTGGGCGTGCAGGACATCCCGGTCCTGTCGGCGCCGCAGAACCAGCAGTGCGTCGAGAACTCCACCCAGGCCAAGGGCGACGAGCCGCTGTCGCACATCCTGGACGACATCTCGGCCCTGTCGGGCAACGGCGCGGGCAACGGCTGAGTCAGGCCGCTTCCCCCTCGGCGGGTCACCGGTTCTCCGGTGGCCCGCCGTTCGTCGTCCGCGGCACGGCCGGCGCGCCGGTGGCGAGCCGCGGCGGCCGGCCTAGGAGACCACGTCCTTGCGGGCGAACCCCCGGAACGCGAGGGCGAACAGCACCAGCGCGTACGTCACGGAGACGGCGGCGCCCTGGACCATGCCGGACCACTCGGGGGTGGGCTGGACGGCGTCGGCCCAGGCGAACTGCCAGTGCGCGGGCAGGAAGTCGCGCCAGTCGCCGAGGGCGGTGACGGCGTCCAGGACGTTGCCGACGATGGTCAGGCCGACGGCGCCGCCGACCGCGCCGAGCGGCGCGTCGGTCCGGGTGGACAGCCAGAAGGCGAGGCCCGCGGTGACCAGCTGGGAGACGAAGAGGTAGGCCACGACCACCAGCAGCCGCTGTGCGGCCGTGCCGGCGGCGAGCGCCCCGCCGGTGGGCAGTTCCAGCGGGCCCCAGCCGTAGGCGGCCGAGCCGACGGCGAGCGCGACCACCGGCAGCAGGACCATCGCGGCGAGGCTGAGCAACAGCCCGACCGCGAGCTTGGACCACAGCAGCCGGGCGCGCGGCACCGGAGCGGCCAGCAGATAGCGCAGGGACGACCAGCCGGCCTCGGCGGCCACGGTGTCACCACAGAACAGGGCGACCGGGATGACCAGCAGGAAGCCCGCGGAGACGAACAGGTTCACCGCGGCGAAGTTGGCGCCGGACGCGGTCGCCGTGTCCATCAGGGTGAGCCTGTCGTTGCGGCCGCCCGGCTCGCCGCCGATCGCGAAGGCGATGAGCAGGACGAAGGGCAGCGCGGCCAGGACCGCGCCCATCACCAGGGTGCGGCGGCGCCCCAGCTGGCGGGCCAGCTCCACCCGCAACGGCAGGGTGCGGCCCGCCCGGTAACCGGAGGCGACCTCGGTGAGGGTGCTCATGCGGCACCTCCGATCAGGGTGAGGAAGGCGTCTTCCAGGCGGCGGTGCGGGCCGACCGAGGTCACCGGGACGTCCAGCCGGACCAGTTCGGCGACCAGGCGGGCGGCCGTGCCGTCGGGGCCGAGGCGGACCAGGAGTCCGTCGTCGGCGCGGTCGGCGGAGGCGACACCGGGCAGGGCGGCCACCTTCTCGACGACCGGGTCCTCCACGGGCGCTGCGGTGGCGACCAGCAGGGTGTCCCCGGAGCCGATGATGTCGCCGACCGGGCCGGCCTGGACGAGCCGGCCGCGGTCCATGACCACGAGGTGGGTGCAGGACTGCTCGACCTCGGCCAGCAGGTGACTGGACACGATCACGGTGCGGCCGGCGGCCGCGTAGCGGATCAGCACCTCGCGCATCTCACGGATCTGGGGCGGGTCCAGGCCGTTGGTCGGCTCGTCGAGGATCAGCAGGTCGGGCAGGCCCAGCATGGCCTGGGCGATGGCCAGGCGCTGGCGCATGCCCTGCGAGTAGGTGCGCACCGCGCGGGCCAGCGCGTCGCCGAGGCCGGCGATCTCCAGGGCCTCGTCCAGGTGGGCGTCCTCGGCGGGGCGGCCGGTGGCCCGCCAGTACAGCTCCAGGTTGTCCCGGCCCGACAGGTGCGGCAGGAACCCGGCGCCCTCGACGAACGCGCCGACCCGGGAGAGGACGGGGGCGCCCGCGCGGACGGCGTGGCCGAAGACGCGGATCTCGCCGTCGTCGGGTGCGATCAGGCCCATCAGCATGCGCAGGGTGGTGGTCTTGCCGGCGCCGTTGGGGCCGAGCAGGCCGAGGACCTGGCCCTTCTCCACGCGGAAGGAGAGGTCGCGGACGCTGTAGCGGTCGCCGTTGCGGTACTTCTTGCTCAGGTCGGTGATCTGCAGCGGCACGTCCGCCAGGCCGGGGTCCGGGCCCGCCGGGGCGGCGGTGCGGCGGCGGGCCGTCAGCAGCAGGGCCAGGGCGACGGCCGCGCCGGTCAGGGGCAGCCACCACACCCAGGCGGGCAGCGGGGCGGCCGCGGTCGTGACGCCGGGCGCGGTGGGGACCGACAGGGCGCCGTGGCCGCCCTTCAGGGAGACGGTGTAGGTCGCGGGGGCGACCGGTGAGGCGTAGCCGAGGTCGGTGGAGGCCAGGACCAGGCGCAGCCGGTGCCCCCGGTCGAACTCGTGGTCGACGGCCGGGAGGGTGAGGGTGACGTCCCTGCCCTTCTCGGCTCCCTCGACGCGGACCGGGGTGACCAGCTGGGAGGGCAGCAGCTGCCCCGTGCCGCCCTCGCCGACGTCGTAGACCTTGGCGAAGAGGACGGCGTCCTCGGAGGTCGAGGTGACGTGGACGGTGACCGTCGGGGTGCCGGTGACCCGCAGGTCGCCGGTGAGCGGAGCGGACTCGAAGGCGGCGTACTGGCCGGGGAAGTCGAGGGAGACGCCCACGCCGAGCGCGGACAGCTGGGCGAGGCCGCCGGTGGCGCCGAGGCCGGGCAGGGCGGAGACGGCGGGCGGGCCGGCGCCGGCCGGGTTGGCGAAGCGCTGCTCGCGGCCGGACAGCGGGACGGCGCGCTGACCGCTCGTCAGTCCGGGGTAGGCGTCGGCGCTCGCGCCGCGCAGCCGGGCCGCACCGTCCGTGGAGTCGACGCCGCCGGTGCGGGTGACGCGGAAGGCGGGGCCGGTGCCGGCGCTCTCGTCGCCCTTGAGGTAGCGGTCGAACCAGGCGGTCACGCGCCGCTGGACGCGGTCGGTCTCCTGGTCGCCGCCGTCGTGGCCGCCGGCGATCCAGTCGACGGCGACGGGGGCGCCGTTGGCCCGGATGGCCCGGGCCGCGGCGTCGGACTGGGCGAGCGTGAACAGCGAGTCGGTCCGGCCCTGCACCAGCAGGGTGGGTACGTCGATGCGGTCGGCGACGGCGGACGGCGAGCGCTCCGTCAGCAGCCGGCGGGCCGCGGGGTCCGGGGTGCCGGACTCGGCGACCCGCTCGTACATGGCGCACAGCGCCGGCTCGAACCGGGCGCAGCCGCCGCCGTTGCTGAAGAAGACGCCGGCCCACAGTTTCTTGAACACGCCGTTCGGGAACAGCGCGTCGGCGAGGTTCCAGTAGGTGACCGCGGGGGCGATGGCGTCCACCCGGTCGTCGTACCCGGCGGCCAGCAGGGAGACGGCTCCGCCGTAGGAGGCGCCGGCCACGCCGACCCGCGGGTCGCCGGCCGCGTCGAGGCGGACCTGGGGCTGTCCGGCGAGCCAGTCGATGAGCCTCGAGACGTCGGCGACCTCGCCCTTCGGGTCGTTGAGGCCGATCTTCCCGGTGGACTCGCCGAAGCCGCGCGCCGACCAGGTCAGCACCGCGTAGCCGTCCCGGGCCAGGTCCTCGGCCTGGGACCGGACGTCGTCCTTGCTGCCGCCGAAGCCGTGCCCGAGCAGCACGGCGGGGCGGCGGCCGGTGCCGCCCGCGGTGAAGTACGAGGTGTCCAGGCGCACGCCGTCCCCGGCCACGACCCGGTCGGTGCGGTGCACCGGCGGCGCGTCGTCCGTGGCGACGGCCGTCCAGGTGCCGAGGCCGGCCAGCAGGGCCACGGCGGCCACGGCGGCGGCCGCCCGCGCCGGACGCCCGGGCAGTCGAAGATCCATGGTTCAACCGTACGGGCTCGACCTGTCGGCGCGATGCCGACCGGAGGGCGAACCGGGGACCTCCCTGGGGCGTACGAGGGGGTGTCGGCGTACCGCGGACGCGGTACGGCGGCGTCCCGGTGCCTGTCCTCGGCACCGAACGGGACCGGAACTGTGCGGGCACCCGGCATCCCCGATGTCAGTGCCGAGGTCTACAGTCGAGGGCACAGATGAGACACAGGTGCAGTCGGCACGCGGGTGCGGACGCACACGCGTACGGACGACACACGGATTTCGGGTGGGGACACACATGAAGCTGAAGCACACGGCTGCCTGGGTGGGGCTCACGGCGGCGGTGATGGTGGCCACGGCCGCCTGCGGCGGGGGTTCGGCGAAGGACACCGCCAAGGAGGCCGGGAAGAAGGCGGGCACGGTCGCCGACAAGGGCGTGGCCCAGATCAAGGCGGCTCTCACGCGCGCCACCGACCGTACCGAGCAGGTCGGTTCGGCCCAGGTGAAGATGACGACCGACCTGGGCAACGGCACGTCGGTCGCCTCGGAAGGCACCTACTCCTGGGGCGACGGCTTCGCGTTCGACCTGGAACTGGACACCGCCCAGGCCAACATGCAGCAGCTCCAGGACGACCCGAAGATGCGCATGCTGTTCGTGGACGGCGCCTACTACTACGACATCGACCCCCAGCCCTCCGGCCCGATCGCGGGCAAGGAGTGGATGAAGCTCGACGGCTCGGCCCTCTTCGGCGAGTCGGGCGCGCAGGCCATGAGCGGGAGCAACGGCAGCCCGTCGGCGTCCATGAAGGGCCTGAAGTACGCCGACGACGTCAAGGACCTCGGCAGCGAGACGGTCAACGGCAAGAGCACCGAGCACTACCGGGCCGTCATCGGCCCCGAGAAGATGGGCCAGTTCAAGGACGCCCTCAGCGGGGACGACTCCATGATGGGCGCGGTGACCGGGGGCGCGGACTCCATCGTCATGGAGGTCTGGGTCGGCGACGACGACCTGCCCGTCCGCCTGGTCGAGGAGATCGGCCGGCTCACGGTCTCCATGGACTTCGAGAAGTTCGGCAGGACGGCCCGGGTGACGGCCCCGCCGGCCTCGGAGACCGGTGACCTGACCGAGCAGTTCAAGGCGGCCCAGCAGAAGCAGCAGGGCTGAGCACGGCGGTGCCCCGTCCGGTCCTCCCGGTGAGGAGGACCGGACGGGGCACCGGTGCGCCGGCTCAGTGGTTGCGCGGGAAGCCCAGGTCCACGCCGGCCGGGGCGTCCGCCGGGTCGGGCCAGCGGGTGGTGACGACCTTGCCGCGGGTGTAGAAGTGCGTGCCGTCGTTGCCGTAGATGTGGTGGTCGCCGAAGAGGGAGTCCTTCCAGCCGCCGAAGGAGTGGTAGCCGACGGGGACCGGGATCGGGACGTTCACGCCGACCATGCCGGCCTCGACCTCCAGCTGGAAGCGGCGGGCGGCGCCGCCGTCCCGGGTGAAGATCGCGGTGCCGTTGCCGAACGGCGAGGCGTTGATGAGGGCCACGCCCTCCTCGTAGGTGTCGGCGCGCAGCACGCACAGCACCGGGCCGAAGATCTCGTCCTGGTAGGCCTTGGCGCTGGTCGGCACCTTGTCGAGCAGTGAGATGCCGATCCAGTGGCCGTCCTCGAAACCCTCGACCGTGTGGCCGGTGCCGTCCAGGACGACCTCGCAGCCCTCGGCCGCCGCGCCCTCGACGTAGGACGCCACCTTGTCGCGGTGGACCTTGGTGATGAGCGGGCCCATCTCGGACGCCGGGTCGTTGCCGGGACCGATCTTGATCTTCTCGGCGCGCTCGCGGATCTTCTCCACCAGTTCGTCGCCGATCGCGCCGACCGCCACGACCGCCGAGATGGCCATGCAGCGCTCACCGGCCGAGCCGTAGGCCGCGGAGACCGCCGCGTCGGCGGCCGCGTCCAGGTCGGCGTCCGGCAGGACCAGCATGTGGTTCTTGGCGCCGCCCAGGGCCTGCACGCGCTTGCCGTGCGCGGAGGCGGTGGTGTGGATGTAGCGGGCGATGGGGGTGGAGCCGACGAAGGAGACGGCCTTGACGTCCGGGTGCTCCAGCAGACGGTCGACGGCCGTCTTGTCGCCGTGGACGACGTTGAAGACACCGTCGGGCAGACCGGCCTCGGCCAGCAGCTCGGCGATCCTCAGGGAGGCCGACGGGTCCTTCTCGGACGGCTTCAGCACGAAGGTGTTGCCGCACGCGATGGCGATGGGGAACATCCACATCGGCACCATGGCCGGGAAGTTGAACGGCGTGATGCCCGCGACGACACCGAGCGGCTGACGGATCGACGAGACGTCGACACGGCTGGCGACCTGCGTGGACAGCTCGCCCTTCAGCTGCACGTTGATCCCGCAGGCCAGGTCCACGATCTCCAGGCCGCGGGCGACCTCGCCGAGCGCGTCGGAGTGGACCTTGCCGTGCTCGGCGGTGATCAGCTCGGCGATCTCGTCGCGGTGCGCGTCCAGCAGCGCGCGGAAGCGGAACAGGATGGTGGTGCGCTGGGCCAGCGAGGACTGGCCCCACGACAGGTAGGCGTCCTTGGCGGCCGCCACCGCCGCGTCGACCTCCTCGACGGAGGCGAACGCGACCTGGGTGGTGACCGCGCCGGTCGCCGGGTCGGTGACCGGCCCGTACGTGCCCGACGCGCCCTCGACGGCCTTGCCGCCGATCCAGTGGTTGACGATCTTCGTCATGCCCGGTTACTCCTTCACAGATGGCGGCGTCGGGTTGAGACGTGCCGTTCGTACAGCTCACGTGCCTTGACCGCGGACGCTCGGGTCGCGGTCTCGGCCACAGGAACATCCCACCAGGCCTGCGCGGCGGGTGCGCCCGACACTGTGTCTGCCGTTTCGGTCTCCACGTAGACACATGTGGGAGTGTCGGCGGCCCGCGCCTCGGCGAGTGCCTCGCGCAGACCGCGCAGGTCACGTGCGTGCAGGACGCGCATGCCGAGGCTGGCGGCGTTCGCCGCCAGGTCGACCGGGAGCGGGGCGCCCGTGTAGGTGCCGTCGTCGGACCGGAACCGGTAGGCGGTGCCGAACCGCTCGCCGCCCACGGACTCCGACAGGCCGCCGATGGAGGCGTAGCCGTGGTTCTGCACGAGGAGGATCTTGATGGCGATCCCCTCCTGCACGGCGGTGACGATCTCCGTCGGCATCATCAGATAGGTGCCGTCGCCCACCAGCGCCCACACGGGCCGGTCCGGGGCGGCCATCTTCACGCCGATCGCCGCCGGGATCTCGTAGCCCATGCAGGAGTAGCCGTACTCCAGGTGGTACTGGTCCCGGGACCGGGTCCGCCACAGCTTGTGCAGGTCGCCGGGGAGCGAGCCGGCCGCGTTGATGATCACGTCGGTCTCGTCGACGATCGCGTCGAGGGCGCCCAGCACCTGCGGCTGGGTGGGGCGTACGTCGATGTCGTCGGCCTCGTAGCAGGCGTCGACGCGCTGTTCCCAGCGCTCCTTGTCCTCGGTGTACTCGGTGACGTAGGCCGGCGCGACCCGGTGGTCGTGGATCTCCAGCGCCTCGGTGAGTTCCGACAGGCCGCTGCGGGCGTCCGCGACCAGGGGCAGCCCGGCGAGCTTGTGGCCGTCGTAGGGGGCGATGTTGAGGTTGAGGAAGCGGACGTCCGGGTTGGTGAAGAGGGTGCCGGAGGCCGTGGTGAAGTCGGTGTAGCGGGTGCCGACACCGATCACCAGGTCGGCGGTGCGGGCGAGTTCGTCGGCGGTGGCGGTGCCGGTGTGGCCGATGCCGCCGACGTCCTGGGGGTGGTCGTGGCGCAGGGAGCCCTTGCCGGCCTGGGTGGAGGCGACCGGGATGCCGGTGGTCGCGGCGAACTCGGCCAGGGCCTCCTCGGCGCGACTGTGGTGGACCCCGCCGCCGGCGACGACCAGGGGCCGCCGGGCGCCGCGGACCGCCCGCACGGCCTCGGCGAGCTCGGTCGGGTCCGCGCCCGGGCGGCGGACCACCCAGGTGCGCTCGGCGAAGAACTCGTCGGGCCAGTCGTAGGCCTCGGCCTGGACGTCCTGCGGCAGTGCGAGGGTGACCGCGCCGGTCTCGACGGGGTCGGTGAGGACCCGCATGGCCTGCAGCGCGGCCGGGATCAGCGCCTCGGGGCGGGTGATCCGGTCGAAGTACCGGGAGACCGGGCGCAGGCAGTCGTTGACGGAGACGTCGCCCGCGTAGGGCACCTCGAGCTGCTGCAGCACCGGGTCGGCGGGGCGGGTGGCGAAGGTGTCGCCGGGCAGCAGCAGCACCGGCAGGTGGTTGATGGTCGCGAGGGCGGCGCCGGTGACCAGGTTGGTGGCGCCGGGGCCGATCGACGTCGTCACCGCGTGCGCGGACAGGCGGTTGGACTGGCGGGCGTAGCCGACGGCCGCGTGCACCATGGACTGTTCGTTGCGGCCCTGGTGATAGGGCATCACCTCGCCGTACTCCACCAGCGCCTGGCCGAGGCCGGCCACGTTGCCGTGGCCGAAGATGCCCCAGGTCGCGCCGATCAGCCGGCGGCGTTCGCCGTCGCGCTCGGTGTACTGGGCGGCGAGGAAGCGGACGAGCGCCTGGCCGGTCGTGAGCCTCGTCGTCGAGGTCCGTACCGTCATCGGTAACCCCCTGTGGTGTCTACGTGGTCGGGGTGGAAGCAGATCCGCCATTCCCGCGTGGCGCCGGGCCCCGCCATGACGTTCAGGTAGTACATGTCGTGCCCGGGCTGGGCGACGGACGGTCCATGCCAGCCGTCGGGGACGAGGACCGCGTCGCCGGAGCGGACCTCGGCGAGGACGTCGGCGCCGCCCTCGCGGGAGGGGAACACGCGCTGGTAGCCGAAGCCGTTCGGGCCGTCGATCTCGAAGTAGTAGATCTCCTCCAGCCGCGACTCCTCGCCCGGCCGGTGCTCGTCGTGCTTGTGCGGCGGGTACGAGGACCAGTTGCCGCCCGGTGTGATCACCTCGACGGCGATCAGCCTGTCGCAGTCGAAGCTGTCGGCGGAGGCGAAGTTGCGCACCTGGCGGGTGCAGGTGCCGCTGCCGCGCACCTCGACGGGAACCTCCGGCGCGGGGCCGTAGCGGGCGGGGAGTCGTCGCTCGCACTTCGCTCCTGCCAGGGCGAAGCGGCCTCCCGCGCCGGAGGCGATCTGGACCTGGGCGTCCCGGGGCACGTACGCGAAGTCGGAGACCGACGCGAACACACTCTTCCGGCCCAGGAGTTGGAACTCGTCTCCCGCCGTTCGCACGGTACATGCGCCCTGCAGCGGAAGCACGATCCATTCGCTGTCACCGGTGGCGAAGGTGTGCTCGCCACCCGGTTCCAGCTCGATGACGCGCAGACTGCTGTGGGTCCAGCCGGCCCTCTCCGGGTCGACGGCGAGGACGTGGTCCCCGTCGGCGGTGGTGCCCGCGGGCAGGTACAACTCGTGGTTCATGCGGCCCTCACAGCAGTCCTACGGCGGTGTCCACGGCGGCGGCGACATCCCCGTCCGCCGGGTAGAGCAGGGAACGGCCGACCACCAGGCCGCGCACGGTGGGCAGGCGCAGCGCGCCGCGCCACTTCTCGTACGCCCCGGCCTGCTCCTCGGCGGAGCCCCCGACCTCGCCGCCGAGCAGGACGGCGGGCAGGGTGGAGGTCTCCATCACCTCGGCCATGTCGTCGGGGTTCTCGGTGACGGGCAGCTTCAGCCAGGTGTAGGCGGAGGTGCCGCCGAGGCCGGAGGCGATGGCGATGGACCGGGTGACGGCCTCGGCGGACAGGTCGTTGCGCAGCCTTCCGTCCGGGGCACGCCGGCTGATGAACGGCTCGACGAACAGCGGGAGCCGGCGCGCGGCCATGGCGTCGACGGCGCGGGCGGTGGTCTCCAGGGTGGTCAGGGAGCCCGGGTCGTCGTAGTCGATGCGCAGCAGCAGCTTGCCGGCGTCGAAGCGGAGGCGTTCGAGGTCCTCGGCCCGGTGGCCGGTGAACCGGTCGTCGAGTTCGAAGCGGGCGCCCTGCAGGCCGCCCCGGTTCATCGAGCCCATCACCACCTTGCCGTCGAGGGCGCCGAGCAGCAGCAGGTCGTCGAGGATGTCGGCGGTGGCGAGGACGCCGTCGACGCCGGGCCGGGACAGGGCCAGGCAGAGGCGTTCGAGGAGGTCGATCCGGTTGGCCATGGCCAGCTTGCGGTCCCCGATGCCGAGTGCGCCGCGCGCCGGGTGGTCGGCGGCGACGATCATCAGTCGCCCGGAGTCGCCCAGCAGGGGCCGGCGGACGCGCCGCGCGGCGGCCTCGGCGACGGCCTCGGGGCGTTCGGCGCGCAGCCGGACCAGTTCGGAGACGTCGACCGGCGGCGCGGTGGCGGCGGCCTGGCCGGGGATCACAGCACCGCTCCCGCCGTGACGGCGTTCTCGATCTCCGTGCTCGTCGGCATCGCCGACGAGCATTCCAGGCGGGAGGCGACGATGGCGCCGGCCGCGTTGGCGTGGCGCATGATCTTCTCCAGATCCCATCCGGCGAGCAGGCCGTGGCAGAGCGAGCCGCCGAAGGCGTCGCCGGCGCCGAGGCCGTTGAGGACGGTCACGGGCAGCGGCGGGACCTCGGCCGAGTCGCCCGCGCTGCTGACGGCGAGGACGCCCTTCGGGCCCTGCTTGACGACCGCCAGTTCGACACCGGCGTCGAGCAGGGCGCGGGCGGCGGCGTGCGGGTCGCGCACCCCGGTGGCGACCTCCACCTCGTCGAGGTTGCCGACGGCGACGGTGGTGTGGCGCAGGGCCTCGGTGTAGAAGGGGCGGGCGGCGGCCGGGTCGGTCCAGAACATGGGGCGCCAGTCGAGGTCGAAGACCGTCGGGCCGGACTTGGCGCGGTGTGCGAGGGCGGCCAGTGTCGCCGTGCGGCTCGGCTCCTCGCTCAGGCCGGTGCCGGTCACCCAGAAGACGCGGGCCTCGCGGATGGCGCCGAGGTCGAGGTCGTGGGCGTCGATCTCCAGGTCGGGCGCCTTGGGCTGCCGGTAGAACCAGAGCGGGAAGTCGTCCGGGGGGAACACCTCGCAGAAGGTGACCGGTGTGGGCAGGCCGGGGACCGCGGTGACCCAGCGGTCGTCCACGCCGAAGTCGCGCAGCGCCTGGTGCAGGTAGGCGCCGAAGGCGTCCTCGCCCGTGCGGGTGATCACGGCCGTCCGGCGGCCGAGGCGGGCGGCCGCGACGGCGACGTTGGTGGCGGAACCGCCCAGGAACTTCCCGAAGGACGCCACCTGGGCCAGCGGGACCCCCGTCTGCAGTGGATACAGGTCCACTCCGATCCGCCCCATGGTGATCAGCTCGTACGCCATCGGGTTCCCTTCGTCTCGACTCCCCCCGGTTCTAGTGCCGGGAGCCGGGCCCTGTCAATACTTTGTCCAGACATTCGGACCAGCCCTTGACAGCGCTTGCCCCGCACTCCACGCTGACGCCCATGACGTCGTTGTCACCACACTCGGCACTCTCCCGCATCCGGATCGGTTCGGCCCCCGACAGCTGGGGCGTCTGGTTCCCCGACGACCCGGCCCAGGTCCCCTGGCGGCGCTTCCTCGACGAGGTCGCCGACGCCGGCTACGAGTGGATCGAACTGGGCCCGTACGGCTATCTGCCCGCCGACCCCGCCGTCCTCGCCGAGGAGACCGCCCGGCGCGGTCTGAAGGTGTCGGCCGGCACGGTCTTCACCGGGCTGCACCACGGACCGGACGTCTGGGAGAAGACCTGGGCGCACGTCGCCGACAACGCGGCACTGGCCCAGGCGATGGGCGCCCGGCACCTGGTCGTCATCCCGTCCTTCTGGCGGGACGACAAGACGGGCCGGGTGCTGGAACCGGACACGCTGACGCCGCAGCAGTGGCACTCCCTGACCTCGCTCACCGAGCGGCTGGGACGGGAGGTCCGCGAGCGGTACGGGCTGACGATCGTCGTCCACCCGCACGCCGACACCCACATCGACACCGAGGAGAACGTCGAGCGGTTCCTGGACGGGACCGACTCCGACCTGGTGTCGCTGTGCCTGGACACCGGGCACTACGCGTACTGCGGCGGCGACAGCGTCAAGCTCATCGAGACCTACGGGGAGCGGATCGGCTACCTGCACCTCAAGCAGGTCGACCCGGCGGTCCTCGCGGACGTACGGGAGAAGGGGACGCCGTTCGGGCCGGCCGTGGCGCAGGGGGTGATGTGCGAGCCGCCGGCGGGGGTGCCGGAGCTGGGGCCCGTGCTGTCCGCCGCCCAGGGGCTGGGCAGGGAGCTGTTCGCGATCGTGGAACAGGACATGTACCCGTGCGATCCGGACGCGCCGCTGCCGATCGCCCGGCGGACCCGGGCGTTCCTGCGCTCCTGCGGCGCCTAGGAGGTCCGTCCGGGCCCCGGCCCGGTGCACCCGCTTTACCTCCGTTCTGTCACAAACGCCCCTGCCGTGTCACAGGTGTCACATGTACGCGGACCCTGTGTCACACACGGCCAACAGGCACTGTCTCTTGGTCACCGGCCGTCGTTCACGGAGCGGCAGCGCGCCGCGGGGCTCCCCCCGGCGGCCTTCCGGCCGCCGCCCCGTGTGCGCCAGGGAGGTGCGAGTCATGACCGACCAGAGGCTGTGGTCCTACAAGGACATCGCGGCGCACATCCGGGTCCAACCGGACACCGTGCGCTCCTACCGCAAGCACGGGCTACTGCCCGCCCCCGACCACGTCGAGGGCGGCAAACCCTACTGGTACGCCGAGACGGTACGCGCGTGGGCGGCCTCCCGGCCCGGCAACCGGGGGCGCCGACCGGACTGACCCGGCGTCCCCGCCCCTGAGGAAAACCACTGTCCGCCCCACCGGCGCGTGGGGCACAGTGCCGTCCATGGACTTCTCCGTCAAACCGGTGCTCACCGGCGAGAAAACCGTGCTCCGGCCGTTCACCGAGGAGGACGTGCCGACGATGGCGCGGATCCTGGCCGACCCGGAGGTGATCCGGCTGACCGGGAGCCCCGACGCGGCGTTCGACGCCGACCGGCTGCGCGCCTGGTACGGCAGCCGCAACGACCGGCCCGACCGGCTCGACCTCGGCATCGTCGACCGCGCGAGCGGCGAGCTGGTCGGCGAGGCCGTCCTCAACGACTGGGACGAGCCCAACCGCAGCTGCAACTTCCGCATCCTGATCGGCCCGGGCGGCCGGGACCGGGGCCTCGGCACCGAGGCGGTCCGGCTGATGCTGGGCCACGCCTTCGAGGGTCTCGGCCTGCACCGGGTCTCGTTGCACGTCCAGGCCCGCAACCCGCGCGCCCGCCGCGCCTACGAGAAGGCCGGGTTCGTCGCCGAGGGCGTCGTCCGGCAGACCGTGTGGCAGGCCGGCGAGTGGCTGGACGAGGTGGTGATGTCGGTCCTGGCCCCCGAGTGGGCCGCGCTCAACGCCACGGCTCGATGACCGTCACCCCGGCTCCGGGCGCCGTACCCATCGCCGCGAGGGCGTCCGGTACGGCGTCCAGGGCGATCGTCGACGTCACCAGCCGGTCGGGCCGCAGCACGCCGGCCGCGACCGCCCGGAGCATCGCCGGGTAGGTGTGCGCGGCCATGCCGTGACTGCCGATCAGTTCCAGCTCCAGGGCGACCGCACGGGCCATCGGCACGGGGGTCGTGCCGTCCGGGGAGGGCAGCAGTCCGACCTGGACGTGCCGGCCGCGGCGGCGCAGGCCGCCCACGGAGGCGGCGCAGGTGAGCGGGGAGCCGAGGGCGTCGAGGGAGAGATGGGCGCCGCCGCCGGTCAGCTCGCGGACGGCGGCGGCCGGGTCGGCCACCCCGGTGGCGTCCAGGCAGTGGGCCGCCCCGAACTCACGGGCCAGCTCCAGCGCCCTCGGCGAGACGTCGACGGCCACCACCCGGGCTCCCGAGGCCGCCGCGATCATCACCGCGGAGAGACCGACCCCGCCGCAGCCGTGCACCGCGACCCACTCGCCGGCCGCGACCCGGCCCTGCTGCACCACCGCCCGGAAGGCGGTGGCGAACCGGCAGCCCAGCCCGGCGGCGGTGGCGTACGACAGGTCGTCCGGGACCGTGACCAGGTTCACGTCGGCGTGGTCGAGGGCGACGTACTGGGCGAAGGACCCCCAGTGGGTGAAGCCCGGCTGGGTCTGGCGCTCGCACACCTGGTGGTCGCCGGCCGCGCAGGAGGCACAGGCGCCGCAGCCGCACACGAAGGGCACGGTGACCCGGTCGCCGGGGCGCCGACGGGTGACGCCGGGGCCGGCCTCGACGACGACACCGGCCAGTTCGTGGCCGGGCACGTGGGGCAGGACGATGTCGGGGTCGTGCCCCATCCAGCCGTGCCAGTCGCTGCGGCACAGCCCCGTCGCCTCCACCCGGACCACCACCCCGTGGGCGGCCGGGCGCGGGGCGGGCACCTCGCGCACCTCGGCAGGCTCGCCGTACCGCTCGTACACCACGGCCCGCATTCCGGCTCCTCTCCGCCGCCCGGTCGTCCGACCGACCCCGAACGCTAACGGCTCGTTCCGGCCGAGCGGGCGGCACCCCTTTGAGAAATACCCCCTAGGGGTATAGTCTGGTGAGTGGAGGGCCCCACTGGACCCCCTGGTTCCCACACGCCTCGACGAGGAGAACGACATGACCGCCCACACCGACACCCCGGGTACCGTCACCACCGTCTACAAGGTGAGCGGCATGAGCTGCGGCCACTGCGAGGGCGCGGTGTCCGGCGAACTGTCCCAGCTGCCCGGCGTCACCTCGGTGAAGGCCGTCGCCGCGACCGGCGAGGTCACCGTCGTCTCCGCCGCGGAGCCGGACGAGGAGGCCGTGCGCGCCGCGATCGACGAGGCCGGCTACGAACTGACCGGCCGCGCCTGACAACCTCCCGCCCCCCACGGGCCGTACCGACCGTTCCACACTGGTCCCGTACGGCCCGTTCCGCTCCCTGGAGTACGGACATGACCAGCAGCACCGCGCCGATAGCCGGTGAGGACGCGCCCGCCCACGAGGTCGAGCTGCTCATCGGCGGCATGACCTGTGCCTCCTGCGCCGCCCGGATCGAGAAGAAGCTCAACCGCATGGACGGCGTCACCGCCACCGTCAACTACGCGACGGAGAAGGCGAAGGTGGCCTACCCCGAGGGCGTCGGGGTGGCCGACCTGATCGCGACCGTGGTGAGGACCGGCTACACCGCGGAGGAACCGGTACGTGAGGAGGCCGTCGAGGCGGCGCCGGCCGACGGCGGTGACCCGGAGCTCGCCGCCCTGCGCCACCGGCTGCTGGTCACCCTCGCGCTGGCCGCGCCGGTGGTGCTGCTCGCGATGGTGCCGGCCCTGCAGTTCGACAACTGGCAGTGGCTGTCGCTGACCCTGGCCGCGCCCGTGGTGGTCTGGGGCGGCTGGGGCTTCCACAAGGCCGCGTGGACGAACCTGCGGCACGGCTCCTCGACCATGGACACCCTGGTCTCGGTCGGCACGCTCGCCGCGTTCACCTGGTCCCTGTGGGCGCTGTTCCTCGGCGACGCGGGCATGCCCGGGATGCGCCACCCCTTCGAGCTGACCGTCTCCCGCGCGGACGGCGCCTCGACGATCTACCTGGAGGTCGCCGCCGGGGTGACCGCCTTCATCCTGCTCGGCCGCTACCTGGAGGCCCGCTCCAAGCGGCGCGCCGGGGCGGCGCTGCGGGCGCTGATGGACCTCGGCGCCAAGGACGTCGCCGTCCTGCGGGACGGGCGCGAGGTGCGGATCCCCGTGGACCGGCTGGCGGTCGGGGACCGGTTCGTGGTCCGGCCCGGCGAGAAGATCGCCACCGACGGCACGGTCGTCGAGGGCTCCTCGGCGGTCGACGCGTCCATGCTGACCGGGGAGTCCGTGCCGGTGGACGTGACCGTGGGCGACACCGTCACCGGGGCCACCGTCAACGCCGGCGGACGGCTGGTCGTGGAGGCCGGCCGGGTCGGCGCCGACACCCGGCTGGCGCGGATGGCCCGGCTGGTGGAGGAGGCGCAGAACGGCAAGGCCGAGGTGCAGCGGCTGGCCGACCGGGTCGCCGGGGTCTTCGTGCCGGTGGTGCTGGTGATCGCGGTCGTCACCTTCGGGGCCTGGCTGGGCGTCACCGGGGACACCGTCGCCGCGTTCACCGCCGCCGTCGCCGTACTGATCATCGCGTGCCCGTGCGCGCTGGGGCTGGCCACCCCGACCGCGCTGATGGTCGGCACCGGGCGCGGCGCGCAGCTCGGCATCCTCATCAAGGGCCCGGAGGTGCTGGAGTCCACCCGCCGCGTCGACACCGTCCTCCTGGACAAGACCGGCACGGTGACCACCGGGCGGATGACCCTTCAGGAGGTGTACGCCGCCGAGGGCACCGACGAGAAGGAGCTGCTGCGCCTCGCGGGCGCCCTGGAGCACGCCTCCGAGCACCCCGTGGCCCAGGCGGTCGCGGCCGGCGCCGAGGAGCGCGCCGGTGAGCTGCCCGCCGTGGAGCTCTTCGAGAACGTGCCCGGCCGGGGCGTGCGGGGGCGCGTGGAGGGGCGCGAGGTGGCCGTGGGGCGGCTGTACGACGTACTGCCTCCGGAGCTGGCCCGCGCGCGCGAGGCGGCCGAGCGCGAGGGCCGTACGGCCGTCGTGGCGGGCTGGGACGGGGTCGCGCGCGGGGTGCTGGCGGTCGCCGACGCGGTGAAGGAGACCAGCGCCGAGGCGGTGCGCGAGCTGCGCGCGCTGGGGCTGACGCCGATGCTGCTGACCGGGGACAACCGGACGGTCGCCGAGGCCGTGGCCCGGCAGGTCGGCATCGACCCCGGCGACGTGGTCGCGGAGGTGCTCCCCGAGGACAAGGTGGCCGTCGTGCGGCGGCTGCGGGACGAGGGCCGGGTGGTGGCGATGGTCGGGGACGGGGTGAACGACGCCGCCGCGCTCGCCACCGCCGACCTGGGGCTGGCGATGGGCACCGGGACCGACGCGGCGATCGAGGCCGGCGATCTGACGCTGGTGCGCGGGGACCTGCGGGTCGCCGCCGACGCCATCCGGCTGTCGCGGCGGACGCTCGCGACGATCAAGGGAAACCTCGTCTGGGCCTTCGGATACAACGTGGCCGCGTTGCCGCTCGCGGCGGCGGGTCTGCTCAATCCCATGATCGCGGGAGCGGCGATGGCCTTCTCGTCGGTGTTCGTGGTCAGCAACAGCCTGCGGTTGCGGGCCTTTCGCGAGGGCGCGAACCTCACATAAGCTCTTCACAAGCCTCGCGCATCTTCCTTACGCTTGGTTCCTGTTCGCCGTAACAGGGCCCTTGCGCATCTAACGGACATATGCAAGAGACACAGATCACAGTGACGCGAACGTAACCATCGAAGGGGTTCGACGGTCTAAGTTGGCGATGTCAGAAAGCGTCTTGGGGGGCGCCGACTGACGTCTGGAGTTGTCTTGGGGGACTGCTCCAGAGATGCGTTGCCGGGGCACGCACACCGGGAAGCTTTGAGCGGCCCTCCCGGCGTGCGCTGTCCCGGCAGATGCACATCACGCACGATCCCAGCAGTACGGCGAGTTTTGCTCGTTGTGCTCACCAGCGATTCAGGCGCTGTGTCCTCACAGACGCCCGGCCGGATCCCGTGGGGGGAATCCGCACCGGGACATGGGAAGGCGCCCTGGTCGTCGGCCCGTGGGGGGACCGGCGTCAGGGCGCCTTCTGTTACGTGCGCGGGGCTTCGGGGTCAGCGCTGCTCGACCGGGATGAAGTCGCGCTCGACGACGCCCGTGTAGATCTGGCGCGGGCGGCCGATGCGGGAACCCGGCTCCTTGATCATCTCGTGCCACTGGGCGATCCAGCCCGGCAGGCGGCCGAGCGCGAACAGCACCGTGAACATCTCGGTCGGGAAGCCCATGGCCCGGTAGATCAGACCGGTGTAGAAGTCCACGTTCGGGTAGAGGCTGCGCGAGACGAAGTAGTCGTCGGAGAGCGCGTGCTCCTCCAGCTTCAGCGCGATGTCCAGCAGCTCGTCGGACTTGCCGAGCGCGGAGAGGACGTCGTGCGCCGCCGCCTTGATGATCTTCGCGCGCGGGTCGAAGTTCTTGTAGACCCGGTGGCCGAAGCCCATCAGCCGGACGCCGTCCTCCTTGTTCTTCACCTTGCGGATGAAGGTGTCGACGTCGCCGCCGGAGTCGCGGATGCCCTCCAGCATCTCCAGCACCGACTGGTTGGCACCGCCGTGCAGCGGACCCCAGAGCGCGTTGATGCCGGCCGAGATCGACGCGAACATGTTCGCCTGGGAGGAACCCACCAGGCGGACGGTCGAGGTGGAGCAGTTCTGCTCGTGGTCGGCGTGCAGGATGAGCAGCTTGTCCAGCGCCGCGACGACGATCGGGTCGAGGTCGTACTCCTGGGCCGGGACCGAGAAGGTCATGCGCAGGAAGTTCTCGACGTACCCGAGGTCGTTGCGCGGGTAGACGAACGGGTGGCCGATCGACTTCTTGTAGGCGTACGCCGCGATCGTGGGGAGCTTGGCGAGCAGCCGGATCGTGGAGAGGTTGCGCTGCGTCTCGTCGAACGGGTTGTGGCTGTCCTGGTAGAACGTGGACAGCGCGGAGACGACCGAGGACAGCATGGCCATCGGGTGGGCGTCGCGCGGGAAGCCCTTGTAGAAGTTCTTGACGTCCTCGTGCAGCAGGGTGTGCTGCGTGATGTCGTTCTTGAAGGAGGAGAGCTGGTCGACCGTCGGCAGCTCGCCGTTGATCAGCAGGTAGGCGACCTCCAGGAAGGTGGAGCGCTCGGCCAGCTGCTCGATCGGGTAGCCGCGGTAGCGGAGGATGCCCGCCTCACCGTCGAGGTAGGTGATCGCCGATTTATAGGCGGCCGTGTTGCCGTATCCGCTGTCCAGGGTCACCAGACCGGTCTGGGCGCGGAGCTTCCCGATGTCGAAGCCCTTGTCACCGACGGTGCTGTCGATCACCGGGTAGGTGTACTCGCCGTCGCCGTACCGCAGTACTACAGAGTTGTCGCTCACGTCTTCCCTCACCGACGTTGTGCCTCATCTTCGAGGTTGCCCTGACTGTCTCTACCATCCCCCATTTGGCGCAGGAGAGTGCACTCGGGGTCGACCATTGGGCTTACCGGCGGCACTCAGTGCCGCCAACTTGCTCATCCTGCCGCCTTCGACCCGGTTCCGGAAGTGGTCTGTGACCTTCACGACTCGTTTGATCGATCATTTTTTTGCACTGTCTCACGATCCGCGCCGTCTCACGACCCGCGGCCGCCGAGGCGGAAGTCCAGTGCCGTGCAGCGCCGGCCCGCCGAGACCGAGCGGACCGCCTGGCCGATCGCCTTGCGGGAACCCACGAGGACGACCAGCGACTTGGCGCGGGTCACCGCCGTGTACAGCAGATTCCGCTGGAGCATCATCCACGCGCCGGTGGTGACGGGGATGACGACCGCGGGATACTCGCTTCCCTGCGAGCGGTGGATGGTGACCGCGTAGGCGTGCGCCAGCTCGTCCAGCTCGTCGAACTCGTACGCCACCTCCTCGTCCTCGTCCGTCAGCACCGTGAGCCGCTGGTCGACCGGGTCGAGGGAGGTGACCACGCCCACGGTCCCGTTGAAGACGCCGTTCTTCCCCTTCTCGTAATTGTTGCGGATCTGGGTGACCTTGTCGCCGACGCGGAAGACCCGGCCGCCGAACCGCTTCTCGGGCAGATCGGGGCGGCCCGGGGTGATGGCCTGCTGCAGCAGCCCGTTGAGCGTGCCGGCGCCGGCCGGGCCGCGGTGCATCGGCGCGAGCACCTGCACGTCCCGGCGCGGGTCCAGGCCGAACCTGGCCGGAACGCGCCGGGCGGCCACGTCGACGGTGAGCCGGCCGGCCTCCTCGGTGTCGTCCTCGACGAAGAGGAAGAAGTCCTTCATGCCGTCGGTCACCGGGTGCTGCCCGGCGTTGATCCGGTGCGCGTTGGTGACCACGCCGGACTGCTGCGCCTGGCGGAACACGCGCGTCAGACGCACGGCGGGGATCGGGCCGCCGTCGGCGAGCAGGTCCCGCAGGACCTCCCCCGCGCCGACGCTGGGCAACTGGTCGACGTCTCCGACGAACAGCAGGTGGGCGCCCGGCGGAACCGCCTTGACCAGCTTGTTCGCCAGCAGCAGGTCCAGCATGGACGCCTCGTCGACCACCACCAGGTCGGCGTCCAGCGGCCGGTCCCGGTCGTACGCCGCGTCGCCGCCCGGCTTCAGCTCCAGCAGGCGGTGCACCGTGGACGCCTCGGCGCCGGTCAGCTCGGCCAGCCGCTTGGCGGCACGGCCGGTGGGCGCGGCCAGCACCACCTTGGCCTTCTTCGCCCGGGCCAGCTCCACGATCGAGCGCACGGTGAACGACTTGCCGCAGCCGGGGCCGCCCGTGAGCACCGCGACCTTCTCGCTCAGCGCCAGTCTCACGGCCGCCTCCTGCTCGGGGGCGAGGTCGGCGCCGGTCCGGGTGCGCAGCCAGGCCAGCGCCTTGTCCCAGGCCACGTCCCTGAAGCCCGGCATCCGGTCCTGCTCGGTGCGCAGCAGGCGCAGCAGCTGGGCGGCGAGGGAGAGTTCGGCGCGGTGGAAGGGGACCAGGTAGACCGCCGTGACCGGCTCCGAGTCGCCGTCCGGGCCGGGCACCTTCTCCCGTACGACGCCCGGGTCCTCGCCGTCCTGCGGGACCTCGGCCAGCTCGGCGAGGCACTCGATGACCAGCCCGGTGTCCACGCCCAGCAGCTTCACCGCGTCGGCGATCAGCCGCTCCTCGGGCAGATAGCAGTGCCCCTGGTCGGCGGACTGGGACAGCGCGTACTGAAGGCCCGCCTTGACGCGCTCCGGGCTGTCGTGCGGGATGCCGACGGACCGGGCGATCCTGTCGGCGGTGAGGAACCCGATGCCCCAGACGTCGGAGGCCAGCCGGTACGGCTGGTTCTTCACCACGGAGATCGAGGCGTCGCCGTACTTCTTGTAGATGCGCACGGCGATGGAGGTGGAGACCTCCACCGTCTGGAGGAAGAGCATGACCTCCTTGATCGCCTTCTGTTCCTCCCAGGCGTCGGCGATCTTCTTCGTGCGCTTGGGGCCGAGGCCGGGGACCTCGATCAGCCGCTTGGGCTCCTCCTCGATGATCGTGAGGGTGTCGGTGCCGAAGTGCCGGGTGATGCGGTCGGCGAAGACCGGGCCGATGCCCTTGACCAGGCCCGAGCCCAGATAGCGGCGGATGCCCTGGACGGTGGCGGGCAGCACGGTGGTGTAGTTCTCCACGAGGAACTGCTTGCCGTACTGCGGGTGGGAGCCCCAGCGGCCCTCCATCCGCAGCGACTCCCCGACCTGGGCGCCGAGCAGCGCGCCGACGACCGTGAGCAGGTCGCCGGCGCCCCGGCCGGTGTCGACGCGGGCGACCGTGTAGCCGTTGTCCTCGTTGGCGTAGGTGATGCGCTCCAGGACGCCTTCCAGCACGGCGAGTCGCCGCTCCCCGCTCCCCGTTTCCTGAGCCATGATCCGACGGTACCGCCCGGCACCGACAGTTCAGCCCGCCTGCGCCCTCACATGGTCGACGACCTCGGCGAAGTCCTCGGCCGGGAAGGAGCCGACGTACGCTGTTCTGCCGGCGGCAGAACACCGGCCGGGCCGGGCTCGACGGCCACTACCGTCCAGTCCCATGACAGCGATCACGACGCGTACGGTCGAGTACCCGGCGGACGGTCTGACGATGATCGGGCACCTGGCGCTTCCAGCCGGTACCGACCGCCGGCCCGCGGTGTTGCTCGGACCGGAGGGCATGGGGCTCAGCGATGTCGAGCGCCGCCGGGCCGACGCTCTCGCCGAGCTGGGATACGTGACGCTGGCCTTCGACCTGCACGGCGGGCGCTATGTGGGCGACCCCGAGGAGATGCTGGCCCGTTGCCTGCCGCTGCTCGCCGATCCCGACCGGATGCGGCACATCGGCCACGCGGCACTCGACGAGTTGCGCAGCGAGCCCCGGACCGACCCCGACCGGATCGCCGCCATCGGCTACGGCACCGGGGGTGCCATCGCGCTGGAACTCGGGCGCGACGGCGTCGACCTGCGGGCGATCGGCACGGTCAACGCGACCACCACGGGCCGACCGGGCGAGGCAGCGCGCATTCGCTGCCCGGTGTGGGCCGGGGTCGGATCGGAAGACCCGATCATGCCGCCCGCACAACGGAACGCGTTCACCGCCGAGATGCAGGCCGCGGGCGTCGACTGGCGCCTCGTGGTCTACGGCGGCGCCTTGCACGCCTTCCACCACCCGCCGGTCGACCACCCCACGGTCCCCGGCGTCGGCTACCACCCCCAGCACGCGCGGCGAGCCTGGCGCGACGTCGTCGACCTGCTCGCCGAGTGCCTGCCCGTGACGGGGGATCAGAGGGCATGACCCGGGCAGACAGCCTGGCCGCCGGCCTGGCCCGCGTCGTGCACTGACAGTTGCCACTCCTCAAGTCCGCACAGCGGCAGGGCGCTTCAGCGGCCCGGGCTCCGGCGGCCCGCCTCCCGGCTGCCCCGGCGCAGGGCCGGGTCCACCGGAACCCGCGCCGGGCGGCGTGCCACCCCGTTCCGTCGGACAGGGCACGCGGTACGCGTCGGTGGCACGGCAGCCGCCAGAGCCTGGCACGATCGCCGTGGACGACGCGCCGCGGGGAGCCGCCCGGTTGGGCGGAACGGGACGGCGCGACGCCGATGAGCAGCGGGCGGGCGGTCGCGGCCGGTCGGCGCCGGGGCGACCGCCCGCCCGGCGCGGGTGATTGGGGAGTGCGTTCACGATGGTGATGTACGACTACGACCTGCTGGTCGTGGGGTCGGCCAACGCCGACCTGGTGATCGGTGTCGAGCGCAGGCCGGCGGCCGGGGAGACGGTGCTCGGCTCGGACCTGGCCGTCCACCCGGGCGGCAAGGGCGCCAACCAGGCCGTCGCGGCGGCCCGCCTCGGCGCCCGTACGGCCCTGCTGGCCCGGGTCGGCGACGACGCCTACGGGCGGCTGCTGCTGGACTCGCAGCGGGCGGCCGGAGTGGACACGGTGGGCGTACTGGTGAGCGCGGCGCCGACCGGGGTCGCGCTGATCACGGTGGACCCGTCGGGGGACAACAGCATCGTCGTCTCCCCGGGCGCCAACGGCCGGCTCACGCCTCAGGACGTGCGGACGGCCGCGAGCCTCTTCAGCGCCTCCCGGGTTGTGTCCACACAGCTGGAGATCCCGCTCGAGACGGTGGTGGAGGTGGTGCGGAACCTGGCGCCGGGCAGCCGGTTCGTGCTGAACCCGTCCCCGCCGCGTCCGCTCCCGGCGGAGGTGCTGACGGCCTGCGATCCGCTGATCGTCAACGAGCACGAGGCGAAGGTCGTCCTGGGCGACGCCGCCGGGGTGAGCGACGATCCGGCGGCGTGGGCGCGGCTGCTGCTGGCGAAGGGCCCGCGTTCGGTGGTGGTGACGCTGGGCGGCGAGGGCGCGCTGGTGGCCTCCGCGGACGGTATCGCCCGGGTTCCCTCCGTCACGGTGCACGCCGTGGACACCACCGGTGCGGGGGACGCGTTCACCGCGGCGCTGGCCTGGCGGCTGGGCACGGGCGAGCCGCTCGCCGAGGCGGCGGCGTACGCGGCCCGGGTGGGTGCGGCCACGGTCACGAAGGAAGGGGCGCAGGTGTCCTTCCCGACCGCGACGGAGGTCGCCGCGCTGTGACGAGGAACGGAATCCTGAACCGGCACCTCTCCGGCGCCCTGGCCGAACTCGGGCACGGCAACGGGGTGCTGGGGTGCGACGCCGGTTACGCAGATCCCCGACGGGCCGCGCATGGTGGACCCGCCTCCCGGGCCGGGGTGCCCTCCTTAGGTGCTCGAAGGGCTGTCGGCGGAGCTGGCGGCGGAGGGCGCGACGGCCGCAGCCGGGGTACGGGACGCCGATCCGGCGGCGGAGCAGCTGCTGGCGGGCCACTTCCCCGGTCTCACGCTGGTGCCGCCCGAGCGGCTCAAGGAGCCGCGCGCCGGCGCGCGGCTCGTCGCGCGCACCGGCGAGGCGCCGCCGTACGCGTACGACCCGCGAGGTGCCGGGAGGGTTGCACGGTCCGGGGTTGATCTTCTTTCGTGCGGCGATCGGCGCAACGGCCGTGCTCCTGCGGTTGCGTGAGCGGCACATCAGGGGCTTGCTGAGGGAGAGGTCCGCAAACGGATCGTACGTGCGGCCGTCGGCCGGGTGCGACGGCGTGATCAAGGGAGTTCCTCGATGCAGTCACCTCTGTCCGAAGCAGTTGTCGCCGGTGCCGGGGCCGCGGACCTGGAATCACTGCCCCTGCCGGACTACTTCCGCGCCACGACGGTCCGGGCAGAGGACGTGGACGTGTTCCGTTCCATGGATGACAAGGACGTACGCAAGTCCCTGTCCGTCGACGACGTGCCCATGCCCGAACTGGCGCCCGACGAGGCGCTGATCGCGGTCATGGCGAGTTCCATCAACTACAACACCGTGTGGACCGCGATGTTCGAGCCGGTCCCCACCTTCCAGTTCCTCAAGCAGATGGCGAGGAACGGCGGCTGGGAGGCACGTCACGATCTCCCGTACCACATCGTGGGCTCCGACGCGTCTGGCGTCATCGTGCGCACCGGATCGTCCGTTCGCAAGTGGAAGGCCGGCGACCACGTCGTCGTCTCGCCCGCCTACGTCGACGAGCAGGACCACGACACCCATCGGGACGGGATGCTCGGTGAGGGGCAGAAGGCCTGGGGATTCGAGACGAACTTCGGCGGGCTCGCCCACTACGCGGTGGTCCGGGCCAGTCAGCTCATGCCCAAGCCGGCCGTGCTGAGCTGGGAGGAAGCCGCCGTCAATCCCCTGTGTGCGAGCACGGCCTACCGCATGCTCGTCAGTGAGCGCGGTGCGCAGATGAAGCAGGGGGACGTCGTGCTCGTATGGGGAGCGACCGGCGGCCTGGGCGCCTACGCGGTGCAACTCGTCCTCAACGGCGGCGGTATCCCGGTGGGTGTGGTGAACTCTGCGGAGAAGGCCGAAGTGCTCACGGCCCTGGGCTGCAGAGCCGTCATCAACCGCTCCGAGATCGAGGCGGGTGACCCCACTCTCCTTCAGCGGCCCGAGGGCTGGAAGAAGATGGGGAAGGCCATTCGCGCCGCCGTGGGCGAGGACCCCCACATCGTGTTCGAGCACGTCGGCAGGAGGACGTTCGCCGCTTCCGTCTTCCTCGCGCGGCGTGGAGGCACGGTCATCACGTGCGGCTCCAGTACGGGTTACGAGCACCTGTACGACAACAGGTACTTGTGGATGCGGCTGAAGCGGATCATCGGCAGCCACGGGGCCAACTTCCACGAACAGTGGGCGGTCAACCGGCTCATCGCACTGGGACACCTGGTTCCGGCGCTTTCCCGGACCTACGTGCTCGACGAGGTGGGCGCCGCGGCGCGAAGCGTGCAGACCAACGAGCACATCGGCAAGGTCGGGGTCCTGTGTCTCGCGCCCGGTGAGGGACTGGGCGTCACCGACCCGGAGGGCCGCGCACGGATCGGCGAACGGCGCCTTGGCGCATTCCGCAGGTAAGTAGCCGCGGGCCCGCGCCGGCCCGCGTACCACCACACAGGCTCCCGCGCCGCTGGACGGCACGGGAGCCTTTCGCGATCCCGGTAGAGAGCATTCATACGAAAAGCGCGAATATCGCCGTGCGGCGTGTCCCGTGGGTGGCCGTCGATTCCTTTTCGACATTGTGGGCAGCCGAGTCCGACCCTGTGTCGCACGCTCCCGAAAACCTCCGCACAAGGAGTCCTCACCCTCATGCCTCCCCTCTTCACGTGGCCCGTCTTTCACGCATCCGCCCGCATGCGAGCGAGCTTGGTCCTTTTCTCCCTGCTTGCCCTCATCCTCACGGCCGGCTCTCCGCCGCACGCCCATGCGAGGGACAGTGCGCCACGGCGGGCGGGCGACCACGCGCACATCGCCGCGGTCCGGGACATCGACGACCGCACCCAGGACATCCAGGTCTACTCACCCGCCATGCGGACGACCATTCCAGTGCGGATCATCCTGCCGAAGAGCTGGAAGTCCAAGAGAAACGCGCGATTTCCCGTGGTGTACCTGCTCCACGGCGGGGACGACGACTACACCTCATGGACGCGCGAGACGGACGTCGAAGACCTGACGAGGAATTCCGAGGCGCTGATCGTGATGCCCGACGCCGGGAGGAACGGGTACTACAGCGACTGGTTCGCGGGGAAGCCGCGCTGGGAGACGTTTCACATCCGGGAACTCGTGCCGCTGATCGAGCGGGCGTATCGCGGGAGTTCGTCCCGCGCAGTCATCGGTATTTCCATGGGCGGTTTCGGGGCCCTGGTCTATGCGGGCCGCCACCCGGGAATGTTCCGCTACGCGGCCGCGATGAGTTCCTACGTGGACCTCTTCGAGCCCTCCGTGCTTCTCGCCCTCCATCTCGGGTCCCAGAGGGAAGGCATCGACATCAAGGACGTGTGGGGCGACCCCGTCATGCACCACGACGTCTGGAGGGCGCACAATCCCGCCTCGATGGTCCCGTCGTACCGCCGGACGCATGTACACCTCTCGGCGGGCGACGGGTCGCCCGGACCCGCGGACGGGGGCCGCGCACTGGACGTGCTGCTCGCGAGCACGCTGGGGGAGGTGACGCTTCCGGAGCAGATCTCGAAGTTCGCCGCCGCTCTCAGGTCGGAGGGCGTCAGGACCACCACGCACCTGTACCGCCCCGGCACCCATTCCTGGCCCTACTGGCAGCAGGAACTGCATGCCGTCTGGCCCCAGGTGACCCGGACGCTCGAACGCTGACCCGGAATCACCCGGGTACGCCCGCCGCAGGAAGGTCGAGGAACATGGGGCGAACGGTCATGCTGTTTGCCGCGGGGTCGCGCGGAGACGTGCAGCCCTGTCTGGCACTGGCGCAGTCCCTGATGCGACACGGACACGCCGTACGTGTCCTCGCCAGCACACGCTACGAACAACTGATCACGAGCACCGGAGCCGGATTCCACCCCGTGGCGGCGGACCCGTCGGACATCGTCGGCTCCGCCACCGGACAGGAGCTCCTGGGAAGCCGTCAAGGTCCCGTCGCCTTCGTGCGCACCATGAACAGAGTGCTGCGGCCCCACATCGAGAACCTCCTCGACGAGGCCTTCGCGTGTGCCGCCGGAGCCGACCTGGTCCTGGCCCCGGCCTTCGGCCTGTTCGGAGTCCATCTGAACCAGCGCCTGGGCGTCCCCCACGCCGTCGTCCACTTCCAACCGAGCCAGCCCACCCGGGCCTTCCCCCACCCCTTCGTACCGGCCGCGCGTCGGCTGGGGCCGTTCGGCAACCGCGTCAGCTACGACATCGTCGACGCCGGGACCTGGCTCCTGTCCCGCCGTCACGTCAACCGCTGGCGGGTGCGGCACCACGGGCTGGCCCCACTGCCCCGGCTGTCCCCCATGCGCGCGACGCGCCGGTCCACGGTGCTGTGCGCGTTCAGCCCCACCGTCGTCCCCCGCCCCTCCGACTGGGGCCCCGACGTGCACGTCACCGGGTTCTGGGACTTCCCTCAGCCTGACTGGCGACCGCCGCAGCGGCTGACCGCGTTCCTCCTCGCCGGGCCGCCGCCGGTGTACGTCGGCTTCGGCAGCATGCGCACCGGCGATCCACGCCGGACCGACCGCACCGTACGCGCGGCCCTGAGACGCGCGGGACTGCGCGGGGTGCTGCTCGGTGACCCCTCGACGAGTGAGGACGACATGCTGGTCCTGGCGGAGGCGCCGCACGGCTGGCTGTTCCCGCGCATGGCCGCGGTCGTCCACCACGGAGGAGCGGGGACCACGTGCGCGGCTCTGCGCGCGGGTGTGCCCAATGTGGTGTGTCCCTTCTTCGGCGACCAGCCGTACTGGGCCTCGCGGGTGCACGCGCTGGGAGCGGGCCCGCCCCCGCTCCCCGCCCGGGATCTGACCGCCGACGCGCTGGCGGAACAGCTGACGGCGGTCACCGGGAACACTGCCTTCGGCGAGTCGGCCCGGCGGATCGCCGGCGCTCTGAGGGCGGAGGACGGAGCGAACCGCGCGTGTGACGTCCTGCGTCACAGGTTCGCCCTCGGCTGAAGCCGACCGGGCACGGGCCCTCGGCCGGACGGGGCATCAGCGCGGACGCCAGGGCCTGAAAGCCGTACGGGCGGGCGCGGTGCGCGGGCCCCGCAGCGACCACCGGGCCACCGGCACCCCTGCACCGACCAGCACGGCCGCCAGGCACAGACCGGCCCGGTAGCCCGCCGACAGCGACTGACCGGCCGTCGCCCCGCCGGCCAGGCGAGCGTCCTGGACGAAGGTGACCAGGGCTCCCACGATCACGATGCCGAACACACCGGACACCTCGCGCGTCGCGCTGAACAGGCCCGCGGCGAAGCCGGACAGGTGATCCGGCGAGGCCCGCATGGCGCGTGTGGTCAGCGGCAGGGCCAAGGCGGACCCCGTACCGACACTCGCCAGCCCCGGCAGCAGACCGGCCAGACGGCCGCTCGTGCTGCCCACCGCGACGAGGAGCAGGCCCACGGCGACGAGGAACAGACCCGAGGCGGCGATCCTGGCGTCCCCGAACCGCCTGGCGAGAGCGCCGACGAAGGGGACCGTCGCGAAGAGCGCGCAGACGACCGGGGTGAAGGCCAGGCCCGCTTCGGTCGGGCTGAGGCGCAGGCCGTTCTGAAGGAACTGCGACGTGTAGAAGTACACCCCCGTCACGCCCAGTCCCCACAGGAGCTGGGTGACCAGCCCGCCGGTGAAGGCACGCCTGCGCAGCAGCACGGCCAGCGCCGGGCTCCGGCCCGGCTTCCTGACGCAGTACAGGGCCAGGAAGCCGCACCCGGCGGCGACCGCGCAGAACAGGACCGACGTCTCGGTGAAGCCGTGGCCGGGTCCCTGGATCAGGACGTAGGCGAAAGCGGCCACGGACACGCAGGCGAGTGCGTTCAGGTGCAGGGGCATGGCCGCCGGTGTCCTCGGGCGCGCTCCCCTGGCGCCGTGGGCGGCCCGGGGCAGCACCACGGCGCCCATGGCGAAGGCGAACAGACCGAGAGGGACGCTCAGCGCGAAGAGCCACTGCCAGCCCAGGCGCTGCGTCACCACACCGGAGACCACCGGCCCGAACGCCAGGGCCGACGCCATCGCCGCGGTCATCGCCCCGAACGCGGCGGTCCTCACCCGGGGCGGAAGGTCGTGCGACGTGATGGCCAGGGACGCCGGAAGCACGAACGCGGCCCCGACACCCTGAAGCGCACGGGAGCCGAGCAATGACGCACCGGTGCTCGACAGCGCGCACAGCACGGAGGCCACGGTGAAGAACGCCACCCCGGTCAGCAGCGTGCGGCGCCGCCCCACGGTGTCCGTGAACTGCCCGGCGATGAGCAGGAAGCTCGCCAGAGCGAGTGGATAAGCGGCCGCGACCCATTTCAGGGCGGCATCCGACAGGGCGAGTTCGCGGCCGATCCGGGGCAGTGCCACGTATACGACGCTGTTGTCGACGGCGATGAGAAAGGTGGACAGGCCCACCGTGGCCACGATGCTGAGGACGCGTAGTCGTTTCACGGTCTCCTCTCACAGTGCCGAGGGGTGTCACTCCAATGTCGGCGCGAGAGTGGCAGACGGCAACTCCAGCGTGCTTTGATGCCGTATCGGTGGCCTGGCGGACTTCAGTGCGCGAGGCGTTTTCCAGCCCCGGTCACCCGCCCGGCATGTGCACGGGCTGCATGGTTCTCGCCTACTCAACGAAAGCGCGGTGAGCACGTGCCAGCACTGGCGCCGAACACACTCAGCCATCACCTCGCCCACGTCGCGGCTCTCACACCCGCCGAAAAGGCCTTTACGTTCGTTGACTACCGGGAAGACCTCAGTGGAGTGGCCACTTCACTGACGTGGCAGGCACTCGAACAGCGGGTTCGTACCGCGGGCTCCGGGATTCGGCGACTCTGCGCGGCGGGCGACAGAGTGGCGGTCGTTGCTCCGCAAAGTCTCGATTACATCGTCGGCTTCCTCGCATCCGCGTGTTCGGGCACAGTAGCCGTCCCGATGTTCACTCCGTCCCTGCCGGGACACGCGGAAAAACTCGCGGCGGTGCTCAAGGACGCGGATCCCGCTCTTCTGCTGACCGTCGAGGGACACCGCAAGGAACTCGAGGATTTCTGCGAGCACCATGGAACTCCTGCCACCCACAGAATCGTCACGGAGGCGGAACTACGGAACGCCGCAAATGATTCCACAGTCATTTTCGACGTCGACCCGACCGATCTGGCGTACCTGCAATACACCTCCGGTTCCACGCGTATTCCGTCCGGCGTGGAGATCGAGCATGCCCAGGTGTGTGCCAACGCGCGCCAGGCCATGGAGGCGTACAACCTCCGGCGAGGGAACAACTGCACCGTGGGATGGCTGCCGCTCTACCACGACATGGGGCTGGTCCTCGCCGTCGTCCTCCCTCTTCTCGGTCACCTGCCCTCCGTCCTCATGGATCCCCTGGCCTTCATCCAGCAGCCGGCGCGGTGGCTGCGCCTGCTGACCCGGCACCCCGGCGCGCTGACGGCGGCTCCCAATTTCGCCTACGACTACTGCGTCCAGAGTCTCGACGAGCAGGAGATCGACGAACTCTCCCTCGCCTCGGTCGCCGCCATGGTCAACGGCAGCGAGCCCGTCGGGGCCGGCACGGTGGAGCGCTTCCACGCCGCCCTGTCCCGCACCGGGCTGAGCCGCATCGCCATGCGTCCCTCCTACGGGCTGGCCGAGGCCACCGTCTTCGTCTCCGCCTCCCCCCTCGGCGAGGAGCCGACGGTCACGTCCTTCGCCCGTGACGCCCTGGGCCGGGGAGTCGCGTGGGCGGCCGACACCGCGGACGAGGAGGCGACCGTCGACATCGTGGCGTGCGGGCGTCCCACGGGTCAGGAGCTCGCCATCGTCGATCCCGCGTCCTGCCGTCGTCAGAAGGACGGTCACATCGGTGAGATCTGGCTCCGCGGCCCCAACATCGGCCGCGGCTACTGGAACCGTCAGGCGGAATCCGACGCGACGTTCCGCGCGGTGCTGCGGGGGGAGGCAGCAGGCGGCGGATGGCTGCGCACCGGGGACCTCGGCGTGTGGCACGACAAGCAGGTGTACATCACCGGCCGCCTGAAGGACCTCGTGATCATCGACGGCACCAACCACTACCCGCACGACATCGAGGAGACGGTCGAGCGCGCGCACCCGGCCGTCCGTCCCCACCACGTCGCCGCCTTCGCCGTCTCCTCGGCGGAGGGGGAACACCTGGTCGTGGTGGCCGAGCACGGCAGGGACCGTACCGTCGACGGGGCCGCGGCGGACGAGGTGACGCGTGCCGTCCGCAGCGCGGTCGCCGCCCGGCACGGCGTAGCCGTGCGTGAGGTCGTGCTGGTACCGCCCGGCACCGTCCCGCAGACCACCAGCGGCAAGGTGGCCCGTGGCGCATGCCGCGAGCAGTACGCGGCGGGCCGGTGGACAGCCGCCGTCGAGGTTTAGGCCAGACCGTCGGGCGTCGCTCGAGCGCCGGCAAGGAGAGGTACATGGTTGCGGACAGGAAAGCGGCCTCGGCGGCCGGTCGGCGGGTGTTCACGGCGGGTGAGCTGCGGTCGATTCTGCGCCGGCTCGTCTCGGAGAGCGTCGGCGTCCCGGAGGCCGAGGTCGGCGACAACCGTCTTCTCGTGGACTACGGACTGACCTCACGTGCCGCCGTCGGGCTGGCGGGCCGTCTGGAGCAGGTGCTGCAGCTGCCCCTGCCGGCCACGTTGATGTGGGAGGCCCCGACCGTCGAGCAGCTCGCACGCCGGCTCGGCGAGGTTCAGGCGTCGGCGGCGCAGGAGCCCGAGGAGCACCACGGGGGGCCGAGGACACGGCGGGTACCCGGAGAGCCCTGTCCCGTCGCCGTGGTCGGCCTCGGCTGCCGCCTCCCGGGGGGCGTCACCGGTCCGGAGGCGTTCTGGAAGCAGCTCCTGGACGGACGGGACTTCATCGGTGACGTGCCGGCCCTACGCCGGCACACCTTCGCCGCCGCTGCCCGTGCCACCGCGCGCATCGAGGAAGTGATGGGGCAGGGCGCCTTCCTGGACGACGTCGACGCCTTCGACGCAGGTTACTTCGGCATCACCCCGCGAGAAGCGGAGGTGATGGACCCGCAGCAGCGCCTGCTCCTGGAGGTCGCGTGCGAGGCCCTGGACCACGCCGGCCGACCGGCCCACTCGCTCGCGGGCAGCGACACTGGCGTGTTCGTCGGCCTCAGCGCCCTGGAGTACGGGCACCTGACCACCGCCGATCCCCGTCATCTGACGCCGTGGACCACCACCGGCGCCGCGGGAAGCATCGCCGCGAACCGGCTGTCCTACCTGTTCGACCTGCACGGCCCGAGCGTCACGCTCGACACCGCCTGCTCCTCCTCTCTGGTGGCGGTGCACCAGGCCTGCGTCAGCCTGAGCATCGGCGAGTGCGACACCGCTCTGGCCGCCGGGTCCAACATCCTGCTGCTGCCCACCGTCACGGCCTCGTTCGAGCAGGCGGGAGCACTGGCGGCGGACAGGCGCTGCAAGCCGTTCGACGCGGCGGCGGACGGCATCACCCGCGGAGAGGGGTGCGCGGTCGTCGTCCTGCGTCGGCTGGCCGACGCACAGCGCGACGGTGACCGCGTCCTGGCCGTCATCAAGGGCACGGCGGTCAACAGTGACGGCAGATCGGCCGGGCTGATGGCGCCCAACCCGGCTGCTCAGGAGCACCTGTTGCGCAGCGCCCTCGGGAACGCCCGGGTCGAGCCGGACACGGTCGACTTCGTCGAGACACACGGCACGGGCACCCTTCTGGGCGACCCCATGGAAGCCGGCGCACTGGGTGCGGTCATCGGCCGCGGCAGGCCCGCCGGGCAGCCGCTGCTCATCGGCTCCGTGAAGAGCAACCTCGGACACCTCGAGGGGGCGGCGGGGATCGTCGGCCTGGTCAAGACCGTGCTCGCGCTGCACCACCGCCGCATCCCGCACACCCTGCACTTCCGGACGCCGAACCCGCACATCGACTTCGAAGAGCTGCGGCTGCGGGTCGTCTCGTCCCCCGTCGCCTGGCCCGAGCGGGGTGACCGTCCGGCCCGTGCCGGTGTGTCGGCCTTCGGCTTCGGGGGCACCAACGCGCACGTCGTGCTCGAGCAGGCACCCGAGGACACCTCCCGCCCCCCGGACGCGCACGGTGACGACTCCCGGCACCAGCACGTCCTGGTCGTTTCCGCCAGGTCACGGCAACGCCTGGGGGACGCCGCGACCGCACTCGCCCGGCTGACGGCATCCGGTGACGCCCCCGCCCTGCGGGACCTCGCGTACACCCTCGCCCGGCATCGCAGGGGGGAAACCTGCGCCGCCGTGGTCGCACGCACCCACGAGGAGGCGGCCGGCCGTCTGGCGGCTCTCGCACGCGAGGACGAAGGCTTGGGTATCGTCCCGGCGTGCCCCGACCACTCGGCGGCACACCCGGACGCGGAGCGCCGACCCGTCTTCGTCTTCTCGGGTCACGGCTCTCAGAGGCAGGACATGGGACGGCGGCTCCTCGCCTCTGATCCGCTCTTCGAGGCCGAGGTGCGTGCGCTGGACCCCGTCTTCCTGGAGGTGTCCGGCAGCCACTCGCTGAGCGGCCTCCTCGGATCACCGGACGGAGACGGGGTGGACCTCACCCAGCCCGCGCTGTTCGGCCTGCAGGTCGCGCTGGCGCGCACCCTCATGGCCTACGGTGTCCGGCCCGCCGCCGTCATCGGCCACTCGGTGGGCGAGGTGAGCGCAGCGGTGATCGCCGGTGCGCTCACCCCCGCCGACGGCCTGCGCGTCGTGCGCCACCGCTCGGCACTGCTGTCCGCCGTCGACGCCCAGGGCTCCGGCGCCATGGCCGCCGTCGAGCTTCCGGTCGAGGAACGGGCCGGTGTCCTGGGGCGGTTCCCGGGGGTGGAGATCGCCGTGCACTCCTCTCCGTACCGGTGCACGGTCACCGGACCGGCCGAGGCCGTACGCCGGATGGTGGACGACCTGTCCGCGCAAGGCCGGCTGACCCGCATGCTGAACGTGGGCGGGGCGGGGCACTCCCCCGCGGTGGAAGGCCTCCTCCCGGAACTGGACGAGGCCCTCACCTCGCTCTGTCCGCACCCGGCGGAAGTGACGTGGTACTCCACCGTGCTGGACGACCCACGCGAGTTCGTCGGCGCCGACGCCGCCTACTGGTGCGCCAACGTCCGGCGCCCCGTCCGGCTGCACCAGGCGGTCGAGGCAGCCGTCCGCGACGGGAACGACATCTTCCTGGAGATCTCCCCGCACCCCATCGCTCTCGTGCCGGTCGGCGAATCCGCCCAGGCCGTGGACAGCGCCTCGGACCCGCTGGTCGTCCCGACCCTCGACAAACGGGGCGACGAGCCGGCCGATCTGCGCACCGCGCTCGTCCGCCTCCACCTCGCGGGTGTGCCCGTGGACGAGGAACTGCTCTGGCCGGCGGGCCGCCGCGTCCCGCTCCCCAGCCCGGACTGGCGCCATGAACGCCTCTGGTTCGACCGGGGCGTGACCGGTCTTGCCGCCGGATCCGCACACGGCCCGGGCGCACTCGGCCCGCGCACGGACGACCCCCGCGGCGACGCCGTGCTGTGGCAGGCCGACCTCGGGACGGCGGGAACGGACCGTCCCGAACGTCTCCTTCACGGACAACCCGTGCTCAGCCTCCCGCAGGCCGTCGCGCTCGTGATCGCCGCGAGCCAGGAGGTCCACGGGCACGACGTCGTCACCGGCCTGTGCCTGGAGGACGTCGCCCTCCACCAGTGGCTCCCCCTCGCCCGGAGCACTCCCGTCACCCTCACGTGGGAGCCCAGCGGCGATCACGCGGACGTCACCGTCAACGCGCGGGCGGCGGACGGCTCGTGGCGCTGTCACGCGTCGGCCCGGGTACGTGTCCGTGCGAAGGCGCCGGCGAGGGAGAGCGACGGTGGCGCCGGCGCACCGGAGGTCATCGGCCGGTGGGCACCCGCCGATCCCGCACCCGGCGAACGAAGCGAACCCGCCGGCGCACGCTGTGAGGAGCTGCTCACCGCGCTGCTGTACGCACCGACGCGCACGGAGCCCGCGGAGCCCGGCCTTGGTCCGGACCGGCTGCCGGTTCCCACCGCAGTGCGTTCCCTTCACATCGAGCGGTTCTCGACGGACGAACCGGTCACCGTCGAAGGACTGCGGACGGGCCCCCGGCGGGCCGTGCCGAGCGAGGCCGGCGGCTCCGCCGTCCCGCGCGGCACCGGCCCGGTCTGGGACCTCGTTGCGCGCGGCGCCCGGACCCGGGTGAGCGCCCGGGGGGTGGAGTTCGACTCGGCCGGCCCTCTTGACGTCCCCAGGCCGCTGGACGCACTCAGTCACGAGATCCAGTGGCAGAAGTCACCCGTCCCGCTGCCTGGGCGGCTGGACCGTGTGCTCCTGCTGTCCGGCGAGCCGGCACCCGAATCCGAGGGCGCCGTGACGGCCGCCCTCGAGGCGGCTCTGCGACGCAAGGGCGTGACGACCACCACGTGCGCGGGCTCCTCCCGCGCCATGGAACCGGCGCTCACGGAATGGCTCGGCACCGTCGGCCGGGACGAGAGCACGGCCGTGGTCCTGCTCCTGACCGGACCGTCCGCCGGCCCCGCCGACACCGCCGCCCTGCACACGGCGTTCGCCCTCGCGCGACGGCTCTGTGCCGAGGCGTCGGAGGGACGCCGCCCCCGGCTGTGGTTCGTCACGCAGGGGGCCCGGTCCACGAGCCCCGGGGAGCCCGGCGAGCCGGGGCTGGCCTGCCTGCGCGGACTCGTACGCACACTGGCTCTGGAGGAACCCGCGCTGCGGGCGGGTCTCGTGGACGCGGCGCCCGCGTCCGCCGACGAACTCCTTCAGGAACTGCTCGGCGACAGTCCCGAGGACGAGGTCGCCTGGCGAGAGGGGACCCGGCTCGTCGCCCGCCTGAGCTCCGCTGACCTGACCGCCCAGCAGTACGAGAAGCCCTTCGTGCGGCGCGACGGCGCCTACCTCGTCACCGGCGGCCTCACCGGGCTCGGTTTGGCGACCGCCGGGCGCCTCGCCGGTCAGGGCGCGGGCCACCTGGTCCTCAACGGCCGGCGCGCTCCCGCCCCCGAGGCGCAGCGGGTCATTGCCGACCTGCGCGCCCGGGGGACGGCCGTCACGGTGGTCCAGGGGGACATCGCCGAACCCGGGGTGGCGTCACGCCTGGTGCAGGCCGCGACGTCCCAGGGGCACGAACTGCGCGGCGTCGCGCACTGCGCGGGTGTCCTGCACGACCGGCTGATCACCAACCTTGGGGCTGACGACATCGACACCGTGCTCCGCCCCAAGGTGGCCGGCGCGATGCTGCTCGAAGAGGCCCTGGACGCCCACGACATCGACTGGTGGGTCTTCTACAGTTCGGCCGCCGCCCTCCTCGGCTCGCCCGGCCAGTCCGCCTACGCGGCCGCCAACGCGTGGCTGGACGCCCTGGTGCAGCGGCGCCGCTCCGAGGGCAGGCCTGCGACGTCCATCGCCTGGGGGCCGTGGAGCGGCACCGGTGGCGTCCCCGACGGCCGTGCGACGGCGCTGCGGCCGCTCACCATGGACGAGGGACTGGACGCCCTGCAGACGCTCGTCGTCCACGACCGGACGCACACGGGAGTCGCGCACTTCGACGGCGAGCGGGTACTGGCGGCCTTCCCCGGCGTCTCCTCCATCCCCTTCTTCGCCGAGGCCGTGCACGACGGCACCGCCGCCGGGGACGACGGCTGGGCGGGGCCCGACGGCATCAGGGCGCTGGGGGACGGCGCGGCGGACCTGGTCCACGGGCGCCTGGTCAAGCGGGTCGCGGCCATCATGGGCTTCGGGACGGCCGACCTCGACGAGACGGTGCCCCTCCCGCGGCTGGGCCTCGACTCCCTCATGGCGGTCCGCATCCGTCACGCGGTCCAGCAGGATTTCGGCGTCGAACTGCCCCCCGACCTCATGCTGCGGGGCGCGACACTCCAGGAGGTCGGGTACACCCTCCGGGAGGGCCTCGGATTGGGGCACGACACCGCCGGCACGGCCGAGGCACCGCCCGAGGCGACGGCGGCGGATCTCGCCCCGCCCCCGGCCCTGCCCAGCTCGATCCAGCCCCGGGACGCCGCCGAGCGCCTGGTGGCCGGGGCCTGGGGCGAGGTCCTGACGGAGCGCCCCGAGGACGTCTACAGCGACTTCGCCGCGGCCGGCGGGACCGAGCGCACGGCCGAGCGCCTGGTGGAGACCATCCGCGGCCGCCTGGGTGGGGTGCCAGTGGATCTCACCGCCGCATCGGTGCTGGAGGAGCGGACGGTGGCCGCCATCGCCGAACTGATCCGTCCGGTGGTCAACTCGCGCGGGAAGGACCCGGTCACCGTTCTGCGGCCCCCGGTGAGGGGGAGCGCGAAGCGTCCGCTGTTCACCTTCCACCCGGCCGGGGGCCCCACGTCCGTCTACCAGCCGCTCACCCAGCTGCTGCCACCCGACCGGGCCGTGTACGGCATGGAGCGGCTGGACGACGTGGACACGCTGGAGGAGAAGGCCGCGCGCTATGTCTCCCTCGTCACGGATCTGCAGCCGGAGGGCCCCTACCACCTCATCGGCTGGTCCTTCGGCGGCTGTCTCGCGTACGAGGCCGCACGGCAACTGCGGGAGGCCGGGGAACGCGTCGGGTTCCTCGGGCTCATCGACACGATCCTTCCCGCCGCACTGCCCGACCTCGACCCGGACGATCTGCTCGAACGGTTCAAACGGTTCACGGAGTACGTGCGCACCACCTACGGACGCGACCTGGACCTCTCGTACGAGGAACTTGCGCGGACCCCCGAGCGGCAGCACATCGACGTCGTCATGCGCAAGGTGGCCGAGGCTGGTCTCGACATGAGTCCCGGCATCATGGAGCACCAGCGCACGTCGTACATCGACGCGCGGGTCGGGGAGCGCTACACCCCACGGCCCACCGACGTCCCCGTCGTGCTCTACCGGGCACAGCAGCCGCAGCCCCTGACGACCGCTCTCGACCCGCGGTATCTGCGAACGGAGGCGGACCTCGGCTGGGCGCCGCTGTGCTCCGGTGGTCTCGACATCGTGCCCGTGCCGGGTGACCACCTCTCCCTCATCGACCCCCCGCACGTGGCGGTGATCGCACGGCACCTCACGGAGGCGCTCGAGGCTGCGCGTGGCCGGCGCTGAGGTACCGGCCTTCCCCGCGTCGCACGGCGCGGGTGCGCCGCGGCGCACCCGCGCCGGCCCCGATCAGGCCGCGTGCTCCACGAAGCGTGCCGCCGTTTCGGCGAGCACCTCGCGGCCGTCCCGGGCCCACAGCGCGTCGTTGAAGAGCTCGACCTCGATCGGGCCCGTGTACCCGGCCGCCTCCACGTGGGCCTTCCACTCCCGCATGTCGATCGCGCCGTCGCCGATCTGGCCGCGGCCGTTGAGGACGCCCTCGGGCAGCGGGGTGGTCCAGTCGGCGAGCTGGAAGGTGTGGATGCGGCCCTGGGCGCCCGCGCGGGCGATCTGCGCGGGCGCCTGGTCGTCCCACCAGACGTGGTAGGTGTCGACCGTGACACCGACCTGGTGTGCGGGGAAGCGTTCCGCGATGTCCAGGGCCTGGGCGAGGGTGGAGACCACGCAGCGGTCGGAGGCGAACATGGGGTGCAGCGGCTCGATGGCCAGTCGCACCCCGTGCTCCCCCGCGTAGGGGCCGAGTTCGGCGAGCGCGTCCGCGATCCGTTCCCGGGCGGCGCGCAGGTCCTTGGAACCGGCCGGGAGTCCGCCGGAGACCAGGACCAGGGTGCCGGTGCCGAGGACCGCCGCCTCGTCGACGGCGCGGCGGTTGTCGGCCAGGGCGGCCGCCCGCTCGCCGGGGTCGATCGCGGTGAGGAAGCCGCCGCGGCACAGCGTCGTCACCGCCAGACCGGCGTCGCGGACCAGTTTCGCGGCCGCCTCGACGCCGTACTCCCGCACCGGCTCGCGCCACAGGCCGACGCCCGGTACGCCCAGGTCCCGGCAGGCGTCGACGAGGTCGGGCAGGGACAGCTGCCTGACCGTCATCTGGTTGATGCTGAAGCGGGAGAGGTCGGTCACGGGGTCACTCCGTACAGGTGCAGCAGGGTCCTCATCCGTTCCTCGGCCAGCTTCGGGTCGGGGAACAGGCCGAGGCCGTCGGCGAGTTCGTAGGCGCGGGCGAGGTGCGGGAGGGAGCGGGCCGACTGCAGGCCGCCGACCATGGTGAAGTGGGACTGGTGGCCGGCCAGCCAGGCCAGGAAGACCACGCCGGTCTTGTAGTAGCGGGTCGGGGCCTGGAAGAGGTGGCGGGAGAGCTCGACGGTGGGGGCGAGGAGGGCGCGGAAACCCTCCGTGTCACCGGTGTCGAGGATCCGTACCGCCTGCGCGGCCAGCGGGCCCAGCGGGTCGAAGATGCCGAGGAGGGCGTGGCTGAAGCCCTGGTCGTCGCCGGCGATCAGCTCGGGGTAGTGGAAGTCGTCGCCGGTGTAGCAGCGGACGCCGTCGGGGAGCCTGCGGCGCAGGTCGACCTCGCGCCGGGCGTCCAGGAGGGAGACCTTGATGCCGTCCACCTTGTCCGGGTGCGCGGCGATGACGTCCAGGAAGGTGTCCGTGGCCGTGTCGAGGTCGGCGGAGCCCCAGTAGCCCTCCAGCGCCGGGTCGAACATCGGGCCCAGCCAGTGCAGGATCACCGGCTCGGCGGCCTGGCGGAGCAGATGGCCGTAGACCTCCAGGTAGTCCTCGGGTCCGCGGGCCGTGGCGGCCAGGGCGCGGGAGGCCATGAGGATGGCCTGGGCGCCGGACTCCTCGACGACGGCCAGCTGCTCCTCGTAGGCCGCGCGGACCTCGGCGAGGGTGCCCGCGGTGAGCTGGTCGGTGCCGACGCCGCAGGCGATGCGGCCGCCGACCGCCCGGGCCTCGGCGGCGCTGCGGCGGATCAGCTCGGCCGCGCCCGCCCAGTCCAGGCCCATGCCGCGCTGGGCGGTGTCCATGGCCTCGGCGACACCGAGCCCGTGGGACCACAGGTGGCGGCGGAAGGCGAGGGTGGCGTCCCAGTCGACGGCGGCGGGCGAGTCGGGGCTCACGTCGGCGAACGGGTCGGCGACGACGTGGGCCGCCGAGAAGACCGTACGGGAGGTGAAGGGGGTGCCGGGGGCCACAGCGAGGGGTTCGGTGCGGGGCTCGTACGTCCGCAGGCCACCCGTGGCGTCCGGCAGTCGGATGGTCACAGGGAGACCTCCGGCACCTCGATGCGGCGGCCCTCCGCCGACGACTTCAGGCCCAGTTCGGCGAGCTGGACGCCGCGGGCGCCGGCCAGCAGGTCCCAGTGGTAGGGGGTGCCGGCGTAGACGTGCCTGAGGAACAGCTCCCACTGGGCCTTGAAGCCGTTGTCGAAGTCGCCGTTGTCCGGGACCTCCTGCCACTGGTCGCGGAAGACCTCGGTGGCGGGGATGTCGGGGTTCCAGACCGGCTTGGGGGTGGCGGAGCGGTGCTGGACGCGGCAGTTGCGCAGGCCGGCGACCGCGGAGCCCTCGGTTCCGTCGACCTGGAACTCGACCAGTTCGTCGCGGTGGACGCGGACCGTCCAGGAGGAGTTGATCTGGGCGACGGCGCCGCCGTCGAGCTCGAAGACGCCGTAGGCGGCGTCGTCGGCGGTGGCGTCGTAGGGCTTGCCGTTCTCGTCCCAGCGCTGGGGGACGTGGGTGGCGGTGAGGGCCTGCACGGACCGCACGCGGCCGAACAGCTCGTGCAGCACGTACTCCCAGTGCGGGAACATGTCGACGACGATGCCGCCGCCGTCCTCGGCGCGGTAGTTCCAGGAGGGGCGCTGGGCCGCCTGCCAGTCGCCCTCGAAGACCCAGTAGCCGAACTCGCCCCGCACGGAGAGGATCCGGCCGAAGAAGCCGCCGTCGATCAGACGCTTCAGCTTGAGCAGGCCCGGGAGGAACAGCTTGTCCTGGACCACGCCGTGCTTGATGCCCCGCGCGTGGGCCAGCCGGGCGAGTTCCAGGGCGCCGTCGAGGCCGGTGGCCGTCGGCTTCTCGGTGTAGACGTGCTTGCCCGCGGCGATCGCCTTCCTGATCGCCTCCTCGCGGGCGGAGGTCACCTGGGCGTCGAAGTAGATGTCGACGGTCTCGTCGGCGAGGACCGTGTCCAGGTCGGTGGAGACGTTGTCAAGGTCGAGGCCGTGCTTCTCGGCGAGCGCCTTCAGCGCGTGCTCGCGCCGGCCGACCAGGACCGGTTCCGGCCACAGCACGGTGCCGTCGCCGAGGTCGAGTCCGCCCTGCTCGCGGATGGCCAGGATGGAGCGGACGAGGTGCTGGCGGTAGCCCATGCGCCCGGTCACGCCGTTCATGGCGATACGCACCGTCTTGCGTGTCACGTCGGTGAGGGTCCTTTCGTACGCGGGGTCCGCGCCGCGTACGCCACCTCCCTCTCACTGGTGAGCGTCACAGCAAGCGCTTTCTATACGATAGAAAGCTAGCCTCTGGACAGCCGTCGCGACAAGACCGTGACGGGGTCGAGTTGTTCGAGGAGTCGAACAAGGGGGGCTCGGGGGCTTAGGGTCTGCACGACACGCCCGGCGGGCAGCCGGAACCAGGCCTCTGACGAGGCTGTCTACGAGGGCGTACGGCGACGACGGCGTACGGCCGCAGGGGCGTACGGCGATGTGGCAGGACGTACCACGACGCACGAAGAGATTGCGCGACCGGAGGACGACAAGATGACGGTGACCCTGGCGGACGTGGCGGCCCGCGCCCAGGTCTCCCCCGCGACGGTGTCGCGCGTACTGAACGGCAACTACCCCGTGGCCGCGTCCACGCGCGAACGGGTGCTGCGGGCCGTGGACGAACTGGACTACGTGCTCAACGGACCGGCCAGCGCGCTGGCCGCGTCGACCTCCGACCTGGTGGGCATCCTGGTCAACGACATCGCCGACCCCTTCTTCGGGATCATGGCGAGCGCGATCCAGGCGGAGATCGGCGGCCCCGGCGGCCGGGCCGGCGGCGAACGGCTCGCCGTGGTCTGCAACACCGGCGGCTCGCCCGAGCGGGAGCTGACGTATCTGACGCTGCTGCAGCGTCAGCGGGCGGCGGCCGTGGTGCTCACCGGCGGCGCCGTGGAGAACGAGCCGCACGCGGCGGCGGTGTCGGACAAGCTGCGCAAGCTGCGGGCCGCCGGGACGCACGTGGTGCTGTGCGGCCGGCCGCCGGCGGAGGACACCGACGCGGTGGCCCTCACCTTCGACAACCGGGGCGGCGGCCGTGAGCTGACCGAGCACCTCATCGGGCTCGGCCACCGGCGCCTCGGCTACATCGCCGGCCCCGAGGAGCGCACCACCACCCGGCACCGCCTGGAGGGGCACCGGGCCGCGCTGGCCGCGGCGGGCATCGAGGAGGACCCGCAGTGGACCGTGCACGGTCCGTACGACCGGCGGGCGGGCTACGAGGCCACCCGGGAACTGCTGCGGCGCGACCCCTCCCTGACGGCCGTCGTCGCCGCCAACGACTCGGTCGCGCTGGGCGCGTGCGCCGCGTTGCGGGAGTCCGGGCTGCGGATTCCCGAGGACGTGTCGGTGGCCGGCTTCGACGACCTCCCCTTCAGCATCGACGCGGTGCCCTCCCTCACGACGGTGCGGCTGCCGCTCGCCGAGGCCGGTGCCCGCGCCGGGCGCATCGCCATGGGCCGCGAGGAGCCCCCGCCCGGCGGTATCGCCACGATCAGGGGGGAACTCATGGTGCGGGGGTCCACGGGGACGCCTCGGGCGTGAAGCCGTGCGGGACGGGGCGGGGCCCGGGGGCGGCCGACGCCCGGGGGTGCGCGAGGCCGCCGGAGGTGCCAGGCCGCCGGTGAGCAGGGGGCCGGGAGCCGGGGGCGGAGAGCAGGGGCCGGGGGCGGAGAGCAGGGGCCGGGGGCAGAGGGCGGGGAGCAGAGGGCCAGGGTCAGGGAGCCGGGGGGTGCGGCACCCGGCGTCCGGGAGGCCCGGAGCACCGGCCTCGGGATGACCGACAACGGCCGGTGCCCGCCGGTTCGCCGCGCCCGCGCCGAGGCGGCGCAGTAGGGTCCCGAACATGAAGTTCGCCTTCTCCACGCTCGGTCTGCCCGGTCTTCCCCTCCCCGAGGTGCTGCGGCTCGCGGTCGCGCACGGATACCACGGGGTCGAGCTGCGCGCCCATCCCGAGGAGCCGGTCCACCCCGGCCTCGATGCCGGGGAACGGGCCGCGGTGGCCGGCCTGTTCGCCTCGGCGGGTGTGCAGGTGCTCGGCCTTACGGGGTACGCGCGCGTGTGCGCGCCGGGCGACGACGCGGCCGTGGTGGCGGAGATCCGGGCCCTGCTGGACCTCGCCCACGACCTCGGCGCGCCCTTCGTCCGGGTCTTCCCCGGCGCCGCCGAGGGACAGTCCGCGCAGGACGCCGACGCGGTCGCGGCCGGCCGGCTCGCGACCGCCGCCGAGCACGCCGCCGAAGTCGGCGTACGGATCCTGCTGGAGACCCACGACTCGCACCGCACCGGCGCCGCCGCGACCCGGGTGCTCGGCCTGGTCGGGCACCGCCAGGTGGGCGCGCTGTGGGACGTGATGCACACCTGGCTGGGCGGCGAGCAGCCCCTCGACAGCTACGCGGCGCTCGCGCCCTATCTGGGCTACGTCCAGGTCAAGGACATCGCGTCGCCCGACGACACGACGCCGCTGCCGCTGGGCTCCGGCGTACTGCCGCTCGCGGAGTGCGTGGAGGTGCTGTCTCGGCACGGCTGGGACGGCTGGCTGTGCTGGGAGTACGAGAAGCGCTGGTACGAGGCGGCCGAGCCGCTGCCGGGGCTGCTGGGCGCGGGGCGGGAGCACCTGGGACGGCTGCTGAACGAGTCGGCGTGACGCGCGGGGCCGCCGGGCCCTCACCGCTCAGACCGTCGCCCCGCTCTCCCGTCGCCTCGCCACCCTGGCCGCAAGCTCGGCCTTCCGGGCGGGCCACTCGTCCGCGGTGATGGAGAAGACCGCCGAGTCGCGCAGCCGGTCGTCCTCGCCCGGCGCCCAGGAGCGGGACGAGTTGCGCATGACGCCCTCGAAGCGGGCGCCGACGCTCGCTATGGCGGCGCGGGAGCGGGCGTTGCGGGCGTCGGTCCTGAGCTCGACGCGGGAGACCCGCCACTGTTCGAAGGCGTGCCGGAAGAGCAGGTACTTGGCCTCGGCGTTGACGCCCGTGCCCTGCGCGGAGGCCGCGAGCCAGGTGAAGCCGACCTCAACGGCGTCCAGCCGGTCGTCGGTGCGCCAGCAGCGCGGTTCCAGGTAGGCGGTCGCGCCGACCGCGCGGCCGGTGGCGAGGGACACCTGGGCGTACGGGGCGACGCGGCCGGTAGCCGCGCTGGCCAGCTGGGCGTCGACGTACGCGCCGATCCCGTCCGCTCTCGGCACCCACGTGAAGGCGTACGCGCGCCGGTCCTCCTCCGCCGCCACCGCCAGGTCTGCCGCGTGCCGGTGCGCCAGCGGCTCCAGCCGGACCAGCGTGCCCTCCAGGGCCGGGCCCCGTAGCTCGAAGCTCACCGAGTGATGTCCTTCCGCAGTCGTGCGAACGCCTCGTGGAAACCTGGGAAAGTCTTGCGGACGCAGCCGGGGTCGTCGAACGAAATACCGGGGGTGCGCAGGCCGGTGACGGCGAAGGACATCACGATGCGGTGGTCGCCGTACGAGGTGACCGGCGAGGCCGCGGCGGGCGTCGCGGGCCGGATCTCGATCCAGTCCGGGCCGGTGCCGACCGGGACGCCCAGCCGCCGCAGGTTCGCCGCGCAGGCCTCCAGGCGGTCGCACTCCTTGACCCGGGTGTTGGCGACGTCCTCGATGCGCACCGGGCCGGAGGCGTAGGGGGCGATGGCGGCGAGGGTGGGCATGGTGTCGGAGATGTCCCGCATGTTCACGGTGAGGCCGCGCAGTTCGCCCGTGCCCTCGACGGTCGTCGCGGCCGGGCCGACGTCCACCTTCGCGCCCATGCGGCGCAGTACGTCCACGAAGCCGAGGTCGCCCTGGAGGGCGCCCTCGCCCAGGCCCTCGACGGTCACCCGGGCACCGGGGGTGACGGCGGCGGCGGCGAAGAAGTAGCTCGCGGTGGAGGCGTCCGGCTCGATGGCGTAGGTGGTGGCCCGGTAGCCGCCCGGCGCGACGGCGAAGACGTCGCCCTCCCGGGTCACCTCCGCACCGAAGGCCCGCATCATCGCCGTGGTGATCTCGACGTACGGCACCGAGACCAGGTCGGTGACGCGGATCCGCAGTCCGCGCCGGGTCAGCGGGCCGAGCAGGAGCAGCGCGGTGAGGTACTGGGAGGACTGGCCGGCGTCCAGAGTGACCTCGCCGCCTTCCACGCCCGCCGCGCGGACCGTCAGCGGGTGGTGCCCCTCCGCCTGCTCGTGCCGCAGGTCGACGCCGAGGTCGCGCAGGGCGCGGGTGAGCGGCAGCAGCGGTCGGCGGCGCATCTGCGCGGAGGCGTCGAAGCGGTAGGTGCCGCGGCCGGTGGCGGCGAGCGCGGGCAGGAAGCGGGCCGTCGTCGCGCCGTCCCGGCAGTACACGTCCGCCTCGGCCACCGCCGGGCCGGCCGGGCGTCCGTCGATCTGCCAGCTGTCCGGGGTGCGCCCGACGCGGTAGCCGAGCCGGGTGAGCCCCTCGGCGAAGCCCTCCGTGTCGTCCGAGCGCAGCGGGCGCACGAGGGTGGTGACGCCGTCGGCGGCAGCCGCGAGGAAGAGGGCGCGGGCGGTGATGGACTTGGAACCGGGGATGGCGACGCTGGACATGGCCCTCATGATCCCGTGCCGACCGCCTCCGGAGCAGGGACGTCCACGGTATGAACGCCGCGGCCGGGCGGGGGCGGTCAGGCCAGGGATACTCCACCGGCTGGCGGGGCCCCCGCGCACCAGCGCGTGCCGCGCACCGGCTCGCCCGGGGAACACCTCCGACGTCCTGCCGGGACACGGGAACGAGAGGCGAGAGGGGCGGCCCCCGCCGACGCCCTGCCGGGGCCCAGGAACCAGAAGCGAGAGGGGCGCCCCGTCGACGCCGGCCGGCGGCGTGGCGCGGCCGACGGTGCCTGGGCGCGCGCCCCGGGCCGGGAACCCGGCGCGGGGGGCGTTCGTCCAACTCCCGGAGCCGCCGGGAGAGTCCTCGTGGTGCGGTGTCGGCCCTCGCCTCCGGCCGAGATCGCTGACCCCCCTCTCCGCCGCACCGCGCCCGGCGGCCGGCCGCCATCGGCGCGCCCCCTCCACTGCGCCGATGGCGGCACCCGCGCGGGGACGGGACACGGTGCCGCGCGCGGTGCCTTGATCGGCGGGACGATTGCGGATAGGGCTGGCGGGACGGAAGTGTCCCCCGGGACGTCAGCGATCAGCCGCCGAAGGAGCGCCCGATGCCCTCCAGACGTACCGTCCTGGCCGCCGGTGCCGGGCTCACGGCGGCACTCGGCGCCGGTGGCCCCGCGCGGGCGGGCGACGAGCGCCGGCTGCGGCGGATCGTCGCCGGGATGACGCTGGAGGACAAGGTCGGACAGGTCTTCGTCTCCCGGGTGTTCGGTCATTCGGCGACCGCGCCGGACGCGGCCGACGCCGAGGCGAATCTGCGCGAGCTGGGCGTGCGCAGCGCCGCCGAGCTGGTGGAGAGGTACCGGGTGGGCGGGGTCGTCTACTTCTCCTGGGCGCACAACACCCGTGACCCCCGCCAGGTCGCCGAGCTGTCCGACGGTGTGCAGCGGGCCGCGCTGGCCCGGCCGGGCGGGCTGCCCGTGCTGGTCGCCACGGACCAGGAGCACGGCGCGGTGTGCCGGATCGGCAGGCCGGCCACGCTCTTCCCGGGCGCGATGGCGATCGGGGCCGGCGGGTCGCCCGCCGACGCCCGCACACTCGGGCTGATCGCGGGCCGCGAGCTGCGCGCGATGGGCGTACGGCAGGACTACTCCCCCGTGGCGGACGTGAACGTCGACCCGGCGAACCCGGTGATCGGCGTGCGGTCCTTCGGGGCCGGTCCGCGCGCCGTGGCCGACCTGGTCGCCGCCGAGGTACGCGGCTATCAGGCCTCGGGGGTGGCGGCGACCGCCAAGCACTTCCCGGGGCACGGGGACACGGCCGTCGACAGCCACACCGGCTTCCCCGTCATCACGCACAGCCGCGCGGAGTGGGAAGCGCTGGACGCCGTGCCGTTCCGGGCGGCGGTCGCGGCCGGCGTCGACGCGATCATGACCGCGCACATCCTGGTGCCGGCGCTCGACGACTCCGGCGACCCGGCCACCCTGTCCCACCCGATCGTCACCGGTCTGCTGCGCGAACACCTGGGCTACGACGGGGTGGTGGTCACCGACGCGCTGGACATGGCCGGGGTGCGGACCAGGTACGGCGACGACCGGGTGCCCGTGCTGGCGCTGAAGGCCGGCGTCGACCAGCTGCTCAACCCGCCCGACCTGCGCGTCGCGTGGCACGCGGTCCTCGCCGCCGTACGGGACGGGGAGCTGGGCGAGCCGCGGCTCGACGCCTCCGTGCTGCGGATCCTGCGGCTCAAGGAGCGGCTCGGGCTCCTCGACCGGCCGTACGCCGGCACGGCGGGCGTGGACCGTACGGTCGGGGCACCGGCCCATCGCGCCGCCGCCGACGGGATCGCGGAGCGCACCACGACCCTGCTCGTCAACGAGGGCACCGAGGGCACGGTGCTGCCGCTGTCCCCGCGTACGCGGCCCCGGCTGCTCGTGGCCGGCGCCGACCCCGCCTCCCCGTCGGGTACGACCGGGCCGCCGACCGGCGTTCTGGCGACGGCCATGACCGAGCTGGGCTTCGCGGCGACCGCCCTGCCCACGGGGGTCGCGCCCTCCGACGCCGTGATCGCGCGGGCGGTGGCGGCGGCCGGGGAGGCGGACGCGGTGGTCGTCGGCACGTACGACGTCACCGCCGACAGCGCCCAGCGGACGCTCGTCGAGCGGCTCCTCGCCACCGGGCGGCCGGTGGTGGCGGTCGCCCTGCGCAACCCCTACGACATCGCCCACCTCCCCGGCGTCCGGGCGTGCCTGGCCACCTACTGCTGGACCGATGTCGCCCTGCGGGCCGCCGCCCGGGTGATCGCCGGGGCGGTGGCGCCGCGCGGGCGGCTGCCGGTGCCGGTGCCCCGGGCGGACGACCCCGCGCGCACGCTCTTCCCGATCGGGCACGGCCTGTCGTACTGAGCCCTCACCCCCAGGGCGTACGCCGTCCACACCACAATTCCAGTCACCGATTTACTGCATGGCGAAAAAGTACCGCAGAGCCCCTCACCCGAGGAACTCATTACAGTCAGCGGCCGAAACACCACCTAGCTCAGATGTAGCTCAAAATTTCGGCGCTCTCCGACTCCAAAAGGACATGGCCATGCTTCTATGACACCACACGTCACCCCGCAGGGTGACCCAGAAGAAGAGGATCAAAACAGCGTGAAGAAGATCCGAAGTGTCGCTGTGTTCTCCGTAACTGCCGCCGCTCTCTCAGTCATGTCATTACCGGCGTACGCCGAACAGACCGACCCCACCGAGCCGGTTGTCGAGATCGGAACAGCCCCTCCGGAAGAGCCTCAGGAGACCGATCTCACCGACCCGATCGAGGGTGAACCCGACATTCCCGATGAGCCTCCCACCGGCAAGATTCCCAGCGAAATCTGCACACGGCAAAACGTCTATACCCCCACCGCCAACCTTGGAAGGAAGCACCAAGGGGTGGGGCCGACGTTGGCCAACTACAACGGATCATCCCGGACGGCAAGATCCACCTTCACATCGGAGGTCACCGGCGAAGTCGGTGTCAGCCTTTCCGCTGGACTCTCGACGAGTGTCGACATCCTGGTCGCCAAGATTGAGGCCAAGTACCAGGTCGATCTCTCCCTGAAGCTGACCGCAAAGCTGGGCAACACCATATCCACCGACACGCCGCCCAAGAGGACCACTCTGGCCAAGTACGGCGCCTACCGCCTGAAGAACACGGGCACCAGCTACGTCGTCTACAGCAACTGCCGGACCAGCACGAAAAAGACCATCACGAGCTACACGCCCTGGAGGGTTGGCTGGTACCTGTGGGAACAGTGACCAGGCTTTCACGCCGACAGCGGCCGATTGCGCTGGGAATCGGCCTGACCCTCACGCTGCTGAGCGTGTCCGGCTGCACCGGCGGAGGCCAGAAGCCCGCCGACACTCCGACTGGCAGAACCACCTCAGCGGCTCCGTCCGCAGCTCCCGAAGGCGGCGGAGCGGAGCATGTCACCGGAGAGTCCGTCACCGCCGCACCAGAACCCGCGAATAACGGCACCGTACTCATCAGCGTCGACTCACACCAGGGGAATGCGACACTCCCACTGAAAGAGGGCGTGAAGCCTGGGCGGCCGATAGGAATACAGGTCAACTGTCAGGGGGCGGGAACACTGGAAGTTTCCCTGGAGCCCGCGAGCGTAAGCTTTCCTCTGCCCTGCTCGGAAAACGAGGTCAGCAGCACCTACAACGAGGTGCACCTGAAACGCGCGAGAGCAGATGCCTCCATCCGCATCACGGCACCGTCCACAATGCGCTGGGCACTGACCGTCGAACAGTGAGCACAGAAAACTGCCATCGCGTTGCTTGCCCGTACCCTCAACGGGCAAGCAGCGCCTGTTTCCACCTCGGTACAGAATTCAGCACAGGATCCACCCCGAACTGACCGACCCGCCCCCCACCGACCCCCGCACCCACACGCACCGGCGGCCCGCGTGGACGGTGACCGGGCCGGCGCGGAGGACGGAACGGGTCTCGCGGCGTACGGCGCGGTTGCCGCGGGCCTGGACGCTGAGGGTCATCTCGCGGCGTACGCCGGGGCGTTTGGTGAGGGTGACGGCGCAGACGTAGCCGTTGCGCTTGAACACGTAGACCGCGCCGGTGCTGAAGGACAGGGTGCGCACGTGGCGTCCGGCGCAGGGCAGCCGGGCGGCCGCCTCGGCCGGGGGCGCCGGTGCGGCGAGCGCCAGCAGTCCGGACGCGGTCAGCACGGCCGCGCCCAGCGCGAACCGCCGCCGAACCGCTCCCCAGCCTCCTCCTGAGTTCACCGTGACCCCTCCCTCCCCCGCAGTGCCGTACTGGTGTACGGACGCGCAGCGAGATGCGCACGGTTGCGCTCCGGGGGCCCTCAACCCCCGCCCCACGGGGCAGTAGTGAGGTAGGTCACATTCGTGCGAAGGTGTCGTCACGGTGCGCGGCGGCGGGCTTCGTACTGGGTGACGGCAAGGTCCCGCTCCCGTGCGACTGGACAGGATGAATGTGCTGCACCTACTTGTGACCCTGTGTCTCACCGGCGCCGCGGCACTCATCGCGGCGGGCTCCCACTGGATACGGGACCGTTCCCGCGAGCGGCTGTACCGGTCGGTCGCCCGGTCCCTGCCCCACGGCGGTTCGGTGACGGAGCAGCAGCCGGACCGCTCCGCCTGGGAGTTGCGGGTTCCGCCCGGCGGAGACGGGCGGTGAGCGATGCCGGTGCGCGCTACGACGGGTTCTTCGCGGACCACTACGACGAACTGGTGGTGATGGCGACCCACATGACCGCCGGCGATCTGCACCTGGCGGAGGAACTGGTCGCCGACGCGTTCGTCCGGGCGCTGCGGGCCTGGGACCGGATCGACTCCCCGCGCTCCTGGCTGGTCGCGGTCATCGCGCGGGACGCGGTCAAGCGGTCCCGCCGGCTGCGCGGCCGGCTGCCCAAGCCGGCCCGGATCTGGGCGACGGACCGCACGGTCGTCGCCGACGACCCGGCGACGGTGGTGGAGCGGCTGGAGGACTGCGCGCGGGTGATGCGGGCCCTGGCGGAGCTCTCCGACCGGCAGCGCACCATCGCGGTGCTGCACTGGTGCCAGGACCGTTCGCAGAAGGAGATAGCCGCGATGCTGGGCGTCGCGCCGAGCACGGTGGCCCGGCACCTGGCCCGCGCCCAGCGGACGCTGCGCCGGGTCTTCGGACCGCGCGGCGAGGCGCTCAACCTCTTCACCGACCTCGGGAAGGAGCGGACGTGACCTGGTTCCGCCGCCCCGTACAGCCGTCCGAGCCCGACCCCGTGGTCCGCGCGGAGCTGGCCCGCTCCGTGGCCGCGCTGCGGGCCCGGCTCGGCGAGACCGATCCGGCGCGGCGGGAGGAGGTCCTCGCGCGCGTCAAGCGGCGGGCCGCGGGCCCCTCCGGGGAGCCGTACCGGCCCGGGGACCTTCCCGCCCGGGCGGGCCCGCCCGGGCCGGCCCACCCGCACCGCCGGATACACCGCCGTTACCTGGACCAGCTGACCGGGCTGCCGCACCGGCAGTGGCTGCGGGGGCGTCTGGAGGCGGTGCTCGGCGATGCCGGGCGGACGCGCGCCCGGGTCGGCCTGATCGTGTTCGACCTGGACCGGTTCCGGCTCGTCAACGACACCCTGGGGCACGTCGCCGGGGACCGGCTGCTGCTCCGGGTGGCCGACCGGCTGCGGCGGGCGCTGCCCGAGGGGGCGGAGGCGGCGCGGCTCGGCGACGACGAGTTCGCCGTGCTGCTGCCGGCCGCCGGCTCCACGGCCTCGGTGGCCCGGGTCGCCCGGGACCTCGTCGCCGCGCTGGGTGCCCCGCTCGACCTCGACGGCCTCACCCTGGTGCTGGAGGCCGGGGCCGGGGTCGCCGTCTTCCCCGACCACGCCCTCGACGCCGAAGGCATGCTGCGGCGCGCGGACGTGGCGATGTACCAGGCGAAGCGGGACCGCACGGGGGTGGAGGTCTACGAGTCCGAGCGGGACTCCCACACCCCCGACCGGCTGGGTCTGCTGGGCGATCTGCGCCGGGCGCTGGACGCGCACGAGGTGGAGCTGCACTACCAGCCGAAGGTGCGCTTCGACGGGCAGGTCGCCGGCCTGGAGGCACTGGTGCGGTGGGTGCACCCGGAGCGCGGGAAGGTGCCGCCGGACGAGTTCGTGCCGCTCGTGGAGTCGTCGGGGCTGATGCCCCGGCTGACGGCGTACGTGCTGGAGCGGGCCGTCGGACAGCTCGCGCGGTGGCGGGCGCAGGGGCTGTCCGTGCCGGTCGCGGTGAACGTCTCGCCGCGCGACGTGCACACCCCCGGGTTCGCGGGCTCGGTGGCGGCGGTGCTGGCGCGGCACGGGGTGCCGGCGGCGTCACTGCAACTGGAGATCACCGAACGGGTGCTGCTGGAGGATCCCGAGCGGGCCGCCGAGACCCTGAGCGGGCTGACCGGGCACGGCGTGAAGATGTCGCTGGACGACTTCGGCACCGGCTACTCCTCGCTGGTGCACCTGCGGCGGCTGCCGGTGAGCGAGCTCAAGATCGACCGGTCGTTCGTGGCCCGCCTCGCGGTGGACGCACAGGACGCCGAGATCGTGCGGTGCACCGCCGACCTCGCCCACGCCCTGGGCATGGTGGTGGTCGCGGAGGGCGTGGAGGACGACGAGACCTGGGGCCGGCTGCGCGACCTGGGCTGCGACGCCGTGCAGGGCTGGCTGATCGCCGCGGCCATGCCGCCGCGGGAGACGGCGGCATGGCTGCGGTCCCGGGACGGGCGGGACCCGGGCGGCCCCGGTCACACGGGTCCGGCGGCCACCGGCTCGCCGACGAACGTCCGCCACAGCTCTGCGTAGCGGCCCTCGCGGGCGAGCAGCTCCTCGTGGGTGCCGTCCTCGACGACCCTGCCGTGGTCCATCACGACCACCCGGTCCGCGCGGGCCGCGGTGGTCAGCCGGTGGGCGACGACGAGGGTGGTACGGCGGCCGGCGACGCGGTCGGTGGCCTGGTTGACCTGGGCCTCGGTGGCCAGGTCCAGGGCCGCGGTCGCCTCGTCGAGGAGCAGGACGTCGGGGTCGACGAGTTCCGCGCGGGCCAGCGCGATCAGCTGCCGCTGGCCGGCGGAGAGGTTGCGGCCGCGCTCGGCGACCTCGTGCAGGTAGCCGCCGTCGAGCCGGGCGATCATCTCGTGCGCGCCGACCGCCCGGGCCGCCGCCTCCACCTCGGCGTCGGTGGCGCCGGGCCGCCCGTAGGCGATGGCGTCCCGGACCGTGCCGGGGAACAGGTACGCCTCCTGCGGCACCACGCCCAGGCGGTGCCGGTACCCGGTGAGGTCCAGTTCCCGCAGGTCGGTGCCGTCGACGGTGACCCGGCCGGCCGTCGGGTCGTAGAACCGGGCGACCAGCTTGACCAGGGTGGACTTGCCGGCGCCGGTCTCACCGACGAACGCGACGGTCTGCCCGGCCGGGATCCGCAGGTCGATGCCGGTGAGGGCCTGCTCGGGCCGGTCGGCGGACCCGTACGCGAAGTGCACGTCCTCGAAGGCGATCTCGCCGCGCAGGGCCCTTACCTCGCGGGGCGCGGCGGCCGGCTTGGTGGACGTCGGCTCCCGCAGCAGTTCCTGGATGCGGCCCAGCGAGACGGTGGCCTGCTGGTAGCCGTCGAAGACCTGGGAGAGCTGCTGGACCGGCGCGAAGAACAGGTCGATGTACAGCAGGTACGCCACCAGCGCGCCGGTGGTCAGCGTCCCGTCCTGGATCCGGCCGGCGCCGACGACCAGGACGGCCGCCGCCGCCGCCGACGACAGCAGCTGGACGAAGGGGAAGTACACGGAGATCAGCCACTGGCCGCGGATGCGCGCCCGGCGGTAGCTGTCGCTGGCCTCCGCGAACCGCGTCGCGCCGGAGCGCTCCCGGCGGAACGCCTGCACGATGCGCAGCCCGGACACCGACTCCTGGAGGTCGGCGTTGACCGCCGAGACCCGCTCGCGGGCCAGCTCGTACGCCTTGACGCTGGCCCGGCGGAAGAAGACGGTGGCGATGATCAGCGGGGGCAGCGTGGCGAAGACGACCAGCGCGAGCTGTACGTCGATCACCAGCAGGGCGACCATGATGCCGAAGAAGGTGACGGCCGAGACGAACGCGGTGACCAGGCCGGTCTGCAGGAACGTGGAGAGCGCGTCGACGTCCGTCGTCATCCGCGTCATGATGCGCCCGGTCAGCTCCCGCTCGTAGTAGTCGAGGCCGAGGCGCTGGAGCTGGGCGAAGATCTTCAGGCGCAGCGAGTACAGGACGCGTTCGCCGGTCCGGCCGGTCATCCGGGTCTCGCCGATCTGCGCCGACCACTGGAGCACCACGGTGAGCAGCGCGAGCAGCGAGGCCGCCCAGACCGCGCCCAGCGAGGCCCGGGTGACGCCGTCGTCGATGCCGTGCCGGATCAGCACCGGCAGCAGGAGTCCCATGCCGGCGTCCACGGCGACCAGGCCGAGGCTGACCAGGAGCGGGGTGCGGAAGCCGCGCAGGAGGCGGCGCAGGCCGTACGACTCCTCGGGCCGCACCGCGCGGTCCTCGTCGACGTCGGGGGTGTCGGTGGCCGGGGGCAGCGCCTCGACCTGCGCGAGGAGTTCCGGGGTGGCCGGGGAGCCGGACAGCGCGGTGTCCTTGGGCTCCCGGTCGCCGGTCCACAGCCGGGGGGTGACGCCGCGTTCCGCGTCGAACTCGGCGTCCAGCTCGTCGCGTACCGAGGTGTCCTCGGCGGGGGCGGCGGGCCGCGCGTGGCCCGGGGAGACGGCACCGAGTTCGTCGGGGTCGGTGAGCAGCCGGCGGTAGAGGGCGCAGCGCCGCTGGAGTTCCTCGTGGGTGCCGACGTCGGCGAGGCGGCCCTGGTCGAGGACGGCGATGCGGTCGGCGAGGTTGAGGGTGGAGCGGCGGTGCGCGATGAGCAGCGTGGTGCGGCCCGCCATGACCTGCTGGAGGGCCTCGTGGATCTCGTGCTCGACGCGGGCGTCGACGGCGGAGGTCGCGTCGTCGAGGACCAGCAGGCGGGGGTCGGTGAGGATGGCACGGGCGAGCGCGATGCGCTGGCGCTGGCCGCCGGACAGGGTCAGGCCGTGTTCGCCGACCTTGGTGGCGTAGCCGTCGGGCAGCTCGGCGATGAACCGGTCGGCCTGGGCGGTGCGGGCGGCGGCCTCGATCTGCTCGTCGGTGGCGTCGGGGCGGCCGTAGGCGATGTTGTCGCGGACGGTGTCGGAGAAGAGGAAGGAGTCCTCCGGGACCAGTCCGACGGCGGCCCGCAGCGAGTCCAGGGTCAGCTCGCGCACGTCGTGGCCGCCGATGAGGACGGCGCCGCGCGTGACGTCGTAGAAGCGCGGCAGGAGCAGGGAGACCGTGGACTTGCCGGAGCCGGAGGCGCCGACCACCGCCAGGGTCTCGCCGGGGCGGATCTCGAAGCTGAGGCGGTCGAGGACGAGGCCGGCCCTGCCGGGCGCGGTGTCGTAGCCGAAGGACACGTCGTCGAACTCGACGGTGGCGGGCGCGTCGGCGGGCAGGTCCTTGGTGCCGTCGGTGAGCGTCGGTTCGGTGTCGATCAGCTCCAGGACGCGCTCGGTGCCGGCGCGGGCCTGCTGGCCGACGGTGAGGACCATGGCCAGCATGCGGACCGGGCCGACCAGCTGGGCCAGGTAGGCGGAGAAGGCGACGAAGGTGCCGAGGGTGATGTGGCCGTGTACGGCGAGCCAGCCGCCGAGGGCCAGCATGGCGACCTGGCCGAGGGCGGGTACGGCCTGCAGGGCGGGGGTGTAGCGGGAGTTCAGCCGGACGGTGCGCAGCCGGCCCGCGAAGAGACGGCGGCTGACCTCGCGGATCTTGCCGGTCTCCTGGTCCTCCTGCCCGAACCCCTTCACCACGCGGACCCCGCTGACCGCGCCGTCGACCACGCCCGCCACGGCGGCGGCCTGCGCCTGCGCGTACCAGGTCGAGGGGTGCAGGCGGGTCCGGCTGCGCCGGGCGATCCACCACAGGGCGGGCGCGACCGCGAGCGCGACGAGCGTGAGGGGGACGGACAGCCACGCCATCACGACCAGGGAGATCAGGAAGAGCGCGAAGTTGCCGATGGTCATGGGCAGCATGAACAGCAGGCCCTGGATCAGCTGGAGGTCGCTGGTGGCGCGGCCGACGACCTGCCCGGTGGACAGCTCGTCCTGGCGGCGGCCGTCCAGTCGGGTGATCGTCCCGTACATCTCGGTGCGCAGGTCGTGCTGGACGTCCAGGGCGAGGCGGCCGCCGTAGTAGCGGCGGACGTAGGTGAGGACGTAGACGAGGACGGCCGCGCCGATCAGTGCGCCCGCCCAGGGGGCCATGGACCGGGTCCGGTCGCTGACGACATCGTCGATGATCATTTTGATGATCAGCGGGACGATCGCCATGACGGCCATGCCGAGGAGCGACGAGGCGAGGGCCAGTACGACGTCCTTCGGATACCGCCAGGCGTATCCGGCCAGTCGCCTCGCCCATCCCCGTTGCGGTGTCACGCGCTGCCTCCCTCTCGCCCTGATCTTCCGCAAGGCACCAACGCGGGCGGGGTGGGATTTCATCCCGGGCTCCGCTCCGGCCCGGGTCCGGCGGGGCGCTTCGTCCGCGCGCCCTGGACGGATATGCCGTTCCCCGTCACCTGATCGACATGTCCACTTCATGGACACGCCCGCATGTTCATGTCACTCTCCCGATTGCGCCCCCCACTCAACACGCGTAGATCGGACCCCGCATGAAGCTGGCGACACGCATGAGCCGCTGGAGGTCGGTGGCCCTGACCACCGCCGCGCTCCTGGTCGGCCTCACCGCTCCCGCGCTGACGGCGACCCCGGCCGCGGCGACGACCACCGCCTACGACTCGACGTACTACAAGAACGCGGTCGGCAGGACGGGAACGTCCCTCAGGTCGTCCCTGCACACCATCATCAGCAGCCAGTCCAAGCTGTCGTACTCGGCGCTGTGGACGGCCCTGAAGAACACGGACCAGGACCCGAGGAACAGCAACAACGTCATCCTGCTGTACAGCGGCATATCCCGCAGCAAGTCGCTCAGCGGCGGCGACACCGGGGACTGGAACCGGGAGCACGTGTGGGCCAAGTCCCACGGCGACTTCGGCACCTCGACCGGTCCCGGCACCGACCTGCACCACATCCGCCCCGCGGACGTCAGGGTCAACTCCATCCGCGGCAACAAGGACTTCGACAACGGCGGCGGTTCGTTCACCGACAGCGGCGGCAGCCTGACCGACGGCGACTCCTTCGAGCCGCGGGACGCCGTCAAGGGCGACGTGGCCCGCATGATCTTCTACATGGCGGTGCGCTACGAGGGCGACGACGGCTGGCCCGACCTCGAGGCCAACGACCGCGTCAGCAACGGCAGCAACCCCTACCTGGGCCGCCTCTCCGTCCTCAAGGCCTGGAACGAGGCCGACCCGCCGGACGCCTTCGAGGAGCGCCGCAACCAGGTCATCTACGACACCTACCAGCACAACCGGAACCCGTTCATCGACCACCCGGAGTGGGTCGAGGCGATCTGGTAGAAGAGGCGCCGACCGGGCATGCGAGGGAACCGTGGGAACCGTACGACGCGGATGCCCGGTGCCTACAGTAGGAGCCGTGACGGGCGCCGCACGACCCGGGCCGGGTCCATGAGGACACGGACGCGGCCCGGCGAGCGCGGGCCGACGCGAGGCGTGGTCCGGCCCCGGTGACCGCCGGGGCCGGACCACGTCGCGTGCGCCGGTCCCCCGCCCTCCCACCACCGCCGCAGAGCGGACCGCGCGACGAAGAAGGAGCACCCTCTTGGCGATCCAGCGAATGGACAACGTGGCCATCGTCGTCGACGACCTGGAGGCCGCCGTCGCCTTCTTCACCGAGCTCGGCATGGAGCCGGAGGGCGAGGCGCAGATCGAGGGAGCGTACGCGGACCGGATGCTCGGGCTCGACGGGGTCCGCAGCGCCATCGCGATGATGCGCACCCCGGACGGTCACGGCAAGGTGGAGCTGACGAAGTTCCACTCCCCCGCCGCGGTCCCGGCCGGACCGGCCGACCCGCCGCCCCACACCCTGGGGCTGCACCGCGTCATGTTCGCCGTCGACGACATCGACGACACCGTCGCCCGCCTGCGCCGCCACGGCGCCGAACTCCTCGGCGAGGTGACGCGGTACGAGAACCTGTACCGGCTCTGCAGCCTCCGCGGCCCGTCGGGCATCATCGTCGCCCTGGCCGAACAGATCGGCTGACGAACCTCCACCGGCGCCTGCCGTCCGGCCCCGTCTCGCGTCCTCACCCCGGATGCGTGGGTGCGAACATCCGCAGCACCGCCGGGAGGACGACCACCGACGGCCCCGGCGCGGCCAGCGCCTTCGCCAGGTCGGACTCCAGCGTCTCGGGGGTCGTACGCACCCCCGGGACGCCGAAGGACCCGGCCAGCGCCACATAGTCCGGGCGAGCCAGCTCGGTCCCCGTGGCCTGGCCGAAGGCGTCGGTCATGTACTCGCGCAGGATGCCGTAGCCGCCGTCGTCGACGATCAGCCAGGTCACCGGAAGGGCGTGCTGCTTCGCCGTGGCCAGCTCGGCGATCGAGTAGAGCGCCCCGCCGTCGCCGGAGACGGCCAGCACCGGCCGGGTCGGATCCGCGACCGCCGCGCCCAGCGCCGCCGGGAAGCCGTAGCCGAGGCCGCCGGCACCCTGGGCCGAGTGCATGTGGTTCGGGCCCTTGGCGTCGAAGGCGGACCAGGCCCAGTAGGCCAGGATCGTCATGTCCCAGAAGGAGGGGGAGTCGGCGGGCAGAGCCCTGCGGACCGACGCCAACACCTCCTGTTCCAGGGTGAGTTCCTGAGCCGCGATACGGTCGCGCACGCGGCCCAGCAGCTCCCGCACCCGCTCGGCGGCCGACGGGTCCGCGCGCTCCCGCACCGTCTCCAGCAGCGCCTGGAGCGCGAGCCGGGCGTCCGCGTGGATACCGAGCGCCGGATGGTTGGACTCCAGCTTGCCGAGGTCGGCCTCGATCTGGATGACCCGGCCGCGCGGCTTGAACGTGTGGTAGTTCGAGGAGAGTTCGCCGAGCCCCGAGCCGACCACCAGCAGGACGTCCGCGTCCTCAAGGAAGTCCGTGGTGTGCCGGTCCTCCAGCCAGGACTGGAGGGACAGCGGGTGCGTCCAGGGGAAGGCGCCCTTGCCGCCGGGGGTGGTGACGACCGGCGCCTGGAGGCGTTCCGCGAGCTGCTTCAGCTTGCCGCTCGCGTCGGCCCGTACGACGCCCCCGCCTGCGATGATCGCCGGGCGGGCGGCCTTGGACAGGAGGTCGGCGGCGACCGCCGTCAGTTCCACCCGCGGGACCAGGTCCTCCGGCGTCGCGTCCACGCCCGTCACCACCGGCAGATGGGTCTCGGCGAGCAGGACGTCCTGCGGGATCTCCACCCACACCGGCCCGTGCGGGGCGGTCAGCGCCGACTTCCAGGCCGCCGCGAGCGCGGACGGGATCTGGGACTGGGTACGCACGGTGTGGACGGACTTCACCACACCGCGGAAGGAGGCCGCCTGGTCCGGGAGTTCGTGCAGATAGCCGTGGCGGCCGCCGCCCAGACCCGCCGTCGGGATCTGGCTGCTGACGGCGAGGACGGGGGCGGAGGCCGCGGCCGCCTCCTGGAGTGCGGCCAGCGAGGTCAGCGCGCCGGGGCCGGTCGACAGCAGCAGCGGCGCCGCCTCACCGGTGATACGGCCGTACGCGTCCGCCGCGAACCCGGCGTTGTTCTCCATGCGCAGGCCGACGTAGCGCAGGCCGGAGCGGCGCAGCGCGTCGAACATGCCGAGGGCGTGCTGGCCGGGCAGGCCGAAGACGGTCGTCGCGCCGAGACCGGCCAGCGTCTCCACGACCAGGTCCCCGCCGTTGCGGCCGGGCGGAGGGTTCAGCGCGGCCTCCGTCTGTGCGGCGGTGGGGCGGAGTTCCAGGTCGTGGTCGTGGGTCACTTCGCCTCCGTGTCCTTCCGGGCGGCGTTCCGGGCCGCGGCGATCTGCCGGGACATGATCGTCGTCAGTTCGTACGCCGTGTGGGAGGCGGCGACCGACGTGATCTCGGCGTGGTCGTACGCGGGGGCCACCTCGACGACGTCCGCCGAGACCAGGTTGCAGGAGGCCAGGCCGCGCAGGATCTCCAGCAGCTCGCGGGAGGTCATGCCGCCCGCCTCGGGAGTGCCGGTGCCGGGCGCGTGCGCCGGGTCGAGGCAGTCGATGTCGATGGAGATGTACAGCGGGCGGTCGCCGATGCGCTGCCGGAGCTGGTCGGCGACCTCGTCGGCGCCGCGCCGGTAGACGTCCGCCGAGGTGACGATGCCGAAGCCCATCTTCTCGTCGTCCGTCAGGTCCTGCTTGCCGTAGAGCGGGCCGCGGATGCCGACGTGGGAGAGGGCGGAGGTGTCGAGGACGCCCTCCTCGACCGCCCGGCGGAACGGGGTGCCGTGGGTGTACTCGGCACCGAAGTAGGTGTCCCAGGTGTCCAGGTGGGCGTCGAAGTGGAGCAGGGCGACCGGGCCGTGCTTCTTCGCGACGGCGCGCAGCAGGGGCAGGGCGATGGTGTGGTCGCCGCCCAGCGTCATCAGGCGGGCGCCCGAGTCCAGCAGGTCGTCCGCGGCCGCCTCGACCGTCTCGACGGCCTCGTTGATGTTGAACGGGTTCACGGCGATGTCGCCGCCGTCCGCCACCTGGGCGAGGGCGAAGGGCGAGGCGTCCTGGGCGGGGTTGTACGGGCGCAGCAGGCGGGACGCCTCGCGGATGGCGTTGCCGCCGAAGCGGGCGCCGGGCCGGTAGGAGACGCCCGAGTCGAAGGGCACGCCCACGACCGCGACGTCGGCTCGGCCGACCTCGTCCAGCCGGGGCAGCCGGGCGAAGGTCGCGGGGCCGGCGTACCGCGGGACGCGGGAGGAGTCGACGGGGCCGCGGGGCGTCTCGTTGCTGGTCATGGTCGGATGCCTTCCTTCTTCTGCGCCGTCCCTGCGCGCTCTTCCGCCCAGGTGACCACCTTCGACCCTAGGTGGCCGGACGGCGACCGCGAAGTGTACGTTTCATCCATCCGAGCCCTACAGGATGGATGAAACGCACATCATGCCGGATCCCACTGTTCCGCCGACGCCCCCGGTGCCGCTGTCCGCGCTGCTGGCCCGCGAGGATCTGGGACTGCGGCAGGTCGCCGGGCCCCGCGACGGGGGGACGGCCGTCCACTGGGCGCACGCGTCGGAGATGGCCGACCCGTACCCGTACCTGCTGGGCGGGGAACTGCTGCTCACGGCGGGCGTGCACATCCCCGGGGACGCGGACCGGGGCACGGACCGGGAGGCGGAGGGGGAGGCGGAGCGGGACGGCTTCTTCGACGGCTATGTCGCGCGGATCGTCGCCGCGGGCGGCGCGGCCCTCGGCTTCGGGCTGGCCCCGGTGCACGACACGGTGCCCGGCGCGCTGGTCGCGGCCTGCGAGGCGCACCGGCTGCCGTTGCTGGAGGTGCCGCCGCGGACCACGTTCTCGGGGGTGGCCCGCGCGGTCTGGGAACTGATGGAGCGGGCCCGCACCGCCGAGCTGCGCAGGGTGGCGGAGGCCCAGCAGAGCCTGGTGGCCGCCGCTTCCGGGCCCGACCCGGTGTCGGCGGTGCTGCGCCGGCTCGCCCGGCGGGTGGGCGGGCACGCGGTGCTGTACGGGCCGGGGGGCGCGGAGATCGCCTCGGCGGGGCGGATGCCCACCGGACCGGAGGAGTCCGAGGACGCGGCGGGGCCCGGGGCGTCCGAGGGCTCGCCGGGGCCGGTGCGGGCCGCCCTGGCCGGGCTGGCCGGTGTCGTCACCGCCCGCGCGTCCCGTACGGCCACCGACACCGTCGCCGGCCGTCAGCTGTCCGCGTACGCCCTGGGCGACGACCGGGGTTTCGTGCTCGGGGTCGCCGCGCCGGGCCGGGCCGCCGGGGACCACACCATCGTCTCCGCGGCGGCCGTGCTGCTGTCCCTGCTGACCGGCGAACGGCACGGCGGCAGCGGCGCGGCCCGCACCTCCGCCCTCGTGCGGCTTCTCCTGGGCGCCTCGGCCGAGGAGGTCGCCCCGCTGCTGGGCGACGACGAACGGTGGCAGGTGGTCCACGCCCGCCCGCAGCCGACGCCCGCCCCGGCCGCCACCGACCCGACCGCCACCGGTCGGCCTGCCACCGGTCAGCTCGCCGCCTTCGCCCTCGGAGCCGCGCTGGGTTCGCCGTTGGTCGACGTCGCGGACGGCCTCGTACGGGTGCTGCTGCCCGAGGGCACGGCACCCGCCCCCCAGCCCGGCTGGACGCTGGGGGCGAGCGCGCCCGTCGCCCCGGCGGACTGGGCGAGCGGCGACGCCCAGGCGGAGCGGGCGCTGGCCCGGGCACTGGCCACCCGCGCGCCGCTGGTGCGGCACGGGGCCGGCGCGGGGCTCGCCGCACTGGTGCCGCCGGACGCGGCCGGGGCGCACGCCCGCGCCCTGCTCGCACCGCTCGACGGCCGGCCCGCGCTCACCGAGACGCTCCGCGTCTGGCTGTCGCTGCACGGCGGCTGGGACCGTACGGCGGTGGCGCTGGGCGTGCACCGCAACACCGTGCGGCAGCGGATCGCGCGCTGCACCGCCCTGCTGGGGACGGATCTGGATGATCCGGACGTCCGGATGGAGCTGTGGTTCGCGCTGCGCTCACCGGGGCTGAACAGGGCGGACGGCGGCACGTGACCCGCGTCCCAGCGGCCGGAACCGCGCCGCCTCGCACAGGTCGCTGCCTCACAATGGACACCATGCCGATACCCGGGACACCCAGCCGTGCCGAGCTCCTCGACCACCTCGTGCGCACCCGCATCGCGGGCGATGTCGCCACGCCGCGCGAGAACAACCTCTCGCACTACCGCCAGCTGGCGAACGGCAACCGGCACTACTGGCTCGGCCTGGAGCTCGGCGACCGCTGGAACGACGAGCAGGACGTGCTCGCGGTGATGGCCGAGCGGGTCGGCGTCAGCGACGACCCGGAGCACCGGTACGGCCAGGACACCATCGACCCGGAGCTGACCGTGGCCGGTCTGGAGCGGATGGCGGGGCGGCTGCGCAAGGCGGGCGAGGACCGGCAGCGGGTGCTGTTCGCCACCGGTCACCCGGGCGGCCTGCTGGACGTGCACCGCGCCACGGCCGCGGCCCTGCGCGCGGCGGGCTGCGAGATCGTGGTGATCCCGGACGGGCTGCAGACCGACGAGGGCTACGTCATGCAGTTCGCGGACGTGGCGGTCCTGGAGCACGGGGCGACCCTGTGGCACACCCACTCGGGCGAGCCGATGAAGGCGATCCTGACCGCGCTGGAGCACCTCGGCCGCCCGCTGCCCGACCTGGTGGTCGCCGACCACGGCTGGGCGGGGTACGCGGGGCAGCACGGCGTGGACTCCGTCGGGTACGCCGACTGCAACGACCCCGCCCTGTTCCTCGCGGAGGCGGAGGGCACCGTGCAGGTCGCCGTCCCGTTGGACGACCACGTGGTCAGCCCGCGCCACTACGACCCGATGACGGCGTACCTGCTGGCGGAGGCGGGGCTGTCCTGACCCGTCAGGCCCGCGGCACCCGGACCACGCCCTCCTGGATCACCGACACGGCCAGCCGGCCGTCCTGGGTGTAGATGCGGGCCTGGCCGAGGCCGCGGCCGGCGTGGGCCGTCGGGGACTGCTGGTCGTACAGGAGCCATTCGTCGGCGCGGAAGGGGCGGTGGAACCACATCGCGTGGTCCAGGGAGGCGCCGACCACGTCGCCGACCGCCCAGCCGCCCCGGCCGTGCGCGAGCAGCACCGAGTCCAGCAGCGTCATGTCGGAGACGTACGTGGCGAGGACGATGTGCAGCAGGGGGTCGTCGGCCAGCTTGCCGTTGGTGCGGAACCACACCTGGCTGTGCGGGTCGCGCGGCTCGCCGAAGCGGCCGTAGGGCGGCTCGTCGACGTAGCGCAGGTCGATCGCCTCGCGCGCCTGGAGGAAACGCTCGACGATCTCGGGGGCGAGGTGGTCGTAGCCGCGCAGCCGTTCGGCGGAGGTGGGCAGCGTGACCGGGTCGGGCGCGGGCGGCATGGCGGTCTGGTGGTCGAGGCCGTCCTCGTACTCCTGGAAGGACGCCGACAGCGTGAAGATCGGCCTGCCGTGCTGGACGGCGACCACCCGCCGGGTGGTGAAGGAGCGGCCGTCACGCATGCGTTCGACCGTGTAGACGATGGGCGCGCCCGGGTCGCCCATGCGCAGGAAGTACGCGTGCAGCGAGTGCGCGGGCCGGTCCGCGGGGACCGTGCGCCCGGCGGCGACCAGCGCCTGCGCCGCCACCTGCCCGCCGAAGACGCGCGGGACTACGGCCGACCGCGACCGGCCGCGAAAGATGTTCTCCTCGATCTGCTCCAGGTCGAGCAGATCGAGGAGATCCTGGAGTGCCTGGCTCACCCGTGTCCTTTACAGGCCCATGTCCTTGGCGATGATCGTCTTCATGATCTCGCTGGTGCCACCGTAGATGCGGTTGACGCGGTTGTCCGCGTACAGGCGGGCGATCGGGTACTCGTTCATGTAGCCGTAGCCGCCGTGCAGCTGGAGGCAGCGGTCGATGACGCGGTGGGCGACCTCGGTGCAGAACAGCTTGGCGGAGGCGGCCTCGGCGGGGGTCAGCTCGCCGGCGTCGAGCGCCTCGGTGGCGCGGTCGGCGACGGCCTCGGCGGCGTCCACCTCGGCCTGGCAGGCGGCCAGCTCGAACTTGGTGTTCTGGAAGTGGGCGACCGGCTTGCCGAAGACGGTGCGCTCCTGGACGTACTGCTTTGCGAACCGGACCGCGGCCTTGGCCTGCGCGTAGGCGCCGAAGGCGATGCCCCAGCGCTCGGAGGCCAGGTTGTGTCCGAGGTAGTAGAAGCCCTTGTTCTCCTCGCCGAGGAGGTCCTCGACGGGCACCTTGACGTCGACGAAGGCCAGCTCGGCGGTGTCGGAGGTGCGCAGGCCCAGCTTGTCCAGCTTGCGGCCGACGGAGTAGCCCTCGGACTTGGTGTCCACCGCGAACAGGGAGATGCCGAAGCGGCGGTCGTCCTCCTTCGGCGCGGAGGTGCGGGCGCACACGATGACCTTGTCGGCGTGCACACCGCCGGTGATGAAGGTCTTGGCGCCGTTGAGGACGTAGTGGGTGCCGTCCTCGCTCAGCTTGGCGGTGGTCTTCATGCCCGCGAGGTCGGAGCCGGTGCCCGGCTCGGTCATCGCGATGGCCCACATCTCCTCGCCGGAGACGAACTTCGGCAGGTAGCGCTTCTTCTGCTCGTCCGTGGCCAGCATCTTGATGTAGGGCAGGGCGAGCAGCACGTGCACGCCGGAGCCGCCGAACTGCACGCCCGCGCGCGCGGTCTCCTCGTAGAGGACGGCCTCGAACTTGTGGCTCTCCAGGCCGGCGCCGCCGAACTCCTCGGGGACGTTGATGCCGAAGATGCCCAGCTCGCCGAGCTTGTAGTAGAACTCGCGCGGCGCCTGGCCGGCGGCGAACCACTCGTCGTACACCGGCACGACCTCGGCCTCGATGAAGGCGCGGAGGGTCTCCCGGAACGCCTCGTGATCCTCGTTGAACACCGTACGGCGCACTCGCCACACCTCCACGTACGTCGGCCGGCCGGGCCGAGCTGAACTGTCTAAGCGCTTGCTCAGAGCAACCGTACCGGCGAGTACGAACGGCGTCCAGAGGCCCCCGGTGGTAACGCTCGTCACGCTCCGGCGGCGGCCCCGAAGGCCCCCCGGGCCATGCGGTGGAGCAGTTCCGCCGTGACCCCCCGGCCCGGCAGGGAGCCCGGGCGGCCCAGGTGCGGAGTGGAGTTGAGGAGGCCGAAGACGGAGTGGACCGCCGAGCGGGCGGTGGGCTCGGTGAGCGCCGGGTAGGCCTCGCGGACCACCTGCACCCACAGCTCCACGTACTGCCGCTGGAGCTGGCGGACCAGCTTGCGGTCACTGTCCCGGAGGCGGTCCAGCTCGCGGTCGTGCAGGGTGATCAGGGGGCGGTCGTCGATCGCGAAGTCGATGTGGCCCTCGATGAGCGAGTCGAGAACCGCCTCCGGGGTGCCGCCGTCGACCTCCGCCAGGCGTCGCTTCGCGCCGGTCAGCAGCTGGCCGCTGATACCGACCAGCAGCTCGGCCAGCATCGCGTCCTTGCCGGCGAAGTGCCGGTAGAGGCCCGGGCCGCTGATGCCGACCGCGGCGCCTATCTCGTCGACGCCGACGCCGTGGAAGCCGCGCTCGGCGAAGAGGCGGGCGGCCTCCTTGAGGATCTGCTCGCGGCGGGTGGGGGCGTCGGTTCTGGTGGCCATGGAAGCAATTCTAGACAGGGAGGTTAGCGGTCGTTAACCTGAAGGAAATGGTTAACGCTCATTAACAGTCGATCACTGGGTGAGGGGACCGCACGACATGGATCAGGCACCGGAGCTGACGAGCGCGGCAGACCCCGCGTCCGCGGCCTGGCGCGCCAACGAACAGGCGCACCTCGCGCTGGTCGAGGAGCTGCGCGCCAAGCTGGCCGCGGCCCGCCTCGGCGGCGGCGAGAAGGCCCGCGCCCGGCACACCGCGCGCGGCAAGCTGCTGCCCCGGGACCGGGTGGACGCCCTCCTCGACCCGGGCTCGCCGCTGCTGGAGCTGGCGCCGCTCGCGGCCGACGGGATGTACGACGGGCAGGCCCCGGCCGCCGGCGTGATCGCCGGGATCGGCCGGGTCAGCGGCCGCGAGTGCGTGATCGTGGCGAACGACGCCACCGTCAAGGGCGGCACGTACTACCCGATGACGGTGAAGAAGCATCTGCGCGCCCAGGAAGTCGCCCTGGAGAACCGGCTGCCCTGCGTCTACCTGGTCGACTCCGGCGGCGCCTTCCTGCCGATGCAGGACGAGGTCTTCCCGGACCGCGAGCATTTCGGGCGGATCTTCTACAACCAGGCCCGGATGTCCGGCGCCGGCATCCCGCAGATCGCCGCCGTTCTCGGCTCCTGCACGGCCGGCGGCGCGTACGTCCCCGCCATGAGCGACGAGGCCGTGATCGTCCGCAACCAGGGCACGATCTTCCTCGGCGGCCCGCCACTGGTGAAGGCGGCCACCGGCGAGGTCGTCACCGCCGAGGAGCTGGGCGGCGGCGAGGTGCACTCCCGGGTGTCCGGCGTCACCGACCACCTCGCCGAGGACGACCCGCACGCCCTGCGGATCGTGCGCGACATCGTCGCCACGCTGCCGGCCCGCCACCCCCTGCCCTGGGAGGTCCGGCCACCGGTCGAGCCGAAGGTCGACCCCTACGGCCTGTACGGCGCCGTCCCGGTCGACTCCCGCACCCCCTACGACGCCCGCGAGATCATCGCGCGCGTGGTGGACGGCTCGCGCTTCGCGGAGTTCAAGGCGGAGTTCGGGCAGACCCTGGTCACCGGTTTCGCCCGCGTCCACGGCCACCCGGTGGGGATCGTCGCCAACAACGGCATCCTGTTCTCCGAGTCCGCCCAGAAGGGCGCCCACTTCATCGAGCTGTGCGACCAGCGCGGCATCCCGCTGCTGTTCCTGCAGAACATCTCCGGCTTCATGGTGGGCCGGGACTACGAGGCGGGCGGCATCGCCAAGCACGGCGCCAAGATGGTGACGGCCGTCGCGTGCACGCGCGTTCCGAAGCTGACCGTGGTGGTCGGCGGGTCGTACGGCGCGGGGAACTACTCCATGTGCGGCCGGGCCTACTCGCCGCGCTTCCTGTGGATGTGGCCGGGCGCCAAGATCTCCGTGATGGGCGGTGAGCAGGCCGCCTCCGTCCTGGCCACCGTCAAGCGGGACCAGCTGGAGGCGCGGGGCGAGGAGTGGCCGGCCGAGGACGAGGAGTCGTTCAAGGCGCCGATCCGCGCGCAGTACGAACGCCAGGGCAACGCCTACTACGCCACCGCCCGCCTCTGGGACGACGGGGTCATCGACCCGCTGGAGACCCGCCAGGTGCTGGGTCTGGCCCTGACCGCCTGTGCCAACGCGCCCCTGGGTGACCCCCAGTTCGGCGTCTTCCGGATGTGAGGGGAGCGTCCATGTTCGACACCGTCCTGGTGGCCAACCGCGGCGAGATCGCCGTCCGTGTCATCCGTACCCTGCGGTCGATGGGCGTCCGCTCGGTCGCCGTCTTCTCCGACGCGGACGCCGACGCACGCCACGTCCGGGAGGCCGACACGGCGGTACGGATCGGTCCCGCGCCGGCCGCCGAGAGCTATCTGTCGGTGGAGCGGCTGCTGGAGGCCGCCGCCCGCACCGGCGCCCAGGCCGTGCACCCGGGGTACGGCTTCCTCGCGGAGAACGCCGGCTTCGCGCGCGCCTGCGGGGAGGCCGGGCTGGTCTTCGTCGGGCCGCCCGCCGACGCCATCGCGCTGATGGGCGACAAGATCCGCGCCAAGGAGACCGTGCGGGCCGCCGGCGTGCCGGTGGTGCCCGGCGGGCGGGACCCGGAGCTGGCCGCGGCGGCCCGCGAGCTGGGCGCGCCGGTGCTGCTGAAGCCCAGTGCGGGCGGCGGCGGCAAGGGCATGCGCCTGGTACGCGATCTGAGCGTCCTGGAGGACGAGATCGCCGCCGCGCGCCGCGAGGCCCGCGCCTCCTTCGGCGACGACACCCTGCTGGTCGAGCGGTGGATCGACCGTCCCCGGCACATCGAGATCCAGGTCCTGGCCGACGGCCACGGCAACGTCGTCCATCTGGGCGAACGCGAGTGCTCCCTCCAGCGCCGCCACCAGAAGATCATCGAGGAGGCGCCGAGCGTCCTCCTCGACGAGGCCACCCGCGCGGCGATGGGCGAGGCGGCCGTCCAGGCGGCCCGCTCGTGCGGCTACCGGGGCGCGGGCACGGTGGAGTTCATCGTGCCGGGCGGGGACCCGTCGGCGTACTACTTCATGGAGATGAACACCCGCCTCCAGGTGGAGCACCCGGTCACCGAGCTGGTCACCGGGCTGGACCTGGTGGAGTGGCAGCTGCGGGTCGCCGCCGGGGAGCCGCTCGGCCTCGCCCAGGAGGACGTACGGCTCACCGGGCACGCGATCGAGGCCCGCGTCTGCGCCGAGGACCCCGCGCGCGGCTTCCTGCCGTCCGGCGGCACGGTCCTCAGGCTCCACGAGCCGCAGGGCGACGGGGTGCGCACCGACTCCGGGCTCAGCGAGGGCACCGAGGTCGGCAGCCTGTACGACCCGATGCTGTCCAAGGTGATCGCGTACGGCCCCGACCGCGCGACCGCGCTGCGCCGGCTGCGCGCCGCCCTCGCCGGGACGGTCACGCTGGGCGTGCAGACGAACGCCGGGTTCCTGCGGCGGCTGCTGGCCCACCCGGAGGTGGTGGCGGGCGACCTGGACACCGGTCTGGTGGAACGCGAGGTGGCGGGGCTGGTCCCCACCGACGTACCGGAGGAGGTGTACGAGGCCGCCGCGGCGCTGCGGCTGGAGGCGCTGCGCCCGCGCGGCGACACCTGGACGGACCCGTTCTCGGTGCCGAGCGGCTGGCGGATGGGCGGGGAGCCCAAGGCCGTGGCGTTCTGGCTGCGGGTACCGGGGCTGGAACCCGTCACCCACGAGGCCCGCGGCACCACCGCCGCCGTCACCGAGGACCGGGTCGGCGTCACCCTCGACGGCGTCCGGCACACCTTCCACCACGCCGGCGACTGGATCGGCCGCGACGGCGACGCCTGGCAGGTCCGGGACCACGACCCGGTAGCCGCGTCGCTGAGCCGGGCCGGGCACGCGGGGGCCGACTCGCTCACCGCGCCGATGCCCGGCACGGTCACCGTCGTGAAGGTCGCGGTCGGCGACGAGGTGACGGCCGGGCAGAGCCTGCTCGTGGTGGAGGCGATGAAGATGGAGCACGTCGTCTCCGCCCCGCACGCCGGCACGGTCACCGAACTCGACGTGACGCCGGGCAGCACGGTCGCCATGGACCAGGTGCTGGCCGTCATCGCGCCCCGTGAGGAGGCGACGGCATGAGAGGACTGCCCATGGTCGTCCCGGCCCCGGGTCTGCCCGCGCGCGTGCGGATCCACGAGGTCGGCGCGCGCGACGGCCTGCAGAACGAGCAGGCGACCGTACCGACCGAGGTGAAGGCGGAGTTCATCCGCCGGCTGGCCGGCGCGGGCCTGACCACCATCGAGGCGACGAGTTTCGTGCACCCCAAGTGGGTGCCCCAACTCGCCGACGCGGAGGCGCTGTTCCCGAGCGTCGCCGGCCTCGACGGGGTCGACCTGCCGGTCCTGGTGCCCAACGACCGCGGCCTGGACCGCGCCCTCGCGCTCGGCGCGCGCCGCGTCGCCGTGTTCGCCAGCGCCACCGAGTCGTTCGCCAAGGCCAACCTCAACCGGACGCTGGAGGAGTCGCTGGCGGTGTTCGGCCCGGTCGTGGAGCGCGCCAAGCGGGAGAACCTCCACGTGCGCGGCTATGTCTCCATGTGCTTCGGCGACCCCTGGGAGGGCGCGGTGCCGCTCCCCCAGGTGGTACGGGTCTGCCGGGCCCTGCGGGACATGGGGTGCGACGAGCTGAGCCTCGGCGACACCATCGGCGTCGCCACCCCCGGCCAGGTGGGCGCCCTGCTGACGCTCCTCGCCGAGGAGGGCGTGCCGACCGACGCGATCGGCGTCCACTTCCACGACACCTACGGCCAGGCCCTGGCCAACACGTACGCGGCACTGCAGCACGGCGTCACCACCGTCGACGCCTCCGCGGGCGGCCTGGGCGGCTGCCCGTACGCCAGGTCCGCCACCGGCAACCTCGCCACCGAGGACCTCGTGTGGATGCTGCACGGCCTCGGCATCGACACCGGAGTCGACCTCGGCCGTCTCACCGCCACCAGCGCGTGGATGGCCGAACAGCTGGGCCGGCCCAGCCCGTCCCGCACCGTCCGAGCCCTGTCCCACAAGGACCCCGAGGAGCAGTGACCCCGATGGACTTCCGACTCTCCCCCGAACTGGAAGAACTCCGCCGCACGGTGGAGCAGTTCGCGCACGACGTGGTGGCCCCCAAGATCGGCGACTTCTACGAGCGGCACGAGTTCCCTTACGAGATCGTGCGCGAGATGGGCCGGATGGGCCTGTTCGGGCTGCCGTTCCCGGAGGAGTACGGCGGCATGGGCGGCGACTACCTGGCGCTGGGCGTGGCGCTGGAGGAACTGGCCCGGGTGGACTCCTCGGTGGCGATCACCCTGGAGGCCGGGGTGTCGCTGGGCGCCATGCCGATCCACCTGTTCGGCACTGAGGAGCAGAAGCGCGAGTGGCTGCCCCGGCTGTGCTCCGGCGAGATGCTGGGCGCGTTCGGGCTGACCGAGCCGGACGGCGGCAGCGACGCCGGCGCCACCCGGACGACGGCCCGCCTCGACCCGGACACGGACGAATGGGTCATCAACGGCACCAAGTGCTTCATCACCAACTCGGGCACCGACATCACCGGGCTGGTGACGGTCACGGCGGTGACCGGGCGCAAGCCGGACGGCCGGCCGCTGATCTCCGCGATCATCGTGCCGTCGGGCACGCCGGGCTTCACGGTGGCCGCCCCCTACTCGAAGGTCGGCTGGAACGCCTCGGACACGCGCGAGCTGTCCTTCGACGACGTCCGTGTCCCGGCGGCGAACCTGCTGGGCGAACAGGGCCGCGGTTACGCACAGTTCCTGCGCATCCTGGACGAGGGCCGGATCGCCATCGCGGCGCTGGCCACCGGGCTGGCGCAGGGCTGTGTGGACGAGTCCGTACGGTACGCGAAGGAACGTCACGCCTTCGGCCGTCCCATCGGCGCCAACCAGGCCGTCCAGTTCAAGATCGCCGACATGGAGATGAAGGCCCACACCGCCCGCCTCGCCTGGCGTGACGCGGCGGCCCGCCTGGTCTCCGGCGCGCCCTTCAAGAAGGAGGCCGCGCTCGCCAAGCTGTACTCCTCCACGATCGCCGTGGACAACGCCCGCGACGCCACCCAGGTGCACGGCGGCTACGGCTTCATGAACGAGTACCCGGTGGCGCGGATGTGGCGCGACTCCAAGATCCTGGAGATCGGCGAGGGCACCAGCGAGGTGCAGCGCATGCTCATCGCGCGGGAGCTGGGTCTGGCGGGCTGAGGCCGAGGGCGGCCCGAGTTCCGGGCGGCGGCCCGCGCCGGGGGTGGCGCGGGCCGCCGTCGGGCGTTCACGCCTCCGGCTGCCCGCTCTCGCCGCCCGCACCGTCCGCACCGTCTTCTGCGTTCTTCGCGTCACCGGAGAACGCCGACGTGTCGAGGTCGAAGGGGGCGGGCACCTGAGCGCCGGGCCGTTCGCGCTCGCGGCAGGACCGTGTCACCCCCAGCCCCCTGGACAAGTTCTGAGGTTAGGCTAACCTACCTTTGATCTGTCCGGCGGTCTCCGCACGTCCGAAAGCAGCCTTCGCCATGCCCAATTCCAGAGCCACCCACCTCACCCGTCGCGGCATCCTGGCCGCCGGCGGCGCCCTCGGCCTCGGGGCCGCGCTCGCGGCCTGCGGGGACGACGACGCGAAAAGCGGTGGCTCGGACCCGGCGGCGTCCGCCACCGCCTCCGGCCCCTGGACGTTCGAGGACGACCGCGGCACGACCGTGAAGCTCGACAAGGCCCCCGCGAACATCGTCGCGTTCACCGGTGTCGCCGCCGCGCTCTTCGACTACGGCATCAAGGTCAAGGGCGTGTTCGGCCCGACCAGGACCTCCGACGGCAAGCCCGACGTCCAGGCCGGCGACATGGACGTCTCCGAGGTGGAGGTCATCGGCAACGTCTGGGACGAGTTCAACGTCGAGAAGTACGCGGCCCTCCAGCCCGACGTCCTCATCTCCACCATGTTCGACGACGCCGGCACCCTCTGGTACGTCCCCGAGGCGTCCAAGGACAAGATCGCCAAGCTGGCGCCGAGCGTCGGCATCTCCGTGTACGACCGTCAGCTCACCGAGCCACTGCAGCGGATGTGGGAGCTCGCCGAGTCGCTGGGCGCCGACATGGCCGCCGCGAAGGCGGCCGACGCGAAGAAGCGGTTCGAGGCCGCCGCCACCCGGCTGCGGGCCGCCGCCAAGGCCAAGCCCGACATCAAGGTGATGGCCGGGTCCGCGAGCCAGGAGCTGTTCTACGTCTCCGGCAGCAACCTCTCCATCGACCTGGAGTACTTCAAGGCCCTCGGCGTGAACCTCGTCGAGCCCCCGGAGAGCGCGAAGGCGCAGGGCGGCGGCTGGTACGAGTCTCTGAGCTGGGAGAACGTAGACAAGTACCCGGCCGACATCATCATGATGGACGACCGGTCCTCCACCATCCAGCCCGCCGACATCACCGAGGCGACCTGGAAGAAGCTGCCCGCGGTGAAGGCGGGCCAGGTCATCTCCCGGTCGCCGGAGCCGATCCTGTCGTACGACAAGTGCGTGCCGCTGCTGGAGACGCTGGCGCAGGCTCTGGAGAAGGCCGAGAAGGTCGCGTGAGCGCCGTCCACCCGCAACCCTGAGCCGAATCAGGAGCCCCCTGCCATGGCCACCGCCGTCGACAACCCCTTCCGGTTCTTCTCGCTGCACGTCGTCCGGACCGCGCGGCTCGGGCCGTCCCTGGTGCGGGTGACGTTCGGCGGGGAGGAACTGCGGCACTTCCACTCCGACGGGTACGACCAGTCGCTGTCGCTGTTCCTGCCGCATCCGGGCCAGGCCGGGCCGCGGGTACCCGTCGAGCTCGGCGAGGGATGGTGGCAGGGCTGGCGGGAACTGCCGGACGGCGTGAGGGCGGTGATGCGGTCGTACACCCTGCGGGCGCTGCGCCGGGAGCCCGACGAGATCGACGTCGACTTCGTGCTGCACGAACCCGCAGGGCACGCCTCGGAGTGGGCCGGACGGGCCGCCGCCGGTGACCGGGTGGTCCTGCTCGGGCCGGCCGTGGCGGACAACCGGGCGATCCGGTTCCGGCCGCCCGAGGACACCGACCTGGTGGTGCTGTGGGGCGACGGGACGGCGCTGCCCGCCATCGCCGCCATCCTGGAGGCCCTGCCCGACGGCCTGCCGGCCCGGGTCTGGCTGGAGACGCACGACCCGGGCGACGTCATGGACCTGACCGCCCCCGCGGACACCGAGATCACCTGGCTCGTCGCGGAGGGCGGCCAGGGCTCCCCGATGGCCCTCGACGCCCTCCGCGACGCCCGGCTCCCCGCCGCCGGACACCCGTACGTCTGGATCGCCGGCGAGTCCGCCGCCGTGAAGGCGCTGCGCCGGCACTTCGTGCGGGAGCGCGGGATCGACCGGCGCCGGGTCACCTTCGTCGGCTACTGGCGTCAGGGCCTGACCGAGGAACAGCTGCGCGAGCAGGGCGAGTAGGCCCCGGAGGCCGCCGCCCTCCCCACCCCGCACCCCCTGCCCCGTCCCCAGGAAGCGCTCCCCCCGGAAGTACGGCGCGAACGTGATCACCGCCACGGCGAGGTCCAGCCTGACCCAACCCAACTTAGGTTAGGCTAACCTAAGTTGATGCCGAGGCTCCGCCATCCGAGTCCGTCCGCAGCGGACCGTCCCCACCCCCGGAGGACCCCCACCATGCGCTCGCACCTGCTCAATGACACGACCGCGGAGCGGTACCGCCGCACCGTGACCGAAGGCGTCGAGCGGGTGGCCGCCCAACTCGCCGCCACCGACCGTCCGTTCACCGGCGTCACGGTCGACGCCCTCGCCCCGGTCATCGACGCGATCGATCTCGACCGGCCGCTGCGCGACACCGCCGCCGCCCTCGACGAACTGGAGGAGGTCTACCTCCGGGACGCGATCTACTTCCACCACCCGCGCTACCTCGCCCACCTCAACTGCCCGGTCGTCATCCCGGCCGTGCTCGGCGAGGCCGTCCTGTCCGCCGTCAACTCCTCGCTGGACACCTGGGACCAGTCGGCCGGCGGCACCCTCATCGAGCGCAAGCTCATCGACTGGACGGCCGCGCGGATCGGCCTCGGCCCGGCCGCCGACGGCGTGTTCACCTCGGGCGGCAGCCAGTCCAACCTGCAGGCGCTGCTGCTGGCCCGCGAGGAGGCCAAGACCCGCGACCTCGCCAGACTGCGCGTCTTCGCCTCCGAGGCGAGCCACTTCAGCGTCAGGAAGTCGGCGAAACTCCTCGGCCTGAGCGCCGACGCCGTGGTCACCCTCCCCGTGGACCACGACAAGCGGATGCAGACCGTCGCCCTCGCCCGGGAGCTGGAGCGCTGCGCGCGCGACGCCCTGGTCCCCATGGCCGTCGTCGCCACCGCCGGCACCACCGACTTCGGCTCCATCGACCCGCTGCCCGAGATCGCCGAACTGTGCGCCCAGTACGGCGCCTGGCTGCACGTGGACGCGGCCTACGGCTGCGGGCTGCTCGCCAGCCTGAAGTACCGCGACCGCGCCGACGGCATCGAGCGCGCCGACTCCGTCACCGTCGACTACCACAAGTCCTTCTTCCAGCCGGTGAGTTCGTCCGCCGTCCTGGTCCGGGACACGGCCACCCTGCGGCACGCCACCTACCACGCCGAGTACCTGAACCCGCGCCGCACGGTGCAGGAGCGCATCCCCAACCAGGTCGACAAGTCCCTGCAGACCACCCGCCGTTTCGACGCGCTGAAACTGTGGATGACCCTGCGTGTGATGGGCGCCGACGGCGTCGGGCGGCTCTTCGACGAGGTCTGCGACCTGGCCGCCGAGGCGTGGCGACTGCTCGCCCGCGACCCGCGCTTCGACGTCGTGGTCGAGCCCTCCCTGTCCACCCTGGTCTTCCGGTACGTCCCGGCCGCCGTCACCGATCCGGCCGAGACCGACCGCGCCAACCTGTACGCCCGCAAAGCCCTGTTCGCCTCCGGGGACGCGATCGTCGCCGGGACCAAGGTCGGCGGCCGTCACTACCTGAAGTTCACCCTGCTCAACCCCGAGACGACGCTGTCCGACATCACCGCCGTCCTCGACCTGATCGCCGGCCACGCCGAGCAGTACCTGGGAGAGTCCCTTGACCGCGCTTGCTGAATCCAAGACCTACGACTTCGTGGGCATCGGGCTCGGCCCCTTCAACCTCGGCCTGGCCTGCCTGACCGAGCCCGTCGCCGGACTCGACGGCGTCTTCCTGGAGTCCAAGCCCGACTTCGAGTGGCACGCCGGCATGTTCCTCGACGGCGCCCACCTCCAGACGCCGTTCATGTCGGACCTGGTCACCCTCGCCGACCCCACCTCGCCGTACTCCTTCCTCAACTACCTGAAGGAGAAGGGCCGGCTGTACTCGTTCTACATCCGCGAGAACTTCTACCCGCTGCGCGTCGAGTACGACGACTACTGCCGCTGGGCCGCGGCCAAACTCACCAGCATCCGCTTCGGCACGACGGTCACCGAGGTGAGCTACGACGAAGGGGCCGAGCTGTACGTCGTGCGCAGCGCGGCCGGCGAGGAGTTCCGCGCCCGTCACCTGGTCCTCGGCACCGGCACCGTGCCCTACCTCCCCGAGCCCTGCCGCGGCGTCGGCGGGGACCTGCTGCACACCGCCGAGTACATGCACCGCAAGGCCGAGCTCCAGCGCAAGAAGTCCATCACCGTCGTCGGCAGCGGCCAGAGCGCCGCCGAGATCTACCACGAGCTGCTCTCGGAGATCGACGTCCACGGCTACCAGCTCAACTGGGTCACCCGCTCCCCGCGGTTCTTCCCGCTCGAATACACCAAGCTGACGCTGGAGATGACCTCCCCGGACTACATCGACTACTTCCGCGCGCTGCCCGAGGAGACCCGCTACCGGCTGGAGAAGCAGCAGAAGGGCCTGTTCAAGGGCATCAACTCCGACCTCGTCGACGCGATCTTCGATCTGCTCTACCAGAAGAACGTCGAGAGCGGCGGCCGCCCGCTGCCCACCCGCCTGCTCACCAACTCCCGCCTGCACCGCGCCCGTCACGAGGACGGGACGTACACCCTCGGCTTCCGCCAGGAGGAGCAGGGCAAGGACTTCGAGATCACCACCGAGGGCCTGGTGATGGCCACCGGATACCACTACACCCCGCCGGCCTTCCTCGACCCGGTCCGCGACCGCCTCCGCTTCGACGGCCACGGCCGCTTCGACATCGCCCGCAACTACGCCGTCGACGTCACCGGACGCGGTGTCTTCCTGCAGAACGGCGGCGTCCACACCCACAGCGTCACCTCACCCGACCTGGGCATGGGCCCCTACCGCAACAGCTGCATCATCCGCGAGCTGCTCGGCAGCGAGTACTACCCGGTCGAGAAGACCATCGCCTTCCAGGAGTTCGCCGTATGAGCATCGGCACGCTGAGCACCCGACCGCTGGACCCCCTCAAGGACGCCGAGCTGCTGCACTCCTGGGTCACCCACCCCAAGGCCGCCTTCTGGATGATGCAGGACGCCCGGCTGGAGGACGTCGAACGCGCCTACATGGAGATCGCGGCCGACGAACACCACCACGCCCTCCTCGGCCTGCACGACGGGGAGCCCGCCTTCCTCATGGAGTACTACGACCCCGCCCACCGGGAGCTGGTCGGCCTGTACGAGCCGCAGCCCGGCGACATCGGCATGCACTTCCTGGTGGCGCCCACAGAAGCCCCGGTGCACGGCTTCACCCGGGCCGTCATCACCACCGTGATGACCCACCTCTTCGACGACCCGGCGGTCCGCCGCGTCGTCGTCGAGCCGGACGTCACCAACACGGCCGTGCACGCCCTCAACGAGGCCGTCGGCTTCGTGCCCGAGCGGGAGATCCGGAAGCCGGAGAAGAAGGCGCTGCTGAGTTTCTGCACCCGTGAGCGGTTCGAGGAGGCGGTGTCCGCGTGAACCCCACCCCGACCGGCGCCGTCGCCCACCTCACCCCGGAGCACTGGGCGAAGGCCAACCGGCTGCTGATCCGCAAGGCGCTCGCCGAGTTCGCCCACGAGCGGCTGATCACCCCCGAGGCCGACGGGGACGGCGGGTACGTCGTCCACACCGACGACGGGCGGACCGCGTACCGCTTCACGGCCGTACGCCGCGCCCTGGACCACTGGCAGGTCGACGCGGACTCCCTCACCCGCCACCGCGACGGCACCGAACTGCCGCTCGCCGCGCTGGACTTCTTCATCGAGCTGAGGAAGTCACTCGGCCTGAGCGACGAGATCCTGCCCGTCTACCTGGAGGAGATCTCCTCCACCCTCTCCGGCACCTGCTACAAGCTCACCAAGCCGCAGATCACCTCGGCCGAGCTGATCGACGCCGGGTTCCAGGCCGTCGAGACCGGCATGACCGAGGGCCACCCCTGTTTCGTCGCCAACAACGGCCGGCTGGGCTTCGGCGTCCACGAGTACCTGGCGTACGCCCCGGAGACGGCGAGCCCCGTCCGCCTGGTCTGGCTGGCCGCGCACCGCTCGCGTGCCGCGTTCACGGCGGGCGCCGGCATCGAGTACGAGTCCTTCGTCCGGCAGGAGCTGGGCGAGGCCACCGTCGAACGGTTCGCGGGGCGGCTGCGCGAGCGGGGTCTCGACCCGGCCGACTACCTCCTCATCCCCGTCCACCCCTGGCAGTGGTGGAACAAGCTGACCGTCACCTTCGCCGCCGAGGTCGCCCGGCAGCACCTGGTCTGCCTCGGCGAGGGCGACGACGAGTACCTGGCCCAGCAGTCCATCCGCACCTTCTTCAACACCTCCCACCCCGAGAAGCACTACGTGAAGACGGCCCTGTCCGTCCTCAACATGGGCTTCATGCGCGGCCTGTCCGCCGCCTACATGGAGGCCACCCCGGCGATCAACGACTGGCTGGCCGCCCTGATCGAGGGCGACCCGGTGCTCAGGTCCACCGGCCTGTCGGTCATCCGGGAGCGGGCCGCCGTCGGGTACCGGCACCTGGAGTACGAGGCGGCCACGGACCGCTACTCGCCCTACCGCAAGATGCTCGCGGCGCTGTGGCGGGAGAGCCCGGTGCCCTCCCTGGCGGACGGCGAGTCGCTCGCGACGATGGCCTCGCTGATCCACGTCGACCACGCGGGCCGGTCGGTTGCGGGCGCCCTGGTCGAACGCTCGGGCCTGGCCCCGCAGGAGTGGCTGCGCGCCTACCTGCGGGCCTACTACGTCCCGCTGCTGCACTCGTTCTACGCCTACGACCTGGTCTTCATGCCGCACGGCGAGAACACGATCCTGGTGCTGGAGGACGGGGTCGTGCGGCGGGCCGTCTACAAGGACATCGCCGAGGAGATCGCGGTGATGGACCCGGACGCGGTGCTGCCGCCCGAGGTCGCGCGCATCCGCGTCGAGGTGCCCGAGGACAAGAAGCTGCTGTCGATCTTCACGGACGTCTTCGACTGCTTCTTCCGCTTCCTGGCCGCACAGCTCGCCGCCGAGGAGATCCTGCCCGAGGACGACTTCTGGCGCACGGTCGCCGAGGTCACCCGCGCCTACCAGGAGGCGACGCCCGAGCTGGCGGAGAAGTTCCGCCAGTACGACATCTTCGCGCCCGAGTTCGCGCTGTCCTGCCTCAACCGGCTCCAACTGCGCGACAACCGGCAGATGGTGGACCTGGCGGACCCGTCGGGGGCGCTGCAGCTGATCGGCACCCTGCCAAATCCCCTCGCCGGTCTCTGACCCGTCGGCGGGAGCGGCGGCTCCTTTGCCACAATCCCTCCATGGCGGAAATCATCCAGAAGGACGGCACCTGGGTCTTCGAAGGTGACGCGCTGCGGCTGACGCCGGGACGCGACAAGAGCGTCGGGCTGCTGCGCCGGGAACTGGGTGAAGTGACCGTCCCGCTGGAGGCGTTGACGGCGGTCTCGTTCGAACAGGGCCGGCGCGGCGGGCGGCTCAGGCTGCGCCTGCGGGACGGCGCGGACCCCCTGCTGTCGGCCACCGGCGGCCGGCTGACCGAGCCGCACGACCCCTACCAGCTGGCCGTGGGCTCGCAGTGGTACGGCGTCGCCGAGTACTTCGCGGACGAGGTGCGCAACGCGCTGCTGCTGGAGCAGGTGGGATCCGGCCCGGTCGGCCGGTACCTGGTGCCCGGACCGTCGGTGCCGCTGACCGTCTCCGCCGGGGACGGCACCGCGAGCTTCGACGGCGACCGCGTGCGCCTGGAGTGGAACTGGAAGACGGAGGACTCCAAGGCGTCCGCCGGCGCCCGCGAGATCCCCCTCGCCGACATCACGGGCGTGGAGTGGCATCCGTCGGCCGGCCTGGAGAACGGCTGGCTCCGCTTCACCGTGCGGGGCTCGGCGACGAAGGCCCCGCCGAAGTACGACCCGAACGCCGTCGAGCTGTGGGGCTTCAAGAAGGACCCGCTGATGGCCCTGGTCGCGGCGGCGGTCCAGGCGCGGTTGCCCCACCCCTGCGCGGCGCCCGCGCCGCCGGCGGCGATCGCCGCTCCCGGGCCGCGGGCCGCCGCCCCTTCCGGCGACGACCACGACGCCCTGCTGCGCCGCCTGCGCGAGCTGGGTGAGCTGCACCGCTCCGGCGTGCTGACGGAGGAGGAGTTCACGCTGGCCAAACAGGCGGTCCTCAAGCGGATGTAGCACCACCGGACCCACTCTGCCCGAAATCGGGCAAGATTCTTGCGAAAGCCGTCCGCTTACCCCAGGATCTACCGGGTGCACGACGAACTTGTTGATCACCTCACGCGGACCACGCCCCTGAACAGGGGCGAGGCGCTGCGGGTGATCCAGGACGTGCTCGCGTACTTCGACGAGACGACCGAGGAATACGTCCGTCGCCGCCACCGCGAGCTCCAGGCCCAGGGCCTGGTGAACGCGGAGATCTTCGAACGGATCGAGGCGGACCTCAGATACCGGGCGGTGGCACCCCCCGAGCTCTCGCTCAGGCAGCTGCGCCGCATCGTCTACGGCTAGGAAGTCCCTATATGTGCGGAATCGTCGGTTACATCGGGAAGCGTGACGTCGCCCCGCTGCTGCTGGAGGGCCTGCAGCGCCTGGAGTACCGCGGCTACGACTCGGCCGGCATCGTCGTCAGCTCCCCGAAGTCGGCGGGCCTGAAGATGGTGAAGGCCAAGGGCCGCGTGCGCGACCTGGAGGCCAAGGTCCCGGCCCGCTTCAAGGGCACCACCGGCATCGCCCACACCCGCTGGGCCACCCACGGCGCCCCCTCCGACGTGAACGCCCACCCGCACATGTCGGCCGACAGCAAGGTCGCGGTCGTCCACAACGGCATCATCGACAACGCCGCCGACCTGCGCCGCAAGCTGGAGGCGGACGGCGTCGAGTTCCTCTCCGAGACCGACACCGAGGTCCTCACCCACCTGGTCGCCCGGTCCCAGGCCGAGAAGCTGGAGGACAAGGTCCGCCAGGCGCTGCACGTGGTCGAGGGCACCTACGGCATCGCCGTGATGCACGCCGACTTCCCGGACCGCATCGTCGTCGCCCGCAACGGCTCCCCGGTCGTCCTCGGCGTCGGCGAGAAGGAGATGTTCGTCGCCTCGGACATCGCCGCGCTGGTCGCCCACACCCGCCAGATAGTCACCCTCGACGACGGCGAGATGGCCACCCTCAAGGCCGACGACTTCCGCACGTACACCACCGAGGGCACCCGGACCACGTCCGAGCCGACCACCGTCGAGTGGGAGGCCGCCTCCTACGACATGGGCGGCCACGACACCTACATGCACAAGGAGATCCACGAGCAGGCCGACGCCGTGGACCGCGTGCTGCGCGGCCGCATCGACGACCGGTTCTCCACCGTGCACCTGGGCGGCCTCAACCTGGACGCCCGCGAGGCGCGCCAGATCCGCCGCGTGAAGATCCTGGGCTGCGGCACCTCGTACCACGCGGGCATGATCGGCGCCCAGATGATCGAGGAGCTGGCCCGCATCCCCGCCGACGCCGAGCCGGCCTCCGAGTTCCGCTACCGCAACGCGGTCGTCGACCCCGACACCCTGTACATCGCCGTCTCCCAGTCCGGTGAGACGTACGACGTGCTGGCGGCCGTCCAGGAGCTGAAGCGCAAGGGCGCCCGGGTGCTCGGCGTGGTCAACGTCGTCGGCTCGGCGATCGCCCGCGAGGCGGACGGCGGCATCTACGTGCACGCCGGCCCCGAGGTCTGCGTGGTGTCCACCAAGTGCTTCACCAACACCTGCGTCGCCTTCGCGCTGCTCGCCCTGCACCTGGGCCGCACCCGCGACCTGTCGGTCCGCGACGGCAAGCGGATCATCGAGGGCCTGCGCAAGCTGCCCGGCCAGATCGCCGAGATCATGGCGCAGGAGGCGGAGGTGGAGAAGCTCGCCGAGGAGTTCGCCGAGGCCCGCTCGATGCTCTTCATCGGCCGCGTCCGGGGCTACCCGGTGGCCCGCGAGGCCTCCCTGAAGCTCAAGGAGGTCTCCTACATCCACGCCGAGGCCTACCCCGCCTCCGAGCTCAAGCACGGCCCGCTGGCCCTCATCGAGCCGGCCCTGCCGACGGTCGCCATCGTCCCCGACGACGACCTGCTGGAGAAGAACCGCGCCGCGCTGGAGGAGATCAAGGCCCGCCAGGGCCAGATCCTCGCCGTCGCCCACCAGGCGCAGGAGAAGGCCGACCGCACGATCGTCGTCCCGAAGAACGAGGACGAGCTCGACCCGATCCTCATGGGCATCCCGCTGCAACTGCTCGCCTACTACACGGCGAAGGCCCTGGGCCGGGACATCGACAAGCCCCGCAACCTCGCCAAGTCGGTGACGGTCGAGTAGGCGGCCCTCGCACCGGGGCGCGGGGAACGGCGCGAACGCCTCCGCCCGCCCGCAGGTGCAGTACGACGTGACGGACCCCCACGTGCGCCACCCGCACGTGGGGGTCCGTTCATGTCCGCCGGGGCCGCCCGAGTCCCCGGCGGACGGCTGCCGTTCAGCCGGCGGCCGTCACACCCCGGCCGGCAGCCCGCCGCGGGAGCGCGGTCGGCCAGTGCGCCAGCGCCGCCGTCGCCGCGTACCAGGCGAGCGCCCCGGAGGCGACCGCGAACCAACCGCCCACCTTGGCGAGCCCGTTCAGGTCGCCGAAGCGCGCGATGGCCATGAGCACCAGCGCGACGAGGAACAACCCGTAGGTGGCCTGCGTCAGTTGGTCGCCGCCCGCGGCGGTCAGGGAGAGCGCCACCAGGGCGAACAGGACCAGGAAGAGCCCGGCCGCGTTGTCGGAGACCTGGGTGCCCGCGGACAGCGCCCAGGTGAACCAGAAGGCGCCGAGCACCGAGTAGGCCGTGCCGGTGGCCGTGTCACGGTCCCGGAAGGCGAACAGGCCGGCGACGAACAGGGCGACGCCGCCGACGTAGTGGGCGACGGACACGGCGTCGGCCGCCGTCACGCCGTCGATGACATCGGCGGTGCCGATGCCGAAGGCCAACAGGGTGACGCCGAGCGCGAGTCGGCCGGCGATCGTGGTGGTGCTTCCCGCAGAGACGTCGTTGTCCACGGCGGGCTCCCTTCATGCAATGGGGTTGCGCGGTGACCGATATATGCCCTTCACAAAGGCACAAACACCTCTACGGGCGAGTAGGTTCATCCGGTCATGTGCCCGGTCACAAAAGGGGGTTGCCGCTTCCCACGGCGCATCTCACCTGGGAGAACGGTGAGTTACGGAATGACAACGACCGGCCGCTTGGCGCGCTTGGCGAGCCGGCCGGCGACGGAGCCGAAAATGCGCCCCGCGAGGCCGTGCGTGGAGCCGACGACGATCGCGTCGGCCTCGTACTCGCGGCCGACCTCCTCCAGCTCGTGGCAGATGTCGCCGCCGCGCTCGACGAGGATCCAGGGCACCTCGGCGAGGTAGTCGGCGCAGGCCAGTTCCAGCCCCAGCACCTCGGTGCGGTGGTCCGGCACGTCCACGAAGACGGGCGGCTCGCAACCGGCCCACACCGTGGTGGGCAGCCGGTTGGCCACGTGCACGATGATCAGGCCCGACCGGGACCGGTTGGCCATGCCGACGGCGTACGCGAGGGCGCGCTCACTGGAGGTGGAGCCGTCGAAGCCGACGACGACACCGTGCTTGAAAGCGGGATCGCAGGCGGGGCGCGCCTCTTGTGCCGCCAGGGGATCGGCCGCCGTCGGGTCGGCGACGGGCCGCTTGCGGTCCGCGGGTTCGAAGAATTCGTGACCGGCCATGATTGTCTCGGCGTTCAGATCCTCGTGGGTGGGACGACAGTGAGCGGCGGAGCCGTGTCCGGGAATCATCTTCCCAACCCCATACCCCCAAGGGTACGGCGGCACTCCTCCTTCGCCCAGATCCCGCGACGCAGGGTGGGGGGCGCCCCCGCACACCGTGCCCGGGGTTCCAGGGAGCATGCACGAGGGTGCGCGGGTAACGCAATGGTTGCTGCCCCGTACAGGCGGTTTGCCCGACGTTCACCCACCGTGGCCGGTCCACACAGTGACCGAGTGATCGAACTCGCGTTGAACCGGGTGATCGCACGCCCCAGGAGTCCGCATGTCCGCAGCGCCCCGCACCGAGACCGACCCGGCAGACCCCGGCGGCGAGAAGGCGACCGACCTCGTCCGCTGGGCGGCCTTCAGCTGCGTCCTGGTCCCGGTGGTGCTGCTCTGGTACGGCAGTTCACTGGCCGGCACGGCCGGCACGGCGCTGGGCCTCGCGGCGGTCACGGCCGTGTGCCGGTGGCTGCTGCGGCAGTCGGAACGGGGTGCGGCCCGGCCGCACGGCGAGCGGCAACCGTCCCGCGCGCACCACCGGGGCGGCCGTCACCGCACGGGTACGGGCGCTCACCGAGGCGGACGCCGCGGCGGGGGAAACACACCGGTCGGCTGACCGGTTTCCGCGCACACGCCCGTATCTTTTCAGCCAACTTCCCGCACCCGTGCATCACGGCTGCACACCACCCCCCTCACCCGGCCTGACCTGCATGGAAAGGGTCACGGGACCCTTGCGCACCCTACGCAGATTGGCCACACCCACAAGGCGCACTTCCCTGCACGACCCACGAGTGCAACGCTTCGTGATCGAATGCTTCACGCCAAGTTGCCATGTCGACAATGTGCCGGGTGGCGAACCGGTCGCCCCGGCACGGGCGCGACACAGTAGATTCGATCTTGACTGTCTACGGCGGGGGACTCGTGCAGGACCGAGGGGAAACGTGCAGGAGCGACACAACCGAGGAGCCGCGACCACCGAGGGGGGCTTAGCAGGATGAGCCACGACTCCACTGCCGCGCCGGAAGCCGCGACCCGGAAGCTTTCCGGGCGCCGCCGCAAGGAGATCGTCGCGGTGCTGCTGTTCAGCGGCGGTCCCATCTTCGAGAGTTCCATTCCGCTGTCGGTGTTCGGAATAGACCGCCAGGACGCCGGCGTGCCGCGCTACCGACTGCTGGTGTGCGGAGGTGAGGACGGCCCGCTGCGGACCACAGGGGGCCTGGAACTGACCGCACCACACGGCCTGGAGGCGATATCCCGGGCGGGCACGGTCGTCGTGCCCGCCTGGCGGTCGATAACCTCCCCGCCACCGGAGGAGGCGCTCGACGCGCTGCGCCGTGCCCACGAGGAGGGCGCCCGCATCGTCGGCCTGTGCACCGGCGCCTTCGTCCTCGCGGCGGCGGGCCTGCTGGACGGCCGGCCCGCGACCACCCACTGGATGTACGCGCCGACGCTGGCCAAGCGCTACCCGTCGGTCCACGTGGATCCGAGGGAGCTCTTCGTCGACGACGGGGACGTGCTGACCTCAGCGGGCACCGCGGCCGGAATCGATCTCTGTCTTCATATTGTGCGAACGGATCACGGCAACGAGGCGGCGGGCGCGCTGGCCCGGCGTCTGGTGGTCCCGCCGCGCCGGTCGGGCGGCCAGGAGCGCTACCTCGACAGGTCTTTACCCGAGGAGATCGGCGCCGACCCGCTGGCCGAGGTCGTCGCCTGGGCGCTGGAACACCTCCACGAGCAGTTCGACGTGGAGACCCTGGCGGCACGCGCCTACATGAGCCGCCGCACCTTCGACCGCCGGTTCCGCTCGCTGACGGGGTCCGCCCCGTTGCAGTGGCTGATCACCCAGCGGGTGCTGCAGGCCCAGCGGCTGCTGGAGACGTCCGACTACTCGGTGGACGAGGTGGCGGGCCGCTGCGGCTTCCGCTCACCGGTGGCCCTGCGCGGCCACTTCCGCCGGCAGCTCGGCTCGTCGCCTGCCGCCTACCGGGCCGCGTACCGGGCACGCCGGCCGCAGGGCGAGCGGATCGAGGGCGACCAGTCGCCCCCGCCGCTGTCCGCGCCCCCGGCCGCCGACCGGTCACCGGCGTCGGCGATGGGCGGGCCGCCCACCCTGCACCCGGAGAGCCCGCTCCCCCTGCAGTCCCGGCGCACCCCCGCCACCGCGGGCGCCGTGGGCTCGGCCGCGGGCCTGTCCCCGGACCACGCCCGGGAGGCGTACGCCGCCCGAGTGGGGCTGCCGGGGCAGCGCAGCGGGGCGTAGGACGGTGAGGCGGGGCCGGGGCGGACGTCGCCCCCGGCCCCGCCCGTCCCCGCCCGGCAAGCCGGGGGCACCGCGGGGCCCCGGGAAGCGGACCTCAGCTTTAGGGTGGTCGCATGAACGATCGCATGGTGTGGATCGACTGCGAGATGACCGGCCTCTCGCTGTCCGACGACGCGCTCATCGAGGTGGCCGCCCTTGTCACCGACTCCGAGCTGAACATCCTCGGTGACGGTGTGGACATCGTCATCCGCCCGCCGGACACCGCCCTGGAGACCATGCCGGAGGTGGTCCGGCAGATGCACACCGCCTCCGGCCTGCTCGCCGAGCTGCCCCGCGGCACCACCCTGGAGGACGCCGAGGAGCAGGTCCTGGCGTACGTACGGGAGCACGTGAAGGAGCCCGGCAAGGCCCCGCTGTGCGGGAACTCGGTCGGCACCGACCGCGGCTTCCTGCTCCGGGACATGCCGAAGGTGGAGGAGTACCTGCACTACCGGATCGTCGACGTCTCCTCCATCAAGGAGCTGGCCCGCCGCTGGTACCCGCGGGCCTACTTCAACAGCCCGGAGAAGAACGGCAACCACCGCGCCCTCGCCGACATCCGCGAGTCCATCGCGGAGCTGCGCTACTACCGCGAGGCCGTCTTCGTCCCGCAGCCCGGCCCGGACTCCGACACCGCGAAGGCGATCGCCGCCAAGCACGTCCTGCCTGCTCAGCACGGATGAGCCGGGCTCGCGTACGGCCCCCAGGAAAAGCCGTGCGCGAGCACCCCTTCGGACCCTGTACACTTTTTCTCGGCCGGTCGGGGAAACGACAACGTCAACCGCCGGTCATGGTGGGTGTAGCTCAGCTGGTAGAGCACCTGGTTGTGGTCCAGGATGCCGCGGGTTCGAGTCCCGTCACTCACCCTTACTGTTCGGCCCGCTGACCTGGGACCAGGTCAGCGGGCCGAACTATTTCATCCTCTTTCACGCCAACGGGCACAGCTTCTCGCCCGCTTCCACCCACCGCCCGTACGCGTCCGCGTCCTTGAGGTCCCACAGCATGACGCCCGCATTGCCCACGATGAAGCCCGGCCGGGCGATGGTCCCGGTCAGCAGATAGTTCCTGCCGTCCGCAGCACTCAGGTAGGCGCCACCGTTGACCGCGTCGCTGCACGCCATCACCACGTCGGACGTCTTCCACGGCCAGCCGTCGCCCCAGGTCTCCCGCGTGGCGATCACACCGCGGTCCGTCCGGCTCACCGGACGCCCCGGGAAGAGAGACACCCGAGCGCTCGACTTCGCCGCGGACGGTTCCGCCGCCACGGGAGCCGACGCCGTGGCCGCCGCCCCCGGTGTCCGGCTCACCGACGCGCCGGACAACGGGCTGCTGCCGGCATCATCGGCCCCCTCGCCTCCGGAACCGCCACACGCCGCACCACCGAGCCCAAGGGTCACTGCCAGCAGGAAAGTCCTGAGAAGTCGCATTCCGTCAATCTGTCAGCTCCCGACGGGGAGCCATCACCGAGTGACGAATCTGTGACATACCGTGAGCGTGGCAGTACGCGTCAACGCAAGGGGCAGCACTTGGGCGTCAGCCCTTCTGCTTCTCACCGAGTACGGCCCGGAGCCAGTCGAGAGGGTCCATACCGAGCAACTGGTCGGCCAGCGCTTGAGCACTCCTGGTGACCAGCCGGCCGCGACTGTTGTCGATCCACCGCTGCGCGAGTTCGTAGCCCTGGGCCTTGTACTCGATGCCCTGCAACATGCATTCCAGTTTGTCCGCGTCCCGTGCCGCGATCGCCTCGGGCGACTGGCGGCCCTCGTACTCTGCCACCGCCTCCCGGATGGCGGCCGCGAGCACCGGAGGCATCGCCGCCACCTGGTCGGCAGTGACCGCTTCGGGGTCGGTCTCACCGGCATACCTCTTCCCCAGGTGGTTCACGTCCCCGGTCCGGGACTCCTGAGAGTCGTGCCACACGGCGAGAAGCGCGGCCCGGGCGGGGTCGGCCCCTTCCATCGCGGCGATCACTGAAGCGATGAGTGAGGTGCGCCAGGAGTGCTCGGCCACGCTCTCGGGGTCCCGCACGCCGGCCATCCACCAGCCGGTGCGCCGGGACTGCTTGAGCGTGCCTGCCTCGTAGAGGAAGTGCGCCACCCCGGCCAGCTCGTCCGTCACCTGGTTCTCCCCTCACGCCCCTGCCAGGCGCATCGCGTATCTGATGCCCTCCAGCTCGCGGCGTGCGCGGGCGGACAGCTCCCGGCTATCCAACAGCAAAGGGAGCCGGCCGTGGAGAGCGGCGTGGGCAGCCCCGGATCGCAGCAGGTCCGGCCGGACGGTGAGCAGGGCCCACAGCGAGTGGATGTTGAGTTCGAGATACCCGTGCTGCGGGAGCAGGCCCCGGGTGAGGTGGGTGAGCAGCCTGGTGCCGGGCCAGGGACCGGGAGTGCGGGAAGCGATGAAGTCGTCGGACGGTTCGAGGTGGTCACTCTCGCCGATCCAGTAGGCCCAGTAGTTGAGGTTCGCCGCCTCGCCGGGCTCGTCGTCGACGAGGGTGGTGTCGATGAAGTGGTTCATGCGGTCGAGGTCGCCCTGCCGGGCGGCGACAGCGGCTACGGAGCGGGCGTTGAGCCAGTCCGTGAGCCAGTCACCCGGGCGCTCAGTGGACTGCTGGTGAGCGAGCCACTGCCCGGTGTCCCCTTGGTCGTCGTAGCCCGCCAGGTACAGAGCCTGTCGGCGGAGCAGGAACTGGTTCTCGCCGCGGGCCCGCTCCGCGGTGGTCCGCATGTGGGTGAAGAACTGCCGACGGTCAACCGCGGCAAGCTCCGGCCCGGACGGCACCGGACCCCGGCGCGGTCTCGGCGGTGCGGGCAGGCTCCGTACGGACCTCGGGGCGACGCCGCTGAGCGGCCAGACGAGGACTTCTACGAGGTCACGCTGCATCACCCAGGCGCCGAGGGGGCTGTCCTCGGCGTCGATCTGATCGTCGAGCGCGCTGGACATGAGGACGTCCGCCTCCGCTGCCCTGTCGAGGATCTGCAAGAGCGCGGGTGGGGCGCCGATCCGCAGGAGACGGTGTCGCTGCACCAGCGTTCGGCCAACCGGCAAGGCGGTCATCGGACGGCGGCCCGACTCCCACCCCGCGACCGTGTCGGGCGAGACGCTCAGCTGTTCGGCGATGGTCTCCTGTGTGTGGCCGAGCTGCTCGCGGATGGTGCGGAAGACGTAGCCGGAAATGACTCCGGCGCACGGTTTCGACGCCAAACCCTGCGCGTCGGTCAAGGTCGGCCCCGTGCTCGACGGCATGCCACCACCACTCCCCTGTGCTGGTCGTCGATCTACCTGTACCGGCGGTCAGTTCAAGCGCCGAGGGCAGCTCTCTACCGTCCAAGTAGCCACTTGGAAACTGAGCGTATAGGGGAGGTGCGAGCGTGGACGCCCATGTGAAGAACGCTCGCTCGGATGACGGACACCGGCCGACGGCCAAGGCTGCGCCGCCCGCGAAACCGGGACCCGAGGCACTCGTGCCCACGGCAGCCGAGCGCCGCCCGTCAGTAGAGCACTGGCTGTTGTCGGCCGCCAGGAGCCGGCAGCGAGCGCGCCAGGAGTGGACCGAGCAGGGAATGGCGCTGCTGGCGCTCGGCGGCATCATGTCCGCCGTACGAGTGCCCGGGAACCTTGTGATCGCCGCCGCCGGCGAGGCGGAGATGCCGTCCCGGGCACTGGACGCGTTCCTCGCCGACGCCCTCGACGGCGGTCCCGTTGTCTGTGACCCGCGCAGCCGTGTCTACTACGCGCTCGTCGCCGACAGCATGTCCCGCACGCACCCGGACGCGGCGGCGAGGTGGCGGAAGCTGGGGGTCGCGGTCCTGGGCCACGACTGCTACCTCGGCGTTCCCGCGGTGGACCGCACGGATCCGGACCTGGCCGCCTGTGCCTCGTACTGGTCCGTCCCGATCGAGTCGGCCGGTGTGCTGTGTGGACCGCCCTCCGTGGCCCGGCTGGTCGCCGCTGGGCAGCATGCGCTGGCCCAGCGGGCTGCGGATGTGACGGGCCACCCCGCGCAGCGCACCGCCGAGTCGCGCGCCGAGCACGCCCGCCGCGCTTACAACCGCTACCTGGAGCACGCCGCCGGATGCGCAACGTGCCGGGCCGGACACACGTGCCCCACTGGGCAGGAGCTGCACGAGACGTGGCGGCAGGCATGGAGGGAGGCGCGGTGATCTGCGACAAGACGGGTGCCTGTCGCTCACGCTGTCTGAAGCCCCACCGCGGCCGGTGCCGGGCTGCGCTGCGTGGCAGCTGAACCGCTTCCTCGGACAGCTCCACCACGGCTTTCGAACGCGACAGCATTTCGACGAAGAGCGCGCCTTTGCACCACTGCTTCGGGCACCTGCCTGGCCCCGGGAGTCTGCCACCGCTGGCGAAGATGCCCGCTTCGAGCCGTTGTCACAATGCGCGCGACAACGGGCGGCGCCCCTTGGCATGCTGGATTGATGATCAATCCGATAGGCCCTGTGGTGTCGCCTGGCCGAATGAAGCAGACACGGCAGCCCGACCTTGCACTCTCCGGGGGCATGCATCTGCGCCCCTGGCGGGAGAGCGACGCACAGGTCCTGGTGCAGTCGTGCCTCGACCCGGACATCCAGCACTGGAACCGCCCAGGTCTGCTGACCGCCGAGACAGCCCGGGAGAAGATTGCGCGCTGGAAGCTGCGGTGGCAGAACGAGGAGGCTGCCCTCTGGGCCATCGCTCCCGTGAACGAGGACATCCCTGTCGGATTGATCGGCCTCGCCGACCTGGACCTGCGAGACGGCAGCGGCGAGTTCGTCTACTGGCTGTTGCCTGCTGGCCGTGGACGCGGAGCCATGGTCAACTCCACTCTCGCCGTCAGTCGATGGGCCTTCGACACTCTCGGACTGCATCGCCTGCGCATTACACACTCCGTGGCCAACACGGCCTCCTGCAAGGTTGCCACCCAAGCCGGGTTCCCCTTGGAAGGGACGATGCGCAGCGCGCTCCTCCACGCCGACGGCTGGCACGACGAACACCTCCACGCGCGCATCCAAGACGACACCGGACCATCTTGATCCAGTGGAGCTGCCCTACGGTCTGCCCTGGTCAGCTTGGCTTCTTAGCCCCCTGAGATGTCATGCAGTACCGACCGTTCGTGACGGTGGGCGTGAGTCGTGGAGGCGGAAGTGTCCTCGGAGCGTGGAGGTCAGGGTGTCCAGGAGGCACGTGATCACTCGAGCCGCGCGGCTGGCGCGTTTCGGGTTCTCGTGCGCCGCTGCCGCACTCACCCAGGCTCACCCCGCGCCGCCCACTTCTCGGACGCCTCCAGACGCTCGAAGCGTGCGGCGTGGTCGTGCAGCGCCGCGTCGACGGCGGGCTTCCTCCTCGCTCGTGGAATCCACGCGCCGATCGCCCTACGAAGACGCCCGCGCCACCAGCTCCGCCGGCAGCACCACCTTGCGCCGCTCCAGCTCCTTCGACACCGCCGGGCGGCGGTCGGCGATCTCGGTGAGGAGGAGGTCGAGCATGCGGCGCCCCATGTCCTCGATGGGCTGGCGGACGCTGGTCAGGGGCGGTTCCATGTGGCGGGCGATGGCGGAGTCGTCGTAGCCGACGAGGGCGACGTCGTCGGGGATGACCCGGCCGGCCTCGCGCAGCGCCTGGCGGGCGCCGGCCGCCGTGACGTCGGAGCCGGCGAAGACCGCGTCGAGGTCGGGGTGGCGGTCCAGCAGGGCGGCCATCGCCCGGCGCCCGCCCTCCTCGGAGAAGTCACCCTGCTCGATCAGGGTGTCGTCGACCGGCCGGCCGGCGTCGAAGAGCGCGTCGCGGTAGCCCTCGACGCGGCGCTGGGCGCCGTAGACGTCGAGGCGGCCGGTGATGTGGGCGATGCGGGTGCGGCCCCGGGCGAGCAGGTGCTCCACCGCCGCACGGCCGCCGCCGTAGTTGTCCGAGTCGACCGAGGGCAGGGTCTCCGCGGCGGAGCGGGGGCCGCTGATCACCGCCGGGATCTCCAGCTGGGACAGCAGATCGGGCAGCGGATCGTCCGCGTGGACCGAGACGAGCAGGACGCCGTCCACCCGGTGGGCGGCCAGGTACTGGGCGAGGCGGCGGCGCTCGCGGTCGCTGCCGGCGAAGATCAACAGCAACTGCATCTCGGTGTCCTGGAGTTCGGCACCCACGCCGCGCAGGATGTCGGAGAAGTAGGGCTCGGCGAAGAAGCGGGTCTCCGGCTCCGGCACCACCAGCGCGATGGCGTCCGTGCGGTTCGCCGCGAGCGCGCGGGCGGCCGTGTTCGGGACGTAGCCGAGCTCCGCCACCGCCGCCTCCACGGCCGCGCGGGTCGCGTCACTGACCCTCGGCGAACCGTTGATCACCCGGGAGACCGTGCCCCGGCCGACGCCGGCGCGTGCGGCGACCTCCTCCAGGGTCGGGCGGCCGCCGCTCCGGCCCCGCGCTCCGTGGGTTGCCATGGGCTCCGCCTTCCCGCCGTCGTCCTGCCTCTGGCCTGGAATCTAACAGTCCTGGCCGTCGAGGTGACCGGCCCCGCCCGCTGCCGTGCGGTGGCGCATCCCCGCACCCCCGAGGAGGTACGCCTGGGGACACCTCCAGGAAGTCTGTGGTGAACTGGGCGAAATGCGGACCTCCCTCGGAGTTAGTTAACAGCCCGATAACTGAACGCATCTCGCCATGCCTCCACCCTTGACACCCTCGCCCGAACCGACGACTCTTCAACACATCACTTGTGGGAGCGCTCCCACGGTACCTGACACATACACATCCCGCACGTTCCCCGCCCGAGCCGCAGCGAGAACTAACGGGCCCAACCATGCAGTTGGCCGGGGGGTCGGCACGTCAGGGCAACAGGAGGATCCAATGCGAGCACGTACCCTCCCCCACTCTCGAACGCCCTCGAGCGGGGGGACCCCCATCACCCGCAGGGTGGTCGTCCTGGCGGCCGTCGCGTCGCTCGGCGCCGGGTTGCTGGCCGGCTGTGCCGACGACGGCGGCGACTCCGACGGTTCGTCGTCGTCCGGCGGCAAGGGCAAGACCACGATCACGCTGGGCCTTTTCGGCACGATGGGCTTCAAGGAGGCCGGACTCTACACCGAGTACGAGAAGCTCCACCCGGACATCAAGATCGCCGAGAACGTCATCGAGCGGAACGAGAACTACTACCCCGCGCTGCTCAACCACCTCACCACCAACAGCGGCCTGATGGACGTCCAGGCCGTCGAGGTCGGCAACATCGCCGAGGTGGTCGCCACCCAGGCGGACAAGCTCACCGACATGTCCAAGGTTTCGGGCGTGAACAAGAGCAACTGGCTGGACTGGAAGTGGTCGCAGGCCACGACCAAGGACGGCAAGACCATCGGCTTGGGCACCGACATCGGCCCGATGGCCCTGTGCTACCGCAAGGACCTCTTCGAGAAGGCCGGCCTGCCGACCTCCCGCGAGGAGGTGTCCAAGCTCTGGGCGGGCGACTGGAACAAGTTCGTCAGCGTCGGCGAGCAGTACAAGAAGAAGGCCCCCGCGGGCACCTACTTCATGGACTCCCCCGGCGGTCTGCTGAACGCGATCCTCAGCAGTGAGAAGGAGAAGTTCTACGACGCCTCCGGCAACATCATCTACAAGACGAACCCGGCCGTGAAGGCCGCCTTCGACCTGACCGCGAAGGCAGCCCAGGAGGGGCTGGTCCAGTCGCAGACCCAGTTCCAGCCGGCCTGGGACCAGACGATCGCGAACAACAAGTTCGCCACGATCGCCTGCCCGCCGTGGATGCTCGGCACCATCAAGGGCAAGTCGCAGCCCGACGCGGCCGGCAAGTGGGAGGTGGCCACCGCGCCCAAGGGCGGCAACTGGGGCGGTTCCTTCCTCACCGTCCCCGAGAGCGGCAAGCACGTGAAGGAAGCCCAGGAGTTCATCACCTGGCTGACCGCGCCGGAGCAGCAGATCAAGCTGTTCAAGGTGCAGGGCAGCTTCCCGAGCGCCCCGTCCACGTACACCAACCCCGACGTGACCGGCGCGAAGAACGAGATGACCGGTGACGCCCAGATCGGTGACGTCTTCGCCGCGGCCGCCAAGGACGCCCCGGTCCAGGTGATCGGCCCGAAGGACCAGATCATCCAGCAGGGTCTGACCGACAACGGCGTCATCCTGGTCACGAAGGGCAAGTCGCCCGCGGACGCCTGGGAGACGGCCACGAAGACCATCGACAACAACCTGGACAAGTGACCCGTATGGCCACCCGCCACCACACTGCCGCGCCCCCCGTGGAGGGGGGCGCGGCCCCGGCCCGCCCGGGGCCGGGGGCACCGCCCACGGAGGCGGACACGCGCCGGCGGGCCCGGCTCTCCCGCCGCTGGCAGCGGGACATGCGCTGGAGCCCGTACGCCTTCGTCTCCCCGTTCTTCCTGCTCTTCCTCGCCTTCGGCCTGTTCCCGCTGATCTACACGGGATGGGCGTCGCTGCACCAGGTGGAGCTGACCGCGCCGACCGACATGTCGTGGGTGGGGCTGCGCAACTACACGCGCATCTTCGACGACGACTTCTTCTGGAACGCGGCGAAGAACACCCTGACCATCGGCATCATCTCGACGGTGCCGCAGCTGCTGATGGCGATGGGCATCGCGCACATCCTCAACTACAAGCTGCGCGCCTCGACGTTCTACCGGGTCATGATGCTGGCGCCGTACGCCACGTCCATCGCGGCCGCCTCGCTGGTGTTCGTGCTGCTGTTCGGGCGCGACTACGGCATGATCAACTGGGTGCTGGACTCCGTCGGGATCGACCCGGTGGACTGGCAGGGCGACAAGTGGCCCTCGCAGATCGCGGTCTCGTCGATCATCATCTGGCGCTGGACCGGCTACAACGCGCTGATCTACCTGGCGGCGATGCAGGCCATCCCGCAGGACCTGTACGAGTCGGCGGCGCTGGACGGCGCCAGCCGCTGGCAGCAGTTCCTGCACGTGACACTGCCCTCGCTGCGGCCCACCATCCTGTTCACCGCGGTCGTCTCCACGATCGGCGCGAGCCAGGTCTTCGGCGAGCCGCTGCTGTTCGACGCCAACAAGGGGGCGTCCGGCGGCGGTGAGCACCAGTTCCAGACGCTGGGCCTGTACCTGTACGAGCAGGGCTGGGTGAACCAGCACCTCGGCCGGGCCTCCGCCATCGCCTGGACGATGTTCCTGATCCTCATCGTGATCGGGATCGTCAACTACGTCATCTCGCGCCGGCTGCGCGCCAGTAGTTAAGGAGTACGGCCGTGACGACGACCCTGACGAAACCCGACACGACCGCCCCCGCCGGGCGCAAGAAGCACGGGCCCCGGTCGGCCCGGGCCGGCGGGCAGATGCACGCCGGGCCGATCGCCTACCTCATCCTGATCATCTTCACGATCGTCTCGCTGTTCCCGCTGGTGTGGACGGCGATCGCCGCCTCGCGCGACAACAACCGGCTGGCCCAGACCCCGCCGCCGCTGTGGTTCGGCTCGAACCTCTTCCACAACCTGGACGTGGCGTGGAACGACGCGAACCTCGGCGAGGCGTTCGTCAACACCACCTTCGTGGCGGGCGTGTCCGCGCTGACCGTCGTCTTCCTGTCGACCATCGCCGGGTTCGCCTTCGCCAAGCTGCGCTTCAAGGGCCGCAACGCGCTGATGCTGCTGGTGATCGGCACGATGATGGTGCCGCCGCAGCTCAGCGTGATCCCGCTGTACATGATGGTCGCCAAGCTGGACTGGACCGACCAGTTGCAGGCGGTGATCTTCCCGTCGCTGGTGAGCGCGTTCGGCGTGTTCTTCATGCGGCAGTACCTGATCCAGGCGCTGCCGGACGAGATCATCGAGGCGGCCCGGGTCGACGGGGCCAGCAGCTGGCGGGTGGTGTGGCACGTGGTGTTCCCGGCCGCGCGGCCGGCGATGGCCGTGCTGGGCATGCTGATGTTCGTCCAGACGTGGAACGACTTCCTGTGGCCGTTCCTGGTCCTGACCCAGACCGGCAACCCGACCGTGCAGGTCGCGGTGGCGGGCCTCGGCCGCGGGTACACGCCCGACCAGTCACTGATCATGGCGGGCGCGCTGCTCGGCACGCTTCCGCTGCTGCTGGTCTTCGCGATCTTCGGCAAGCAGATCGTGGGCGGGATCATGCAGGGCGCGGTCAAGGGCTGACGCGCGCCGCACTTGCGGGGGCCGGGTCACCGCCGCCTCGGCCCCGCTTCCTACCCCCACCGCCTTCTCCTCGCACTTCGCCACTCCCCTGTCCCCCCTCATTCCTTCGTCGGTCTCGACGACCATCTATGGGAGCGCTTCCATGCCTGAGTCCGCACAGCCGGAGACCCCGGCGACCTTTCCTCCCGCCTTCCTCTGGGGCGCCGCGACATCGGCGTACCAGATCGAGGGGGCGGTACGGGAGGACGGCCGCACCCCGTCCATCTGGGACACCTTCAGCCACACCCCGGGCAGGACGGCCGGTGGCGAGACCGGTGACATCGCTGTCGACCACTACCACCGCTACCGCGACGACGTGGCCCTGATGGCGGACCTGGGCCTGTCCGCGTACCGCTTCTCGATCTCCTGGTCCCGGGTGCAGCCGACCGGCCGGGGCCCCGCCGTCCAGGTCGGCCTGGACTTCTACCGCCGCCTGGTGGACGAGCTGCTCGCGCACGGCATCAAGCCGGCCGTCACCCTCTACCACTGGGACCTGCCCCAGGAGCTGGAGGACGCGGGCGGCTGGCCGGAGCGGGACACCGCGTACCGGTTCGCCGAGTACGCGCAGATCGTCGGCGAGGCGCTCGGCGACCGGGTGGAGCAGTGGATCACCCTCAACGAGCCGTGGTGCAGCGCCTTCCTGGGCTACGGCTCCGGGGTGCACGCGCCCGGCCGCACCGAGCCGGCCGCCTCGCTGCGCGCCGCGCACCACCTCAACCTCGCCCACGGGCTGGGCACCTCGGCGCTGCGCTCGGTGATGCCGACCCGCAACCAGGTGGCCATCAGCCTCAACTCCTCGGTGGTACGGCCGCTCACCGAGGACCCGGCCGACCTCGACGCCGCCCGCCGCATCGACGACCTCGCCAACGGCGTCTTCCACGGGCCGATCCTGCACGGCGCCTACCCGGCTTCCCTGCTGGAGGCGACGCGGTCGGTCACCGACTGGTCCTTCGTCCAGGACGGCGACGTGCAGACCATCCACCAGCCGCTGGACGCGCTCGGCCTCAACTACTACACGCCGGCGCTGGTCTCGGCGGCGCGGAACGCGCCCGAGGGGCCGCGCGCGGACGGCCACGGCGCCAGCGACCACTCCCCCTGGCCGGGCGCGGACGACGTCGCCTTCCACCAGACGCCGGGCGAGCGCACGGCGATGGGCTGGACCGTCGACCCGTCGGGCCTGCACGACCTGATCATGCGCTACACCCGGGAGGCGCCGGGTCTGCCGCTGTACATCACCGAGAACGGCGCGGCCTACGACGACAAGCCCGGGCCCGACGGCGCCGTGCACGACCCGGAGCGCATCGCGTACCTGCACGGCCACCTGGGGGCGGTCCGCCGGGCCATCTCCGACGGCGCCGACGTGCGTGGCTACTTCCTGTGGTCCCTCATGGACAACTTCGAGTGGGCGTACGGCTACGAGAAGCGCTTCGGGGCGGTCTACGTGGACTACGAGACCCTTGAGCGCACCCCGAAGTCCAGCGCCCGTTGGTACAGCCGGGCCGCCAAGTCCGGCGTCCTGCCGCCGGCCGAGACCGGGGTGCCGGAGTCCGAGGCCGTCCTGCCGCCCGCCCAGCCCGTGGCGCCGCCGGCCGAGTCCGTGACGCCGCCGGCCGAACCCGTCCAGCCGTGACCACGGGAAGGGCGTAACGGCCGGGGAGGCGTACCCGCCGAAGAGGCGGGACCACCGGACAGGCGGGACCCGGGACGTTGTGGGGGCGCTCCCGGGCCCCGCCGCTCTCTCCGGCCGCGGTCTGCCGCCGGTGCCGGTCGCCGGTGCCGGTCGCCGATCAGCGCCGGTCTCCGGTAGGCCGCCGATCGCCGCCGGTCGTAGGTCACCGGTACGCCGCGAACTCCTTGGAGAAGGCGAACGGGTCCTGCAGGATCGAGCTGCACGTGGCGTCCGCGGTGTTCTTGGTGCCGCCCGCGCACTGCTTGTCGCGGGTCGCGGACCACATCGACAGCCAGCCCAGCCCCTTGGCCTTGGCGAAGGCGACCAGCTGGGCGGCGTCGTCCACCTTGAAGACCTCGGAGGCGACGTCGTTGACGCCGATCATCGGGGTGACGGCGACCGTCTTCCAGGCCGCGCTGTCGCTCAGCCCCAGCACGCTCTTGATCTGGGCCTGGGTGGCGGTGGCGGCCTGTTCGGCGTAGCCGCCCATGTCGCCGCTGTACGCCGGGCCGTAGTCCATCGCCATGATGTTGACCGCGCTGATCCGCACCCCGTGGGACTTGGCGTCCGCGAGCAGGTTCACGCCGTCCTGGGTGAGGCCCTCGGGCATCACCGGGAGGGTGAAGGAGACGTCCAGGGCGGGGTGGCGCCGCTGGAGCTCGGCTATCGCCTGGGCGCGGCGGGAGTTGGCGGCCGTGTTGGGCAGCGCGCCGCCCTCGACGTCGAAGTCCACCTTGGTCAGCCCGTAGGCGTCCACGACCTTGCCGTACGCCGTCGCCAGCTTGTCCGCCGAGGCGCAGGTGGTGCCGAGTTCGGAGCCGGCCGCGCCGCCGAAGGACACGCGGACGTCCCCGCCCTGGTCGCGCAGGGCGCCGATCTGGGCGGCCACCGCGTCGTCGGCCAGGTCCGTCACACCGCCCCACTTCGGGGTGCAGCCGCCACCGTCGGTGACGAAGGCGAGGTTGTAGTCCTTCACCCCGGTCGCCCGGGCGGTCGCCAGCAGGTCGAAGGCCGGGTAGAGCGAGGTGTCGACGTACGGGGCGAAGCGGGCGGTGCCGGACGTGCCCGTACCGGGGGTGCCGGTGCCGGGGGTGCCCGTGCCGCTGGGCTGCGAGGGTTCGGCGGTGGGGGTGGTGGGCGTGGGGGCCGTCGTCGGGGGTGTCGTCGGGGCCGTCGTCGGGGACTGGGTGGGGCGGCCGCTGGGCTCGGGCGTGGCACCGCCGTCGGTGGAGCAGGTGACGCCGTCGATACGGCAACCGGTCGGGTCGGCGGTGCCGTTGACGACGAAGCCGACGGTCACCGACTCGCCGACCGCGAGCCCGTCGGTGTCCCACTTCGGCGGCTTCACGGTGACCTGCCGGCCGCTCACGCTCGACTCGCCGTTCCACAGCGAGCCCAGCGTCGCTCCGGACGGCAGCTCGAACTCCAGCGTCCAGTCGGCCTTCGCCCGACCGGTGTTGTTGGTGACGACGTACTGCGCGGTGTAGCCCGTCGACCACTCGCTGGTCTTGGTGTACGCGGCGCCGATCCCGGCGGCCTGGGCGGTGCTGGTGAACACGAAGACACCACCGCCCACGACGGCCGCCGCGACGACACCGCCGATCGCCTTGTTCCTGCCGCTGACCTTGCGCCGATGGGAACTCATCACGTGCCTGCCTTCGCTGCTCTCGGGTGGGATCGCGAAGGCACGCTAGCGATCCGGAACCGGGCAAACCGCCTGTCCCGGACGGGCGTCGGGGATCTTAGGGCGCGCTTAAGGAAGGGATCGGGATCGGTTAAAGGTAGAGACCATTCGGGCCACCCGGCTCCCTCCGGCGGCCTGCCGGGGCTCCCCCGCCCCGGGCCTCCCGGCGCCCTCGAAGGCTCCGCCCGTCCCGCCCGCGGTGCGCCCCCGCCCCCGCCGCCGCACCGCACCCCGGTGTCCCCGGCGCGCGGGCGTCGGCCCGTGCCCGTCCAGCTGGAGCCAGATCCGCACCTCGGTGCCGCCCAGCACCGACGACCCGATCCGCACATCCCCGCCGGTCGACTCCGCGAGCCGCCGTACGATGTCCAGCCCCAGCCCGGTCGAGCCGTCGCTGCCCGATCCCCGGCCGCGCGCCATCGCCGCCTCCGGGTCGGCTATGCCCGGACCCGCGTCCGACACCAGCACGATCACCGCGTCCTCGGCGTTGTGCACGTCGACCGCGAAGGCGGTGCCCTCGGGGGTGTGGCGGAAGACGTTGCCGAGCAGCGCGTCCAGGGCGGCGGCGAGGTCGGCGCGGGCCACGGGTATGCGCACCGGGCGCTCCACCCCGGCCAGCCGCACCTTGCGGCCCTCGTCCTCGGCGAGCGCCGACCAGAACGCCATCCGTTCGCGCACCACCTCCGCCGCGTCGCACCCGGCTCCCGGGCCGGCGGCCGCCGTCTGCGGCTTGGCCTCGCGGGCGGTCCGGATGATGGTGTCGACCTCGCGCTCCAGCTGGGCGACCGCCGACCGGGTCTGGTCGGCGGCCGGTGAGTCGCCGAGCGAGGCCGTGTTGAGCCGCAGCACGGTCAGCGGGGTGCGCAGCCGGTGCGACAGGTCCGCCGCCAGTTCCCGTTCGTTCGCGAGGAGCTGGACGACCTGGTCCGCCATCGAGTTGAACGCGACCGCCGCGCGCCGCAGTTCGGTCGGCCCGTCCTCCGGCACCCGGGCGCCCAGCCGCCCCTCGCCCAGCTCGTGCGCCCCCACGGCGAGCCGCTGGGCCGGCCGCACCATCCGCACCCCGAGCCGGTCGGCGACCGCGACCGAGCCGACGACCAGCGCGGCGCCCACGGCGGCGAGCACCGCCCAGGCCGTGCCCACGCCGTTGGTCACCTCCGCCTCGGGCACGAACACCTCGATCACCGCCGTGCCGACGCTCACCGCGACCGGCTGCAGCAGCACGAACCCGCCCGGCACCTCGGCGGTGGAGGCCCGGCCCATCCGCCGTACGGTCGCGATGTCCTCGTTGCCGGCCCGCTGCCGGCCGAGGTCGACGGCGGCGCGGCCCGGCCCGGCCGGCAGGTGCACGGCCATGCCGTCGTCACCGCCGCCCGAGGCGAGGACCCGCTCCAGCTGGTCGCGGTCGGTGGTGATGGACAGCGCGGGCACGACGACGGCCGCCTCCCGCTCCGCGTTGGAGAAGGCGCGGTCCCGGGCCATCTCCTTGACGACCAGTCCGAGCGGCACGGCGAACGCCACCACGACCATGGTGGTGACGGCCAGACAGACCTTGACCAGCGCCCACCTCATCGCACCGGCCCCCCGCCCGAGACGCCCTCGGCGGGCGGCTCCAGTTTCACCCCGACGCCCCGCAGGGTGTGCAGGTACCTCGGGTCGGCGGCGGTCTCGCCCAGTTTCCTGCGCAGCCAGGACAGATGGACGTCGATGGTCTGGTCGTCCCCGTACGACTGCTGCCACACCTCGGCGAGGAGTTCCCGGCGCGGTACGACGACGCCCGGCCGGCCGGCCAGGAACGCCAGCAGGTCGAACTCACGGCGGGTCAGGTCCAGCCGCAGGCCGTCGAGTTCGGCCTGGCGGCGCATCGGGTCGACGGTCAGGCCGCCGACGCGCAGCACTCCGTCCGCCGGCGCCTCGCCGGTGCCGGCGCGCGAGCGGCGCAGCACGGCGGCCATCCGCGCCGCCAGGTGCTCCACGGAGAACGGCTTGGTCAGATAGTCGTCCGCGCCCGCGTTCAGCAGCCGGACGATCTCCGCCTCGTCGTCGCGTGCGGTGGCGATGATGACGGGCACGTCCGTGATGCCGCGCAGCATCTTCAGCGCCTCGGAACCGTCCAGGTCCGGGAGTCCCAGGTCCAGGATGACCAGGTCGAAACGGAAATGGGCGACCTCGCGCAGCGCCTCCAGCGCCGTGCCGACACTGCGCACCGTGTGGGCGGCGTCGGTCAGGTGCCGGATCAGCGCCGAGCGTACGAACTGGTCGTCCTCGACCACGAGCACACTTGCCATGCGCCGCACCGTACGCCATGCGGGCGAGCCGGTCGGGAGCCTGTGGACAACTCCCCCTTTATGGACGACGGGGCGACACCCACGGGGGACGTGGGGCAGTATGGCCCGCGATGCGCAGAGGACTCGTACACGTACTGGCCTGGTCGCTCGCCACCGGCGCGGCGGTCACGCTGTCGTGGTGGGGTGTGCACACGGTGATGGCGGGCACGGCCTACGAGCGGCCGTACGCCCTGCCCCTCGCGGCGGCCGGCGACGACAAGCCCGCGCGGGAGCCCGGGCCGCTGCCCCCGGCGACCAGCCGGCCCGCACCGTCCTCCGGGACACCGTCGGCCGACGCCTCCCGCGCCCCTTCCACGAGCCCGGCACCGTCCTCCGCCGCCCCTTCGGCGAAGCCGCGCGCCACGGCCACCCCCTCCGGCCCGTCCGGCCGGGTCAGGAGCTACGACACCGACGGCGGCCGGGTCGTCTTCGACCTCGGCGCGACGTCAGCGGGTCTCGTCTCGGCCACACCGGGCCCCGGCTGGTCGATGCAGACCTGGACCACCGCCTCATGGATCCGCGTGGAGTTCAGCTCGGGCACCGACCGGGTGTCGGTGTTCTGCACCTGGCACGACGGGCCGCCACGGGTGGAGATCGGGACGTACTGACGCGCCGTCACGGCCACCGTCCCCGCCTCCGCCGCGGCCACCGTCACGCGAGCGGCTACTGGAACACGGACGGCGGCGGGGCCGGCGACGCGACGGCCGACGCGTCCGCGACCGGTGCGGCGCCGCCGGCGAAGTCGGTGAGGGCGCGCCCGTGTTCGACCCGGCCGGGGTGCGGGTCGGAGGCGGCCCGGCGGGTCAGTTCGGCGACCGGCAGCGCACCGTCCGCGGCCACCAGCACCGCGTTGCCGAACCGCTTGCCGCGCAGCACCGTCGGGTCGGCGACCAGGGCCAGTTCGGCGAACCGCGCGGCGGCGGTGGCGATCTGGCCGCGCAGATGGGCCAGGGGCGGGCCGTCGGCGATGTTCGCGGCGTAGACACCGTCCGGGCGCAGCGCCCTGCGGACCGCGTCGAGGAACTCGGTGGAGGTCAGATGGGCCGGCGTCCGGGCCCCGCCGAAGACATCGGCGATGATCAGGTCGGCCCAGCCGTCGGGCACCTTGGCCAGCCCCTCGCGGGCGTCCACGGACCGCACCCGTATCCGGGCCGCCGGGTCCAGCGGCAGTTCGCGCCGCACCAGCCGGACGAGGCTCCCGTCCCGCTCGACCACCTGCTGGGTGGAGCGGGGCCGGGTGGCGGCGACGTACCGGGCGAGGGTGAACGCGCCGCCGCCGAGGTGCACGGCGTGGACCGGCCGGCCGGGCGGTGCGACGAGGTCGATGACGTGGCCCAGCCGCCGCTGGTACTCGAACTCCAGACGAGCCGGGTCGTCGAGGTCGACGTGCGACTGGGGTGCGCCGTCGATGAGCAGCGTCCAGGCCCGGGGCCGCTCCCGGTCGGGGATCAGCTGGGCGACCCCGCCGTCCACGCTCTCGACGACGGGTTCGGCGGCTCCCCGCCCGCGCCGGGCGTTCCTGGACCTTCCCATCGGGCCATTTTCGCAGGGGCGGGGGTGCGGCGTGGCGCCGGGGACGCGAAGCGCGTGCGATCACTCGCAGCTGTCCGCCGCCTCGATCAGCCGTGCCGCCTCGCCCAGCGCTCTGCGCAGCACCGCCGGGTCGGTCGCGAGGTCGGCCTCGCCGGGCGGCAGCAGCCAGTCCGAGCCGGCCACCGGCGGCTCCGGGTCCAGCCGCAGGCCTCGTCCGTCGGTCCCCGTACAGGTGCTGCCCGGCACGTCCCAGGCGGCCGCCGTCCCCGCCGGCACCACGAAGCCCAGCGTGCCGCCCCCGTCGTCGTGCAGCACGGGACCGACGCTGTCACCCGCGCCCCGCCGCAGGATGTCCACCGCTTCCAGGCCCTGCCGCGCCGGCACGGTCACCAGATCGCACGGCGTACAAGGAACGTTTCCCTGACTGGTCTCCATGCCGGCCTCCACGACGGAACGGAACCCCTGACGGCGGTCTGACGGGTTCAACGCGGGAGCGCGTCAAGGGCTACGGCCGAAGTCCGCCGCAAAGGATGGCAGTTCATGGCAGATCACGGGTGACATATCCGGTTTGTAGTCAAACATCGCGTGGCGGCCCTGGTGCAGCAGGTACGTTCTTGCCCGCCGGAGACAGGACGGTCGGCTGATCGTCTTCGCGGTCGGACCGCCCCTGGATCCGGCATGGTTCGACGGTTCGCACGAGAGGACCCGGCCATGGCGTCGTCAACGGTGCCCACGCCCCGGCCCAGCCGGCCACCGCGGCCCAACCTCGTCTTCCGGCGCCTGCGCGGCCGGCGTTCACCCGCGGAGTTCGCCGCGCTGGTGCGGCGGGCCGCCCGGGAGATCGGCGAGCGGGTGAGCTGTGACGCTCGCTACATCGGGCGGGTCGAGGCCGGTGAGATCCGCTGTCCCAACTACGCCTACGAGCGGGTGTTCCTGCACATGTTTCCCGGCCGCACGCTCACCGACCTGGGCTTCGCGCCCCGCTCCTCGGTGCGCGGGCGCGGGGCGCGTACAGCGGACGACGCGCCCGGCGCCGGTGAGACGCGCGGGGCGCGTGAGCCGTATGCCCCGGAGAACGCCCCAGAACCGCACCACCTGATCGACACGCAGGACCCGCAGGAAGCACACGCCGTCCACGCCCCGCACGACCGGCCCGACATGCACCATCCGTACGACCCGCACCACAACCACGAGGAGAGCGACGTGCTGCGTCGCGCATTCATGACCGGCGGAGGCGCCACCCTGGCCGCCGCCTCCCTGGGCCCGCTCGGGCTCGCCCCGGACGCTTCGGCCGCCCGGCGACCGGTGCGCCGCGCCGGGGCGGGCGAGGCGGGCGTCCTGGAAGAAGCCGTCCGCAGGATCCGGCTGCTGGACGACCGGCACGGCGCCGACGGTCTCTACCGGCGCGCGGCCGCCCCGCTGCGCGCCGCCTACGCGCTGCTGGACGCCGGCGCGACCCGGCAGGCGACCGCCGACCGGCTGCACTCGGGCGCCGGTGAACTCGCCATCTCCGTGGGCTGGCTGGCGCACGACTCGGGCCGGTTCGAGGACGCCCGCTCGCACTACGCCGAAGCGCTCGCCACCGCGCGCGTGACCGGCGACCAGGCGCTGGAGGCACACGCCTTCTGCAACACCGCCTTCCTCGCCCGCGACGCGGGCCGGCCCCGCGAGGCGGTCCGGGCCGCGCAGGCGGCCCAGCGCGCCGCCCGGCCCCTGGGCTCGGCCCGGCTGATGTCGCTGCTCTCGCTGCGCGAGGCGGGCGGCTGGGCGGGGCTCGCCGACCGGTCGGCCTGCGAGCAGGCCCTGGTGCGGGCACAGGCGCTGTTCGGCCGCGGGCCCTCGGACGCCGACCCGGAGTGGATGAGCTTCTACGGGGAGGCCGAACTGGAGGTGCTGGAGGCGCAGTGCTGGTCCACGCTCGGCGACTGGCCCCGCGCCGCCCGTCACGCGTCCCGCGCGACCCGGCTGCAGGATCCGCATTTCACCCGGAACATCGCCCTCTACACCGCGGAGCTGGCCGACGACCTCGCGCGCGGGGGCCGCCCCGACGAGGCAGCGGCGGCCGGCATGCGCGTCCTGGATCTGCTGGAGCAGGTCCAGTCGTCCCGCGTCCAGACCATGCTGGCGGGCACCGCGCGGGTACTCCTGCCGCACCGGCGGGCGACGGGGGTGGCCGCGTTCCTGGAGCGGCACGCCTCGCTGCCCCGGACGGTCTGACCCGGTACGGGACCGGGCGCCGGGCGCGTCACGCGGCCAGGTGCCCCAGGTCGTTCCAGCTCTCGACGGCCGGCTCGCCGTAGGCCCAGCCGAGCACGGACAGGGACGTCGGGTTCAGCCGGATCCGCGCGCCGAAGTCGAGGGGCAGGCCGAGCCAGCGGGCGCCTATGGAGCGCAGGATGTGCCCGTGGGCGAAGACCAGGACGTCCCGGTCGGCGGACCGGGCCCAGGCGACCACCTCGTCGGCGCGGGCGGTGACCTCGGCCAGTGTCTCCCCGTCCGGCACACCGTCGCGCCAGATGAGCCAGCCGGGGCGGGTGTCCAGGATCTCGGCGGGGGTCATCCCCTCGTACGCCCCGTAGTCCCACTCCATCAGCGTGTCCCACACGGTCGCGCGCTCGCCGAAGCCGGCCAGTTCGCAAGTCTCACGCGCGCGTACCAGCGGGCTGGTGCGCACCTCGGTGCCGGGAAGACCGCCGAGGGGCGCGCGCCGCAGCCGCTCGCCGAGCAGCTTGGCGCCGCGCCGGCCCTCCTCCAGCAGCGGGACGTCCGTCCTGCCGGTGTGCTTGCCGGCCAGCGACCACTCGGTCTGCCCGTGCCGGGCCAGCAGGATGCGCGGTGCCATGGGGACCTTCCGGGTGGATCAGGGGACGAACCCCTCCATCATCGCTCACACCTGAGAGGGGCAACCCAGGGGGCGGTCTCGGCGTCTTGAGGGCCGGGGTGCCGGGCACCGGCGCGCACATACGCCGTAAAGTGACACGCCCGATGCCGCGGCACGCGGCGACATGGGACGGCGACCGCGGAAGCGACACGAAGGAGAGGCGATCGGATGCCCCACACCGAGTCACCGGGCACCGTGGCGGCCTCGCTGACACGGCTGCGCTGGTGGACGGAGCTGCCGCTGATCCTGCTGGTCTACGGCTGCTACTCCGCGGGCAGACTGCTCGCGCGGGGCGACGTCTCCTCGGCCGTCGACCACGGTCTGGCGATCCTGCGCATCGAGAAGTTCCTGTACATCAACGCCGAGCACCCGCTCAACCGGCTGTTCACCCACCAGGCGTGGCTGGGCGTGCCGGCGGACTTCTGGTACGCGTCGCTGCACTACGTGGTCACCCCGGTGCTGCTGGTCTGGCTGTTCCGGTCGCGGGTCGGGCACTACCGGGCGGCCCGCACCTGGCTGATGACGTCGACGTTCATCGGCCTGATCGGCTTCACCCTGCTGCCCACCTGCCCGCCGCGACTGCTGTCGGCGAGCCACGGCTTCGTGGACACGATGGCCCAGTACAGCTCGTACGGCTGGTGGGGCGGCGAGGCGAGCGCCCCGCGCGGGATGGGCGGCATGACCAACCAGTACGCGGCGATGCCGAGTCTGCACGTGGGCTGGGCCCTGTGGTGCGGTGTCATGCTGTGGCGGCACGGCGGCACGCGCTCCGCCAAGGTGGCCGGGGTCGTCTACCCGCTGGTGACGACGATCGTGGTGATGGGCACCGCCAACCACTACTTCCTCGACGCGGTCGCGGGCGTGGCCGTGATGGGGGTCGGGCTGCTGCTGACGCCGCTGGTGCTGCGCGCGACGGACCGGGTGCAGGCCCGGCTCGCCGTCCGCTTCCCGGCGCTCGCGAAGAGCGCCCCGGGCGCGTCACCCACGCGGGCTTCCGCCGCCTCTCCCGGCGCGACTTCCGACGCTCCGGCCTCGATTGTCAGTGGCGAATGCAAGACTTCCCCGGGTGAGCGACTTCCACGGCAGCGCGAAACAGGGTTCGCATCCGGAGCCGAACCGGACGCCGCCCCCACCGACGCGGGGGACGGCGCTCCGGCGGCGGCTCGCTGAGCTGCGCGGGCCCGACGTACCGGCCAAGGCGCTGGACGCGCGGGCCCTCGCCGCGCTCGCGGCGAACCCCGGGTGCCGGCGGCGCGCGCTCCTCGACGGCGCCGGGGTGGACAAGACCGCCCTGGCGAGCGCGCTGGGCTCGCCCTCGGCCTTCGGCCAGTCCCAGTTCGCCCTGATCCGCGGCAACGCCTTCGAGGCGCGGGTCAAGGCGGACGGCGGCGCGGAGCTGCTGCGGCTGGTGCACGACCGGCTGGACCCCGCGGCCGAGCCCCCGGCCTGCGCCGCGGTCCCCGACCTGAGCGCGATCGGCCCCGAGGGGCGCACGGCCCGTACGGCCCTGGCGCTGCGGGAGGCCTCCGAGGCGACCGGCGCGTGGACGCTGCTCGACCATCCCATGCTCGCCCTCGAGGTGGCGGGCTCCCCCGCCTTCCTGGAGCCGGACGCGGTGGTCGTGCACCCCGACGGCAGCTGGAGCGTCGTGGAGATCAAGTCGTTCCCGATGCTGGACGGCGCGGCCGACCCGGCGAAGGTCGGGGCCGCCGCCCGCCAGGCCGCGGTCTACGTACTGGCGCTGGAGCGGGTCGCCGCCCGGCTGGACCCGGCGCCACGGGTGCGTGAGCGGGTCCTGCTGGTCTGCCCTAAGGACTTCTCCAACCAGCCCACCGGCTCCGCCGTGGACATCCGCAAGCAGCGCGCCGTCACCGCCCGGCAACTGGCCCGCCTCACCCGCGTGCAGGACATCGCCGACACCCTCCCGGAGGGCACCTGCTTCGCGCCCGACCTGCCCGCCGAGCGGCTCACCGCCGCCGTGGAGGCGCTGCCGGCGTCCTACGCGCCCGAGTGCCTGTCCGCCTGCGAGCTGGCCTTCCACTGCCGCGAACGGTCCCGCGCGGCCGGCGCGGTGACCCCCCTGGGCCGCTCCGTGCGCGCCGAGCTCGGCGGCCTGAGCACCGTCGAGGACGTCCTCGCCGCCGCCCGCGGCGAGGACGGGGATCCCGCGGACCCGGCGGTGGCGGCGCTGCGCAGAGCGGCGGCGCTGCGCGCGGAGGCGCTCGGTGAGGCCCGCGGGGAGGCGGCATGTCGCTGATGGCCACCCTCGCCCGGCTGGAGGCCGTCGCCACCGGTCGCGCGCAGCCGACGGCGACCGTCCGCCACCGGCACGTGTCGCGGCGGCCCCTGGTCCTCGTGCCGCTCACCACCGCCGGTGAGGCGGGCGCGCCGCTCGGGGCGCTCGTCGGGACCGACCGGGACGCGCCCCGGCTGCTGGTGGTGCCGCAGCCGCGCGACCGCGACCTGCGGTTCGCCTTCCTCGCCGACCTCGCCGACGTCGTCCTGCCGTACGTCGACTCCTACACCGGGGTGGTCGAGGCCGCCGAGCGCACCGAGACCGACCCGGAGACCGGCAAGCGCGTCAAGGTGGAGGTCGAGCTGTGCGCGGACGCCCCGCAGCTGATCGTGCCGAGCCGCGCGGGCATCGACTTCGTCCGCCTGCTGGGCCGCTCCATGCGGTTCCGGCGCACCGCGGAACAGGAGCCGGAGGCCCCGCATCCCGCGCCGCCGCGCGTGCCGTTGCTGGGACGGTGGCTGACGCACTTCGGGGAGCGGGCCCGGGTGCCCGGCTCCACCCTGCTGCTCGCGCTCACCGACGTGCTCGCCCGGCACTGGGCGACCGGGCAGTCCGGCGTGGAGGACCAGCACCTGGGTGCCCTGCTCGCGTGGATCGACCCCCCGGAGGACGGATCGGGCGCCGAGGCCGCGCGGCTCGCCGAGTCGGGGCGGGACGCGGACGGCCAGTTGCTGTGCCCGCCGGCCGGCCCGGCCACCGATCCGGCGTTCGACAACCGGCTGCTCGCACCGGCCATCGAACGCTACGACCGGGCGCGCACCGCCCTGGCCGCCGCCGAGGACGGCCTGCAGGCCGACGACCGGCTCGGTGTCCTCACCGCGGCCGAGCGCGAGATCCGCGAGCTGGTGCTGAGCCGCACCCTGCCCACCTGGGAGCGGGTCTGGCGGGGCCTGGACCTGCTGCGGGCGCTGCCCGAGGGGGCGCACGTCGAGGAGCGCTGGACCCGCGACCGCTGGTCCTTCACCGGGCACCGCGACCGCGTCCTGGCCGGAGAGCCCCCGCAGCCGCGCCGCGACGACGCGGTCACGGCGGCCAACAAGCTCGCCACGCGCGAGCGGGAGCAGGCCCGGCTGGAGGCGCAGGAGGCGCTGGACGACCCGCTGGTGATGGCCGGGCGGCGGCTGGCCGGGGAGGCGTTCGCCGGCGAGGTCACCGACGTCGTGATGGCCCACTCCGAGAGCCGGCGGCCCAGCCCGCGCCCGCTGGTCACGGTCCGCACCGAGGACCGGCCGCACCTCGCCGAGCGGGCCAAGGTCTACCGGTCGCTGGGCGGCAGGCCCCAGGCGGCGGAGTTCGTGCGCCTGGAGGACGACGGGTCGCTGCTGGTCCTGCGGATCGTCGACAAGATGGGCCGTGGCAAGGAGCCCGAGGAGGGGTCGGTGCCCGAGAAGGGCGACCGGGTGTGCTTCACGCTGTTCGAGCACGAGCAGCGCGGCGGCGCGAGGCTGCCCGACCCGGAGGATACCCCGTGGACCCACGGCGGGCCGCCCGGCGAGCAGGCACCCGAGGCCGCAGACCCCGTCACCGAGGAGGACGTCCTGTGACCACCGAGGCCGGCTTCGACCCCGGTACGGCCGCGACCCGCGCCACCGACGCCATCCTGCGCGACACCCTGCACGGCACCGCGCGCGGTGTCGTCGTCGACTCCCCGCCCGGCGCCGGCAAGTCCACGCTGGTGGTGCGGGCCGCGCTGGAGCTCGCCGAGGCCGGGCGGCCGCTGATGGTGGTGGCGCAGACCAACGCGCAGGTCGACGACCTGGTGCTGCGCCTCGCCGACAAGTCCCCCGACCTGCCGGTGGGCCGACTGCACAGCAGCGACGCCGACCCCTACGACAAGGCGCTGGACGACCTGGCGAACGTACGGAAGTCGGCGAAGGCCGGGGACCTCGGCGGGCTGCCGGTGGTGATCTCCACGGCGGCGAAGTGGGCGCACGTGAAGGCCGACGAGCCGTGGCGGCACGCGATCGTCGACGAGGCGTACCAGATGCGCTCGGACGGGCTGCTGGCCGTGGCCGGCCTGTTCGAGCGGGCGCTGTTCGTGGGCGATCCGGGGCAGCTGGACCCGTTCGCGATCGTGGGCAGCGAGCAGTGGGCGGGGTTGTCGTACGACCCGTCGGCGTCGGCGGTGACCACGCTGCTGGCGCACAACCCGGAGCTGCCCCAGCACCGGCTGCCGGTGTCGTGGCGGCTGCCGGCGTCGGCCGCTGCGCTGGTCTCGGACGCGTTCTACCCGTACACGCGGTTCCGCAGCGGCACCGGCCACGGGGACCGGAGCCTGGCGTTCGCGGTGCCGTCGGACGGGTCCGGCCCGGACCGGGTGATCGACGAGGCGGCGGAGACCGGCTGGGGGCTGCTGGAGCTGCCGGCCCGGCACACGCCGCGCACGGACCCGGAGGCGGTCCGCGCGGTCGCCGCAGTGGTACGACGGCTGCTGGACCGGGGCGGGGCGGCGACCTCGGAGCGCTCCCCGGTGCCGGCTCCGCTGACCGCCGACCGCATCGCCGTCGGTACGGCGCACCGGGACCAGGCCGCGGCGGTCCGGGCGGCTCTCGCGGACCTCGCGGTGCCGGACGTCACGGTGGACACGGCCAACCGGCTGCAGGGCATGGAGTTCGACGTCACGGTCGTCCTGCATCCGCTGTCCGGCCGCCCCGACGCCACCGCCTTCCACCTGGAGACCGGCCGCCTGTGCGTCCTGGCCTCCCGCCACCGCCACGCCTGCATCGTCGTGTGCCGCGCCGGGGTCACCGACCTCCTCGACGACTACCCGTCCACGGAGCCGGTCCAGCTCGGCACTCTGGTGAAGTTTCCGGACGGTTGGGAGGCCAACCACGCGGTCCTGGCCCACCTCGCGGAACACCGGGTGGCCTGGCGGCCGTGACGGAACCGGGCCGCGCCGGGACGTGCGGGGGTGGTGGCTCTTCGGGGCCGGGGGGCTCTGCGGGACCGGGGGCTCTGCGGGACCGGGGGCTCTGCGGGACCGGGGGCTCTGCGGGACCGGAGGGGCTCTTGACCGGTGGGCTCTGCGAGCCCCGGGGGCTCTGCCGAAGTGGGGGGAGTCCGCACGGCGGGGGCGGGGGAGAATGGAGGGTGGTCCGTGCGGGTGATCCGGGCGGGCCGGTAGCGACCCGAGGAGGAGGTCACGACATGGCGGAGCCCACGCCGCGTCACCCTGAGCCGCGGCTACGCCCCGCGCCCCTGCTGTTCGAGCCGGCGGAGGCCGCCGGCGACCCGGAGCACTTCTTCGACCTGGAGTCGATCGACGACCCCCGGGCCCTGCTGACACGCGCCACGGAGCTGACGCTGGCGTTCCGCGCCGCTGCCGACCGGGCGGTGGAGTTCCAGGCCATGGCGGCGGCCCAGCTGGCCGACCCCCGGCGGTTCGACCGGCTGACCGCGGCGGACATCGCCGAGCGGGCGGAGTGGACCGAGGACTACGCCAAGAAGATGGTCGAATTCGGGCGGGACCTGCTGCGAGACGGCGAGGGAGTCAGCCCCGTCGACCCGGTCTGAGGCGCGCGCACCGACGTCCGGCATATGCCAGGCGGGCAGGATAGCCGTTCCGCGCTCCGCTGTCCCGGGTTTCGGCAACTCACCGGAACCGCACGCTCACCACAGGTACACCTGTCAGGTATGAGCAGCGTATGGGACGAGACCCTCGACGCCGTCGGCGCCACCGCGGACGGTGCCGCCTGGCTGGCCTCCGCCGGAACGTATCCGCGCAGCGCGCTCGCCCACTGGCGGGAGCGTCCCGACGCGCCCGTCGTCCTGCCGTGCGGCTCCGTCTTCGACGTCGTGAGCGTGCCGGCGCTGTTCGGCCGCCGCATGCTCGACCGGTTGTGGGACGAGGGCGCGGGCTCCGGCCCGGTGGCCGTGCACCGCGGGCGGGTGCTGCTGTTCGCCGCCCCCGGGACGGCCCGGCGGCTGCCGTCCCTGCTGGCCTGGGAGGAGTGGGGCAGCGGCCCGTCGGACACCGGCGCCGGGCACCCCGCCGGTCGTACGGCCGCCGTCCCGCCCCTGCTCTGCCACGGCACCGGCGACGCCGTCACCGTGCCGTCCCTGGCCGGCCCCGGCGCCTCCGGTTCCCGCTGGCTGGTGGCCCCGGACACCCGCCGCCCGTGGCTGCCGGGCCCCGAGATACTGCTGTGGGCGGCCGTGCGGGCGGCCCGGACGGGGACCCGGATTTCGATTTCGTTCTCCCCGGAGCAGGATGCTAAGGTCTACGACGTCAGCAGGCGCCGCTAGCTCAGTTGGTTAGAGCAGCTGACTCTTAATCAGCGGGTCCGGGGTTCGAGTCCCTGGCGGCGCACTCGACGGGAAGGCCCCTCGCACAAGCGGGGGGCTTTTCGCATACGCCCCTCACACCCGGGTCACACCCCAGGCGTGATCCGCACCGTCCACCCCCCGGACGCCGTCCGGCCCTCGACCATCACCCGGACGCCCAGGGTCCCCTCCCGCCCCGGCACGGTGAAGCTCTCGCCCACCCCGACCGGCGCGTCCGCGAGCGGCGGATAGACCGAGCGCTCCCAGCAGGCGTCCGTGTCCGGGTGGGCGTCGATCACCTCGACCGGCCCCCGGCCGGACTCGGTGCCGCCGCGGACCCGGTAGACGAGGATCCCGGAGCGGCAGGCGTTCCGGTCGTTGCCCACCTGCTCGCGCGCCTCGAAGGCGAGCGCGGTGTCGACGCCGGTGCGCACCACCGCCAGCTTGGTGCCGCGGCCGAGCCCGAAGAAGGGCATGCCGGACGCGCGGAGCACGGGCACCCCCGGACCGGCACCCAGCGGCTCCAGGGTGAGGCGCGCCGGTTCCGTGCCCTGCACGCACGCCACCTGGCGCGGTCGCAGCCACCCGAGCTTCCACTTGTGCCAGCCGAGGAGGTCCGGGGCGAGCCCGAACTGGCTGCCCATCAGGTCCCAGTCGCCGACGTGGGTGTCCCAGTCGCCCTTGCCGTCGGCGGGCCGCCGGTAGAGGTCGGGAAGGTCGAGGACATGGCCGGTCTCATGGGCGAGAACCAGCCGGTCCGGCGGATGCCGTTCGAACACCGTCACCACCCGGCGGATGTCGGTGCCGTCGACCCGCAGCGGGGCCCGCAGATTGACCACCTTGGTGGCGTCGGAGTCCACGCCCGGCGCGTCCGGGTCGGCGACGAGGTAGACGATGTCGTAGCGGGAGAAGTCGACCAGCCCGTCGGCGGCGGCGAGGGCGTCGCGCAGGTAGGCGGCACGGTGCTCGGGGCGCCAGTCGCGCCGTATGGCGTACGCGGTGGACGGCTTGGGCATGCGGATCCAGTGCCGCAGCGGGTGCGCGCGCAAGGTGAACCGGCCGTAGGAGGCCTGGCGGAAGAATCGGCTGGTGGCCGGGAAGTGGTCGGCGGTCAGCGCGGCGGGGCTGGACAGGGGCCGCCAGTCCGGGAAGGACAGGAACACCATCACCGCGTCCAGGGCTCGGGTGGGCCGGGGATAGGCGGGGTTCCAGGTGTCGAGCCCCTCGGAGTGGTGGGCGGCGGTGCGCCGCAGGGCGCAGGGGGTGGTGGAGAAGGGTTCGGCCACCGAGGGAGCGGAGAACAGGGAGGTGGCGGCGAGGGCGGAGAGGGTGGTGAACACGGCCGCGGTACTGCGCAGTCGGGGGCGCGAGAGCGGACGCGGCACAGGGACCTCCGGGCGGTTCAGGGGACACCGCCATCCAGCCTGTGTGGATTTGTCGTACTACGCCCTGTTTATCTGCACCGGATGAGTGAGGGACCGGGGGGATGCGGACCGGTCGACACCCCCGGACCACTCACGGAACGTCACAAGCGGTCGGGCACCCCCAGAACCCGTCCAGGTGCGGGCAGAAACGATCTGTCAGAAGTGCGGTCCGGTCGGGGACACTAAGCAGTGGCTGCGCAACTCCGGGGCCAGCCTCTATGATCGGCACACTTTGCTGCGCGGACAGAGATCAAGTGCACTGCGGGAGCGAGCGGTGAGCGGAACGTCCGAAGGGCCGACGCCCGCGGCAGACCTCGACGGGTCAGCCGTCACGGAGCGTGACAGCACAGCCCCGTCCGGTACCGAGGGGGCCATCGATCCGCGCACCGGCACCGGAGCCGGTGCGCTCGCCATGACCGCCTTCGACGACCCGCTGACCTACCGCTCCGTCTTCGCCGCCGCTCCCCTCGGGATGGCCGTCGTCGACCGCGGCGGCCTGGTGGTCAGCGCCAACGAGTCGCTGGGCACCCTGCTCGGCCGGGAACCCGGTTCCCTGGCCGGAGAGGTGGCCGCCGACCTGATGGACCTGTCCTCCGACCCACGCACCTGGCACGCCTACCGCGAGCTGCTGCGCGGCCGGCAGGCCCGGGTGCGCTGCACCCGGCGGCTGAAGCAGCGCACCGGCCACTCGCTGTGGGTGCAGGTCACCGTCTCCGCGCTGGGCGACGCGGACCGGCCGGGGGTCCTGCTGTCGGTCACCGACATCAGCGCCCGGCGCGATCTGCAGGCCAGACTGCGCCACCTGGAGATGCACGACCCGGTGACCCGGCTGCCCAACCGCACCCTGTTCTTCGAGCGGCTGACGGCCGCCCTGGAGGCGGACTCCTACGCCTACGAGCGCGGCGGCAGTGGCCGGATCGGGCTGTGCTACCTGGACCTCGACGGCTTCAAGGTGGTCAACGACACCCTCGGCCACCGCGTCGGCGACCGGCTGCTGGCCGCCGTGGCCGAGCGGCTGACGGCCTGCGCGGAGGAGGCCGGGGCGGGCCGGACGAGCATGCCGCTGGTGGCGCGGCTCGGCGGCGACGAGTTCGCCCTGCTGGTGGAGGACTCCACGGGCACCGACCAGCTCTCCGAGCTGGCCGAGGCGGTCCTGCGCGCGCTGCAGGCGCCGTTCGACCTGGCGGGGCAGCGCCTGGGGCTGTCCGCGTCGATCGGCGTGGTGGAGCGGCACGCCGCCGGGACGACGGCGACGGGGCTGATGCAGGCCGCGGACACCACGCTGTACTGGGCGAAGGTGGACGGCAAGTCCCGCTGGACGCTGTTCGACCCGGAGCGCAACGCGCACCTGATGACCCGGCAGGCGCTGGCCTCCACGCTGCGGCCGGCCATCGAGCGCGGCGAGTTCGTGCTGGAGTACCAGCCGCTGGTCGGCATGGCGGACGGGCGGCTGCACGGGGTGGAGGCGCTGGTGCGCTGGGACCACCCGCGGTTCGGGCTGCTGCCGCCGAATCGGTTCGTCGCGCTGGCCGAGGAGGACGGCTCGATCGTGCCGCTGGGCCGTTGGGTGCTGAACACCGCCTGCCGGCAGGCCCGCCGCTGGCAGCTGGACCACCCGCAGGAGCCGCCGCTGTTCGTGAGCGTGAACGTGGCGGTGCGTCAGGTGTGGGACTCCGACCTGGTGGCGGACGTGGCGGCGATCCTCGCCGAGACCGGGCTCCCCCCGCACCTGCTGCAACTGGAACTGACCGAGTCCGCGGTGATGGGCTCGGCCGGCCGGCCGCTGCAGGCGTTGCAGGCGCTGAGCGACATGGGCGTGCGCATCGCCATCGACGACTTCGGCACCGGGTACTCCAACCTGGCCTATCTGTCCCGGCTGCCGGTGTCGGTGCTGAAGCTGGACGGATCGTTCGTGCGGGGCTTCCAGTACGAGGGGCGCGGCGACGGGGCGGGGCCGCCGAACCCGGCGGACGAGGTGATCGTCGAGGCGATGATCGACCTCGCGCACCGGCTGGGGCTGACGGTCACCGCCGAGTGCGTGGAGACGGCGGCCCAGGCCGACCGGCTGCGGCGCATCGGCTGCGACACCGGCCAGGGGTGGCTGTACTCCCGGCCGGTGCCGCCGGACCGCATCTCCGAGCTGCGCTACAGCGAGGCGTGCACGTAAGCCCCGGGGTGCGTCTTGGGCGAGGCGTGCGCCCGGGGCACGGGGTTCGTCTTGGACGCGGCGAGCACCCGGGGCACGATGTTCGTCTTGGAGGCGGCGAGCACCCGGGGCACGATGTTCGTCTTGGTGGCGGCGTGCGCCCGGTCACCCGGTGGGCAGTCCGTAGGCATCCGCGACGAGTTCGTAGGAGCGCAGGCGCAGTTCGCCGCGGTGGGCGTGGCTGGTGAGCATCAGCTCGTCGGCGCCGGTGCGCTTGTGCAGGTCGTCCAGGCCGGCGCGGACCTCGTCGGCGGTGCCGTGCACGATGTTCGCCGACCAGGAGTCGACGAACTCCCTCTCCAGTTCGCTGAAGCGGTGGGCCTCGGCCTCCTCCGGGGACGGGAAGAGCCCGGGGCGGCCGGTGCGCAGCCGCACCATGTTCAGGCCGGTGGCTAGGACCTGGCGGCGGGCCTCGCGCGCGTCGTCGGCGGCGAGGGCGGAGACCCCGATCAGGGCGTACGGCTCGGCCAGCACGGCGGACGGCTTGAAGGAGTCCCGGTACAGGTCGAGGGCGGGGACGGTGTTCTGCGCGGAGAAGTGGTGCGCGAAGGCGAACGGCAGCCCCAGCAGGCCCGCCAGCCGGGCGCTGAACCCGGAGGAGCCCAGCAGCCAGACCGGCGGGCGGTGCCGGGACTGCACCCCGCCGGGCGAGGTCGCCTGGACCGGGCCGGGGACGGCGTGGATACGGCGGTAGGGGTGGCCGTCGGGGAAGTCGTCGTCGAGGAAGCGGGTCAGCTCGGCGAGCTGCTGCGGGAAGTCGTCGGCGCCCTCGTTCAGGGTGTCGGTGCGGCGCAGGGCGGCGGCGGTGGCGCCGTCGGTGCCGGGGGCGCGTCCGAGGCCGAGGTCGATCCGGTGCGGGGCGAGCGCCTCCAGCGTGCCGAACTGCTCGGCGATCACCAGCGGCGCGTGGTTGGGCAGCATCACCCCGCCGGAGCCGAGGCGTATGCGGTCGGTATGAGCGGCGAGGTGGGCGAGGATCACCGCCGGCGAGGAGGAGGCGACGCCGGGCATCGAGTGGTGCTCGGCGACCCAGTACCGGTGGAAGCCGCGGGACTCGGTCAGCCGGGCCAGCTCCACACTGGTGCGCAGCGCGTCGCTCGCGGTCCGGCCGGAGCCCACGGTGACCAGGTCCAGTACGGAGAGGGGTACGGGCGCCGTGCCCTGTGCCGTGCCTCGGATCTCGTCCACCGGGGAGCCTCCTGCGTTGTTCCTGGGGTGCCGGGCCGGGTGCCCGGCCGGGTGCCTGGTGCGGGCGCCGCGTGGGCCCGTCGAGCCAACAGGGGACTGTCTCCGGTTATTCCCGGCCCGCCGGGGTCGGCCGGGTGCTCAGACCTGGACGATCGGCTCCCGCCGGAACAGCGCCCCGAGCTCGGGGGCGTTGACCCGGCGGTCCGTCAGGCGCAGGGCCTCGCGGACGGTGACCTGGTTGGCGGTCAGCACGGGCTTGCCGAGGGCCTCTTCCAGGGCCGGGATGTGACCGGCGGTGCGCAGGCCGGTGTCGGGCAGGAGCAGGGCCTGCGCGTCCGGGTGGTCGGCGGCGCGGGCGAGGGCGAGCAGTTCCTCACGGCCCCAGGCGGCGACCTGCTCCGGCGCCCGGTCCCCGGCGGCGTGCACGGCCACCGCCTCGATGTCCGCCGCCCGCAGGAACCGCGCGAACAAGTCCGCCACCTCCGCCGGGCAGGTCGCGCCGACCGCGACCCGCCGCACCCGCAGCTCGGCCACCGCGTGCGCGAAGCCGACCGACGTCGAGGAGGCCGGCATGCCCGCCGCGAGCGCCAGGGCGCGCACCTGCCGCTGGGCGCCCTCCCAGCCGTAGCGGAAGCTGCCCTCCGCGCTGGCCCACACGACGGCCTCGGCGCCGGCCAGCCGCAGCTGCTCCGCGGCGGCCGAGAGCCGTTCGGGGTCACCCAGCCGGCGTACGGCGTCGTCCCCGGCCGTGTCCCGGTCCTCCTCGGCGGTGTCCGTGTCGTCCGTGACATCCGTGTGCACGAGGTCGACTCGGACGTCGCTGCCCAGGAGCTGCTCCATGCGGGGATAGTCGTCCTCGGCCGCGTGGCCCGGGTACAGGAATCCGAGTGCGGTCATGTCCAGCCTCTCTGCTGCGGCTCGCCGTTGCTGTCAGTCGGGTACCCGGGTATCGGGGCCACGACCACACCGCGCTGGGCCGTCCGGGCGCCGGGCCGTCCGGCGAGGCGGTCCGGGGCCGTGGAGTGAGGCGGTCCGGGCTGGGCGGCGAGATCTGCGAGCGGTGCGGCGAGGCCGTGTTGACGGCGTGGGCGGCGGCTGCGAACGTGGACGATCCCCGCACGTCAGGGCCTTGGCCGCCGCCGAGGAAGCCGACGAAAGGGCCGTGGATGCCGCTGGAACCCCGCGCTCCCACCGTGCTGGTGCTGGACGCCGAGCCGCCGCCCCGGCTCGGGCGCCTCATCGGCCGCGCGCGGGTCGAGCACACGGACGCGGACGGGCTCACCGGGCGGCTGCCGGGCGCCGATGTGCTGCTGGTGTGGGACGCCGCCTCCCGCGCGGTACGGCGGGCGTGGCCGGGCGGGGCCCGGCGCCCGCGCTGGGTGCACGTGGCCGGGCCGGACGTGGACCACCTGCTGCGCCCCGAGCTGATCGCCTGCGACACGGTGGTGACGAACGCGCGGGGCGTCTTCGAGCAGTCGGTCGCCGAGTACGTGGCCGCCCTGGTGCTGGCGCACGCCAAGGACCTGGCGCGCGGTCTGACGCTCCAGCGCAGCGGGGAGTGGCGGCACCGCGAGACCCGCCGGGTGGCCGGGACGCGCGCCGTGGTGGTCGGCTCGGGTCCGGTGGGCCGAGCCGTCGCCAGCGCCCTGAAGGCGCTCGGGGTGACCCCGGCCGTCGTGGGCCGGCTGCCGCGGACCGGCATCCACGGCCCGGACGACCTGGACCGGCTGCTCGCCCGCGCCGACTGGGTGGTGGCGGCGGCTCCGCTCACCGCCGAGACCCGGGGCATGTTCGACACCCGCCGGTTCGGGGTGATGCAGCCCTCGGCGTACTTCGTCAACGTCGGCCGCGCTCCGCTGGTCGACGAGGCGGCGCTGGTGCGGGCGCTGACCAGCCGGTGGATCGCGGGGGCGGCGCTGGACGGCGCCACGGCCGAGCCGCCGCCGGACAGCCCGCTGTGGCGGACGCCGGGGCTGCTGGTCTCCCCGCGGGTGGGTGGCGCCGCGGTCGGCCGGCACGACGAGCTGGCCGCGCAGTTCGTGGACCTGTACGAGCGCTGGGCGGCGGGCCGGCCGCTGCGCAACGTGGTCGACAAGCGGCGCGGTTACGTGCCGGGGCACTGACCCGGCGGCGCGACCTGCGGACAACGGGAGCATCTCGCTCCGGTCACCGTTGCATCACATCGTCCGCCCTTCGCGCATAGCCCCCGGGAATCGGGCAGGCGCCACCACTGGCCGTCACCGGCCCAACCAGGCAAGGTCTCCCGGAGGTTGCACGTCCATGACCGAGTTCCCGAATCTCTCCCGCAGGGGCTTCCTCACCAGAACCGCCGCCGTCGGCGGCCTGCTCACCGTCCCCGGCCTGCTCACCGCCTGCAGCAAGACCGACAGCGGCGACGGCGAGGGCTCGAAGCTGGACCAGCTGAAGAAGCAGGGCTACGTGGAGGTGGCCTACGCCAACGAAGCGCCGTACGGCTACGAGGAGGACGGCGAGCTCAAGGGCGAGGCGCCCACCCTGCACCGGGAGATCTTCAAGGCGCTCGGCGTGCCCGAGCTGCGCCCGACCTTCTCCGAGTGGGACGGCCTGATCCCGGGTCTGCAGGCCGGCAAGTACGACGTGATCAGCGCCGGTATGGCGATCCTGCCGGACCGCTGCGAGAAGGCCCTGTTCTCCGAGCCGGAGTTCGTCTCGCCGACCGCCATGCTGGTGAAGAAGGGCAACCCGAAGAAGCTGACCGACCTGGCGTCGGCGAAGGCGGCCGGGGTCACCGTCGGTGTGATGTCGGGTGCGGTCGAGAAGGACTACGCGGCCGGCGCCGGGATCTCCGACGGCAACATCAAGACGCTGCAGAAGCCGCAGGACGGCGCGGACGCGGTCAAGGGCGGCCGGGTGGACGCCTTCCTGCTGACCAGCATCTCGCTGAACTGGCTCGTGAAGAACAACGGCGACCTGGAGGTCACCGAGCCGTTCATCCCCGAGCTGGACGGCAAGAAGCAGTACAGCCCCGGCGGCGCCGTCTTCCGCAAGGGCCAGGAGGAGCTGCGGGACGCCTTCAACGAGCAGCTCAAGAAGATCACGTCCGACCCGGACCGCTACGTCCAGCTGATCGGGCAGTACGGCTTCGGCAAGGAGACGATCCCGCCGGCGGACCTGAAGACGGCAGAGCTGTGCAAGGCGTGACCGGTGTGCCCGGGCCGACGGGGGCGCCCGGCCTGATGGGGGCACCTGCGCATGGGTGACTTCTACTCCTACTTCTTCGACCATCTGCCGGACGTGGGGTCGGGGCTGTGGGTGACGGTCGAGGCGACGGTCCTCGGCGCGCTCGTGGCCCTGCTGCTCTCCTTCGCCTTCGGCTTCATGGCGAACAGCCGGCCGGTGCTGGTGCGCGGGGTGTCCCGGGTGATCGTGGAGTTCTTCCGCGGCACCTCGCTGTACGTGCAGCTGTTCTGGCTGTACTACGCCTTCCCGCTGCTGCTGGGCTACGAGCTGACCCCGCTGTTCTGCGGGGTGCTGGCGTTCGGCATGAACTACGGGGCGTACGGCTCCGAGGTGGTGCGGGGCGCGCTGAACTCCGTACCCAAGGGGCAGCGGGAGGCGGCCATCGCGCTGAACATGACGCCGTGGCAGCGGATGCGGAAGGTGATCCTCCCTCAGGCGTGGGTGCAGATGATCCCCCCGTTCACCAACCTGCTGATCCAGCTGCTGAAGTGCACCCCGCTGCTGTGGCTGATCTCGGCGGCCGACCTGACCACGGTGGTGCAGCAGATGCGTGACCGCACCGGCGCCACCACCTGGGCCTATGTGACCCTGCTGGTGATCTACTTCGTGCTCGCCTACGCGCTGACCCTGCTGATGAACCTGCTGGAACGGCACGCCAAGGCCAAGCTGGGCCGGCATGAGGGCACGCGGGGGCTGCTGCGTCCGCGCAGCGCCGAGTCGGCGACGGCCCCTGAGATGGCGGGGGGTGCCCGATGAACTACCAGTGGGACTGGGACGCCGTCCGCGACTCCCTGCCGCTGCTGCTGGAGGGCTTCAAGACCACCCTGCTGGCGACCGTGTTCGGCCTCCTGGTGGCCGCCGTGCTGGGGCTGGTGGTGGCCATGGCCGGCCGGGCCCCGACGCGGTGGGTGTCGGTGCCGGTGCGGGCGGCGACCGAGTTCGTCCGCTCCACCCCGCTGCTGGTGCAACTCGTCGGCGCCTGGGCGGTGTTCAACACCGTTCGGCCGCTCACCATCGGCATCACGGTGCTCGGCGTCCACTACGCGTCGTACCTGTCCGAGGTGTACCGGGCGGGCATCGACGGGGTGCCCAAGGGGCAGTGGGAGGCGTGTCACGCGCTGTCGCTGTCGCGTCGGCGCACCTGGCAGGCCGTGATCCTGCCGCAGGCGGTACGCAACGTACTGCCGGCGCTGGGCAACTACGGCATCTCCATGTTCAAGGAGACACCGTTCCTGGCCGTCATCACCGTGACGGAGATGGCCGCCGCGGCCCGGGAGTACGGCGCCGACCACTTCACCTACGCCGAGACGTTCACCCTCGCCGGGCTGATCTTCCTGGCGGCTAGCTACCCGACCTCGCTTCTGATGAGAAAGCTGGAGAAGCGCCTTGGCCACTGACCCTCTGCAGAAGACGCCCCTCGCCGAACCCGAGGACGCCGCGCCCGCCGGGGACCTGATCGTGTTCGACCAGGTCGTCAAGCGCTACGGCGACCACGTAGTCCTCGACCACCTGGACTTCTCGGTGGAGCGGGGCCGGCATGTGACGCTGATCGGGCCGAGCGGCTCGGGCAAGACGACGATCCTGCGGCTGCTGATGACGCTGGAGCAGGTCAGCGGCGGCATGATCATGGTGGGCGGGCAGCCGCTGTCCCACATGCCCGGCTCGAACGGCTCGCTCAAGCCGGCCACCGAGAAGCACCAGCGGGAGATCCGCAAGCGCATCGGCATGGTCTTCCAGCAGTTCAACCTGTTCCCCAACATGAACGTGCTGCAGAACATCACCGAGGCGCCGGTCAACGTGCTCGGCCTGGAGCGGGCCGAGGCGGAGGCGCGGGCCGAGGAGCTGCTGGAGATGGTCGGGCTGCGGGAGAAGATCACCGCGCATCCGACCCAGCTGTCCGGCGGCCAGCAGCAGCGGGTGGCCATCGCCCGGGCGCTCGCCATGCGGCCGGAGATCCTGCTCCTGGACGAGGTGACCTCGGCGCTCGACCCGGAGCTGGTGGCGGGCGTGCTGGACCTGCTGCGGGACATCGCGCACACCACCGACATCACCATGCTCTGCGTGACGCACGAGATGAACTTCGCCCGGGACATCTCCGACACGGTGATGATGTTCGACAAGGGCAAGGTCGTCGAGTCGGGTCCGCCGGAGCAGATCTTCGGTGAGCCGGAACACCGGCGGACGCGGGAGTTCCTCAGCGCGGTGCTGTGACGCCCGGACGGTGACTACGGGGGGTGCGCGCGAACACCGCAGGTCGCGTCCGCGGGGCATGTCGCTGGCATACGCCAGAGGCTCGTTGCCGCAGCCCGCGGCCCCGGGACCGGCGGAGATTCTCGTCAACTCCCCCTCCGTCCGCCACCCTTGGCGGCTATCGTGGAGTTGATTCGCTGCCCGGATCACGGCCAGAGAGCGACCGCAGGGGGAACACCGTGGCGCTGCTGTGTTACGCCGGGGGACGCCGCGCCCGACTGCCGCTGCGCGGCGGGCCGGACCCCCGGCCGAGCCCGTTCGACCGCGGGTTCACCAGGCGAGGGGAACTGACGTGAAACTCGAGCCGACCACGCCCCACCACTCGGCGCAGGACGCCCTGCGCGTCCTGGAGACCGTGGCGCGGCACACCACCGGCGTCACCGACACCGAACTCGCCCGGCAGACCGGCTTCGGCACTCAGCGGTCGACCGCGCTCCTGCGGATGCTGCGCCGGGAGGGGTACGTCGAGCAGATCACCGACGGCGCGTACGTCGCCGGGGCGGCGCTCGGCCGCCTGGGCTCCGCGCACGACCGCGAGGAGGCCCTGCGGGAGAAGCTCCAGCAGACGCTGGACCGGCTGCGCGACTCCGTCCGCGCGGCCGTCTACCTCAGCCGGTACGTGGACGGGGAGGTCAGGGTCACCCAGTACGCCGCCGGGCCGGGCACGCCCGCGGTCAACGAGTGGGTGGACTTCCGCTACTCGGCGCACGCCACCGCGGTCGGCAAGAGCCTGCTCACCCAGCTCGACCACAACGGCCGGCGCGACCACCTCTCCCGGCACAAGATGGCCCGGCTGACCTCCCGCACCATCACCAGCGACAAGCTGCTGCTGTCCCGGCTGGCGGCGCAGCCGCCGACGGTGCCGGTGCTGGACCTCCAGGAGTACGCGATCGGCACGGTGTGCGCCGCCGTCCCGATCACCGCCGGTTCGGCGGTGGGCTGCCTCGCGCTCTCCCTCCCGGTCGAGCACGCGCACCGGCTGCGCCAGGCCGCCGACCGGCTCAACCGGAGCGCGACCCCGGTCCTGCTGTCGCTGGCGATCTAGGGTCTTTCCGACGGATCTCCGCGGCGTCGCGGGTGGTCAGGAGCACCCGTCGGGACCAGGTAGTATTTTCTTCGTCGCCGGCCGCGGGAAGCGGACGGCGAGGGTCTGCGCCGCTAGCTCAGTTGGTTAGAGCAGCTGACTCTTAATCAGCGGGTCCGGGGTTCGAGTCCCTGGCGGCGCACCGGTGAAGGGCCTCTCGTGGGAGCGGGAGGCCCTTCGGCGTGTCCAGGGGCCGGGGAAGGCGTGTCCGCGCCGCCCGCCGGGCTCGCCCGAGTGAGCTCACAGGTCCGGCATGGTCGCCCAGAAGTGCAGGGCGTAGGCGGCCGCGCCGAGCAGGATGACCAGCCAGAAGATCATCGCGGCCGTGTCCTTGCCGGGCTGCGGCTCGGACGCGGTGGCCCGGTCCGGCGCGTCGGGCGCGTAGTACACGAGCACCTCCTCGCCGACGGCCCGGCCGTTCGGGCCGCCGCTCTCCTTGAAGCGGACGGCGGCGCCGGCGTGCGTGGTGTAGTCGTACTCGTGCCACTGGACGCGCCGGGCCACGTTGTTCACCATCTGGGTGGTCGCCCAGGCGCGCACCACCCGGGCGCGCGCCGTCAGCCCGCTCTCCCAAGCGGCCCGCCGCTGCCGGGTGCGGCGCACGATCGCGATCGCGCCCCCCACGCAGATGGCGATCACGGCGAAGACCGATAGGTCGAAGAGTGCTTCCATGGCCCTGCGTACCCCCGTACGTCGGTGTCGGATCCACGTGCGCCGGGGCCGTCGGCGGCACGACCGGCGCACGCGGACCTTACCCGAACGCCCGTACGGGGCTCAGAACGTGACGTCCGAACAGGCGTAGAACGCGTTGCCCGTGTCGGCGATCGTCCACACCCCGAGGATGACGTGGTGGCCGGAGAGGCCGGTGGGAAGGGTGCCGCTGTGGGAGAGGGTGGACGGGGGGCGCCGGCCGCCGTAGGGGACGGTGAGGAAGGGGGTCAGGGTGAGGTCGGAGCGGGAGAGGCGGTGGTCCTGGTTCCAGCCCGGCCGGGTGACGTAGTACTTGAAGTCGGTGGTCGCGTGCATGGCGGTGAACTGCCAGCGGAAGGTGTAGCTCTGCCCGCCGGTCACCCGGGTGGTCGGCCACGCGCCGCCGTTCGGGGTGCGCGGGCCGTCGAGCGGGGCGAACCGGGAGTTGCCGCCCGAGCAGATCGTGCCGTCCGACGGTCCGGCCGCCGGGAAGCCCTTGGGCCCCTCGACGCTCTGCGGCTCCCACTGGATGCCGCCGCAGTTGGTGACGGTGCCGTTCTGGCAGAGCTTCTGCCGGCTGACCGGCAGGTCGGTGTAGCCGTGGCCGCTGGCGCCGCCGGAGGAGAGCACGAAGGCTCCGGTGGTGGCGAGGCCCAGCACGGCCGCGTACAGCTTGGTCCTTGTGCGCATGCTGCCGCTCCTGGAGAACGTGGGGAGTTCTGGGGAGCCCGGGGCGCCCCGGGGAGTGCCATGAGACGTGCAGGTCTAGACCAAGTCCGAGAGTATGGGCGTCACCTGGGCATGTCCATACCAATCACGCGCCCTGTTCCCCGCGCCCCGCGCAGAACGCCACCGTGAGGTCCTTCACCAGTGCCTTGCGCTCGTAGTCGTCCAGTTCCACCAGGCCCCGCATGGTCAGCCGGGTCACCGTGTCCTCGACGGAGTCGACCACCGAGGTGAGCATGGAGGCCCGCTGCTGGGCGTCCAGCGCCGCGATCCGCCGGCGGTGCATCGCCGCGGCCACCTCCGGCGCGTACTCGGCGCGCACCGGCTGCACCGCGTAGACCTCCAGCCCGACCGCGCCCGCGTCCCGCGCCACCAGCCGGGTCAGCGGCTCCACGGCCGCACCGACCGGGCCGCGCCCGGACCCCGGCATCTCCACCGGCACCCGGGCCAGCGCCGCCTCCACGCACTCGCGCAGATAGGTCTCGTGGTCCTCGACCCCGAGCGTGGCCCGCGCGGTGTCCCGCACCCGCCACACCACCAGCACCACCACCCGCAGCGCGACCCCGCTGCTGTCGGCGGCCGGCATCGGCTCGCTGCGCCAGTGCCGCAGCCGCACGTCCACCCGGCGCCGCAACAGCAGCGGGTTCACCCAGAGCAGCCCGGTGCGGCGCACCGTCCCGCGGTAGCGGCCGAACAGCCCGAGCACCCAGGCCCGCCCGGTCCGGCCGCGCGCCAGCCCGCCGATCCCGAACAGACCGAGCGCGCCCGCTCCCGCGTACGCCGCCCACTGGGCCGGGCCCAGCCCGGCCCCGGCGGACACCGGCAGCCGCAGCGCCTCCGTCACCAGCGGCGGCAGCACGCCCGCCCACCAGGAGGTGACCGCGCACCCGGCCGCCCCGCAGGCGCCTGCCAGCACGCCCACGGCGCCGGGCAGCACCCGGGCGGGCCGTTCGACGAGCGCCGGGTCGACCTCGGCCACCGGGCGGGGCCTGGGCGGTACCGGTCGGCGCAGCCTCGGCCGCTCGCCGGTGGCGGGGGCGGGGGCGGGGGTGCGGGTCACCGTGGCGGTGCCGGCCGGTTCCGGCACCGGTGCCGGTTCGTCGCGGAAGAGGAGGTGGACGGGGATCTCGGTGGTCGACTCGGTGTGGATGAGCCGAGCCGGCCGGGGCTGCCCCTCGTCGGGCGGCTCGGGGGTGCGTGTGGTGGTCGTACTGGTCATGCCTGCCTCCAGCCTCCGCGCCAGATGCGGGACAACGATGGGTGCGGGTGGGATCCGGTCGGGGGTGGGGCGGGACCGGCGCTCAGCGGGCCTCAGGAGAACAGCCGCCGCCAGGTCTCCGGGCCCGGGTAGCCGTCCGCCGCCGCGCCGCGCCAGCCCTGGGCGCGCTGGAAGGCCTCTACGGCCCGCCGGTCCGCGGCGCCCCACCGCGGCCCCGGACCCACGGCGTAGTAGCGGCCGTAGCCCTTCTTCACCAGTTGCCTCCCCAGCTGGGTGACGTACGGGTTGTCCGCGCCGGGGCGGAACATCGCCCGGCCGGGGAACGCCGGGACACCCGTCGCGGGCCCGGCCGGACCCGCGGTGCCGGGGGCGATGTCCCGGCCCTGCCCGCCGACCAGCAGTGCCCAGGTGAGCGGCCCGGGCAGTCCGTCGGCGTCGGCGCCCCGCCACCCCTGCGCCTGCTGGAACGCCTGGGTGGCCCTGCGGTCCGCATCGCCCCAGCGCGGGCCGGGTCCGACACTGTAGAAACGTTTCCCGCCGCGCTCGACGAGCATCCGGCCCAGTCGGGTGACGTACGCGTTGTTCGCGCCCGGCCCGAAGGAGGACCGCCCGGGGAAGGCGTCCGACGGCTGTCCGGCACCCGGCTCGGCGTTGCCGCCGTCCTGCTCCGGCCCCGCCGCGTCCGCCGTGACACCCCGGTAGCGGTAGGCGACGTAGCGGTCCGAGTGACTCCAGTAGGCGTACGGCGTGGCCTGGCGGCGGGTGGCCGGGCGGGTCTGCTCGTAGGCGACGTAGTAGCTGTGGGTGTAGTCCGTCCAGCCCCCGAAGATCACCACGTGGGAGCCCTTCTGGGGGTCCGCCGGGTTGTGGAAGAGCAGGATGTCGCCGGGCTGGAGGTCCTCCTTGGCGATGCGGGTGCCGTACTGGCCGAGACTGCCCGTCCACTCGTTCCCCGGCAGGTTCCAGGCCATGGAGACGAAGCCGGAGCAGTCCTGCCGGTAGCCGTCGGACCAGTACGCGGTCATGCTGTACGGCACTTTCGCGGCGACCCAGGTCCTGGCCCGCCGGATGATGTCGGCGCGGGTGGTGGCGGGGGGTTTCGCCGCGGCCGGTGCCGGGGCGGACGGCGCGTCCGGCGGGGTCGCCGGGTGGCCCGCCGGGCCGTGCAGGGGGGCCGTGCCGCCCTGCGGGGTCGTGGGCTCGTCACCCGTGGGAACGCCCGGCCGGGCCGGGCCGTGGGAGGTGGCCAGGGCGGGGGCCGCGTGCCCCGCGGCCAGCGCCGCCGAGGCCGCCGCGACCACGACGACGGCCCGGTGCCCGGCCGGAGTGCGGTGATCCTCCCGGTTCAGCCGCCGCAGCGCGCATCCCGGGCAGTCGCAGTCGCTCGCGGGATCGCATTCCTCGAATGCGGGGGTCCCGAGTACCGGAGTCTCCATGAGATGCCCCTCACACTCCAGATGGACAAGTCGGACCTGTACACGTTGATCAGTCTCACAACCCTGCTGTCCGCGCGCATGTTGACGGTCCGAATGATGTACGCGGGCCCGAGGGGGCGGGCGGGGCCGCGCGGGTGGTCGGGAGCACCCCGGGGGGTCCTGTAGAGTTGTCGCGTCAGCAGGCGCCGCTAGCTCAGTTGGTTAGAGCAGCTGACTCTTAATCAGCGGGTCCGGGGTTCGAGTCCCTGGCGGCGCACAGACGAGAGAAGCCCTCCGCGCGAGCGGGGGGCTTCTCTGTTGCGCCTGCCGTTTCTGTCGCGCCTGCCGTTCAGGCGCTGGTTCCCGTCAGGTACGCCGACACGATCACGTTCGCCGTGTAGCTGCGGCTCACCCGGTCGTAGCTGCCGCCGCAGGTGATCAGGCGGAGCTCGGCGCGGCCGGGCTGCCGGGGGCCGTAGACGTGCGCGGCGTCGAAGAGGTCCCGGCGGATCACCTCCACGTCGTCGACCGTGAACCGGGCGACCTTGCCGTCGGCGCGCACGACCCGGACCGACTCGCCGGGGCGGATCGAGCTCAGCTTGTAGAAGACGGCGGGCCGGGTCTCGGTGTCGACGTGGCCGACCATCAGCGCGGTGCCCTCGGCACCCGGGGCCGCCCCGGCCGCGTACCAGCCGACGACACCCGCCTGCTCGTAGGGCGGCGGGTCGATCCCGCCGTGCGCGTCGAGGCCGCGCGCCACGACGGGGGCCTGCACGCCCAGCTCGGGGATGTCGATGCGCTGCGGCCGGGCCGCGCCCAGGGGGTGGGCCGGGGGCGGGAGTTCCACGCCCGCGGGACGGCCCACGGCGGCCACGTCACCGGTGGTGGGGGCGGACGTGCCGTGCGGTACGTCGGTCACCTCCCGCCCCCACAGCCAGAGTCCCAGGAGCAGGACCGCCCAGGCCAGGCCGGTGATCAGGCGGGTGGTGCCGGAGGAGCGTTCGCCTTCGGACATGGCGGTCAGTCCGTCCCGCGGCTCCGGCGGCGCGCGCCGCGCAGCGCCACGGCGCCGGCCGCCGCGCCGGCCAGGACGATGCCGGTCACCGCCTGGGCGGTGCCGGGGCCGGACACGCGTTCCGCGTCGGCGGTGAACCGCTGGGCGGTCCCGCCGCCGCCCGCCCGCACGGGCGCCACCGGGGACGCGGGCGTGTCGGCGGGCGCGAGACGGTCGGGCGGGTGGGTGACGGGCGATCCCGCCACCACCTTGAGGGTGCCCTTGATCCGGAAGTCGGCGCAGGTGATCCGCACGTCGTAGGAGCCGGCCCGCAGCGAGGTGCGGACCCGGGTCTCGCCGGTGAGGATGCCGCCGTCCGCCCCGACCAGCTGGACGTCCGCGACGAACGCCTCCGACACCGCGACCGCCTTCTCGCCGACGCAGCCGCTGACCCGCAGGGAGACATCGGCGCCCACGGCAGGGGTCGCCGGAGTCACCGAGACGCTTCCCCGGTCACCGCCGTCGGCCGCCTGGGCGACGGGGGCGAGCGCGGTGGCGGCGGCCAGCGCGGCGCACGTACAGAGGGTGGTTTTCAGTGGACCCATTGTGAACCTCCTGTTCACCAGGAGGCTGCTGCCTGGGCCGCGGCGCCGCATCCGCTGCGGGGCCGTGCTGCTCCGTCCGGGTGGATTCCGGCCGGGCGCGGTTTTCAGATCCGCTCGACCAGGTCCGCGATGGAGTCGACGACCTTCGACGGGCGGTACGGGAAGTTCTCCACCTGCTCCGGCCGGGTCAGACCGGTGAGCACCAGGAACGTCTGCATCCCGGCCTCCATGCCGGCGAGGACGTCGGTGTCCATGCGGTCGCCGATCATCGCGCTGGACTCGGAGTGGGCGCCGATCGCGTTCAGCCCGGTGCGCATCATCAGCGGGTTGGGCTTGCCCGCGAAGTACGGCTGCTTGCCGGTCGCCTTCGTGATCAGCGCGGCCACCGCGCCGGTCGCGGGCAGCGGGCCCTCGGTGGAGGGGCCGGTCTCGTCGGGGTTGGTGCAGATGAACCGGGCCCCGTCGTTGATCAGCCGGACCGCCTTGGTCATCGCCTCGAAGGAGTAGGTGCGGGTCTCGCCGAGGACGACGTAGTCCGGCTCGTGGTCGGTGAGGATGTAGCCGATGTCGTGCAGCGCCGTGGTCAGACCGGCCTCGCCGATGACGTACGCCGATCCGCCGGGGCGCTGGTCGTCCAGGAACTTGGCGGTGGCCAGCGCGGAGGTCCAGATGTTCTCGACCGGCACCTCCAGGCCCATGCGGTTCAGCCGGGCCTGCAGGTCGCGCGGGGTGTAGATGGAGTTGTTGGTCAGCACCAGGAAGGGCTTGCCGGACTCGCGGAGCTTCTTGACGAACGCGTCGGCGCCGGGGATCGGGACGCCCTCGTGGATCAGCACACCGTCCATGTCGGTGAGCCACGACTCGATGGGCTTGCGGTCTGCCATGTGCGGGATCTCCTGCCGTACGCATGAGCGAGGTGCTGCGTCCGCCCAGCCTAATCACAGGCCCGATCTTGAGGGAATGGCCGAAGGGCACGGTCTCACCGTCCGGTCGGCGGCGTGGCGGCAGGGTGGAGCAGGGCCCGGGTCAGCGGCGTCCGCGGCCCGGCAGCAGCGCGACCGCCGCGGCGGCGAGGCAGCCGGTGATCAGGCAGGCCACCCCGATGGCGGTCGTGGACACGCCGAACACGGTCGCGGGGGCGCCCAGGCCGGTGCGGGCGAGTTCCCCGGCCCCGTCGGACGGTGTCCGCCCGGCGTCCGGGGTGGCCTCCGGGGGGTCCGAGGCGTCCGGGGCGTCCGGGGCGTCCGGGTGCGGGACGGGCAGCGGGTCGGTGCCGACGGTGAAGCGGTAGTCGTTCGACTGCCCGACCCAGTCGCCGTCGTCGCCGTGCCGCTGGACGACGGCCGCGTTGGCGGTGACCCGGTTGGGGACGGCGTCGGAGGTGAACATCAACCGCACCTCGACGGACACGGTCTGCCGGGGTCCCACGGTGAAGCCGGGGAAGCCCTCGAAGGCGCCGACGAGTTCGTCGCGGTCGGTGGTCTCGAAGGTGACCGGGTGCGGGCGGCCCCCGGCGTAGAACTCCAGGCGCGCCTGGGACGGCCGCAGCGCGCGGGCGCCGTCGACGAACACCACGACCGGATGGATGTCGGTGCAGGTGCGGGCGGTGGTGTTGGTCAGGTCCAGGTGCCAGGTGCCGTACCCGCCGCCGGCCTCGTAGGCGGCCGGGCCGCCGCGCAGCCGGGTGGTGAGCGGGAAGACCCGTGCGTCGGCGACCGCGCAGGCGGGCACGGGCCGGGGCACGGAGAAGGGGGCGGTCCGGGGGGCGGCGAAGCCGGCGGGGGCGGCGGGGGGCGGGGGCGGTGCGAGGGTGGCGGCGTGCGCGGGCCAGGTGACGAGGGCGGCCGTCAGGGCGAGGGTGACGGCGGCGGGTGTGCGTGGCCGGGGCAGTCGTCGCGGGGTGGAGGACACGTGCGGTGCCGGTCGCCGTGCCTGTCGTGGTCGTAGGGCCGGTGGCATTCCCGAGGTCGGTCGCTTGCGCAGTCGCAGGGGTCGCAGTCGCATGGTCATGTGAGCCTGCGGGAACGCGAGGGCGGCGTGGGGGCGCCACTCCGGGCGGGAGCCCGAAGCGGGCACGAAATCCGCCCGTTCAGCTCATACGACTGATACGCCCGGTGAGGGCGCGGCCCTCGGCTACCCCTGCGCCCAGCCGAACACCGGCGCCAGCAGCAGCTGCGCCGCTCCCTCGGCGACGCCCCACGCGCCCCCCGGCGCGATCGAGACGGGCACCGCCCCGGCCCCGGCCCCCTCCCGCAGCGCCCGCGCGTCCAGCACCGCCGCCACCCCCCGTACGTACTCCTGGGGTGCCGACTCCACCATGCGGCCGCCGAGCAGCACCCGGTCGATGTCCAGCAGGCCGACGAGGTTGGCGGCGCCCGCCCCGAGCACCAGGGCGGCGTCCGCCACGTCGCCGCGCTCGACGGCGGCCATGCACAGGGCCTCGACGCACCCGTGGTTGCCGCAGGAGCAGACCGGCCCGCCGAGCTGGAGGATCTGGTGCCCGAACTCCCCCGCCCTGGTGCGGGCGCCCCGGTGCACGGTTCCGTCGAGCACCAGGCCGGCTCCCAGCCCGGTCCCGAGGTGGAGGTAGGCGAAGGAGCCGCGCTCGCCGGCCACGGCGAGGCCGAGCGCGACGGCGTTGGTGTCCTTGTCGACCACGACCGGCATCTCCAGGCGGCGCTCCAGCTCGTCGCGGAGCGGGAAGCTGTCCCACTCGGGGAAGCCGGTGATGCGGCGCAGCACCCCGTCGACGTGGTCCAGCGGCCCCGGCAGGGCGACGCCGGCGCCGAGCAGCGTCCCGGCCGTGGCGGACGCCGCGTCCAGGGCCTCGCGCTCGACGGCGCCGACGACCGCCTCGGCCCCGGCTCCCAGGTCGAGCGGCACCCGGCTCCGGCGGACCACGTCGCCGTCGAGGTCGACGAGCACGGTGCGCAGTTCGTCGCGGTCCAGGTGGATGCCGATCGCGTGTCCGGCGCCCGGCACCAGCCGCAGGACCGTGCGCGGCTTGCCGCCGGTGGAGGCCAGGCGGCCCGCCTCCGCGGCCAGGCCCTCCTCGCGGAGCCGCGCGGTGATCTTGCTGACGGCCTGGGGGGTCAGTCCGGTGCGTTCGGCCAGCTCCAGTCTGCTCACGCCGTCGGGACCGGCCGTGCGCAGCAGGTCGAGCACCAGGGCGGTGTTGTGACTGCGCAGGTCCGGCAGGTTCACTCCGCCGCGCCGGGGCGCGTGGCCGTTGGTCCTGTTCACACAACCCATTGTGCCCCCCGCTTGCACTTTGGCAACACCGTTGCGAAAGTGGGCGGTATGACAGCAGGCCGTACGACATCCGGCGCCATGACGCCGCACGCGACCGGAGCCCCCCGAGCGGCGGCGCCCTCCCCTCACACACCCCTGCGCGTGGGTCTGATCGGCTACGGACTGGCCGGTTCCGTCTTCCACGCCCCGCTGATCGCCGCCACCGAGGGACTCGCTCTGGACACGGTGGTCACGTCGAACCCCGAGCGCCAGAAGCAGGCGCGCGACGCGTACCCCGGGGTACGGACCGTCTCCGGCGCCGGCGAACTGTTCGACCGTGCCGACGAACTGGACCTGGTCGTCGTCGCCTCCCCGAACAAGACCCACGTCCCGCTCGCCACCACCGCGCTGGAGGCCGGTCTACCGGTCGTCGTCGACAAGCCGGTCGCGGGCACGGCCGCCGAGGCGCGCGCCCTGGCCTCCCTCGCCGACGAACGGGGACTGCTGCTGTCCGTCTTCCAGAACCGCCGCTGGGACAACGACTTCCTGACCCTGCGCCGGCTGCTCGCCGACGGCGAGCTGGGCGACGTGTGGCGCTTCGAGTCCCGCTTCGAGCGGTGGCGGCCGAGGCCGAAGGGCGGCTGGCGGGAGTCCGGTGACCCCGCGGAGATCGGAGGCCTGCTCTACGACCTCGGCAGCCACGTCGTCGACCAGGCGCTGGTGCTGTTCGGCCCCGCCGTGTCCGTGTACGCGGAGACGGACGTGCGCCGGCCGGGCGCCGAGACCGACGACGACACCTTCCTCGCGGTCACCCACGCGAGCGGCGTCCGCTCCCACCTGTACGTCTCCGCGACCGCCGCCCAGCTCGGGCCGCGCATGCGGGTGCTGGGCTCGCGGGCCGGCTATGTGAAGTACGGCCTCGATCCGCAGGAGGCGGCGCTGCGCGAGGGCCTGCGCCCCGGCCCCGGCTGGGGCGAGGAGCCCGAGGAGCTGTGGGGCCGGGTGGGCTCCGGGGAGTCACCGCCGACCGGCGGCGGACGACCCGAACGGACCCTCCCCGGCGCCTACCCGGCCTACTACGCTGCGGTGGCCGAGGCACTGATCCACGGCGGCCCCAACCCGGTGACCGCCCTGGAGGCGGCCGCCGCCCTCGACGTCCTGGAGGCGGCCCGCCGTTCGGCACGAGACGGAGTGGCGGTGACGTTGTGATGACGGGTAGCGGGGTCACCCCGAAGTTCAGCCCCGAGATCACCCCGACGATCGAGGAGCTGGAGGCACAGGAACGGCGCCTCGTCTTCCGGCAGTTCACCCACGAGGACGCCTGGGAGCTGGGTTCGCTGCTGGTCGAGATGGCCCGGGAGCGCCAGGCACCGGTGGCCGTCGACATCCACCGCGCCGGACAGCAGCTCTTCCACGCGGCCCTGCGCGGCGCCACCCCCGACAACGACGCCTGGATCGCCCGCAAACGCCGGGTCGTGGAGCGCTACGGCGCCTCCTCCTACCTGGTCGGGGCGCGCTTCCGGGCCAAGGGCACCACCTTCGAGGAGTCCTCCCGCCTCGACCCGGACGTCTACGCCGCGCACGGCGGCTCCTTCCCGGTCCACGTCGAGGGCGTCGGCGTCGTCGGCGCGGTGACGGTGTCCGGGCTGCCGCAGCTGCAGGACCACCGATTCGTGGTGGAGGCACTGGAGTTGTTCCTGAAGCAGGAATGAAGCGGGGGTTCCCTCCGGTTGGCATCGCCGTAGGCAACCTGACGGAGGGAACCCGACCGATGACCTCGAACGAGCCCCAGCCCGAACCCCGGCAGCGCGCGGCGGCGCGGTGGCCGGGCCTCGGGCGGTACGGCGTCTGGAGCGTGGCCCTGCGCTCCGAGGACCCGGACCGCTCCGGCGAACGCGCCGAGGCCGCCGCCGAGTTGGAGGAGCTGGGCTTCGGCACGGTCTGGCTGGGCGGCTCCAGCGCCGTCCACCACGCCGAACCCCTCCTCACGGCCACCTCGACCCTGGCCGTCGGCACCAGCATCCAGAGCATCTGGCAGCACGAGGCCGACGCCACCGCCGCCGCGTACGCCGGCCTGGAGAAGACCCACCCCGGCCGCTTCCTGCTGGGCCTCGGGGTGAGCCACGCCAAGCTCGCCGCCCAGTACCGGCGCCCCTACTCGGCACTCGTCACCTACCTCGACGCCCTGGACGCGGCCGGCGTACCGGCCGGCCGGCGCGTCCTCGCGGCCCTCGGTCCGCGCACCCTGGAGCTGTCCCGCGAGCGGGCCGCCGGCGCGATCCCCTACCTGGTGACCGCCGAGCACACCGCTCAGGCCCGCGAGATCCTCGGCGCGGGCCCGCTGCTGGCGCCGGAGCTGAAGGTCGTCCTGGAGACCGACCCGGACCGCGCCCGCGCGCTGGCCCGCGCCTACCTGGCGATGTACCTCGAACTGCCGAACTACACCAACACCTTCCTCCGGCTGGGCTTCACCGAGGCCGACCTCGCGGGCGGCGGCAGCGACCGGCTCGTGGACGCGGTGTTCGCCTGGGGCGACGAGGACCGGATCCGCGAACGGATCCGTGCCTTCGAAGCCGCCGGCGCCGACCACCTGGCCCTTCAGGTGGTGGACGGCGGCGACCGGGAGTCCCTGCCGAGGGAGGGCTGGCGCAGACTGGCAGCACTGCTCGGCTGAGCCGGTCGGCGACCGCTACGCGTCCTTCAGCTCCTGCCGCTGCCGGCCGAGCCCCTCGACCTCCAGTTCCACGACATCACCGGCCCGCAGGAACGGCTTCGGCTCGGGACGCCCCAGCGCCACCCCGGCAGGTGTCCCCGTGTTGATGACGTCACCGGGGTACAGCGTCATGAACCGGCTGACGTACCGCACGACCTCCCCCACCGGGAAGATCTGATCGGCGGTGGTCCCGTCCTGCTTGAGCTCCCCGTTGACCCAGAGTCGCAGGGAGAGGTCCTGCGGGTCGGGCACCTCGTCGGCGGTCACCAGCCACGGCCCGAGCGGGTTGAAGGTCTCGCAGTTCTTGCCCTTGTCCCAGGTCCCGCCCCGCTCGATCTGGAACTCCCGCTCCGACACGTCGTGCGCGACCGCGTACCCGGCGACATGTGCCAGGCCCTCCTCGGCCGACCCCAGGTAGCGGGCCGTACGTCCGATGACCACGGCCAGCTCCACCTCCCAGTCGGTCTTGGCCGACCCCCGGGGCACCAGCACGGTGTCGTACGGCCCGACGACCGTGTCCGGCGCCTTGAAGAAGACGACCGGCTCGGCGGGCGGCTCGGCGCCGGTCTCGCGGGCGTGGTCGTGGTAGTTCAGCCCGATGCACACGATCTTGCCGATGCGCGCCAGCGGGGGCCCGACGCGCAGCCCCGACGCGTCCAGCGCGGGCAACTCGCCGGCGTCCGCGGCGGCACGGACGAGGCCGAGCGCCGCCTCGTCGGCGAGCAGCGCCCCGTCGACGTCCGCGACGACGCCCGACAGGTCGCGCAGCGTCCCGTCGGCGTCGAGCAGCGCGGGCCGCTCCGCACCCGCCGTACCGACTCGCAGCAGCTTCATGGAATCTCACCGTCTCCCTCGATCGCGGGCGCCCGCCCGAGTCTGCGACCGGAGTGCGGCCGGAGCCCGCAGCCATCGGAGGACTGGTCGATCGTCCAAGGCAGGCGTCCAGTCCGCAATACCCGGTTCACGTACTGGACCGTAGGCCGGCCGAGCCGGACGCCCGCCGCTGCCGTCGGTCAGCGATACAGCACGACCCGCTCCACGGTGGCCCACGCCGTGCTGGTCACCACGTACAGCGCGGCGGCCAGCGGCACCACGGCGACGGTCACGAGCGTCAGGAAGGACGTGAACGGCAGCACCTTCCCGACGGCTCCCATGCCGGGCACGGCGACGGCGGTCCGGGTCTCGGCCATCGTCCGCCTGGTGCGCAGATACGTGAAGGTCGCGAGGCAGGCCACCACGGCGAACAGCCCGAGGTACACCAGTCCGGCGCCCCCGAACACGCCCCCGTCGGCCAGCGCGTCCGCCCATCGGCCGCCGAGAGGCGCGGTGAACAGCCGGTGCCCGAGCAGTTCGTTGGTCTCACCGCCGATCGTCGTGTGCGAGAACAGGTGGTAGAGGACGAAGAAGGCCGGAAGTTGCAGCACACCGGGCAGACAGCCGGCCAGCGGCGACACCTTTTCCTCGGCGTGCAGTTCGAGCACGGCCCGCTGCAGCCGCTCGGGGTCCTTTCCGTACTTCTCGCGCAGTGCCGCGACCTTCGGCTGCAGCGCGGCCCGCGCCCGCTGCCCCCGCGCCGTGGCCCGGGACAGTGGGTGCACCAGCAGCCGTACGAGCGCGGTGAACAGGACGATCGCGGCGGCGGCCGCGGAGGCGTGGAAGACGGGTTCGAGCAGCTCGGCCATCTGCTCGACGAGGTGGACGAAGACGGACATGGACGGGAGGCCCTCCGAGGGATGGGTGGTCGTGCCGGTAGGCGGCGCGCGTTGACGCACGGCATGACGACGACCGGCACGGAAGGCCGACCCCGAAGAGGGTCCGGTACTGATGGCGGGGTGCTGCCCTACGCGACGGCCGTCGGGAGGGCGTCGCCCGGGGCTCTGGCCCGTATGCGCCCGGGGGCGTCCGGGTCGCGCTGCGCCAGGAACGCCGTACGACGGTCCCGGTCGCGTATCGCCGTACGCACCCGGGTGCGCGGCAGGACCGGAGCGCTGCGCCCGGCGAGGACGGCCGAGGCGACGAGCGCCGCCCCGACGGCGGCGGTCGCGGCGAAGGCGACGGCGGCGGTGAGGCCGGCGGAGTGGGACTGCGCGAGGTCGAAGAGAAGCAGACCGACGAGGACGTCCAGCGCGACGAGCGGAAGCGCGACGCTCCCGAAGGGGCGGGGGCGCGAGGCCCGACGACCACCACGGAACATGACCGTCTCCCCCCCCCTTCCCGTCGTGTGACGGATGCTGCGTGTCCGTTTCCCCGGCTGTCTATGAAAACGGCGGAACGACGGCGCCGGTTCCCACTCGCGCCGACGAATGCGTCACCGCGATCACCGGGAGCACTGGGAGCACCGGGAGCACTGGGAGCACCGGAGTCCTCTGGATGACCGGAGTCACCGGGATCACTGGCTCCGAGGGCGCATGGACGTCAGCTTTCCCCACACCACCAGACGGTAGGTGGAGGTGTACGCCGGGGTGCAGGTGGTCAGCGTGAGGTAGTGGCCCGGGGCGCTGTAGCCGTAGGCCGGCTTGGTGAGGGAGCGCGGGACGGGGCGCAGGACGCCGGAGTCGCCGGGTGAGGTCCGCGGCAGGACCCGGTCGACGACGTACGTGAAGACCGCTGTCGCGGTCTCGACCCGGACAGTGTCCCGGGGCCGGAGCCGGTCGAGGTGCCGGAAGGGCTCGCCGTGGGTGTTGCGGTGCCCGGCGAGGGCGAAGTTCCCCGGCCGGCCGGGCTGTTGTGTGCCGGGGTAGTGGCCGACGTAGCCCTTGTCGAGGACGTTGCGCCTGCCGGTGCCCTCGGCGACGGGGACACGGAGGCGGAGGCGGGGCACGGTGAGGACGGCGTACGCCTGGGAAGGGAGGGGGCGGCGGGCGGTCGCGGGGGCCGGGGAAGGACCGCCCCCCGAACCGAAACCCCTACCGGAACCCGAGCCGGAACCGGACGCCTGAGACGTGGGAGCGGCGCTCCCGCTCGTCCCCGCGGCGGCGTCGGCACCGGCGTTCGTGTCTGCGTCCACGTCCTGGGCGCCGTCCCCGGGCTCGCCCTCCCTCTCCCACGCGCGCTCCAGCGCCTCGACCTTGCGCGCGGCCCCCTCCCTGGCCTCCCAGTTGGTCCACCACATCTGATGCGCGACGAGGAGAAGCAGCAACACACCTGTGGTCACGAGGAGTTCGGCACCGCCGAACAGCACACGTCGCCCGAGGGCGCGGCGCCGACGGGTGCCGTGGTGCACGACGGGAATCCGCACGCCCGCACGATAGGGCGCGGGCGACAAGGCCACCAGGCCCGTACGCGCACCACTTCACGTTCGTACGGCCGAACCGCCCGACCCCTTCCTCAACAGGTTTGCGAAAGGGCTGTCAGAACCCTCGACAACACGGCCCGGCACCCCCGATCCTGCTGCCCGCCCCACCAACACACAGCTCCCCCGATCCTGCCGGCCGCCCCACCAACACACAGCTCCCCCGGTTCCGCCGCCCGCCCCACCAACACACCGCACCGTCACCCCACCTGCACCCTCGCCCCCACTCACTGCCCCCCACTCCACCGCACTGCACCCCCGCCACCGCACTGCACCCCCGCCACCGCACTGCACCCCCACCACCGCACTGCTCCTCCCCCAGTGCAACCGAAGCGGAGAATCCATGATCCGGCGCAGAACACTGCTGACGGCCACGGGCGGAGCCCTGGTCGGCAGCGCCCTGGCGACGGGCACCGCCCACGCCGACGCGACCATCGCCGTCAGCCCCTCCACGGCGTACGGCTCCTGGGAGGGCTGGGGCACGTCCCTGGCCTGGTGGGCCAACGTCTTCGGCGACCGCGACGACTTCGCCGACATCTTCTTCAGCACCAAGTCGGTGACGTACGACGGCACCACGCTGCCCGGCCTCGGCCTGAACATCGCCCGCTACAACCTGGGCGCGTGCAGCTGGAACAGCGTGAACGGCGAGACCATGGTGGCGTCGCCGAACATCCCCGCCTTCAAGCAGATCGAGGGCTTCTGGCAGAACTGGAACAACGAGGACCCGGCCTCCTCGGCCTGGAACTGGTCGGCGGACCCCAAGCAGCGCGCGATGCTGGTGAAGGCGGCACGGCGCGGCGCGACGACCGAGCTGTTCGCCAACTCCCCGATGTGGTGGATGTGCTACAACCACAACCCTTCGGGCGCCGCGGACGGCGGCAACAACCTCCAGTCCTGGAACTACCGTCAGCACGCCTCCCACCTCGCGGCGACGGCCCTGTACGCCAGGGACAACTGGGGCGTCGACTTCGCGACCGTGGAACCCTTCAACGAGCCGTCCTCCTCCTGGTGGAAGTCGACCGGCACCCAGGAGGGCTGCCACATCGACTCCTCGGTGCAGGCGGCCGTACTGCCGCACATGAGGAGCGAACTGGACAGGCGCGGTCTGACGGGGACCCGGATCGCCGCCTCCGACGAGACCAGCTACGACCTCGCCCGCACCACCTGGAACTCCTTCTCCTCGGCTACCAAGGGTTACGTCGACCGCGTCAACGTCCACGGCTACCAGGGCTCGGGCGGCCGCAGGGACCTCCTCTACACGGACGTCGTCACGACCTCCCGCAAGGCCCTGTGGAACTCGGAGACCGGCGACAACGACGGCACCGGCATGACCATGGCCGGCAATCTGCTCTACGACTTCCGCTGGCTGCACCCCACGGCCTGGGTGTACTGGCAGGTCATGGACCCGTCCTCGAACTGGGCGATGATCGCGTACGACGCGAACACCCTCCAGCCCGGCGCCGTCCAGACCAAGTACTACGTGATGGCCCAGTTCAGCCGCCACATCCGCCCCGGGATGACGATCCTCGACACCGGGGTCAGCTACGCCGTCGCGGCCCTGGACCGGCAGGCGAACCGCCTGGTGATCGTCGCCGCGAACACCTCCACGTCCGCCCAGACCCTGACCTTCGACCTGTCCCGCTTCGCGACGGCCGTCGGCGGCTCGGGCGGCCTCGTCCCCCGCTGGAACACGGTGACGACGGGCGGCGACCGCTACCGCGCCTACTCCGACACCCGCCTGAACGGAAAGTCGGTGGCGGTGCGCTTCGCCCCGAAGTCGGTCCAGACGCTGCAGATAGACGGAGTGACCGCCTGACCGCGTACCGTCACCGCAGCCGGACCGTCATCTCGACCCGGACCTCGTCCCCCGCCCCCAGCCCCCGCGGCTTGCGCACCGCGTTCTTGAGCGGCAGCAGATAGCCGCCGTCCTTGGGGAACAGCGAGGTCTCGAAGTCGGCCCCGCCGATCCGGGCCCGGACCGGGATCACGCCCCACCCGTAGGTGGCCATCGCGGCGACCTCGCGGATGTCGGCGGACTCCGGTTCGGGCACCGGGACGAAGTAATACGGCGCCGGCCCGCGCCACTCGATCACCCGACCGTCGAAGACGAGCCGCACGGCCCTCACCCCTCGCGTCCGAAGCCTGGCAGGTACACCGCGCAACCTATCGCCCGCCCACCTGGCCCGCCGATGCCTCACCTTTGTCACCGGCGGGCAGTACGGTGTCGTGCATGCGCCCCGACACGCCCGCCGAGACCGTCGACCACAACGCCGAAGCGGCCCGCCTGGAGCGAACCGCCGGCCGGTACCCCGAGGACGCCGAGGCCCTGCTCCTGCGGGCCGCGGCCCACCGGGAACTCGCCGGCGACCGCCCCGCCGCGACGGCCCTCTACGACCGGCTGCTCTCCTCCCCGGCCGGCCTGGACGACCCCCACCTGGTCCGCGCCCTGAAGGCCGCCAACCTCTGGGAGTACGGCCACGAGGCGGAGGCCAGGGCCATCATCGACGGCATCCGCGCGACGGCCCCGCGGGACCCCGCCCCCTGGGTGATCGTGGCGGAGGCGCTGGAGGCCCACGACGAGCTGGAGGCGGCGCAGGAGACCTTCACGGAGGCCGCCCGCCTGCTCCTGACGGACGTCCCGGAGCCCCCGTACTCCACCCACCCCCTCCTCTTCGGCCGCCACCGCGTCCGCCGCATGCTGGGCGCCCCCCACGACACCTGGGACACCCTGGCGGACCGCCTGAACACGGCCCCCGTCTCCCTGGACGAGCTCCACGACCCGAAGCGCGTGTGGTCCCTCGGCTCGACCAACCCCGCCGAGCTCCAGGCGGAGATCTCCCGCCTCCGCGCCGAACTCGGCACCTACCGCGAGGCCCTGTCGCGCCCCTTCCCGGTCGCGGTCCTGCACTGGCCGGCCGACGAACTGGCCGAACTTGTCGCCGACTACCCGTCCCTGGCCGCGGAGTACCCGTCCTACTCCGACCACCTCGCGACCATAGAGACCTCCCTCCGCGAACTCGCCGCCTCCGGCACCCCGAACCTCGGCATCGTCACCGCCACCGTCCCCTCCTACGAGGCCTTCGCGGCCTCGGAGGGCTCGTCCCCAGCGGACGCGACCCTGCTGCCGCAGTACGCGACGACACTGGCGGCCCGAGGCCGCGCGGTGGCCTGGCCGCCGCAGCGGGGGGCGGGGTGCTGGTGTGGGGCGGGGCGGGTTTATGGGGAGTGCCACGGCGAGTGACACTGCCCTGCCCGGCCAACCTCGCCGGAGCCCAGGGCGAGAAAGGGGCCATGGGAAACACGCTCCTGCGTATACCGTATGGCAAGATCGCGCGTGAGTTCGACAACAGGTGACCAGCCTGCCGCCGACGCTCGGATGAACCGGGTGGGAAGTGCGAGACTCTTGGTGCTGGGGAGCAGTTGCTCATCACTGCTCCCGACCTGTACTTGATCATCCAGGAGGAGCTGCATGCCCCGCAGCGGCCAGAAGCGACCGCAGTTCGCCTCGCCATTGACCTCGATCGAGATCTGCGCGGGCGCCGGTGGGCAAGCCGTCGGGCTGCACAATGCCGGTTTCGACCACCGCGCGCTCGTGGAGTGGGACCCGCACGCCGTGGCCACCCTGCGGGCCAACGTGGGCGACTGGCCCGGATGGGACCAGGAGAAGGCTGACGCCATCCGCCCTATGGACGTCAAGGATTTCCTGGAGTCCGAAACCCGGGAGAATCTCGGCTTGGAGCCCGGAGACCTCGATCTGCTCGCCGGAGGGGTGCCGTGCCCTCCGTTCTCCCTGGCGGGACAAAGGCTCGGCCCTGACGACGAACGCGATCTTTTCCCCGCGGCGCTTGACATCATCGAGGCTCTGCTGCCCAAGGCAGTGATGATTGAGAACGTTCGGGGAATCCTGGAACCCCCGGAGTTTTTTATCGAGTACCGGATTTCAATCCTCGAAAGGCTCCGCAAGCTCGGCTACCTGGTGCCCGAGGTAGATCCGCACCTTTCTGCCGCTGAGCAGGACATCGTTATGCGATCGGTCTGGCGGCGCCTCGATGCTAGCTATTTCGGTGTCCCGCAGCTTCGGCCGCGCGCGATTCTGGTGGCCATTCACAAGAGTGCCGTAAGTCCAGGCACTCAGGATTTCAGGTGGCCCGCAAGGATGAAGGGTGATCCAGCAACGGTCCAGGGAGAACTGCATGACAGCATGAAAGCTCGCTGCAAGGAGTTCTGGGACAAGAATCTTCACGGGCAGCCGGCAGGGCCTGGAGAGAAGACGGGACAGCAAATCTTCGAGAAGTGGGAAAAGGCAAATTCAGGCAAGAAGATCGCCCCCACTCTCGTGGGCGGGTCAAAGAAGCACGGCGGCGCCGACCTTGGCCCCACTCGCGCCAAGCGTGCTTGGCGCGACCTGGGCATTGACGGCATGGGGATCGCGAACGACCCCGAGGACTGCGTGCCGGAGCGCGACCTGTTCCGCCCGAACGGGCCCATGCTCACGGTCGCTCAGGCTGCAATCATTCAAGGCTTCCCGGAGGACTGGAAGTTCCAGGGCCGTAAGACCGCCCGCTACCGGCAGGTCGGGAATGCTTTCCCGCCCCCGGTGGCTGAAGCCGTTGGACGGGCTATCGCGGCTGTTCTGCGCCCTCAACACAGCGAGGAACTTCTTGCCGAATACGAGATGGAACCGGCAGGAGCGCCGCCCGTTGAAGACACCCCACGACAGCTGGAGATTTCAGTCGCCGCCCGGGCTCCGCTTGCGCCGCTTCAAGACCGTGAGAGCGATTTTGTCGGCACAGGCGTCTGATGGTTCATGCTCCCAGAAGCGGAGCACGCACCATCCGGCTGCCGCTAGTTTCTGGTCCGTGTCCCTGTCCCGTTTTACGTTCCGCAGGACCTTCTCGGACCAGTAACCTGAGTTCGTTCTGGGCGGCACGTAATGCTCTGGACAGCCATGCCAGTAACAACCGTCTATAAAGACGGCGACTTTCGCCGGGCGGAAGACCAAGTCCGCCGTCCGGCGCAGGTCCGGCAAGGGCCGAGCAGCGACGCGGTAGCGGAGACCCTTGGCGTGGACCAGCCTCCGGATGAGCCACTCGGGCTTCGTGTCACGGCTGCGGATCGCCTGCATGTTGCGACGGCGTGCTGCGGACGAAGCCCAGGAACCTTCCGGGGCCTCCCAATCGGCATCGTGGGACACACCGCAGAGGGTAGTCCCACGAGGCACGCAGCACGCGGCGCCCGTCCTAGCGGCCTCCCATGTGACTGAGGAGTGCCTCTATGTCACTCGGTGCGAGACCGGCCGCCACCGAGGGCTCCTCCTCCAGGTCAGCGAGCTGCTGGACCGTGGGGTCATCCAGGATGCGCCCCATGAAGTCGAGCTTCCGCTCCAGGCGCTCGGCCACCACCTCGTCGATGGAATTCCTCACGGCCAGGACAGTCACCCGGGTCTCCGTGTCGGGAGCCAGCCCAAGGCGGTGGATCCGGTCGAGGCTCTGCAGGAAGCGGCCTGCCATGAAGTCCCGGTCCACGTAGACGGCGTCATGGCACACATGGTGCAAGCTGATCCCCTCTCCCAGGGTGGCCGGGTTCGAGATCAGCACCATGCACGCCGGGTCCTCCCGAAACCGCCGAAGCTGCTCCTCGCGGTCCGCGGTGCCGCCGTGGACGACGGCCGGACTGTACTTCTCCAAGAGGCGTTCCAGCGTGGTGAGGCTCCTGACGAAGGTCGTCCAGACCAGCGTCTTCCGGCCCTCCGCGGCGTTCTGCGCGATGATCGCAATGGCCTCCTGGTACTTGGGCGACAGCTCGTAGTCCGGGAGGTTCTGCAGAAGCGAGTACAAGGGGCTGCCCTCGGGGGCCTCTAGCGGCGGCAGCTGGTAGGCGAGCGGCTCGTACCGGCTGCCCCCCTCAACGAGCAGGGCGGGACTCGTGGCCGCCATGAGGAGGCGCAGAGCCGTTTTGCCCAGGCTGCTGAGGTCCTCGCGCGCCGCGCCCCTGGTCTCGCCGCCCACGAGAGCCGTGTAGATCTCGTCGTGCAAGAGCGGCATGTCAACGAAGCGAAGCCCCAGCTGCACCGGAGGCAGACCGAGTTCCTGCTTGGTCGTGCGCGTGAACAGCGGCCGGAGGACCGCGCTGGCGTGAGCGAGGTCACCGCCGGCCACCGCCTGGACCACCGTGCGCTGACCGTGCCCCGGCCAGACGAAGCCCAGAAGGTTTTCCAGGTCCCTGGAACCGTTGGGGGCCGGCGTGCCGGTCAGGATCAGCCTGCGTGCGGCCAGCGGGCCGAGAGCCATGCAGGCGGCCCCGTACGTCCCCCGGGCGCCCAGCTTCATCCGGTGCGCCTCGTCCAGGATGATCATTGAGGAACCCGACTTGAGCCAGCCGGCCAGCATGGGCAACGACCGGTCGAGACGCTCGTAATTGACTACGAGCACTTCGGCCCATTCGTCCCACGAGCCGTCCAGGACGTTGATCCGCAGGGGGTGGATGAGGCACTCGGCGGTCTCGTAACGCCAGGACTCGTAGGCCGACTTGGGGCAGACGACCAGCAGCCGACTCACCTTGCCGGCAGCCTTCTGCGCGGCGTACACAGCGAGGGCGACGCGGGTCTTGCCGGCTCCGGGCACGCTGAAGTTCGCGCCGTGCTGCAACGACAGCAGCTTCGCGATGTCGCGGCGTTGGAACTCGCTGAGTTCTGCCTTCCAGGCGTCACCGAGGAGGGCGGGCACGTCGTCGGGCGCAACTTCGCCGGGCGCGTCCCGCCCCGCGAGCCGCTGTTGCACGGTGTGTGCGTCCTGAACCACACCGGAGACCAGCTCCCGCAGGTCATCCGCCCACTCCACGCCGGCCGGGTCGGACCAGGTGCCGAGCAGGGCGAGGTCCGAAAGCAGCTCATCCAGGGAAACCGAGGCACTCAGCGGACCGAGCTGGCCGCCGGTGCGAAACCGGGCGGCCAGCTGTACCAGTTCCTGCTGGAACGATTCCGTAGTCCGCAGGACGACTCGGGTCCGGGTCTCGTCGAACCCGAGGCGCAGCGACTTCTCGCTGACGGAACTGATCACCGGGAGCCCTCCGCCGCGACCGCCTCCAGTAGCCAGGCCACACCGTCTCCTGGCTGCGGAAGCCCCCGGCCAGCCTGCTGAGCGAGCTTGACGAGGCTGCCCCGCAGCTTGACCACCGCTTCATCGAACGCCTCCTCGTCCAGGCTGCGGGAGGTCCGTGCCTGCACCAGGTCGCTCACGCACTGGTCGATGCTCGCGCTGGCTTCCGCCAGCCGGGCGGGGGCGAGCTGCTTGCGCTTGCGCAGCCGGGCGTTGCGACCCGCCGCGTCGATCGCCTCGTCGAACGCCTTCTTCGTGCCGTCCCAGACATCCTGCGCAGCGGCCTTCTGCTCGTCACCGATGTCCGGGACTTCGTTCCTCACCAGGGCGGCGGCACGGAGGATCTCGTCGTTCATCGCCCTGGCCTCCGCGACGGCGGAGGAGGCGGCGGGCACTTCCAGGTCCAGACCGGGGATGGACACCGACTGCGGTTGCACCACCGTCGTACCGCCCATGGGCAACTGATGCTCAAGCCCCGCTTTCAGGAAGTCTTCGTTGATGTGCCGGACATCCGTCTTCGAGAAGTCGAGCAGGATCGCGGCCAGGCGCAGCTCCTTCAGGACCTCGGCCTGGTCACGGTCCACCGTTTCCAGCTTGACGTACAGCCGGTGAAGCTCCTTGAGCCGCTCCTGCGCGCCTTCCCAGTCCACCAGGCGCAGTCCGTTGCCCCCGCCCGTGCGGCTGCGCTCGTTCAGTTCTCGGATCGTGCTGAGGATCCACCGCTCCTGGTGATAAGTGCGTACCTGGATGCGGAAGTCCTTGGCGATCTGCTCCGGCGTCCGGCCCAGCGCCGCCTGCTCCTCCATGGCGATAAGGCGGTTGATGTAGGAGTAGTCACGCCGGTGATCCTTGCGAAGCTGCAAGGCCAGCTCGACGGCGTTGACGTCGGCCCAGGTGAACGACGCCGGCAGGACACCCACGCGCATCGACTGCGCACCGAGTTCCCGCAGCGCGGCCGCCCGGGTGTTGCCGTTGACCAGCACCCCCTGCCAGGTCACGAGCCCGGGATCGTTCTGCCCGAACTGGTCAAGGCTGTCCTTGAGGACATCGAAGTCCTTGTCCCGCACGTTCGTGTTCTCGGGGTCAGCCTTGAGCAGAAAGCCGAGGTAGTCCTGGCTCTCCGCACACCAGGGGTCCTTGTCCAGCAGCGCGTCCCGCTCAGCGTCGTGGCTGCGCTGGGCGCGAATCCGGTGGGTGCTGGGGTTGAAGTACAGGCTGCTCAGCGGGAGATCGATCACCTCGACATGGGCCTGCTGCCCGTTCCAGTCAACGGTCACCGTCTCCCGCGTACCGCCAGCCTTCTTGACCTCCTCGACCTTCTTGCTGATCAGTTCGCTGAACTCGGCCGCCCTAGGCGGGGCCGGAAACTCGCGCATCATCGTCGTCCCGTCCTGTCTCAGTCGTCCGTACCGTCGAGCTTGTCGGCCACGGCCTTGCGTACGTCCGCAGGCAACGTCCGGTACAACCCCCACAGCTTCTCCAGCGCGCTGGGGGACCGACGGTCTGCGGCAATCCACCCGCGGAGCACCGTCCGCTCCACGAATGCCATCGACTCGATCTCCGCCAGGACGTCCGCCATGTGCACGGTCCGGTCCACGTTGCCCCGGCCGCACCGCTGGCACTCCGTGACGAGCTGGTGCATGACGCTGCCGTCCGGCTGAACGACCGGCCGGCGCGCCACGTTGAGCACGGCCTGCTCCAGCCCCCCGTCTCCGTACGTCTCGCCACCCGACACGCCGCAGGTCCGGCAGAGGTAGCCGTCGTCCTGCAACACCTTGGCCCGCTGGGCGTTGGTGATGCTGCCCTTGTGGACGGGTGCCTTGGACTTCCCAGGGACCCAGACGTCAGCCCCTCTGGTCCGGAAGCGGTGCTCCTGCTGGCGCAAAGTCGGGTCCTCACGGCTCGTGGCGATCTCCCACCCGTGGTCACGCAGGTCACGCATACGCCGGTCGATCTGCGCCACATCCGGGAAGGCGGCCCGCAGGTCGGCCTTGGTGAAGGTGCCGCTCTCCTTCACCTCCTGGATCAGCCACAGCGCGACGCGCGCCTTGGTTCCGAGCTTGCTGGACCCGTAGGTCGTGTCCCGCCAAGACGGCAGCGTGGTCATCCGTTCCCTCCCATATGGGAATCACCTGAATCTGGCTTTAAGGCGTGCACCATCACATAACGGCACTTAAGGCTCCGTTGTGATGCAGATGTTTGCCTCTCGGCCACCCCCCGCTTCAAGAGCGGCTGGGCTTCAGTGAACACCACGAATGCCGAGAATCAATCCCGTTTGAACACTTGCCCGACACAAAGCAAGCCTTGCTCATCAAAAGCAAGCACAACTCCATCACCACTGCGGCAGAATGAGCATGAATCCCGGCAACGGCGGTGCTGGCAGGCCTACTTGCCGGAGAACGGGGAGGTCTCAGGAGCGTGCCGTACAGCAGAACAAGTCGCCCTCCATACGCGTGGGCGAAGAAGCCCTTCGAAAGTGACCTTTCACCGGCAAGGCGTGAACTCGCTGCCGCCCTCCAGAGCCTCTGCGCTCTGGTCCTCATCACGCCGGATGGCGCCGACGCGCCTACCCCCAACCCAACCCAGGGTGAGGTCGCCAACCGGCTCGCGATGAGCGAAAGCGCACTTTCGAGGGCGCTCAGCGGAAAGGTCCTGCCTGTGAGGCGGTCGGTAGAGGTCCTCTTCGAAGCGGCGAGCACCGACGCCTCAAAGCAGGGCATCGAGATCGGCATCACCCTGGCCGACTTGTGCCAGTTGCACAAGGAGGCGGCGGATCAGAACGGGATCACCGCCACGCGCCTGAGCACGGACCTGGAGTCGACGTCCAGACAACTCAACGCGGCTCTTGATGAGAACGCGCAGCTCAGCAGCGCGTGCACGGAGCTGCGCGCCCAGCATGACAAGCTGCGCCAGCAAGCCTCCCTGAAGGCCGCCAGGTTGCGGTCTCTCCAGCGGAAGTACGCGGTGCTGCGCCGGAAAGCCGCCTCGCTACAGAAACGGGTCAGCCTCCTCGAAGCCGGCTCACCAGCTCCTCCAGCCCCCTCATCTGGCACTCCGGCCGCCGCTCCGCTGCCGGTACCCCGTCAGGCGGGGGACCGGCAGCGGACTGAACTCGATACGGCTGCCGCCCGGCACGTCGCCGGGCGAGCGGAAGCTCTGTGCGACGGTGGCCGGCAAGCGGATGAGGTGCTGGCGCTCCTACGGCATACGACGGACGCCTACAGCCCGGCGGAAACGGCCTTGCTGGTCGTCCTGCTGACTCAGCACGGCCAGAGGGATCTGGTAAGGGACCTTCTCCACATCTATGGACGAGACAAGCCCGACCGTGAAGTCCTGCGCACCGCGCTGGAACTCCTCAGGTCCGGTGCCCCAGCCAGCGCTGAAGCCCTGATACTGACCGCTGCGGAAATGCGCAGACCGTAACCTGGCCTGTCTGTTACGCCGCCCCCGGCTCCACCTCGGCACCGTCGCAGCGGGGGGGGGACCGTCCGGTGGTATTGATCGGGCCGTTACCGCCGTAGGGACGCTGTAGCCGTTGCGGCTGGCGGAGTCAGGTGAGGAAGGTGTGCCTGGCCCACAGCTCCGTCATCTCCGTCGCCACCCCCGGCGCAGCCAACAGCAACGGCTCGTCGAGGGCCGGGGGGTCGGGGAGTGCCACGGCTCCCGCCTCCTTGGCGATCAGGTAGGCCGGGAGGCCGTCCACCGCGTGGAAGGCGCCGATGGCGGCTGCCGTGGCTCTGCCCGCTGCCACCTGGGTGAGGGAGAGGGCCGTGGAACCCATGACGCGGGTGGTGCAGTGGCGGGCGGCCAGGGCGGTGAGGAGGGGGTCCAGGCCGGGCCAGTGGGCGTGGGCCGCCCATTCGGTCAGGAAGAGGTGGCCGGTGAGGGTGGTGTGGGTGGCTGCGCGGATCGGGGTGCCGTTCAGGTGGGCGCCCCGGTCCTTCAGCGCGGTGAAGGTCTCGCCTCGCCAGGGGTCCGCCACCAAGCCGAGCAGGGGCGTGCCGTCGGGGGCGGCCAGGCCCAGGGAGAAGGAGCACCAGCCGATGCCGTGGGCGTAGTTCGTGGTGCCGTCGACGGGGTCGACCACCCAGTGAGGGGCGGTCGGGTCGGCCGGGGGCCGGTCGGCGTACTCCTCGCCCTCGATGCCGTGGTCGGGGAACTCCCGGTGCAGGACCTCGCGGACGTACGCCTCGATCGTCTCGTCGGTGCGGGTGACGATGTCCGCGGGGCCCGCCTTCTCGCGGACCCCGCCCTCGTGCGGGGTGCGGATCGCTCGCGCCGCCCGTGCCGCGAGGTCCTCGGCGACGGCCAGCGCGTGGTCCAGGTCCACGTCCCGGGTCCGGTTCGGATGCACGGTTCTCGGTGTCCGGTCAGCCGGGGCGGTCAGCCGCGGCGGTCGGCCACTGCCCAGGACGCCAGGGCCACCGCGCCCGCCACGCCGAAGACCGAGGGCCAGGCGCCCACCTTCTTGGCCAGCGGGTGGGAACCGGCGAACGCGGCCGCGTAGGCGGCGGTCAGGGCGCCGGCGGCCTTGCCGCCCGCCCGGTGGTGCCACTGCTGGGCCGCCGCCGCGCCCGCCACCGCCAGGACGGCGCCGCCGAGCCGGCGCTTCCCGGTCCAGCGGGCCACGCCGTAGCCGCCGACCAGGCCGCCCGCGGCGATCAGTGAGCTGGGGATCTTCGCCGCCATGTCCGTCTCCTTCATCCCTCATGCCTTGCCTGCCGGCGGTCAGGGCCGCCGATCGCGAGGCTATCCCGCACCGGACCTCCGCGCGGACCTGAGTCTCTTCTTGTCAAGTTTCCTCCTCCGCGCTATATAAGAAGTCGTAGGGCATCGCACTCGTGACAGCGACGAGAGGAGTGGACTGTGATGCTCATGCGTACCGACCCGTTCCGCGAGTTCGACCGCCTCGCGCAGCAGGTACTCGGTTCCACCGCGCGGCCGGCCGCCATGCCGATGGACGCCTACCGGTCCGGGGACGACTTCCTCGTCCACTTCGACCTTCCGGGCATCGACCCCGAGACGATCGAGCTGGACGTCGAACGCAACGTCCTCAACGTCCGCGCCGAGCGCCGCACCCCCGCCCCTGAGGGCGCGGAGATGATCGTCTCCGAGCGGCCCACGGGTTCCTTCACCCGGCAGCTCTTCCTCGGCGACACCCTCGACACGGAACGTATCGACGCCTCGTACCAGGCGGGCGTGCTCACGCTGCGCATTCCGGTGGCCGAACAGGCCAAGCCCCGCCGTATCCAGATCACCGGCGGCGACGCGGACGACCGCAGGCAGCTGAGTAGCGGCTGATCGATCCGGCCGCCCCGCCGACCGGGCGGCCAGCGACCGGGCAGCCCGCCGACCGGGCGGCCCGGCCAACCGATGTCTGCCGTCGCGCCGGTCCGGTGCCCGCCGGGCCGGCGCTTCATGAGCAAAGGAGGAGTCGCAGTAGATGACCGCGCCATCGACGACGTTCACGACGTCCGTCCTGGAGCCCGCCGGCCCGTCCGCCCGGGCGGTGATCCCCGCCCCGGCCGGAGGCCGCCGTGGTCAGCCCGGGGGCGCGGCCGCGAGCGCCGGGTGGTCCCGGCTCGTGGGGCGCGTCCGGGAGGCCGGCCAGTACACCACCGCGGCGGAGGCGGAACGGATCGTCCGTATCGTGCTGTCCGCCCTCGGCGGTCATGTGATCGGCGACGAGCGGGTCGCGCTGGCCCGTGCGCTGCCCCCGGAGGGGGGCGCGGTCGTCGCCGCGCAGGTTCCGGTGACCCGGCCGCAGACGGCGGCCCGGTTCGTGGACGGGGTCGCCGCCCGCGTGGAGGGGGCCACACCGGCCACCGCCCGCTGGGACGTGAGCTCCGTGCTCGGTGTGCTGCCGGAGTTCGTCGGGGACGGTCTCGTCGACCGGTTGATCGCCGAACTGCCGCCCGGCTACGCGCTGCTGTTCGGCAGGGCGGAACTCGCCGGCAAGCCCACACGCAGGTTGACCGGCAAGCCGGCAGGCAGGCTGACCGGCGAGGGGTGACGCGCCCCGGCGGCGCCGCCTCGGAAGGGTTCCGGCCCCGGGGACTCGTCCCCACCGCTGAGCGGAAGCGTGCGCGGAGTGCGGCCGGGGCGGGGCCGGGAGGCAGGGCCGGGGAGGGGCGGGGTGTCCCCCGGCCGCCACCCCGGCCTCAGCCCCGGCCCCGGCCTCAGCCCCGGCCCCGGCCTCAGCCCCGGCCCCGGCCTCAGCCCCGGCCCCGGCCCCGGCACGGCCCGGCCCCGGGCGTCGTGCCTCAGGCGGTCGCGGGCCGCGAGCCGGGCCCTCCCCGGCCGCCGCCCGGCGCGTCGGCGCTCTTCCCCGCCGACCCGCTCACCGCCGTCAGCGGCTGGGCGATGTCCTCCAGGGAGCGCCGCTCGGCCCGTACCGCGAGGAAGACGGCCACCAGTCCGGCCGCGCACATCAGGAACGCGCCGATACAGAAGGCGATGACGGTGTCGCCGGTCCGGCCCGTGCCGGTCAGGTCCGCGAAGAGCAGCGGGCCGCTGATGCCGCCGGCCGCGGTGCCGAGCGCGTAGAAGAAGGCGATGGACATCGCGCGGGTCTCCATCGGGAAGACCTCCGACACGGTCAGGTAGGCGCTGCTCGCGCCCGCCGAGGCGAAGAACAGCACCGCGCACCAGCAGGCGGTCAGGGTGGTCGCGCTCAGCACGCCCAGGCCGAACAGCCAGGCCGTGCCGAACAGGAGCAGGCCGGACAGCAGGTAGGTGGAGGAGATCATCACGCGGCGGCCGACCGTGTCGAACAGCTTGCCCAGCAGCAGCGGGCCGCAGAAGTTGCCGACGGCGATGACGGCGAAGTAGTAGCCGGTGTGCGCGGCGGGGACGTCGTAGAACGTGGTCAGGATCGCGCCGAAGCCGAAGGTGATCGCGTTGTACAGGAAGGCCTGCCCGATGAAGAGGGCGAAGCCGAGGATCGCGCGGCGGCGGTAGCGGGAGAAGACGGTCCGGCCGATCTCCAGGAAGGAGACGCTGCGGCGCTGGTGGATGGTGATCTCGCCTCGGGGTTGCTCCAGTGGGGTGTCGCCGTGCTGCTGTCGCACCTCTCGTTCGATCGAGGTGACGATCTCCTCCGCCTCCTCGTCGCGGCCGTGGATCAGCAGCCAGCGCGGGCTCTCCGGGACGTGGCGGCGGACCAGCAGGATGACGAGGGCGAGGACGGCGCCGAGCGCGAACGTCAGCCGCCAGCCGACGTTCGCGGCGAAGATCGAGGTGTCCAGCGCGACGATCGACAGCAGGGACCCGCCGACCGCGCCGAGCCAGAAGCTGCCGTTGATGACCAGGTCGACCCGGCCGCGGTAGGGGGCCGGGATCAGCTCGTCGATGGCGGAGTTGATGGCCGCGTACTCGCCGCCGATGCCGAAGCCCGTGAGGAACCGGAACAGCAGGAACCACCACGTGTCGAAGGAGACCGCGGTCAGCGCGGTGGCGGCCAGGTAGACCGCCAGCGTGATCATGAAGAGGTTCTTCCGGCCGAACCGGTCGGTGAGCCTGCCCCAGAACAGGGCGCCGGAGCAGGCGCCGGCCACGTACAGCGCGGCGGCCACGCCGGTGACCTGGCCGGAGGTGATCGGCAGTCCGCTGCCGGGCTCGGAGAGCCGGCTCGCGATGTTGCCGACGACCGTGACCTCCAGGCCGTCCAGGATCCAGACGGTGCCCAGCCCGACGACGATCGTCCAGTGCCAGGGGGACCAGGGCAGGCGGTCCAGTCTGGCGGGGATGTCGGTGGTGACGGTACGGCCGGTCTCGGCGACGGTGGTGTCGCGAGCCATGCTCCCTCCCTGTGCTCGGCGTCGATGCGCCGCGCCGGGTTCCCCGGCAACCGCCGGTGACGCCCGGGACGTGCCCCGGGAGAGTCCGGGCCCGGGTGCCCTACCCGCCGAGCGCCCGCGACACCGTGTAGATCACCAGGCCCGCCAGGGAGCCCACCACCGTGCCGTTGATGCGGATGAACTGCAGGTCGCGGCCGATGTGCGCCTCGATCTTGCGGGTGGTGTGCTCGGCGTCCCAGCCGGCGACGGTGTCGGTGATCAGGGAGGTGATCTCCTTGCGGTAGGTGGTGACGACGTGGACCGCCGCTCCCTCGACCCAGCTGTCGACCTTCTCCTGGACGTGGGGCTCGCGGGCCATGCGGGCGCCCAGCGAGAGCAGGGAGGCGCGCACGCGCAGGCGGAGCTCGCTGCGCTCGTCCTCGGCCGCGGCGACGATCATCGCGCGGACGGCGGTCCAGGCGGACGTGATCAGGTCCTGGACCTCGCCCCGGCCCAGCACCTCGCCCTTGAGGCGCTCGACGCGCGCCCGCGTCTCCGTGTCGCCCTGGAGGTCGGCGGCGAAGTCCGTGAGGAAGCGGTCGAGGGCGCCGCGGGCCGGATGGGAGGGCATGTCGCGCATCTCGGCGCAGAAGCGCAGCAGTTCCTTGTAGACGCGGTCGCCCACGCGCCGGTCCACGAAGCGCGGGGTCCAGCCGGGCGCGCCCCCCTTGACCGCGTCCATGACGGAGTCGCTGTGCAGCACCAGCCAGTCGTGCGCCCGGGTCATCACCAGGTCGACGGCCCGCTTGTGGCCGCCGTCGGCGACCACGCGCTCCAGGAGTTTGCCGAGGCCGGGCGCGATCTCCTGGGCCTCGGCGCGGCGCGTGATCGCCTCGCCGACGACCGCCTTGACATCGGAGTCGCGCAGTACGGTCAGCGCGCCGCGCAGGGCCGTGGCCAGTTCCGCGGTGACCCGGTCGGCGTGTTCCGGCTCCGCGAGCCACGCGCCCAGCCGGCTGCCGATGCCGACGGCCCGCAGCCGCTGCCGTACGACGTCCCGGGAGAGGAAGTTCTCGCCGACGAACTCGCCCAGCGACACACCGAGCGCGTCCTTCTTGGTGGGGATGATCGCGGTGTGCGGGATGGGCAGGCCGAGGGGGTGTCGGAAGAGGGCGGTGACCGCGAACCAGTCGGCGAGCGCGCCCACCATGCCCGCCTCGGCGGCCGCCGCCACGTAGCCGGCCCAGGCGCCGGCGCCGGCGTGCGAGGCCCACGTGGCGAGGATGTACACCACGGCGACGAACAGCAGCATTCCGGTCGCGGTGACCTTCATGCGCCGCACACCGCGCCGGCGTTCCTCGTCGGCGGGGGTGAAGGCGGTCATGGTGCGGTGGGTCGGCGTGCCGGACCGGCCCGGCGCCGCCACCGGTTCCGTACCGGCCTCGGGGCCGGTGCCGGCCGCCGGGCCGCCGGCGGTCGCCGCGCCGGTGCCGGCGGCCGTTCCCGTACGGGTCGAGCCCGCACCCGCCGAGCCCGCACCCGCACCCGCACCCGCACCCGCCGAGCCGGTACCCGCCGTCGCTCCCGAGTTCGCGCTCGGTCCCGGCCCCGCGGTCGCCGCGCTACCGGTCCCCGCTTCGGGGCTCGTGCCCGTCGCTTCCCTGCGTTCCATTCGCTCGCTCCGCCCGTTCGCCGCCCACCCGCGCGCCGGATCCATTGTCCTTCCTGACCTACTCCCCACACCGGACAGGAGTTCCCGCCTTCGGTCGGAAGAGGGACCGGGCACGCCGGTTCTGCGGGTGTGTTCCCCACCCGTGCCGCACTATGAGTTCATGGCCGAACGACGTGGTGGTGCCCTCCTGTCCGCGATCGTCGCCCTGATCGTGGCCGCCTCCGCCGCCTGGTGGTACGCCGGGCTGCCCGCCGGCGGGAGGCCGGCGGCCTCGGACGGGACCGCCCCGGGCAAGAACGGCGGCGCCGCCGCACCCGCCGCACCCGCCGCGGCCGGGGTCTGGACCGGCACTTGGTCGGCCTCCCCGGTGAGCGGCGAACCCGGTACCGAGACCGACGGCATGGCGGGCCGGACCGTGCGCAACGTCGTGCACACCAGCGTCGGCGGCGTGCTCGCCCGGATCACCCTCTCCAACCTCTTCGGCACCGCCGACCTCACCGTCACCCACGCGACCATCGCGCTCGCCGCCGACCGGCGGACCGGCGAGGAGCGGACCGGCGGGGAGCGGCCGGCCGGCGGGCGCGGCGCTGCCGCCGCCCTCGGCACCATGCGCCGGGTCACCTTCGGCGGGTCCCCGGAGGTCGTGGTGCCGGCCGGCGGGGAGGTGGTCAGCGACGCGGTGGCGCTGACCGTGCCGTACGACTCCGACGTGCTGGTCAGCGTGTACGCGCCGGGCGGGGCCGGGCCGGTGACCCACCACCCCCTCGCCCGGCAGACCGGCTACGTGGCCGAGGGCGAGCGGACCGCCGACCTCTCGGGGGCTGCGTACGCCGCGGACGGCGACCGCTGGCGCTGGCTGACCGCGCTCGACGTGTACGGCCGGCAGGCGCAGGGCACGCTCGTCGCCTTCGGCGACTCGATCACCGACGGGGTCACCGCCACCCGCGACGCCGACCACCGCTGGCCCGACGTCCTCGCCGACCGGCTGCGCGAGGCCGCGCGGGAAGGGGCCGACGTGCCGCGCTACGGCGTCGTCAACGCGGGCGTCGGAGGCAACCGGGTCCTCACCGACGTCCAGACGGCCCCCCTGAAGAACCCCAGCGCGCTGCACCGCTTCGACCGGGACGTCCTGTCCCGGCCGAACGTCCGGGTCGTGGTGGTCGACCTCGGCATCAACGACATCCTGCGCGGGCCCGCCGCACCGGAGGCGATCCTCGCCGGGCTGCGCACGCTCGTCGACCGCGCCCACGCGCACGGCGTCAAGGTCATCGGGAGCACCCTCACGCCGTTCCTGGGGCACCGGGGCCACACCGCGCAGCGGGAGGCCGTACGGCAGCACATCAACGAGGAGATCCGGGGCGGCGGGGTGTACGACGCGGTCGTCGACTTCGACGAGGCGCTGCGCGATCCGTCCGACCCCCGGCGGCTGCTGCCGGAGTACGACTCCGGGGACCATCTGCACCCCGGTGACGAGGGCTACCGGGCGATGGCCGGGCTGCTGGACCTGCGGGAGCTGAGGGCACCGGCCCCGGCCCGCCTCGCGGCCTGAGCTGCCTGACCTGCCTGAGCGGCCTGCCCACCCGGCCCGCGCCGCCCCGGGCCGCCCGCGCTACTCCGGCAGCTGCTTGCCGCGCCGGCCGTTCCCGCGCTCCAGCCGCCGCTCCGCCCGCTCCCGGCGCCGTTCCTCGCGCTCCAGGCGGCGCTCCTCGCGCATCCGCCGCCGCTCCTCGCGGGTGACCTTGCGCTCGACGCCGACGCCACCCCACAGCGCGAACCCGGTGACGACCACCCGGGGCGCCCCCGGCTCGCCCGGGACGCCGTCCTCCTTGTGGTCGAAGCCGCCCATGATGCCGAAGCCCCGCACCACGACCTCGACGCCGGGCGGCACGATCACGTTCACCCCGCCCATGACCGAGACGCAGTTGACCTGCACCTCGCGGTCGGCGAAGTACGCGTCGCGCAGGTCGACCTCGCCGCCGCCGAACAGGGTGAAGCAGTTGAGCCGCCGGGGCGCGGTCCACCGGCCGCGGCGCTGGAACCCTGACATCACGGCGACGGCCCAGTGCGACGAGCCCTCGCCGCCGACGATCCGCTCGGCCCACCCGCCCCGGTCCTCCGGCCGCTTGACCATGTCGATCTTCGGTGCGGGAGTCCCGGCGACCGGCAGGTCCCGGGTGAGCGGGGCCAGCTCACCGTAGGTGCGGGACCGGTAGGCGGCCTCCAGCCGTTCCTCGAACTCCGCCATGTCGAGACGCCCCTCGGCGAGGGCGTCCCGCAGGATCTCGGCGACACGCTCACGGTCGGCGTCGGAAGCGCGCAGCTCCGGCAACTCGTCGGTCATGCAAGCAGCCTACGAGCTGACCGGGCATGGAGGCCATGGAAGCTTTGGAAGCCATGGAGGCCATGGAGGCCATGGAAGTCATGGGCCCGACCGCCCCAGGAGCCCACCGCCCACCACCCACCGCCCGCCATCCGCCGTTCCGCCACCCGCCGCCCGGAGCGCGCCGGCGCTACCGAACCGGCTTCGGCGCCTCTCGACCCTCCCGCCCCTCCCGCCCCTCCCCGGCGTACATCCTGGCGATCACCGCCTCGATGTCCGGCTCCCGCACCGACAGGTCCACCAGCGGGTACTCCGCGGCGATCCGGGCCACCAGCGGCGCCGCCGACCGGTCCGCCGGGAACGCCAGCCACTGCCGCGGGCCCTCGACCTTCACCACCCGCGCGGGTTCGGCCTGGACGGGCGGCAGTTCCCGCTCCAGGTCGACCACCAGGATCCGCTCGCTCTCACCCGCCTCGTGCAGGCCGGCCGGCGAACCGTCGTACATGATCCGGCCGTGGTCGATGACCACCACCCGCGAGCACAGCTGCTCGATGTCCTGGAGGTCGTGGGTGGTCAGCAGCACCGTGGTGCCCCGCTCGGCGTTCAGCTCGCGCAGGAACTCCCGCACCCTCGCCTTGGAGATCACGTCCAGCCCGATCGTCGGCTCGTCGAGGTACAGCACCTCCGGGTCGTGCAGCAGGGCCGCCGCGATGTCGCCGCGCATCCGCTGGCCCAGGGAGAGCTGGCGCACCGGGACGTCCAGCAGGCCGGCCAGGTCGAGCAGGTCCACCAGCCGGTCCAGGTTCTCCCGGTAGCGGGCGTCGGGGATGCGGTACATGCGGTGCATCAGGCGGTAGGAGTCGATCAGTGGCAGGTCCCACCACAGGGTCGTGCGCTGCCCGAACACCACGCCGATGCGCCGCGCGAGCCGCGACCGCTCGCGGGACGGGTCGAGGCCGGCGACGCGCAGCCGGCCGCCGCTCGGGGTGAGGATGCCGGTCAGCATCTTGATCGTGGTGGACTTCCCGGCGCCGTTCGGGCCGATGTAGCCGACCATCTCGCCGCGCGCCACCGTGAAGGAGATCGCGTCGACCGCCCGGACCGTCCGGCGCTCCCGCCTCAGCAGGCCCGTCCGCCTGCGCACGTCGAAGACCTTCTCGAGGCGGTCCACCTCGATGAACGCGTCGGCTCCGACGCCGTCCTGCCGCATGGCCATGCCCAACCGCCCGCCTAACTCCCCGTGCTCCGATACGACCTCAGCCCCGCCCGCCACGCCAGTCCCGCCAGCGCGCAGCACACCCCGGCCACCAGCGGCGGCGCGAACGCGGCGCCCGCCGGCAGGCCCAGCGGGTACGGCCGGTCCAGCACGTACGCGGCGGGCACCCAGTTCACGAACGCCAGCGGGAACAGGAAGGTGACCCCGCGCACCAGTTCCCTGCCGAACACCGTCGGCGGATACTGCAGCAGCGTCTGACCGCCATAGGTGAAGGCGCTCTGCACCTCCGCCGCGTCCTGGGTGACGAACTGGAAGGCCGCCCCCGCCACCAGCACCGCGCAGAAGATCGCGCCGCCGGACACCAGCATCACCGGCACCAGCAGCACCTTGACCGGCGTCCAGCCCACGTCCAGCGCGAGGAGCGCGTACGTGAGCACCAGCGCCCCCTGGACGAGCCGCGCCACCCGGCGCAGGGCGAAGCGGTCGGCGGCCACCTGGGCGAGTACCGGCGCGGGCCGCACCAGCAGCGTGTCGAGGGTGCCGTCGCGCACCCGGCCGCCCAGCCGGCCCGCCGAGCCCATCGCGAGGTCCGCCAGGCCGAAGGAGGTCGCCGACAGCCCGTACAGGAAGGCCACCTCGGGCAGCGTCCAGCCGCCCAACGTGTCGACCTGGGCGAACATCAGCACGATCGCGACGAAGTCCAGCCCCGTCACCAGCAGCCCGCCCAGCACGGTCATCACGAAGGACACCCGGTAGGCCAGGGTGGAGCGGATCCACATCCCGGAGATCAACCCGTAGGCCCGCAGCCCCTCCGCCAGACGGTTGTTCTCCCCCGCCCGGTCCCACGTCGCTTCTCCCGCCGCCTCTCCCGCCGCGTTTCCAACCCGATCCCCCGCCGGTCTCCCGGCCCGGCCCCCGGCCACAGCCGGGCCGCCCCCCGGATCCCCCGTCCGCTCAGCCACCCTGCACCACCACCCGCCGCGTCGCCGCCGACTGCAGCAGCCGGCCCGTCCCCAGCAGCACCAGCGCCCACACCGCCTGGAAGGCGAAGACCGGCAGCGGGTCGGCCTCCCCCATCAGCAGGTCGGCGGGCATCTGCAACTGCGCCGCCCACGGCAGGGCCCGCACCACGTCACCGAGCGGGCCGGGGAAGGCGTTCAGCGGCAGCGTCATGCCCGAGCAGAAGACCCCGGTGACCATCAGCACCTGCAGCGCGCCCGTGCCGTCCAGCAGCCAGAACGCGCTGAGCGCCACCAGATAGCGGATCGCGAAGCTCACCACCATCGCCAGCGCCACCGCGACCGCGAAGGCCGACCAGACCGCCGGATCGCCAGGCAGCGCCGTGGGGAAGAAGAACCAGCCGAAGACGAACGGCACGACGCCGCGCCCCAGCAACTGGAACACCGCCCGCCCCAGGTCGTTCGCCAGCCACCACAGTTGCAGGTCGACCGGCCGGTACAGGTCGATCGCCACCCCGCCGTCGCGGATCCGCTCGATCAGCTCGACCTCGAAGCCGCCCCCCTGGATCGCCAGCGTCGCGAACAGCGCCTGCCCCAGCCAGACGAACGTCACCGCCTGCGCCTGGTCGTACCCTCCGAGGTGGGGCTTGACGTCCCACAGCGCCATATACGTGTACACCAGGATCAGGCCGAAGACCGTGTTGGTGAACACACCGGCGGCAGTGGCCGCCCGATACGTCGCGTACCGTCTGAATCCCCCCGAGACGACGGCCGCGTACAACCGCGCCGATCCCACGGCAACCGCCCTCCTCGACCGCCGGCCCGCGAGGAGCCGGCCCAGGACACTCCGAGCCACCGGCCCGGGTCACCCGCCCGAACCGCCGAAAAGACACCGAAGCGAAGGACCCTAGTGCGACCCGGCGCCCCGGTGCCACGCGTTTTCACCGGTGTGCGGGCGCACCGGGCGAAGTGAAGCGCAGCAACGCGCGCAGCAACGCGCGCCGATTGCCGGGAACGGATCGCCCGGTGCGAGAGTCTTCAACGAGGGGGACGCAACAAGGCGTACGAGGCGTACGGGAACGTACGACGCGAAACAGGAGTCCGTGCAGCACATGAGTGACGAGCCGCAGCCGCAGCAGCCCGCCGACGACGCCGGAGGCGGGGCGAAGAAGGCCAAGCGGCCCAGGCGAACCGGCTGGCGCCGGCTGATCCCCACCTGGCGGATGGTGCTCGCCACCTTCGTCGTGGGCGTGGCGCTGCTGGCCGGCCTGTTCTTCCTCGGCTACTCCATGGTCAAGATCCCGCCGGCCAACGCCCTCGCCACCAAGCAGTCCAACCTGTACCTGTACGCCGACGGCACCGAGATCGCCCGCGACGGGCAGGTCAACCGGGAGAACGTCGGCCTCGCCCAGGTCTCCAAGGCCGCCCGGTACGCCGTGCTGGCCGCCGAGGACCGCGACTTCTACACCGAGTCCGCCGTCGACCTCAAGGCCATGCTGCGGGCCGGCTGGAACACCGCGACCGGCAAGGGCAAGCAGTCCGGCTCGACGATCACCCAGCAGTACGTGAAGAACTACTACCTGGCGCAGGAGCAGACCGTCACCCGCAAGGTGAAGGAGTTCTTCATCTCGATCAAGCTGGACCGGGAGCAGTCCAAGGACAAGATCCTGGAGGGCTACCTCAACACCAGCTACTTCGGCCGCAACGCCTACGGCATCCAGGCCGCCGCCCAGGCCTACTACGGCGTCGACGCCGCCGAACTCACCGCCGCGCAGGGCGCCTACCTGGCCGCGCTGCTGAACGCGCCCAGCGAGTACGACGTGGTCGCCAACCCGGAGAACCGCAAGGCGGCCGAGGCGCGCTGGAACTACGTCCTCGACGGCATGGTCAAGGAGAACTGGCTGAGCCCCGCGGAGCGCGACGCGGCCAAGTTCCCCACGCCCCGCGAGGAGAGCGCCGCCGACACCGGCATGTCCGGGCAGCGCGGCTACATCGTGCGGGCCATCCGCGACTACCTGATCAAGCACGACATCGTCGACGAGGAGTCGCTCGCCGCCGGCGGCTACCGCATCACCACCACCCTGCAGAAGAACAAGCAGGACGCCTTCGTCGACGCGGTGAACGACCAGCTCATGTCCAAGCTGGACAAGAAGAACCGCAAGGTCGACACCTACGTCCGCGCGGGCGGCGCCGCCGTCGACCCGAAGACCGGGCACGTCGTCGCCATGTACGGCGGCATCGACTACCTCAAGCAGTACACGAACAACGCCACCCGCCGGGACTTCCAGGTCGGCTCCACCTTCAAGCCGTTCGTGTTCACCTCGGCCGTCCAGAACGGCTCCGAGACGCAGGACGGCCGCCCGATCACCCCCAACACGGTGTACGACGGCACCAACAAGCGCCCGGTGCAGGGCTGGAGCGGCGGCTACGACCCGGCGAACGAGGACGACCGCTCCTACGGCGACATCACCGTGCGCACCGCCACCGACAAGTCCGTCAACTCGGTGTACGCGCAGATGGCGGTGGACGTCGGCCCGGCGAAGGTCAAGCAGACCGCGATCGGCCTCGGCCTGCCCGCCGACACCCCCGAACTGCACCCCTACCCGTCGATCGCGCTGGGCGTGGCCAACGCCAGCGTGCTGGACATGGCGGAGGCGTACGCGACCCTCGCCAACCACGGCAAGCACGGCACGTACACGCTGGTCGACAAGGTCACCAAGGACGGCGTCTCGGTGCCCCTGCCGGAGCGGAAGACCACCCAGGCCGTCAGCCGGGAGGCCGCCGACACCACCACCGCGGTCCTGCAGAGCGTCGTGGAGAAGGGCACGGCGACCGCCGCCCAGGAGGCCGGCCGGCCCGCCGCGGGCAAGACCGGCACGGCGGAGGAGGACAAGGCGGCCTGGTTCGCCGGGTACACGCCCGAGCTGGCGACGGTGGTCTCGGTCATGGGCCAGGACCCGGTGACCGCCGAGCACAAGAAGCTGTACGGCGCGCTGGGCCTGCCCCGGATGAACGGCGGCGGGGCACCGACGGACATCTGGGCGCAGTTCACCCGGGAGGCCCTGAAGAACACCCCGGTCAGCGACTTCGACCTGGAGCTGCAGGAAGGCGCCGACGTCGTCACCGAGGTGCCCAGCGGCAAGCCGTCGAACAGCGGCACCACCGACGGCGACGAGGACGGCGGCGACCCGTCCACCGGCGGCCAGGACTCCGGCGAGGGCGGGACCTCGCAGGGCACCACCGGGGACGGCACGGACCCCGGCGCCACCACCGGCGACCCGACGACCGGCACCACCACCGGCGGCGACACCGGAGGCACGACGGGCGGCACCACCACGGGCGGCGCCACCGGCGACACCACGACGGGCGGCAGCACCGGGGACACCACCACGGGCGGCTCGACGGACACCGGCTCGACGGGCGGCCTGATCACCGGCGGCACGACGACCGGCACCACCACCGGCGGCAGCGGCTCGGGCGGCGGCGGCACGGGTTCCACCGGCCCGGGCACCCAGCTGACCACCCGCCGCGAGATCGGCTGACCCGGCCGCCGCGAGACCGGCTGGCCCGCCCCGCCGCGAGACCGGCCGGCCCGGTCGGCCCGGGGTCAGTGGCCGCCGGTCGCCTGCGGCCGACGACGGCGACCCGCGAGAAGGCGGCGCGGGCAGCACGAAGGGCTGGTGACGACGGTCACCAGCCCTTCGCCGCCGGCCCCTGGCCCTGACCCTGGCCCTGGCCCTGTCTCTGGCCCTGCGCGGCCGTACCCCGACCGGCGGACGTACGTGGATCTAGAGGTACAGGCCGGTCGAGTCCTCGGAGCCCTCGAAACGGTCGGCCGCGACCGCGTGCAGGTCGCGCTCCCGCATCAGCACGTAGGCGACGCCACGCACCTCGACCTCGGCTCGGTCCTCCGGATCGAACAGGACCCGGTCACCCGTCTCCACCGTCCGTACGTTCTGCCCCACCGCGACGACCTCGGCCCACGCCAGCCGACGGCCGACGGCCGCCGTGGCGGGGATCAGGATGCCGCCGCCGGAACGCCGCTCGCCCTCGGACGTGTCCTGCCGCACGAGGACTCGGTCGTGCAGCATCCGAATGGGCAGCTTGTCGTGATGGGGAGTGCTCTGCTCGTCTCTGTTGGCGCTCACGACTCGAACCTACCTGCCTTCGCCCCGGCCGCACGCGACCGGGTCAGTCCTTGCGCCGCCGGCCGCTCATCACGAGCAGACCCACGACGCCGACCGCGAGCAGGGCGACGGGCAGGACGCGCTCCATCCGGGGCGCGCCCTCCTCGTCCGTGAACTGCGCCCGGACGTCGCTCACGACCCGGTTGACCTGGACGTACGCCCGGCCGAGGGTGTGGTCGACGTTGGCCGCGACCTTGGCCTTGGCATCGCCGACGATGGTCTTCGGATGCACCCGCACCCCGATCTCGTCGAGCGTCTCGGCCAGCACTTCGCGGCGGCGCCTGATGTCCGCCTCGATCTGCGCCGGGGTTCTGGTGTCCGACGTGTCCGCCACCGTGGGGCCTCCGAAGTCGACTGGAATACTGCTGCGGACAGTCTGTCAGCTCTCGGCCCGCCCGCACTGTCAGGACCCCCGGTTACGCTCGGAGCCATGAGCGAACGACTGCAGCCCGGGGACGTGGCCCCCGACTTCACCCTGCCCGACGCCGACGGCACCGAGGTGTCCCTCGCCGACCACCGGGGCCGCAAGGTCATCGTGTACTTCTACCCGGCCGCCCTCACCCCGGGCTGCACCAAGCAGGCCTGCGACTTCACCGACAACCTGGAGCTGCTGGCCGGCGCGGGGTACGACGTGATCGGCATCTCCCCCGACAAGCCGGAGAAGCTCGCGAAGTTCCGCGAGAAGGAGAACCTCAAGGTCACCCTCCTGGCCGACCAGGACAAGAAGGCCCTGGAGGCGTACGGCGCCTGGGGCGAGAAGAAGAACTACGGCAAGACCTACGTCGGCGTGATCCGCTCCACGGTGATCGTCGACGAGGACGGCAAGGTCGAGCACGCCCTCTACAACGTCCGCGCCACCGGCCACGTCGCCAAGATCATCAAGGACCTGGGCATCTGACGCCTCCGCCCCACCGACCGGACCGGGCGTGACCGGTTCCCCGCCCGCTCGTTGATCCGTGCGAGAGGGGAACGTTCGATCCGGTCGGAGGGGGCATGGGCGCGCGCTACACCCGTGAGCTGCTGACAGAGGCAGCCCGCGAGACACGGCACATCGACGACGCCATCCGGTGGTGCGGAGGCCGTCCCACGCCCGGGACGCGCAGGTACCTGCGCCGGAAGATGGCGGAGGCCGGCGTGGACATCAGGCATCTGGAGACCAACCAGGTGCGCCATTCGGAAGAGCGCCTGCGCGCCGCAGTCGCGGCGTCGACCAGCTTCCGGGATGTCGTCCGGCACCTGGGCATCAGTCAGGTCGGGGGCAACCAGAGCCACATCGCTCGTCGGATCGCGGCGCTCGGTATCGACACCTCGCACTTCACGGCCGGCCGGGGACCACGCCCCCGCAAGGAAGCGCGCGGCGGACTTCTCTCGCTGGGCAGTCCCGACGACGGACGGGTCACCGGAGAGCGCTTGCGACGCGAACTGCTGCGGATCGGCGTGCGGGACCGATGCGCGATGTGCGGAACCGGTCGCGAGTGGAACGGCAAGCCGTTGACCCTGGAAGTGGACCACGTCGACGGCAACTGGTGGGACAACCGGCCGGAGAACCTGCGCCTGCTGTGTCCCAACTGCCACGCGGTGACCGACACCTACCGTGGCCGCAGGCGGAGGCTCGGATGAACCGGGCCCGGTTTCCCCGTGAGACGCTTGCCACCTCGGCAGCCGTCTCCACCAGCCTCGTCGACCTGCTGCGCCACATCGACGCGCCCCTGACCAGCCAGACACTGCGCTATGTGCGGTCCCGGCTCCAGCACTACGGGATCGACGTCTCGCACTTCGTCCCTGAGCCCCTGCCGCCTCGCGAGCGGCAGACCTATTCCCGTGAGGTGCTGGCGGACGCGGCAGCACGGTCCACCAGTATCCGGGAGGTGCTGGACCACTTGGGCGTCCCGGTCAGCGACAGTCTGTACGGTCACATCCGGAAGAAGCTGGAGCGGTGGGAGATCGACACCTCGCACTTCACTTCGGGCCGGGGATACGGCCCGCGGCTCCTCCCGGCCGCGCCCCTAGCGGCGGCCGTCGCCGGCTCCAGCAGCATGGCGGGGGTCCTGAACGCACTGGGCCTGACGGACAACACCACCAGCCGGACGCGGGTCAGGCTCAGTCTGGACAAGCACCGAATCTCCACGCACCACTTCACCGGCCAGGCGCACCGCAGGGGCCTCGTCTCACCGCACCGCAAGCCCGCCGAGGAGATCCTTCGTCGGCAGCCGCCTGGATCACCCAGGACGAAGACCGTTCTGCTGAGGCGCGCCCTCGACGACCTCGGCGTCCCTCACAGCTGTGCCGCGTGCGGTCTCGGTGGCACATGGCAGGGCCGACTTCTGGTGCTGGAGATCGACCACATCAACGGGGACGACCTGGACAACCGGCTGGAGAACCTGCGCTACCTCTGCCCGTCCTGTCACAGTCAGACGAGGACCCACTCCCGACCACGTCGCACGCGAACCTCGCGCGCCCAGTAGAGTAACGGCGTTGGGCCCGTACCCCAGCTGGCCAGAGGGCGCCGGTTTAGGTCCGGTGTGTCGTGGGTTCGAGTCCCACCGGGCCCACCTCATGTGTTCGCCGCCCACACGCCCACCACCACTCCGATGCTCAGCAGCATCGAGAAGGTGACCCACACCAGGGACAACGTGTTCAGTTTCACCTTGATGTCAGGGTTCTGTTCCTGCTTCAGGATGTCGGCGGCCACGCGGTTGCGTACCGGGGCGACCATCACGACGAAGATGAGCAGGGTGGCGCTGTAGAAGTAGAGCGTCGTGGCGACGGAATAGCTTTTCACCACGGCGAACAGGAGCAAGGTCGCGCCGAGGACCACGGGGATGAAGGAAACGCTTTTCTTGCCGCTCGGTGTCGGCATGGCCCATCGCATCACCGCGATGTGGAGCGGGGTGACGGCGGCGGCTATCAGGAACCAGGCGTAGCTGGGCAAGGACAGAAACATCGGCAGCGGTCCTCTCCGGGACGGAATGCGGATGCGGATGCGGATGCGTAATGCGGCATTTCACCGCGTGTCATTTCGCGTCCGCATTCGTCCGTTCGTCCGTATTCCGTCCCGGATCGTATCAGTCGGTCATTACCACGGAGTCAGCGCGTCCCACGTGTCACTGACGGCGTCGCCGACGGTGTCCACGGCCTGGTCCCACTTGGTGGTGAAGGCGCCGATGGCCGGGGATATCAGTTCCTGTTCCAGGCGCGCGGCGATGACCGCTCCGGAGCGCAGGCCGTCGGCACCCCAGTCGATGAGGCCGGACAGCCCGCCGAGCTTGCTGCCGAACTTGGCGAAGGGGACACCGCCGGTGAAGACGCCGATGAGGACGCCGGCGGCGGAGCTGAGGAACGCGTTGGAGGTCCAGCCGTCGGTGAAGCCGGTGATGATGGCGGCGGCGGCGCCGGTGGTGAGGGAGACGACGCCGGCGACGCCCGCGATCGCCTCGCCCAGGGGCGGCGGGATGAGGAGGGAGGCGGCGGCGATGCCGCCGCTGACGGTGGAGACGGCGGACAGGACGTTGGCGATCTCCTGCCAGTCCTCCTTGTCGCCGCCGAGGAACGTCTTGGGGTGGTCCGCCTTGTCGTTGTCGGCGGTGTCGGAGGGGTCGACGCCGTTCTGTTCGTTCTGCCGGGCCTTCTCGGCCGCCTCGCGGGCCTTGGCCTCCTGTTCGGCCCGGTACTTGTCGAGGGCGATCTGCCGGGCCTCGGAGGCGGCCTGGGCGGCCTCCTGTGCGCTCTTGCCGGCCTGGACGGCGGAGGCGTGGGCGGCGTTCGCGGAGGCCTGGGCCTGGTTGGCGGAGAGGACGGCCGCGCTGGCGGAGGCGGTGGCGCGGTTGGCGGAGTAGTTGGCGCGGCGGGCGGCGCCGCGGGCGGCGAGTGCGGCGTTCTTGGCGGTGGTGGCGGAGGCCGAGGCGTCCTGTGCGGACTGTTCGGCCGCGTCGGCGTTGGCGTCGGCTTCCTGTGCGTAGGCGGCGGCCTGGGTGGCGGAGGCCTTGGCGGCGTCGGCCCACTGCTGGGCCTCGTCGGCGGCCTTGCGGGCTTCGGCGGCGGCCTTGGACGCTTCGGCGGCGTCGGTGACGGCGTCCTGCGCGACCTTCGCGGCGTGGGCGAGGGAGGCACGGATGGCGGCGATGTGCGCTGCGGCCTCGGCGTCGAGCTGGAGCATGCGCGGGTGGACGGTGGTGAGGAAGTCGCGGACCATCCAGTCCGGGCCCTCCAGTGCCACGCTCGCGGCCATCTTGGTGTAGGGGGCGGCGGTGGACAGGACGGAGAGGATGGCGACCTGGTCGTCCTCCTTCTGCGCCGCGGCGTACTTGGTGGCGAAGAAGTCGTGGAGGGCCTGGGCGGAGCCGTCGGCGAGGGCTTGTTCGGCGGCCTGTTTGACGGCCGGGCCGGGGTTCTGGTCGAGGATGCGGAAGACGGCGACGGTGTTGTCGTCCTTGGCCGCGTCGATCATGCCGCCGGTGAGGAAGGCGGCGGGTGCGGCGGTGTCGGTGGATTCGAGGGCGAGTTGCGCTGCCTCGGCGACCTTGGCGGTGGAGATCTGGCCGATGTAGAGGACGGTTTCCCGGTCGTCCTGGTGCTGGGCGATGGTGCGGTCGGTGTCGATCCAGGTGAGGACGGACTGGTCGTCGCCGGCGAGGGCGAACTCGGCGGCCTCGCGGGTCCAGGTGCCGTGGGAGGTGAGCAGGTTGAGGCAGGCCTGGCGGCCGGCGGTGAGGGCGGTGGCGTGGTCGCCGGCCGCGAGTGCCTGTTCGGCCTGGGCGATGAGGTCGCGGGTGGCGGTGTCGAGGGCCTGTTGCTGGGTGAGTTGGTCGCGGGCGGCGGCGACGTCCTGCTGCTGGAGGGCGGCGAGGCGGCGGGCCTCGTCGAGGCCCTGCTCGGTGTGTTGGTCGATCTTGTCCTGTTCGGCCTCGCGTGCCTGGCGTTCGACCTCCTTGGCGTCGTTGACGGCCTGGACGGCGGCGTCGGCGGCGGCTTTGGCCTCGGCGGCGTACTGGGTGGAGCGGTTGGCGTAGTCGATGGCCTGGCCGGCGTACTTGGCGGCTTCGTCGGCGGCGTCGGCCGCCTTGTCGGCGTGGTCGGCGGCGGAGTTGGCGGCGTTGCGGGCGGCTTGTGCGGCGCTCGCGGCGGTGGCGGCCAGGGACTGGGCGGCGGAGGCGGCGCGGGTGGCGCGGGCGGCCTGGGCGTCGGCCTCCTCGGCGGCGGCGCGGGCGGCGGCGGCCTCGGCCTGGGCGGCGCCGGCGGAGGTGGCGGCCGCGGCGGCGGAGTTGGCGGCGACGGCGGCGTTGCGCGCGGCGGAGGCGGCGGCGTTGCCGGCGGAGGAGGCCTGGGAGGCGGCGGTGGCGGCGTGGTCCGCGGCGGCTGCCGCGGTGCGGGCCTTGGCGGCGGCGTTGCGGGCGCCCACGGCGGCGTCGCGGGCGGCCTGGGCCTTGGTGGCGTCCTTGGAGGCGGCGATGGCGGCCCGGTAGGCGGCGGAGGCGGCGCGGGCGGCGTTGGCGGCGGAGGCGGCGGCCGCGTTGGCGGCCCAGGCGGCGCGGCGGGCGGCGGACTGGGCGGCGTGGGAGGCGGAGATGGCGGTGCGGGCGGCCTGGGCGGCGCCCTTGGCGGCGCCTGCGGCCTTGCGGGCGGCGCGGCCGGACTTCTCCACGTCGTTCTGTGCGGCCTGGGCCTCGGCGGCGGCTTCCTCCGCGGCCTGCTTGGCCTTGGCGGCGGCGGTCTGGGCCTTCTCGGACTCGGCCTTGGCCTGTTCGGTGGTGAGTTGGGCGCGCTTGCCCTCGCGTTCGACGACGGCGACGAGCTGGTCGATGGTGGCGCGCTCCTGGTCGCGGGCGCGGGCGATGTGCTGTCCGATTTCGAGGAACCAGTGGATGGCGCCGGCCGTGCCCTGGTCGAGGGCGCGTTGGGCGTAGGTGGCCACCTCGGGTGAGGCGTTGGCGAGGATCTTGAAGACCTGTGCCTGTTCGTCCTCGTAGCGGGCGGTGAACTGGGTGTCGGAGACGAAGTTCGTCAGGGCGTCGCGGGTGCCGTCGGCGAGGGCGGTGTCGGCGGCTGACTGGACGCCGCGTTCGCCCTGGTTCTTGAGGGTGAGGGTGAGGACGCGGAGGTCTTCGAGCTGGGCGGTGGTGTAGCCGCCGTCGAGGAAGGCGGCGATGGCGTCGTCGCCGGCGCCGAGGGCGGTGCTGATGGCGTCGGCGGTGCCCTTGCCGGAGGCGGCGAGGGCTTTGAGGAGGGCGACGCGGTTGTCCTCGGCGACGGCGGCGGGCAGCGCGGTGGTGACGAACTGCTCGGCGTCGGCGGGGGTTCCGGTGAGGGCGGCGGCGGCCGCTCGTTTGACCGCGGCGCCGCCGGCCTTCCAGGCGGACACCGTCTTGCCGCGTGCGGTGTCGGGCAGGGAGGGGATGGCCGGTACGTCGTCGAGGGTGGCGGCGAGGGCGCGGGCGCCGGTGGTGAGGGGCAGGGCCGCGGCGGCGGTGGTCGCGCCGGCGACGGTCAGGATTCGCCTTCTGCTCCAGTACGTGGTGTTCAAGAGGTGGTCCCCCGGTGGCAGTTGTCGGAAAGGCTCCTGCAAACAGCCGCGACGCTATCTGACGGGTCGAAATGCGTGCGGCCCCACCGGGAAATTGAGTTTCATAAGTCTCACGTATTCTTCACAACTTCCACACACGTTCCCGTGCAACCTTTCCCGGGTGTGATGTGGTTCACGTTCGACTGATTACCTACGTCCGCTTTTCGAGTCATTTTTCCGTTGGACAGGGGTCGGAGTCCCGCACTTATATGCGAGAGGCTGCGGATAAGAGCCGCATGTTATGAGGGGGATTTCCATGACCAGGCGCATTTCGGGACATGCGTACCCGGCGTCAATTTCACCTAATTTCCTCATTGCGGCGCCGTAGCCTTCCCGCCCTTTTTAGAACGTTTCAGGCCTTTGGGCTCGGAATCGACGACTAGGACTGTGATGAAGGCAGGTACCACCCACGTGGCACGACGAAAGCGCCTGATCGGCCGCACCCTGGGGGCCGCCGCGGCGGCCGGCGCCCTGGCGTGGCTCGTGGTGACCGGGAGCGCGCAGAACGCCCAGCAGAACAACGGCGGCAGCGCGGTCAAGA
>NZ_CBDQZH010000004.1:0-286694 GCF_965341775.1 Streptomyces sp. bgisy159 | reverse complement strand
TTTCCGACTCTATCAGATCCTTTCGGCGTCTGATTCCCAGTCAGAGGGGGTTGCCTTCCCGGCTGTTGGGCCGTTCCGGCGAGTGAGACTTTAGCGGATTCCGGAGCCCCGAGCTAATCGGGGCCGCGCTCTGTCGAACGCGGATTCCTCATTTCGCAAACACGCACGCAGAAGCCCACGACGACGTGTCATCGATTGCTGGGTGGTACTTGCGGAATGGCTGTCCGGGGACCGACCGGGGTCGGCGCTCACGTCGGACAACCCGGAGAACAGTACGGAGGCGACACCACCGTGTCAACTCCCGTCCCGAGGCCCCTCCGGAGGCGTACGCTGGCCGGCATGACCACAACGCGTACACACCCCCAGCAGTGGTGGGCCGCCTGACGGCGGCCGCGCTCACGTACGCGTTCACACGGCCGCCGCCCTCGGCGGCCGTTCTCGTTTCTCCCCGGCGCAGGAGCTCCGGCGGACCGGTCGCCGGGGCCGGCGGCCTCGACCGAAGCCGGACGAGGGAGACGAGAAGAGATGAAGCGGGTCTTCAGTGGGATCAAGCCGACCGGACATCTGACACTGGGGAACTACCTGGGCGCCATGCGGCAGTGGGCCGCGGTGGACCAGCACCGGTCGGACGCGCTGTTCTGTGTGGTGGATCTGCACGCCCTGACCGTGGACCACGATCCGGCACGGGTGCGTCGACTGAGTCGGCAGGCCGCGACGCTGCTGTTGGCGGCAGGGCTGGACCCCGATCTGTGCACCCTGTTCGTGCAGAGCCACGTCGACGAGCACGCGCGGCTGTCCTACGTGCTGGAGTGCGTGGCGACCGACGGTGAGATGCGGCGGATGATCCAGTACAAGGAGAAGGCCGCGCGGGAGCGGGTGCGGGGCGGGAGCGTGCGGCTGTCGTTGCTGACGTATCCGGTGCTGATGGCGGCGGACATCCTGGCCTACGGCGCCGACGAGGTGCCCGTCGGGGAGGACCAGGCGCAGCACGTGGAACTGACCCGGGATCTGGCGCTGCGGTTCAACCAGCGGTACGGGCAGACGTTCGTGGTGCCGAGGGCGACGGTCCCGGCGGTGGCGGCGCGGGTGATGAACCTGCAGGAGCCGGGGTCGAAGATGGGCAAGAGTGATGACTTCGGGCCGGGGATCGTCTACCTGCTGGACGAGCCCGACGTGGTGCGGAAGAAGGTCATGCGGGCGGTGACCGACAGCGGGCGGGAGGTCGTGTACGACCGGGAGGGACGCCCGGGGATCGCGAACCTGCTGGAGATCCTGGCCGCGTGCACGGGCGGGAACCCGGTGGAGCTGAGCGGCGTTCACCAGTCGTACGGCGCCTTGAAGAGGGAGACGGCGGAGGCCGTGGTGGAGGTGCTCAGGCCGGTGCGGGAGCGGCACAAGGAGTTGTGTGCGGATCCCGGTTATGTGGAGGGGGTGTTGCGGGAGGGTGCGCGCAAAGCGCGGGCCCTGGCGCGGCCGACCGTCGGCGCGGCCTATCGGGCGATCGGGTTGCTTCCGGCCTCGGCGGACGTGGAGGCCGACGGCGGTCTCGGTGGTGGCGTGGCGGACGTGGTGAAGGCGGCGCGGTAGGCGCGGGGGCTGGTGGCGAGGCGCGATGCGAAGTGCTGGCGCATCGTGACCTCGCTGCCGAAGCCCGCTCGGCGGGCGACCTCGGGCATGGGGAGGTCGGTGCGTTCGAGGAGTTTCTGGGCTGCGGCGGTGCGCTGGTCGAGGAGCCAGCGCAGGGGGGTGGTGCCGGTCTCGGCGGTGAAGTGGCGGGCGAAGGTGCGCGGGGACATGCCGGCGTGGGCGGCCAGGTCGGCCACGGTGAGCGGTTCGTGGAGGTGGCGCAGGGCGTGTTCGCGTACGGCGGCCAGGGTGTCGGCGTCGCGGTCGGTGCGGGGGGTGGGGTGTTCGATGAACTGGGCCTGGGTGCCGGTGCGGAAGGGGGCGGTGACCATGGAGCGGGCGACGGTGGCGGCGGTCTCAGCGCCGTGGGCGGTACGGACGAGGTGCAGGCAGAGGTCGATGCCCGCGGCGGTTCCGGCGGCCGTCCAGATGTTGTCGTCCTCGACGAAGAGCGCGTCGGGTACGACGGTGATCTCGGGGTGGCGACTGCGGAGGAGGTCGACGAGGCGCCAGTGGGTGATCGCGCGGCGCCCGTCCAGGAGGCCGGCCTGGGCGAGGGTGAACGCGCCGGCGCACAGGGCGGCGAGGGTGGTGCCCCGGGCATGGGCGCGGCGCAGGGCCTCGCGCAGGGGGGCCGGTGCGGGGGTGGTGTGGTCGTCCAGGCCGGGGACGAGGATCAGGTCGGCGCGGGGCAGCCAGGCGAGGGTGCGGTCGGGGGTGAGGGTGAGTCCGCCGCGCAGCGGGATCGGGTCGGGGCGGGCGGCGACGCGGCGGAGTTCGTACGCGGGGACGCCGCGGTCGGTGCGGTCGGTGCCCCAGACCTCGGTGATGACGGAGACGTCGAAGGCGCGGATGCCGGGGAAGGCGAGGAGGGCGACACGGTACGGGGTGGCCACGCGTGGCAGTAAACCATCGATCGCTGACTTCTGTACCTCTGGGGAGCAGGGGTGGCGGGCGGCAGGATGGCGGCCATGGACATCGTGGAGAACGCAGCGCTGGTGGTCGTGGACGTGCAGCGGGGTTTCGAGGAGGAGGAGTTCTGGGGGCCGCGGAACAACCCGGGGGCCGATGAGAACATCGCCGCGCTCATCGACGTGTGGCAGGGGTCGGGGCGGCCGGTGGTGTTCGTGCGGCACGACTCGCGCAAGCCCGGCTCGCCGTTGCGGGCGGGTTCCGCGGGCAATGACTTCAAGGAGTACGTGGCGGCGCGCAGGGGGCGGGGTGCGGGTCCGGAGCTGCTGGTGTCGAAGACCGTGAACTCGTGCTTCTACGGGACGCCGGATCTGGACGCCTGGCTGCGGGGGGCCGGGGTCTCGCAGTTGGTCGTGGTGGGGATCCAGACGAACATGTGCGTGGAGACCACGGCCCGGATGGGCGGGAATCTCGGGTACGACGTGCTGGTGCCGTTGGATGCCACGCACACGTTCGATCTGGCGGGGCCGTTCGGCTGGCGTCAGTCGGCGGACGAGCTGGCGCGGGCGTCCGCCGTGTCGTTGCACGGGGGCGGGTTCGCTCGGGTGGTGACCACGCGGGAGGTGGTGGCCGCGGCGAAGTGACCGCCCCCGGAGGGGGCCCGGGCGGGGCGGGTCAGTCCTTCGTGCCGGAGGCGAGCTCGCGGCTGCGGTCGCGGGCGGCTTCGAGGGCGGCGATGAGGGCGGCGCGCACGCCGTGGTTCTCCAGTTCGCGGATGGCGCTGATGGTGGTGCCGGCGGGGGAGGTGACGTTCTCGCGGAGCTTGACGGGGTGTTCGCCGCTGTCGCGGAGCATGGTGGCGGCGCCGATGGCGGACTGCACGATGAGGTCGTGGGCCTTGTCGCGGGGCAGGCCGAGGAGGATGCCGGCGTCGGTCATGGCCTCCACCAGGTAGAAGAAGTAGGCGGGGCCGGAGCCGGAGAGGGCGGTGCAGGCGTCCTGCTGGGTCTCGGGGACGCGCAGGGTCTTGCCGACGGCGCCGAAGATCTCCTCGGCGTGGGTGAGGTGTCCGGGGCCGGCGTGGGTGCCGGCGGAGATGACGGACATGGCCTCGTCGACGAGGGCGGGGGTGTTCGTCATGACGCGGACGACGGGGGTGCCCGCGGTGAGGCGTTCCTCGATGAAGGCGGTGGTGATGCCGGCGGCTCCGCTGATGACCAGCCGGTCGGCGGGGACGTGCGGGGCGAGTTCTTCGAGGAGGGCGCCCATGTCCTGCGGTTTCACCGTGAGGATGAGGGTGTCGGCGGTCTTGGCGGCCTCGGCGTTGCTGACCGGCGTGACGCCGTGGCGCGCGCGGAGTTCCTCGGCGCGCTCGGGGCGGCGGGCGGTGACGAGGAGGTCGGCGGGGGCCCAGCCCGCTCGGATCATTCCGCTGAGCAGGGCTTCGCCGATCTTGCCGGTGCCGAGGACTGCGACTTTCTGGGTCATGGCTGGGGTGCCCTCCGGGGGTGTGCGCGTCGTCCGTGTTCATCCTCGCACCGGGGGGCGGGGTGGGGGGGGGTGGCTGTCCGGTGGGCGGACGTGCGGGGCCGGGGCCGCGGGGCGGTCAGGGGGTGCGGCGGCGGAGGGTGGCCGCGCCGAGGCAGAGGACGAGCAGGGCGGAGCCGGCGACGATCAGGATGTCGCGGAGGAAGGTGGCGGTCATGTCGGTGTGCCTGAGGACCTCGTTCATGCCGTCGACGGCGTAGGACATGGGGAGGACGTCGGAGACGGCCTCCAGGGCGGGGTGCATCTGGTCGCGGGGTGTGAACAGGCCGCAGAGCAGGATCTGCGGGAAGATCACCGCCGGCATGAACTGGACGGCCTGGAACTCCGAGGCGGCGAAGGCGGAGACGAACAGGCCGAGGGCGGTGCCGAGCAGGGCGTCCAGGAGGGCGACCAGGAGGAGCAGCCAGGGCGAGCCGGTGACGTCCAGGCCGAGCCACCACAGGGCGAGGCCGGTGGCGAGGACGGACTGGAGAATCGCGAGGGCGCCGAAGGCGAGGGCGTAGCCGGCGATGAGGTCGCCCTTGCCGAGGGGCATGGCGAGGAGGCGTTCGAGGGTGCCGGAGGTGCGTTCGCGCAGGGTGGCGATGGAGGTCACCAGGAACATGGTGATCAGGGGGAAGATGCCGAGGAGGGAGGCGCCGATGTTGTCGAAGGTGCGGGGACTGCCGTCGAAGACGTAGCGCAGCAGGATCAGCAGGAGGCTGGGGACGAGGAGCATCAGGGCGATCGTGCGGGGGTCGTGGCGGAGCTGGCGCAGGACGCGGGCGGCCGTGGCGAGGGTGCGGGAGGGGCGCAGGGCGCTGGTGGGGCTGGGTGCCGGGCGGGTGGCGGAGGGCGCGGGGGTCGGGGCGGGGGTGCTCATCGGTTGTTCTCCTTCGCGCGGGCCGCCGCCTGGTCCACCAGGTGGAGGAAGGCCGCTTCGACGGTGGCGGTGCCGGTGCGGTCGCGCAGGGCGTCGGGGGTGTCGTCGGCGAGGATCTCGCCCTCGCGCATGAGGAGGAGGCGGTGGCAGCGTTCGGCCTCGTCCATGACGTGGGAGGAGATGAGGAGGGTGGTGCCGCGGGTGGTGGCGAGGTGGTGGAAGAGGTCCCAGAGGTCGCGGCGCAGGACGGGGTCGAGGCCGACGGTGGGCTCGTCGAGAACGAGGAGTTCAGGGGTGCCGAGGAGGGCGACGGCGAGGGAGACGCGGCTGCGCTGGCCGCCGGAGAGGTTGCCGGCGAGGGCGTCGCGGTGGGAGGTGAGGTCGACCTCGGTGAGGACGCGGTCGACGTCGTGGCGGCGGTCGGCGGGGGTGGTGCGGGGGGAGAGGATCGCGGCGAAGTAGTCGAGGTTCTGGCGGATCGTCAGATCGTCGTAGACGGAGGGCGCCTGGGTGACGTAGCCGACGCGGGTGCGCAGTTCGGGGTGGCCGGCCGGGCGGCCGAGGACGTCGAGGGTGCCGGTGACCTTGGCCTGGGTGCCGACGAGGGACCGCATGAGGGTGGACTTGCCGCAGCCGGAGGGGCCGAGCAGGCCGGTGATCTGGCCGCGCGGGACGGTGAAGGCGAGACCGTGCAGGACGGTGCGCGGGCCGCGGACCACGGTGAGGTCTTCGGCGCGGACGGCGGGGCCGTCGGGTGGGGGCGGCGGGTCCGCGGGAGACGAATTAATCATCATGCGATGATTAAATTCCCTCGGTGGGGGGTCACGTCAAGTACCGGGGCTCTCGGTCAGGGGCGTATGGCCACCATCAGCTCCACCACGTACGCCTCCTCGACGATTCCGTCCGGGAAGACGGCGTCCAGATGCCGCCGCTCCTCGGCGAGGAAGGCGGCGGCGCTCTCCGCTCCCTGCACCAGGAAGACCGAGTGGCTGCCGACGTTGGCCAGATGGACGTCGACGGGAACCCGGCGGCTCCAGCGGACCCGGCGGCCGGTGAGGTCGAGGGCGCCGGTGGGGTCGGCGGTCGTCGGCCGGAAGGCCCCGTAGCGCTCGCCGGTCCGCTCGATGCCGAAGTGGCGCTCGATACGGACCGACTGCGCGGCGAGCCACGGCACGTCCGGGGCACTGGTGTTCCACCACAGGGCCAGCGCACCGCCCGGCCGCAGCACCCGCAGCGCCTCCGGCACCGCGCGGGCGGGGTCGGTCCAGTGCCAGGACTGGGCGTAGGTGAGGAGGTCCATGGACGAGGTGGCCAGCGGCAGGCGGTTGCCGTCGCCGCGCACGACCGGCACGTCGGTCAGAGCGCGGCGGAACTGGGCCGCCATGCCGTCCCCGGGCTCCACGGCGACCACGTCGGCGCCGCGGGCGTGCAGCAGGGCGGTCGCTATCCCCGTACCGGCGCCGACGTCCGCGACCCGGGCGCCGGCGAGGGGCCGCCGGGCGAGGGCCTCGACCGCGTCGAACAGGGCGGCCGGGTAGGAGGGGCGGTTGGCGGCGTACTGGGCCGCGGCGGCGTTGAAGGAGTGGGCGCGCGCGGTGTGGACCTCGGTGGCGGAGGCCCGGGCGGGGGCCGGGTCGGCGGGCGGGTGCGAGGAGGAAGTGGCCATACGGCCATGGTGGCGTGGCCGCGGGCGGGGACCCGGGGATTTTGCGCGGTCGTGAGCCCGTCGGCTGACATGTCGTGCGCCGGCCTGGGGCGAGGACCCGGGGATTTTGCGCGGTCGTGAGCCGCCCACCGCCGTGCGGCGGCCCGCCCCGGAGCCAGGACCCGGACATCCCGCGCGACCGAGAACCACCCGCCGCCACGCAGCGGCCCGCCCCGGAGCCAGGACCCGGACATCCCGCGCGGCCAGGAACCGCCCGTCGCCACGCAGCGGCCGGACGGGGACCGGGCTTATCAGCGGCGGCGCTTCTTCGAGGGGTTGCCCGTGCGGCGGGAGGCGCGCTTGTGGTGCCGCTGCCGTGCCGCCTCGTACTCCTCGCGGTGCAGCTTCTCTCCGGGGGCCTCGGTGAGGGAGCGGAAGAAGTAGGCGAGGAGGGAGCCGACGAAGCCGATGGCCAGCAGTCCGCGCAGGGACGCCTGGCGCTCGGGGTCGGGGCGCCGGGAGAAGCCGTCCCAGGTGTGGCGGAAGGCGAGCGCGCTGCAGACGGCGAACATCCCAACCATCAGGACGGTCACGAAACCGCCGATGCCGGCGATCCGGAGGCCCTGGTAGGCGAAGCGGAGCACGAGGCAGGCGACCGCGGCGGCGGCGAGCGACCCGACGGCCACGCCGACGCGGCGGGCCGGATACCCCTGGTCGTGGTGGACCCACGAGGTGCCGAAGAAGCGCAGGGGCTCGGGGCGGGGACCACCGGCGGAACCGGGGGCACCCGGGGTGTCCGCGGAGCCCGCCCGGGTGTCCGGGGTGCCGTTCTCGTCGCTCACAGGACGATTATGGCGCCGGACGGGGGCGGGCCGGCGGGTGGGGCGGCGCGCGGGCCCGGCCGCGCTCAGGAGACGCAGCGCGAGGCGACGTAGCCGTCGCTGCCCGTGTGCACGTACGTGTCCGACACGAACTCGCCGTTGCCGATGTTGTCCCAGATGTTGGAGGTGCCGTAGTAGCCCGACACCGTCGTGCCCGTCGTCTGGCAGTAGATCGGCACCTTGGAACCCTCGGGCAGCACGCGGACGATGCTGTAGTTCGTGCCCGGACCGCCGCGGACGTTCAGCCGGACGCCCGGAGCGATCGGGTAGAACGCCACGGCGGCGGACGCCGTCACGGCCGCCGACGCCGTCCTGACGGCCTCGGTGCCCTCGCCGCTGCCGACGTTCTCCTCCACATGGTCGACGGACATGAGTACTCCCCCCTCGCACCCCATGACTGTCATGGAGCCACGGTGATTCCCCTGAAACGCGACATGAAACGCATGTGCGCAACTCGTACGCGGAGGCTAGCAAGTCGCCTCGGTCTCGTACGAGTCATCGACTAGGCTCCGTGCGTCGCGCGCGCGAACGAACAGCACGGGGGTGGTCCATGGCGCCACGGCGCAACACCGGGGCGGGCGCGGAAGCGGAACTTCCCGAATACGCCGGCCACTACCTCCTGGAGTCCTGCCTCGGCTCCGGGGGCATGGGCGTGGTCCATCTGGCCCGCAGTACCTCCGGCATGAAGCTCGCGGTGAAGGTCGTCCACGCCGAGTTCGCCAAGGATCCCGAGTTCAGGGGGCGCTTCCGGCAGGAAGTGGCCGCCGCTCGACGGGTCAGCGGTGCCTTCACCGCGCCCGTGGTGGACGCCGACCCGGAGGCCGACCGGCCCTGGATGGCCACCCAGTACATTCCGGGACCGACCCTCTCCGATCACGTCAAACGGAACGGCCCGATGGCCCCCGGCGAGGTGCGCCGGCTGATGGCCGGGCTCGCCGAGGCACTGCGCGACATCCACCGTGTCGGGGTCGTGCACCGGGACCTCAAGCCGAGCAACGTCCTGCTCGCCGGCGACGGGCCCAAGGTGATCGACTTCGGCATCTCCCGGCCGACGGACAGCGAACTGCGCACCGAGACCGGCAAGCTGATCGGCACGCCGCCCTTCATGGCGCCCGAGCAGTTCCGCCGGCCCCGGGAGGTCGGGCCCGCCGCCGACATCTTCGCCCTCGGCTCGGTGACGGTGCACGCGGCCACCGGCCGGGGTCCGTTCGACTCCGACAGCCCCTATGTCGTCGCCTACCAGGTCGTGCACGACGAGCCCGACCTGGCCGACGTACCGGACGACCTCGCTCCGCTGGTGCGGCGCTGCCTCGCCAAGGAGCCCGAGGAGCGGCCCACCCCCGACGAGCTGATGCGCGAGCTGCGGTCGGTGGCGGCGTCGTACGACACCCAGGCGTTCATACCGGCGCAGCGGAACGACGAGGACGGTACGGCGCCGGGCGACGCGCGGCCGGGGTCGGACGGCGGACGGCCGGGGGCGGCGGACGGGCCGGCGCCGGGCGTTCGCGGGGCGGGTGACCGGGGCGGGGCCGGCGCGGGACGCGCGGGCGGCGTCCGCCCGGACGGGAGCGGCGCGGCGCCGCGTGCCCGGCGGATGGCGTACCGGCGGGTGGCGCTGGTGGCCGGGGCGTTGGGGCTGGTCGTCGGCGGGGTGTTCGCCTCGGCGCGGTGGCTGGACGTCCCGCCCGCGTCGACGGCCGGGCCGAGCGCCCCGGCCGCGTTCGCCGGGTGGGAGGCGGGCTCGGTGACCGGGAGCGCGGCGCTGCCGCAGTGCTCGTACGGCGTGGGGAGACTGCTGTGCGCGCAGTCCGGCGTCGTCTTCGCCCTCGATCCGGCCGACGGCACGGTGCTGTGGCGCCACCCGGTGGCCGCCTCGTACCGGCGCGAACCGCCGCTGCTGGCCGGCGGGTTCGTCCAGCCGATGGCGGACCAGGGCGGACGGCTGGCGGCGCTGGACCCGGACACCGGTGAGGCGCGCTGGGAGCGGAGCATGCCCGAGCACGTCGGTATGCGGGCGGCGGGCGGCGTGCTGCTGTTCACCGCCGCCGACGGAACCGTCAGCGCCGTGGACGGCGCGACCGGTGAGGAGAAGTGGCGCCACCGCATCCGCGGCCAGAGCGGCGCGCCCACCTTCCTGGCCTTCCCCGGTGACCCGCTGGCCTACGCGATCAGTGCCTCGGACGCGGGTACGACGCGGGTGGCGGCGGTGGACCCGGAGACCGGGGCCGTCCGCTGGAACGCCGCCCTGCGTGGCACGCTCAAGCCCGTCGGCAGCGAGGACGGAGCCCTGTTGCTGCTCTCGCTCGACCGGGGCACGGGCTACACCGACGCGGTCGTGCGCTACGACCCCGGGTCCGGGGACACCCGCCGGGTGGCGCTGCCGGTGTCCCGGCCTGATCCGGTGGCCGGGGTGTCCGGCGGCGTGGTCTACCTGCTGGCCACCGGTGGGTCGCTGGAGGCGTTCGACATGAACGCGGAGGAACGGCTGTGGCATCTGGAGACGGCCGTGACCCGCGGGTCGGCGCCGGTGCGCGCGGGCGACCGGGTGTTCCTCACCGCCCCGGACGGACGGCTGCTCGCCTTCGACGCGCGGAGCGGCCGGCTCGTCGGGCAGACCCGGCCCCGGCTCGGCCCGAACGGCGACCGGGTGCCCGACGCCCTGCCGGCCCCGGTGACCGTCGACGGGCGGGTGTACGCCGGGGCGCCGGACGGGACCGTGTTCTCGGTGGACGGGCGCGACCCCGCGGACTGGTGACGCGCGCACGCGCGGGGGCCGCCTCCGGTCGGGAGAGATCGGGAGGCGGCCCCTCGGCGTCGTACGGGCGTGCGGTGCGGCGGGTGGATCAGCCCAGCCTGGACACGTCGCGGACCGCGCCCTTGTCGGCGCTGGTGGCCATCGCGGCGTAGGCGCGCAGGGCGGCGGAGACCTTGCGCTCGCGGTTCTTCGGGGCGTACGCGCCGTTCAGCGCCTGGTCGCGGCGGGCCAGCTCGGCGTCGTCGACGAGCAGGTCGATCGTACGGTTCGGGATGTCGATGCGGATCCGGTCGCCGTCCTCGACCAGGGCGATGGTGCCGCCGGAGGCCGCCTCGGGCGAGGCGTGGCCGATGGACAGGCCCGAGGTGCCGCCGGAGAAGCGGCCGTCGGTGATCAGGGCGCAGGTCTTGCCCAGGCCGCGGCCCTTGAGGAAGGACGTCGGGTAGAGCATCTCCTGCATGCCGGGGCCGCCCTTGGGACCCTCGTAGCGGATGACGACGACGTCGCCGTCCGTCACCTGCTTGTTGAGGATCTTCTCGACGGCCTCCTCCTGCGACTCGCAGACGACGGCCGGACCCTCGAAGGTCCAGATCGACTCGTCGACGCCGGCCGTCTTCACCACGCAGCCGTCGACCGCCAGGTTGCCCCTCAGGACCGCCAGGCCGCCGTCCTTCGAGTACGCGTGCTCGGCGCTGCGGATGCAGCCGTTCTCCGCGTCGTCGTCGAGGGCCTCCCAGCGCTCCGACTGGGAGAACGCCTCCGCCGAGCGGACGCAGCCGGGCGCCGCGTGCCACAGTTCCACGGCCTCGGGGGACGGGGAGCCGCCGCGCACGTCCCACGTCTTCAGCCAGTCCGCGAGGGACGGGCTGTGGACGGCGTGCACGTCCTCGTTGAGCAGGCCGGCGCGGTGCAGTTCGCCGAGGAGGGCGGGGATGCCGCCGGCGCGGTGCACGTCCTCCATGTAGTAGGTGCGGTTCTTGGCGACGTTCGGCGCGACCTTCGCCAGGCAGGGCACGCGGCGCGAGACGGCGTCGATCTCGGTGAGGCCGAACGGGACGCCCGCCTCCTGGGCGGCCGCCAGCAGGTGCAGGATCGTGTTGGTCGAGCCGCCCATGGCGATGTCGAGCGCCATGGCGTTCTCGAACGCCGCGAAGGTGGCGACCGAGCGCGGCAGGACGGTGTCGTCGTCCTGCTCGTAGTAGCGGCGGGTGACGTCCATCACCGTGCGGGCGGCGTCGACGTAGAGCTGCCTGCGGGCGGTGTGGGTGGCCAGCACCGAGCCGTTGCCGGGCAGGGAGAGGCCGATCGCCTCGGTCAGGCAGTTCATCGAGTTGGCGGTGAACATGCCGGAGCAGCTGCCGCAGGTCGGACAGGCGTTCTCCTCGATACGGAGGATGTCCTCGTCCGAGATCTTGTCGTTCACGGCGTCGGAGATCGCGTCGACCAGGTCGAGCGTGCGGACCGTGCCGTCGACCAGGGTGGCACGGCCGGCCTCCATCGGGCCGCCGGAGACGAAGACGGTCGGGATGTTCAGGCGCAGGGCCGCCATCAGCATGCCCGGGGTGATCTTGTCGCAGTTGGAGATGCAGACCAGGGCGTCCGCGCAGTGCGCCTCGACCATGTACTCCACGCTGTCCGCGATCAGGTCGCGGGAGGGCAGCGAGTACAGCATGCCCCCGTGGCCCATCGCGATGCCGTCGTCCACGGCGATCGTGTTGAACTCGCGCGGGATGCCGCCGGCCTCGGTGATCGCCTCGCTGACGATCCGGCCGACGGGCTGGAGGTGGGTGTGCCCCGGCACGAACTCGGTGAAGCTGTTGGCGACCGCGATGATCGGCTTCCGGCCGATGTCCGCACCGGGTACCCCGGAGGCACGCATAAGGGCGCGGGCGCCCGCCATGTTGCGGCCGTGGGTGACTGTGCGGGACCTCAGCTCGGGCATCGTCGCTCGCTCCTTCGGACTGTGCGCCGCCAGAGATTTCTGTGCGCCGCCAGAGACGTCTGACTGGAGTCGAGCGTACGCCGGTCATCCAGGGTGCGGGACGCGTTGTCCGGTATGCGGGATGCGCGTCTCGGATCAGGGGTGGGGCGGGGGGGCGCGGGGGGCGTCTGGGCGCACGGGCGGGAGCGCGAGGGTGAGCGGGGCGTGGGGCGTTGGGGGCGTGAGCGGGGGGCGCGGGCGCCGAGGCGTGAGCGGGGCGCGGGGGGCGAGGCGCGGGCTCAGCGCTCCGTGAGGTGTCGTTGGACGACGGGAGCCACGCGTGCGATGACCTGTTCGATGTCCGCCGAGGCGAGCGGCTCCAACTTGATCACGTACCGCATCATCGCGCAGCCCACGAGCTGCGCGGCCGCCAGCTCGGCCCGCAGTTCCGCGTCCGGCAGGTCCAGCTGGGCGGCGACGCGGCGCAGCAGCTGGGAGGCGATGAGGTGGCGGAAGACCGCGGCGGCGGTGTCGTTGTTCACCGCCGAGCGCAGGATCGCCAGCAGGGGCGTACGGGTGGTCGGGTTCTCCCAGACACCGAACATGAAACGGGTGAACCGGTCGCCGACGCCGTCCAGCGGACCCTCCGTGATGGTCTCCGGTGCGTGCAACGCGGGCGCGAACGCCACCTCCACGGCCGCCTCGAAGACGCCCTCCTTGGTGCCGAAGTAGTGGTGCACCAGGGCGGAGTCGACGCCGGCCGCCTTCGCGATGCCGCGTACGGAGGTCTTCTCGTACCCCTGGCGGGAGAACTCCTCGCGTGCGGTGTCGAGGATCCGCTCGCGAGTGTCGGCGGGTTCGCTGCGGCGGGGGCGCCCGCGTCGGCGGGGGCGGGGGGAGGCCGGGCTTCCCGTCGGCGGGGTGGGGGCCGCGCTTCCGCCGGCCGGGGTGGGGGCCATGTCGGTCACCGCCGGGGCACCCTCGCCGTGGAGGCCAGGTGGAGACGGGTGAAGGCCAGGGCCTCGGCCAGGTCGGCCTCGCGTTCGGCGCCGGACATCGCCCGCCGGGTGTTGACCTCGATGACGATGTGCCCGTCGAATCCGCCGAGCGCCAGCCGCTCCAGCAGTTCGGCGCAGGGCTGGGTGCCGCGGCCGGGCACCAGGTGCTCGTCCTTGTTGGACCCCAGACCGTCGGCGAGGTGCACGTGCCCGAGCCGGTCCCCCATGCGGTCGACCATGTGCAGCGCGTCCGTACGGGCCGTCGCCGCATGGCTGAGGTCGATGGTGAAGTGCCGGTAGTCGTCCTTGGTCACGTCCCAGTCGGGCGCGTAGGCGAGCATCTCCCGGTCGCGGTAGCGCCACGGGTACATGTTCTCGACGGCGAACCGCACATCCGTCTCGTCCGCCATCCGCCAGACGCCCTGCACGAAGTCCCGCGCGTACTGACGCTGCCAGCGGAACGGGGGGTGAACGACGACCGTGCCGGCCCCCAGCCGCTCGGCGGCCGCCCGGGCGCGCTGGAGCTTGGTCCAGGGGTCGGTCGACCAGACCCGCTGTGTGATCAGCAGACAGGGCGCGTGCACGGCCAGGATCGGGATCCGGTGGTAGTCGCTGAGCCGGCGCAGAGCGTCGATGTCCTGGCTCACGGGGTCGTTCCAGACCATGACCTCGACACCGTCGTACCCGAGGCGCGCGGCGATCTCGAAGGCCGTCGCCGTCGACTCCGGATACACCGAGGCCGTCGACAGGGCGACCTTCGCATCCGGGACGCGCACCACTGGTTCTGCCACGAAGGACAGCGTACGGGCCCGCACTGCGGCCCGGGGAGCGTGTTCGACCACAGCCCCGGGCCCCCGGTACCAACCGGCCACGCACGCGTGGCCGGATTCCTGCCGGCGCCGCCATTGGCCATGGACGGTCATCAGCGCCGGTGAGCGCGGGGGTGGCGGGGGCGGGGCGCGGCGGGGGTCGAGGTCTCGGGTGCGGCCCGACAGGGAGGTCGAGGGCACCGGCGCGGCTGTGCGTTCGGGGGTACCGGGTGGCGCACTTCACGCGGCGGGGCGGAGGTGAGGGGCACGTGCGCCGCGTGCGAGGGGGTGCGGGTGGGGGCGTGCGCGCCGTGCACGAGGGGGTGCGGGTGTGGGGCGTACGCCGGCGCCCATCCCTGTGGCGCGGGCCGACCCCGCGCCACCCCGCCCCGCGCCGCCTGCGGCGCTGGGGCATCTGGGCCGCTGGGCCGCCTGGGCCGCTGGGGCGCTGCCGCTCGGCTCCCGTGGCCCACCCGCTCAGCTCGGCCCCCCTCAGCCCCCTCAGCCCCCGCGGCGCTGCGCCCCACTCAGCCCTGCGGCGCTGCGCCCCGCGGCTTCGCCCCGGTCGTGGCTCAGCCCGTCACCATGTGGTCGAGGCGGCGCAGGATCACGCCTTCGCGGAGGGCCCAGGGACAGATCTCCAGGGACTCGACGCCGAAGAGGTCCATCGCGCCCTCCGCGACCAGCGCACCGGCGAGGAGCTGGCCTGCGCGCCCCTCGGAGACGCCGGGGAGTTCGGCGCGCTGGGCGGTGGTCATGCCGGCCAGGCGCGGCACCCAGGCTTCGAGGGACTCCCGCTTGAGTTCGCGCTGGATGTACAGGCCCTCCGCGGAACGCGCCGCGCCTGCGATACGGGCCAGCTGCCGGAACGTCTTCGAAGTGGCGACGACGTGGTCGGGGGCGCCGAAGCGGCTGAACTCGCCGACGGTACGGGCGATCTGGGCCCGCACGTGGCGCCGCAGCGCCCGTACGTCGTCGGGCTCGGGCGGGTCGCCCGGCAGCCAGCCCGCCGTGAGGCGCCCCGCGCCCAGCGGCAGGGACGCCGCCGCGTCGGGTTCCTCGTCTATGCCGTAGGCGATCTCCAGCGAGCCGCCGCCGATGTCCAGGACGAGCAGCTTGCCGGCCGACCAGCCGAACCAGCGGCGGGCGGCGAGGAAGGTGAGCCGGGCCTCCTCGGCGCCGCTGAGCACCTGAAGCTCGACGCCGGTCTCGTCCTGCACGCGCGCGAGGACGTCGTCCGCGTTGGTGGCCTCCCGCACCGCGGAGGTGGCGAACGGCAGCAGGTCCTCGACGCCCTTGTCCTCGGCCGCCTGGAGCGCCTCGTGGACGACGGCGACCAGTTTGTCGATCCCCTCGGGGCCGATCGCGCCACCTTCGTCGAGCAGCTGGGCCAGGCGCAGCTCCGCCTTGTGCGAGTGCGCGGGCAGCGGGCGCGCGCCCGGGTGCGCGTCCACCACCAGCAGATGCACCGTGTTCGATCCCACGTCGAGGACACCGAGTCTCATGGGGGGAACGCTACTGCCAGCCACGCCGTCCTCGGCCTCCCGTGCGGTCCCGGGAGAGCGCCCCGGCGACTTACCCTGGACGCGTGCCAAAGACGAAAAAGGCGAAGGACGAAAAGACGCCCAAGACGGCGAAGGCCGACAAGGCCGGCAAAGCCGACGAGTCGTCCAAGGTTCCCGCACAGACGAAGTCGGCGCGGAAGGCGAGGGCCGACGAGAAGGGCCTCGACTTCGCACGCGCGTGGGTGGAGTTCCCGGACCCGGCGGACGACGAGCAGGTCTTCCGCTGCGATCTGACCTGGCTGACCTCCCGGTGGCACTGCGTCTTCGGCAGCGGCTGCCAGGGCATCCAGGCGGGCCGCGCCGACGACGGCTGCTGCACGCTGGGGGCGCACTTCTCGGACGAGGACGACGAGAAACGCGTCGCCGAGCACGTGGCCCGGCTGACCCCCGACCTCTGGCAGCACCACGCGGAGGGCACCGAGAACGGCTGGATCTCCGAGGACGAGGAGGGCTCCCGCCAGACCCGCCCGTACCAGGGCTCGTGCATCTTCCAGAACCGCCCCGGTTTCGCCGGCGGCGCGGGCTGCTCGCTGCACATCCTCGCCCTGAAGGAGGGCCGGGAGCCGCTGGAGACCAAGCCGGACGTCTGCTGGCAGCTGCCGATCCGGCGGACGTTCGACTGGATCGACCGGCCGGACGACACCCGCGTCCTCCAGGTGTCGATCGGCGAGTACGACCGACGCGGCTGGGGCCCGGGCGGCCATGACCTGCACTGGTGGTGCACCTCGGCCACCTCTGCGCACGGCGCGGGCGACCCGGTCTACGTCTCGTACCGCGCGGAGCTGACCGAGCTGATGGGCAAGGCGGGCTACGACCGTCTGGTCGAGCTGTGCGAGGAGCGACTGGCGGCCCGGCTCCCCCTGCTGGCGCCGCACCCGGCGGACCCGACGGACTGACCGGAGCACCGGGCGGCCCCTGCCGACGGAGCTGACCGCCGGGACTGACCGACGGGACTGACCGACGACGGGGCGGCCCCGACCGGACCGACAGGCCGGGCTGCCTGACGGACGGCAGGGAGCCCGGCCGGGTCCGAGCCACCTGGCGAACCGCAGGAGACCGACCGAACCCGAGCCGCCTGGAGCGGCCAACCGGAGCGACCGAGCCGACGGGACCCGCCCCGGGTCGGCGCGGGCATCGGCCGTACCGTTCCGCCCTCCGCCCGTCTACGCCGACGGCACCGGCGTAGACGCCGTCGTACTGGGATCGGACGCGCCGCCGTTGGGCGACGCGGAGTCGGCCGGGCCGGACGGGGGCGGCTGGTCCGGGGTCGGCTCCGGGTCGGACGTCGGGGGCGGATCGCTCGGCGTGGGCTCGGTGGGCGCCGGGTCGGTGGGCGTCGGGTCCGGGTCCTGCGAGGTCGGCGGGGCACTGGGGCTGCCGCTTCCCGTGCCGGGTCCGCCGCCGGACCCCGATCCGGATCCGTTGCCGGGGCCAGGGCCGGGGCCGGGGCCGGGGCCGGGGCCGGGGCCGGGGCCGGGGCCGGGGCCGGGGCCCGGCCGCGACGGTCCAGGGTGCGCCGGGACCGGGGCGGTGCCGTACCCGGAGATGGAGACGACGGCCCCCGCGGGGGCGACGGCCACGCGCGCGTGCCACAACCCGGCGGGCTCGCGCAGTTGGTCGACGTGCACCTTGACGGTCACCGACTCGCCGGGCTCCAGGGTGCCCGTGGACCGGCTCAGGTAGAGCCAGGAGGCCCCCGTGGTCGCCGACCAGCGGACCGGTGCGTCGCCGTCGGGGTCGGCCTTGAGGGTGATCAGCGTGGTCTCACCGCTGCCGGCGGCGGTCACGGTGAGCCGCCCGGCCGCCTTCTTGTCGGCCCCGGCGACGCTGACCACCTCCACGGACACATCGGGCCGGTTGTGGCGGCCGAGGCCGGCCCCGGGACGCGTGCTGGCGTTCCCGGTGTTCTCGTAGCCGCCGGTCTGCTCCCCGGCCAGGCTGTCGGGGCCGTGCGCCTCCCCGGCGCTGGCCGAGCGGCCGTCGACGGCCTCGCCGGTGGGGGTGCCCCGGTAGGCGGCCCACAGGGCGAGGACGGGCGCGGCGACGACCGTGGCGACGACGGTCGTCGTGACGGCACGCGCGCGCAGGCGGTCGCGCCGGGCCGCGTGGTCCTTGGGGTCCATGGGGAAGCCGCGCCGGTCGAAGCGGGGCGCCGCCGCGCCCCGCACGCGCGGCAGGCGCGCCATGACGGCGTGCAGGGCGGCGCGGGGCGCCTCCAGGACGGGCAGCTCGGCGGGCGTGACCGTGTCGCCGGGCCAGCGGCCGGGCACCGCACGGCCGGCGGCACGGCGACAGCGCGGGCAGTCGTCGACGTGGCGGACGAGTTCCCGGCGCAGGGCGGCGCTGAGGACCAGCTGCTGGTCGCCGGTGAGGCGGGCCACCCCGGGGCAGCCGCCGGCGCCCACGACGGCGAGCGCGGCACGCGTGCGTTCCACCTCGCAGGCGGCCGAGGCAAGAAGTTCGCCCGCGGCGGTCCGGTCCATGCCGAGGACGGCGGCGATCTCGTGGGCGGCAAGGTGGTGGCGCACCGCGAGCTCCAGCGCCTCGCGCTGCTCGGGGCTGGTGCCGGCCGCCTCGGGCCAGGCGAGCAGGGCGAGTTCACGCCGCCGCCGCTGCCGTACCGCGTCCGGGACCGGCGGGGCGGCGGGCGATGCGGGAGGCGGGCGATGCGCGCCGTGCCGGGCGCCCGCCGCGTGGGAGGCCTGACGTTTCTGCTTGGCCTCGGCCAGCTTGCGCAGACAGGCCCAGCGGGCCAGCGCGTACAGCCAGGCCCTGCGGTCGCCGGCGGCGTCCGGGACGCGGTGGCCGCGCCGCTCGGCGAGCGACAGGACGTCACCGAGCGCTGCGGTGGCCGCGTCGTGGTCGCACAGCACCGACAGGCAGTAGGTGAAGAGGCCGTCCAGGTACGGTTCGTAGCGCGCGGGTGTGCGCCGCACCGGCGTGTGCGCCGCACCGCGCTCACGCGCCTCCCGGTGCGCCCGGTGTGCGCCGGTCGTGCGGGTCGAGGTTTCCGGGCTGCTGCTCATCACCCGTGCGACCGTAGGCGGCCCGGAACACGCTGCTACCGCCCCTTGAGCCGTTTTAATCCGTACGGGTGAAACGATCCCTCATAAGGGGACAGGGCCCTCCGCCCTCCCCCGCGATCGGTGCTGCCGGGCCCCGACCGATCCCCGGCCTCGGCACGGGCACCGGCACCGGCACCGGCACCGGCAGCAGACCCGAGATCTCCGTGTGGGCCGGCACGAACCCCGACCGATCCGGCGTGAACCACGGCCGCCCCGGGGCGGACCACGGCAGCCGATACCGCGCGGACCGCCTCCGATCCGGCCCGGACCACCACCGCCGAACCACCGTCGGCCCCCGTTGTCAGACCCGGCCGCTACGGTTTCCCCATGGCTGCCCGTACCAAGACCACCAAGGACCGTCCGTCCTACCGCTGCACCGAGTGCGGCTGGCAGACGGCGAAGTGGCTCGGCCGCTGCCCCGAGTGCCAGGCGTGGGGCACGGTCGAGGAGTACGGCACGCCGGCGGTCCGGACGACGACCCCGGGCCGGGTCACCACCTCCGCCGTCCCCATCGGCCAGGTCGACGGCCGCCAGGCCACCGCCCGCTCCACCGGCGTGCCCGAACTGGACCGCGTCCTCGGCGGCGGGCTCGTCCCGGGAGCCGTGGTGCTGCTGGCCGGGGAGCCCGGCGTCGGCAAGTCCACGCTGCTGCTCGACGTGGCCGCCAAGTCGGCCAGTGACGAGCACCGCACGCTCTATGTCACCGGCGAGGAGTCCGCGAGCCAGGTCCGCCTGCGCGCCGACCGCATCGGCGCCCTCGACGACCACCTGTACCTGGCGGCGGAGACCGACCTGGCCGCCGTACTGGGCCACCTGGACGCGGTGAAGCCGTCCCTGCTGATCCTCGACTCGGTGCAGACGGTGGCGTCACCGGAGATCGACGGCGCACCCGGCGGCATGGCGCAGGTCCGGGAGGTGGCGGGCGCCCTGATCCGCGCCTCCAAGGAGCGCGGGATGTCCACCCTGCTGGTGGGGCACGTCACCAAGGACGGCGCGATCGCCGGCCCGCGCCTGCTGGAGCATCTGGTGGACGTGGTCCTGCACTTCGAGGGCGACCGGCACGCGCGCCTGCGTCTCGTGCGCGGCGTCAAGAACCGCTACGGCGCCACCGACGAGGTCGGCTGCTTCGAACTGCACGACGAGGGCATCACCGGCCTCGCCGACCCGAGCGGCCTGTTCCTGACCCGGCGCGCCGAGCCGGTCCCGGGCACCTGCCTCACCGTCACCCTGGAGGGCCGCCGCCCCCTGGTCGCGGAGGTGCAGGCGCTCACGGTCGACTCACAGATCCCCTCGCCGCGCCGCACCACGTCCGGACTGGAGACCTCCCGGGTGTCGATGATGCTGGCCGTCCTGGAGCAGCGCGGCCGTATCAGCGCGCTCGGCAAGCGGGACATCTACTCGGCGACGGTCGGCGGCGTGAAGCTGTCCGAGCCCGCCGCCGACCTCGCGGTGGCGCTCGCGCTGGCCTCCGCCGCCAGCGACACCCCGCTGCCGAAGAACCTCGTCGCGATCGGCGAGGTGGGCCTCGCGGGCGAGGTCAGACGGGTCACGGGCGTGCAGCGCCGGCTGTCGGAGGCGCACCGCCTGGGCTTCACGCACGCGCTCGTGCCGGGCGATCCGGGCAGGGTGCCACCCGGGATGAAGGTCCTGGAAGTCGCGGACATAGGGGACGCGCTGCGGGTCCTGCCGCGCTCGCGTCGCCGAGAGGCCCCACGGGAGGCGGAGGACCGCCGGTAGACTTTGCCCTGGTCTCGCCCGTCCGTACGAACCGAGTGCGTGAAACGGGAGCACCCCAGATCCTGCGACCGGAGGAGTGCAGTGGCAGCCAACGACCGGGCAGCGGCTCCCGGCAAGTCCGGTGGGAGCACCGGTTCCGATGGCCTGATGCGCGCCTCGCTGAGCGCCGTGGCTCCCGGTACGGCTCTGCGTGACGGCCTCGAGCGCGTCCTGCGCGGCAACACCGGTGGCCTCATCGTCCTCGGCTCCGACAAGACCGTCGAGACGATGTGCACGGGCGGTTTCGTACTGGACGTGGAGTTCACCGCGACCCGGCTGCGCGAGCTGTGCAAGCTGGACGGCGGCATCGTCCTCTCCTCCGACCTGTCGAAGATTCTTCGGGCGGGTGTCCAGTTCGTCCCGGACGCCACGATCCCCACGGAGGAGACGGGCACCCGGCACCGCACGGCGGACCGGGTCAGCAAGCAGGTCGGCTTCCCCGTCGTCTCCGTCTCCCAGTCGATGCGGCTGATCGCCCTCTACGTGGACGGCCAGCGCCGCGTCCTGGAGGACTCGGCGGCCATCCTGTCCCGCGCCAACCAGGCCCTGGCGACGCTGGAGCGCTACAAGCTCCGTCTCGACGAGGTCGCGGGCACGCTGTCGGCGCTGGAGATCGAGGACCTGGTGACGGTCCGGGACGTCTCGGCGGTGGCGCAGCGCCTGGAAATGGTCCGCCGTATCGCCACCGAGATCGCGGAGTACGTCGTCGAGCTGGGCACCGACGGCCGGCTGCTCGCCCTGCAGCTCGACGAGCTCATCGCGGGTGTGGAGCCCGAGCGCGAGCTGGTCGTCCGGGACTACGTGCCCGCGCCGACGGCGAAGCGGTCCCGTACGGTCGAGGAGGCGCTGTCCGAGCTGGACGCGCTCACCCATGCCGAGCTGCTGGAACTGTCCACCGTCGCGCGGGCCCTGGGCTACACCGGATCACCCGAGGCGCTCGACTCGGCGGTCTCCCCCCGGGGTTTCCGGCTGCTGGCCAAGGTGCCCCGGCTGCCCGGCGCGATCATCGACCGGCTGGTGGAGCACTTCGGCGGCCTGCAGAAGCTGCTCGCCGCCAGCGTCGACGACCTGCAGACGGTGGACGGTGTGGGCGAGGCCCGCGCGCGCAGTGTCCGCGAGGGCCTGTCCCGCCTGGCGGAGTCCTCGATCCTGGAACGTTACGTGTAGCTCGGCCGGCAGGTCGGACGCACGGGCCCTGCCGGGCACGGCGCGGCGCGGCGGCCGGTCGTACCGCCGGCCGGCCCGCCCGGTCTTTCAGTCGGCCTTCAGCACGAACGAGGTCCGCGTCTTCTCGAAGCCGGGTGCCTTGGCCTCCACCAGGTAGGTCCCGGCGCCGGCCGAACCCGGCGGGGGCGTGGCGCACTGCGGTGCGCTGGGCTTGCGGTCCCACTTCACGGTGTAGACGAAGGTGGCGCCGGCCGGCACCCGGTACAGCAGGCTGCCGGAACCCTCGGGGCAGTCGGCCGAGGACCAGTAGGTGTCGTCCTCGCCGGCCTGAGTGACCGTCAACACCGCGCTCCTGGGCCCGAGGTCGACCTTGCAGTCGCTCGCGGAGCTGTTCCTCGCGGTCAGCCGGAAGGTGGGCGTCTGGTCGGGCGAGTACTCGTTGCGCACGCTGCTCAGCGTCAACGTCACGACGCTGGCGGTGCAGTTGGGCAGCGGGGTGCCGGCCGGCAACGCGGCGCTCGACCCGGTGCCGGCGCCGGCACCGCCGCCGGAACCCGCGCCCGGGGGCGTGTCCCCGTTGGCGTCGTCACCGCCCGCGGCGCCGCCGGGGCCGGTACCGCCGTCGTCGTTGTTGCCGCCGTCGTCGGACCCGGAGCCGGACCCGCCGGTCTCCTCGCCGCTCGACTCGTCGCGGCCGCCCGGGTGTTGGGTGATCGCCGTACCCGAGCCGGACGGTCCCGGCGTGATGGAGGAGGCGGGATTCCTGCCGCCGTTGGAACCGTCGGCACTGTTCTTGCCGCCGCCACCGCCCGAGGTGGCGATCCAGGCGAACACGAGCGCCAACAGGGTCAGCACGGACAGCAGTACGGCCCTCCGACGCCAGTAGATGGAGGAGGGAAGCGGCCCGACCGGATTGCGCAGAGATCCCACGGCGCAAACTGTACGAGAGATCCTGGCGTTCCCCGCCCCCACCCGCCGCCGGGAACCACAACTTTTCCGGATCATCATCCCGGTCCCCTCCGCCCCGGCGCGCCCGGCTGCCGCCCGAGCCGTTCACGACCGCACAGGGTGACGGCAACGACACGCCACGCACCCAGGAACAACCGCGGCCACCGCCACCGGGCCACGGGGCCACGGGGCCACGGGTACGCGTAACGCCCACGGCACGCCCGCGCACGTAACACGCCGCGTAGCACCCCGGCGCGCCGCCCGCAGGCGCGCGGACCGGCGGCACGACGGGCGGGTGCCACCCCGTCGGGTGACGGTACGCACGCGTGCACCCCCGTCGTGGCAGGATCAAAGGGCCATGACTGCGCCCACGAAGCTTCCCCACAGCACCCCCGCCGACACCGTCCCCGCCCCGGCCCCCGCCGGCGTGACGCCGCCCGGAGCGCACTTGCACTCCCCCGTCATCGACTGGTTCGAGGACAACGCCCGCGACCTGCCCTGGCGGCGCCCCGAAGCCGGCGCGTGGGGCGTGATGGTCAGCGAGTTCATGCTCCAGCAGACACCGGTCAACCGAGTCCTGCCGGTCTACGAGCAGTGGCTGGCCCGCTGGCCCCGCCCCGCCGACCTTGCCGCCGAGCCCCCCGGTGAAGCCGTACGCGCGTGGGGGCGGCTCGGCTACCCGCGCCGCGCCCTGCGCCTGCACGGCGCCGCGGTGGCCATAACGGAGCGGCACGGCGGTGACGTACCGGCGGACCACGGGCAGTTGCTGGCGCTGCCGGGCATCGGCGAGTACACGGCGGCGGCGGTCGCCTCGTTCGCGTACGGGCAGCGACACGCGGTCCTGGACACCAATGTGCGCCGTGTCCTCGCGCGCGCGGTGACGGGCGTGCAGTATCCGCCGAACGCCACCACGGCCGCCGAGCGCAGGCTGGCCCGCACGCTCCTCCCCGAGGAGGAGGGGACGGCCGCCCGGTGGGCGGCGGCTTCCATGGAACTCGGCGCACTCGTGTGCACGGCGAAGAACGAGGCGTGCCACCGGTGCCCGATCACCGCGCAGTGCGCCTGGCGGCTCGCGGGCAAGCCCGAGCACGAGGGGCCGCCGCGCCGGGGCCAGACGTACGCGGGTACGGACCGCCAGGTGCGGGGCAAGCTGCTCGCCGTACTGCGCGACGCGCACGCGCCCGTGCCGCAGTCCGCGCTGGACCGGGTCTGGCACGAGCCGGTGCAGCGCGCGCGGGCGCTGGACGGCCTGGTGGCGGACGGCCTGGTCGAGCCGCTGCCGGGCGGCCTGTACCGCCTGCCGCTCACCTGACACCACCGGCCGGCGCGTCCGGCCTGACACCACCCGACGGAACACCACCGGCCGCACGGCCGGCTGACGCACAGCCACATCACAGGGAAACGGCCCGCGTAACACTCACCCGGTCGACATATCACCCCACATCGCCAGCAGTCGGGCGGCTCCTTTACCCCGCTCCGGGTTTCGTTACACAACCGACGGACAGCTGAGCGCTCGCCGCAGGCTGCTTCGGACAGCCCCGTGACAACCGCTCCGTAGCTTCTTTCCCGTGCCCGGCAGGGGCGCTGGGCTACGGACCACAGGCACGACACCGGCAGGGGCCACACCCGGCCGGCACGGGGAACCCACGGGGAATCGGAGGCGGTTGATCATGGCGCAGGGCGAGGTGCTGGAGTTCGAGGAGTACGTCCGCACTCGGCAGGACGCGCTGCTGCGCAGCGCCCGTCGGCTCGTCCCGGACCCGGTCGACGCGCAGGACCTGCTGCAGACCGCGCTGGCAAGGACGTACGGCCGCTGGGACGGCATCGCCGACAAGCGGCTCGCCGACGCCTATCTGCGGCGGGTCATGATCAACACCCGGACCGAGTGGTGGCGGGCGCGCAAGCTGGAGGAGGTGCCCACCGAGCAGCTCCCGGACGCCTCCGTGGCCGACTCCACCGAACAGCACGCCGACCGCGCCCTGTTGATGGACGCGATGAAGGTACTGGCGCCGAAGCAGCGCAGCGTCGTCGTCCTGCGACACTGGGAGCAGATGTCCACGGAGGAGACGGCCGCGGCCCTCGGCATGTCGGCGGGAACGGTCAAGAGCACGCTGCACCGGGCGCTCGCCCGGCTCCGCGAGGAGCTGGAGGCCCGCGAACTGGACGCACGCGCGCTGGAGCGTGAGGAGCGGGAGCGTTGCGCGGCGGCCTGACCGGGGCGGGGCAGAGAGCGGCCCGAGAAACTTCCCAGGCGGTGATCACGGCGGCGGTCGTGCTCACCGCCCTCGCCCTTTTCGTCTCCTCGTGCGCCACCGGCGGCACCGGCGCCCGGGACGAGGGCCCGGCGCACGCCGACACGGTCGCGCCCGCCGGCCCTTCGGCCTCCGTCGCACACTCCGAGGCGTACGACGTGGACCAGGTGGACGCCGTCCAGCTGCTCAAGGGGGACCCGCGGGTCTCGGCGGAGGTGAAGCGTGACCTGCAGCCCTGTGTCGCCGACAAGTACCCGGTCGACGTGCAGTACGGGGAGCTGACCGGGAGCACCGCGAGCGACCTCGTGGTGAACGTGCTGACGTGCAGCGACGCGGTCGGGGTCGGCGCCTACGTGTACCGGCGGCACGACGGCCGGTACGTGAACGTGTTCAAGGCGGAGGAGCCGCCGGTGTACGCGGAGATCGAGCGGGGCTACCTGGTGGTGACCAAGCAGGTGTACGACAAGGACGATCCGGTGTCCGAACCGTCCGGCGAGAACGTGCTCACGTATCTGTGGACCGACGACCGGTTCACCCAGAAGTTCAGCACGCACACCGAGTACGGCACCATCACCGGTGACGAGCCGACGCCGGTGCCCGAGGGCGGCTGAGTGGTGGCCGGCGCCACGCGCCATTATCTTTCCGGCGGCGTGCACCGGTCGGGCCGCCCGTACCGGCGAAGGCGGTGACGACGCACACCCGGCGGGCGGCGCTACGGCGCTACGGCGCTACGGCGCTACGGCCGAAAAGGCGCGAACGCTTCGCGTGCCGCGGGCGTCCCCCCACCAGGGGGCGCGCGAGTGCGCGGGTGCCGCGCCCCTCGGACAACAGGTACGACCCCCCACCACACGAGGACTGAGAGCACAGGGATGGCAGACCAGACCCACGTCCTGTTCGTCGAGGACGACGACGTCATCCGCGAGGCCACCCAGCTCGCCCTGGAGCGCGACGGCTTCGCGGTCACCGCCATGCCCGACGGCCTGTCGGGGCTGGAGGCGTTCCGGGCCGACCGGCCCGACATCGCCCTGCTGGACGTGATGGTGCCGGGCCTGGACGGGGTGAGCCTGTGCCGGCGCATCCGTGACGAGTCGACCGTGCCGGTGATCATGCTGTCCGCGCGCGCCGACTCCATCGACGTGGTGCTGGGGCTGGAGGCGGGCGCCGACGACTACGTGACCAAGCCGTTCGACGGGGCGGTGCTGGTCGCCCGGATCCGCGCGGTGCTGCGCCGCTTCGGGCACGCGGGCGGCGGTGACCGCTCGGAGCCGGGCGCTGCGGCCGCCGACGGGGTACTGACCTTCGGGGACCTGGAGGTCGACACCGAGGGCATGGAGGTGCGCCGGGGCGGACAGCCGGTGGCGCTGACACCGACCGAGATGCGCCTGCTGCTGGAGTTCTCCACCGCGCCGGGCACCGTGCTCTCCCGGGACAGACTCCTGGAACGGGTCTGGGAGTACGGCTGGGGCGGTGACACCCGGGTGGTGGACGTCCACGTCCAGCGGCTGCGGACCAAGATCGGCCAGGACCGGATCGAGACGGTCCGCGGCTTCGGCTACAAGTTGAAGGCCTGAGCGGGGGCGGGGTGTGCGGGGGATGATCCGGCGTCTGGTTCCGGCCCGCGTGGAGCGCGCGGGCATCCGCACCGGCCTGCGGTGGAAGCTGAGCGCCGCCATCGCGCTGGTCGGCGCCCTGGTGGCGATCGTGCTCAGCCTGGTCGTGCACAACGCCGCCCGGGTGTCGATGCTGGACAACGCGCGCGACCTGGCGGACACCCGCGTCCAGATCGCCCAGCGCAACTACGAGCTGTCCGGCCGGCCCAACTTCCCCGGCATCAAGATCGACGACCCCGCGCTCCCCGCCGAGTTGCGCGAGAAGGTCCGGGAGGGCCGCCGGGCGACCTTCGTCTCCGACCACCGGCAGGGGGCGCCGGACATCTGGGCGGCCGTACCGGTCAAGGACGGTCACGTGCTGTCGCTGCACACCGGGTTCACCGACCGCAGCACCGACATCCTCAACGACCTGGACCAGGCCCTGGTGATCGGCTCCATCGCGGTGGTCCTCGGCGGCAGCGCCCTCGGCGTGCTGATCGGCGCCCATCTGTCGCGGCGGCTGCGCAAGGCGGCCACGGCCGCGCACCAGGTCGCCAAGGGCGAGACGGACGTACGGGTGCGGGACGCGATCGGCGGGGTCGTCCAGGACGAGACCGACGACCTGGCGAGCGCCGTGGACGCCATGGCGGACGCCCTGCGGCAGCGGCTGGAGGCCGAGCGCCGGGTCACCGCGGACATCGCGCACGAGCTGCGCACACCGGTGACCGGACTGCTCACGGCGGCCGAACTGCTGCCGCCGGGCCGGCCCACCGAGCTGGTGCTGGACCGTGCGAAGGCGATGCGTACCCTCGTCGAGGACGTCCTGGAGGTGGCCCGGCTGGACGGTGCCTCGGAGCGGGCCGAGCTGCAGGACATCATGCTGGGCGAGTTCGTCACCCGGCGGGTCGCGGCGAAGAACCCCGACGTCGAGGTACGGGTGGTGCACGAGTCGGAGGTCACCACCGACCCGCGCCGGCTGGAGCGGGTCCTGTTCAACCTGCTGGCCAACGCCGCCCGGCACGGCAAGGGGCCCATACAGGTCACCGTCGAGGGCCGGGTCATCCGGGTCCGCGACCACGGTCCCGGCTTCCCGGAGAGCCTGCTCTCGGAGGGACCGAGCCGATTCCGCACCGGCAGTTCCGACCGGGCCGGGCGCGGCCACGGGCTGGGCCTGACCATCGCCGCGGGCCAGGCCCGGGTGATGGGCGCCCGGCTCACCTTCCGCAACGTACGGCCCGCTGGGGTGCCGGAACACATACCCGCCGAGGGCGCGGTCGCCGTCCTGTGGCTCCCCGAGCACGCGCCGACGAACACGGGCAGTTACCCGCTGCTGCCCTAGCGACGGCGGGCGGCCGACCGGCCGCCCGGTGGACGCCTCCTCGCTCTTCTCGGCCGAAGTCCCTGCGCGGGCCGACGTCCCGGCTCTGCCGAACTCCCTGCTCGGCAGAAGTCCCGGCTCAGCCGAACTCCCGGGCTCAGCCGAAGTCCCGGGCTCAGCCGGCGTCCCTTCTCGGGCGAAGTCCCGGCTCAGCCGAAGTCCTTGGAGAAGTCCAGTTCCTCGCTTCGCTCGGTGAGCGAGTACCAGTTGCCGTTGTCGTCGCGGAAGATCGCCTCGATGCCGTAGGGGCGTTCCTTCGGTTCCTGGACGAACTCCACCCCCCGGGCCCGGAAGGTCTCGTAGTCGCCGCGGCAGTCGTCGGTGCTGAGCACCCCCGCGCCCATGACGCCCTTGCTGACCAGCGTCTTCAACGCTTCGGAGGACTCGGTGTCCAGCCCCGGGCCGTCAAGGCTCATCAGTGTGAGTTCCACGTCCGGCTGGTTCTTGGCGCCGACGGTGATCCAGTGCATGTCGCCGAGGGCGAGTTCGGTGCGGACCTCGAAGTCGAGCTTCTCGGTGAAGAAGGCCTTCGTGCGCTGCTGGTCGAAGGTCCACACGGAGGCGATGGTCAGGCCTTTGATCATGGTGGGCGCTCCCCGGTCCGGTCGGTGTCGGTTCCTGATGCCGTTTCCGATCTCCTCTCGTCACCGTAGGCGGGCCGGTGCTCGGGGCGCTTCCTCAGAATTGCGGCGGTCCTCGGCACGGCGGGGGAAGCCGCCGGCCCACAGCATGGCGTAGCAGCCCGGGATCAGGGCCGCGCCGCGACCGACGTGACGGACGCGGTACTCGCTCGGGGTGAGGCCGGTGCGGGCCTTGAAACGGGTCGAGAAGGTGCCGAGGCTGCTGAATCCCACCAGGTGGCAGATCTCGGTGACGCTGAGGTCGGCGCCGCGCAGCAGTTCCTCGGCCCGCTCGATCCGGCGGTGGGTCAGGTACTGGCCTGGGGTTTCGCCGTAGACCTCTTTGAAGGCGCGCACGAAGTGGTAGCGGGAGTAGCCGGCGTGCGCCGCGACCGCCGCGAGGTCGAGGTCCGGGTCGGCCCACTCCCGGTCCATGGCGTCCTTCGCCAGCCGCAACTGCCGCGCCCTGTCCATGTGCCGATGGTGGCACGCCCCACTGACATCGGCCGCGCGGTGCGGCAACGGGGTCCCGGCCGCGCCCGGACAGCGCGGCCGGGACCCCGCCCGTACGGCCTTCTCACACCGCCTCGGGGGCGGCCTCCGGCTTGGGGCCCGCGCCCTTGAGCGGCACCTCCTTGACGAACAGCGCGGCGACCAGCACCGCGACGGCGACGACGGTGCCGAGCACGAAGGCGGCGTGCGAGCCGTCGGACACGGCGTACTGGTACGCCTCCCGCGCCTCGGCCGGCAGCTTCGCGAGGCTCGCGGCGTCCAGCTGGGCGGACTGCTCGGTGATCTTCGAGCCCATGTCGCCGGCGCGCTCGGACATGACGTCCTGGACGCGGTTGTTGAACAGCGCGCCCATGATCGCGACGCCGAACGAGGAGCCGAGCGTACGGAAGAGGGTGGCGGAGGAGGAGGCGACGCCCATGTCCTTCATTTCCACGCTGTTCTGCGCGACCAGCATGGTGATCTGCATCAGGCAGCCCATGCCGAGGCCCAGCACGGCCATGAAGAGACCGGAGGTCAGGCGTGAGGTGCCGGTGTCCATGGTCGACAGCAGGTACAGACCGGCGATCATGAGCACACCGCCGGCGATCGGGAAGACCTTGTAACGGCCGGTGTTGGTGGTGATCCGCCCGGAGACCATCGAGGTCACCAGCATGGCGCCGAGCATGGGCAGGAGCAGCAGACCCGAGTTGGTGGCGGAGGCTCCCTGGACGGACTGCTGGTACAGCGGCAGGAACAGGGTCGCGCCGAACATCACGAAGCCGGTGATGAAGCCGATGGCCGCCATGAGGCTGAAGTTGCGGCTGCGGAAGATGTGCAGCGGGAGGATCGGCTCGGGGGCCCTGGTCTGCCAGAACAGGAAGCCTACGAGTGCGGCGATGCCGAGGAAGATCAGCTCCATGATCCGCGCGGAGGTCCACGCGTACTGCGAACCGCCCCAGGTCGTCACCAGCACGATGGCGGTGATGCCGACGGTCAGCAGTGCCGCGCCCGGGTAGTCGATGCGCGCCTCGGACCGCTTCCTGGGCAGGTGCAGGACCACACCGATCAGACCGAGGGCGACCGCGCCGAGCGGCAGGTTGATGTAGAAGGCCCAGCGCCAGCCCCAGTTGTCGGTGATGGTGCCGCCGACGAGGGGGCCGCCGATCATGGCGAGCGCCATCACACCGGCCATCATGCCCTGGTACTTGCCCCGTTCCCGCGGCGGAACCAGATCGCCGATGATCGCCATGACACCGACCATCAGACCGCCGGCGCCCAGGCCCTGCACGGCCCGGAAGCCGATCAGCTGGCCCATGTCCTGGGCCATGCCGCTGAGCGCGGAACCGGCCAGGAAGATCACGATCGAGGTGATGAACGAGCCCTTGCGCCCGTACATGTCACCGAGCTTGCCCCAGATCGGCGTTGAGGCCGCGGTGGCCAGCGTGTAGGAGGTCACCACCCAGGAGAGGTGTTCGAGGCCGCCGAGGTCGCCCACGATCGTCGGCATCGCGGTGCCGACGATCATGTTGTCGAGCATCGCCAGCATCATCGTGATCATGAGCGCGAGCAGGACGACCCGCACGCTCCTGGGCTTTGCGCCCCCGGTGCCGCCCGCCTGTGCGCCGGGCGCCTTCCCGGCGCTGTCGACCGCCTGTGTGACCGCCATACTCCCCACTCCCCTGGACACCGCCCCGTTCGGCCACTTACTTGCCGCCCGGCTAGTTGACTACACTGGAGGAAGGTAGACCTTTAACTAGCCGGGCGTCAAGTAAGTTTCCGCCGGGGCGCGAGGAGTACGAGGATGGGCGGCACCATGGACGACGGCACCAAGCAGCGACGCCGCGGGAACACCCGCCAGCGCATCCAGGACGTGGCGCTCGAACTCTTCGCCGAGCAGGGCTACGAGAAGACCTCGCTACGAGAGATCGCCGAGCACCTGGACGTCACCAAGGCGGCGCTCTACTACCACTTCAAGACCAAGGAAGAGATCATCGTCAGCCTCTTCGAGGACCTGACACAGCCGATCACGGATCTCATCGAGTGGGGCGGGCGCCAGCCGCCCACCCTGGAGACCAAGCAGGAGATCGTACGGCGCTACAGCGGGCTGCTGGCCGACGCGACGCCCCTCTTCCGGTTCATGCACGAGAACCAGGCCACCGTGCGGGAGCTGCGGATCGGCGAGATGGTCAAGGACCGGATGATCGGCCTGAAGGACATCCTGGTCGACAAGGACGCGGAACTGGTCGACCAGGTGCGCTGCGTCAGCGCGCTGTTCACCCTGCACGCCGGCATGTTCATCGTCGTCAACGACCTCGAAGGCGACCCCGAGGACAAGCGCAAGGCCGTCCTGGAGGTCGCCACCGATCTGGTCACTCAGGCGCACCGCGGCGCCTGAGCGGGGTCTCAGACCTTGACGCCCTTGGCGCGCAGGAACGAGACCGGGTTGATCGCGCTGCCGTAGTTCGGGGTCTTGCGGATCTCGAAGTGCAGGTGCGGACCGCTGGAGTTGCCGGTGTTGCCGGACAGGGCGATGCGCTGACCGGTCTTGACGACCTGGCCGACCTTCACGTCGATGCGCGAGAGGTGGGCGTACTGGGAGTAGACGCCCTTGGCGTGCTTGATCACGACGGCGTTGCCGTAGGCGGGGCCGTCACCGGCGCCGTTGCCGCCGGCCTTGACGACGGTGCCGCCGTGGGCGGCGACGACCTTGGTGCCGCTCGGCACGGCGAAGTCCTGACCGCTGTGCTTGGCCGTCCACATGCTGCCGGCCTGGGCGAAGCTCGCCGACAGCTTGTACTTCTTCACCGGGTCGACCCAGGACGCCGTGGACTTGGCGGCGGTCGCCTCGGCGGCGGACGCCACACCGCCGCCCAGCACGACCGCGGCGGTACCCAGAGCGGCGGCGCCGACGGCCACGCGGGTGCGGAGCGCGGACGTACGGGAGAAACGGTTCATGGCGCGGGACATCGAATACCTCGTGGGTTCGGGTGCAAGAGAGACCACCCGGCACACGGACCGCCGCGACCGGATGGCTCGTCCTTGGTACCCGCGCCCCCCACCCGTGCTCAAATGTGTGACCTACGACGGAAAGTAGGACTTAGCGACACTGCACCCTTAACGTCCCTTTTGGCCGGTAGGTGGGCCAACTATCCCTCGTAGTACGTGACGCACACCCTATGCGGCATGTCACCCGCGGCGGCTTTCCCCGCCACCCCTGATGTGACGCAGACCCCTAGCCACTTACCCTCCAGTAACCCTACGGTTCCCCTCGCGCCACCCTCACCAACGAGCATGCACACGACACGGCAGAGCTTCATGGACGTGAGAGGACCCCACATGACGATCAGAGGTGCCTGGCTGAGCCGGGCCTCGGTGACCGCCGTCTCCGCCGCCGCCCTCCTGGCGCTGGCCGCCCCCGCCGACGCCGCTCCGGCCGCCGCCCCCACCACGGCCCCCACCACGGCCGCCGCCACCGCGCAGGACGTCGACTACGCCACCTGGCAGCGGGACTGCCAGACCGTGATGGACCAGGCTCTGCCGTACCTCAAGCAGCGGATCGCCGCCGCCCGGCCCGGCGAGAAGCAGGCCGTCGTCTTCGACGTCGACAACACGACCCTGGAGACCGACTTCGGCTTCAGCTACCCCCAGCCGGCCAACAAGCCGGTCCTCGACGTCGCGAAGTACGCCCAGGAGCACGGCGTCGCCCTGTTCTTCGTCACCGCCCGCCCCGGCATCATCGCCGGCTTCACCGACTACAACCTCGACTACCGCGGCTACCAGGTCTCCGGCCTGTACGTCCGCGGCCTGATCGACCTCTTCAGGAATGTGGCGGACTACAAGACCGCCCAGCGCGTCGACATCGAGAACAAGGGCTACACGATCATCGCGAACATCGGCAACAGCGCCACCGACCTCTCGGGCGGCCACGCCGAGAGGACCTTCAAGCTGCCGGACTACGACGGCCAGCTCTCCTGAGCGATCCTCCGGCGTTCCCGGGGGCGCGGCTCCCCCGATACGCCTCCGGGAACGCCGGAAGGGGCCGGTGCTCGAAAGCACCGGCCCCTTCTGTTCGGCTGGTCCGGCTGGGCGTCGCTGGACGCTTACGCGTCCTTGCTCAGGTTCGGCCCCGGGCCGCCGGCCGCCTGCTCGATCGGCGGGACGTCGGGCAGCGCCGACTTCTCCTCGCCGCGGAAGGTGAAGGTCTGGGACTCGCCCTCGCCCTCGGTGTCCACGACCACGATGTGACCCGGGCGCAGCTCGCCGAAGAGGATCTTCTCCGACAGGCTGTCCTCGACCTCGCGCTGGATCGTCCGGCGCAGCGGCCGGGCGCCCATCACGGGGTCGTAGCCCTTCTTGGACAGCAGCTCCTTCGCGGACTGGGAGAGCTCGATGCCCATGTCCCGGTCCTTCAGGCGCTCGTCCACCTTGCTGATCATCAGGTCGACGATCCGGAGGATGTCGTTCTGCGTCAGCTGCGGGAAGACGACCACGTCGTCGACGCGGTTGAGGAACTCGGGGCGGAAGTGCTGCTTCAGCTCGTCCGACACCTTGTTCTTCATGCGCTCGTAGTTGGTCTTCGTGTCGCCCACGGCGGCGAAGCCCAGGTTGAAGCCCTTGGAGATGTCCCGGGTGCCGAGGTTGGTCGTCATGATGATGACCGTGTTCTTGAAGTCCACGACCCGGCCCTGGGAGTCGGTCAGACGACCGTCCTCCAGGATCTGCAGCAGCGAGTTGAAGATGTCCGGGTGCGCCTTCTCGACTTCGTCGAAGAGGACGACCGAGAACGGCTTGCGGCGAACCTTCTCCGTCAGCTGGCCGCCCTCCTCGTAGCCCACGTAGCCGGGGGGCGAACCGAAGAGGCGCGAGACGGTGTGCTTCTCGCTGAACTCCGACATGTCGAGGGAGATCAGCGCGTCCTCGTCACCGAAGAGGAACTCGGCGAGCGCCTTGGACAGCTCGGTCTTACCGACACCGGACGGGCCGGCGAAGATGAACGAACCGCCCGGACGCTTCGGGTCCTTCAGACCGGCGCGGGTGCGGCGGATCGCCTTGGACAGCGCCTTGACGGCGTCGTCCTGGCCGATGACCCGCTTGTGCAGCTCCTCCTCCATGCGGAGCAGGCGGCTGGACTCCTCCTCGGTCAGCTTGAAGACCGGGATGCCGGTGGCCGTGGCGAGGACCTCGGCGATGAGCTCGCCGTCGACCTCGGCGACGACGTCCATGTCGCCGGCCTTCCACTCCTTCTCCCGCTTGGCCTTGGCAGCGAGGAGCTGCTTCTCCTTGTCGCGCAGGGAGGCGGCCTTCTCGAAGTCCTGCGAGTCGATCGCGGACTCCTTGTCGCGGCGGACGCCGGCGATCTTCTCGTCGAACTCGCGCAGGTCCGGCGGCGCGGTCATCCGGCGGATGCGCATCCGGGAACCGGCCTCGTCGATCAGGTCGATCGCCTTGTCCGGCAGGAAGCGGTCCGAGATGTACCGGTCGGCCAGGGTGGCGGCCTGGACCAGCGCCTCGTCGGTGATGGAGACGCGGTGGTGCGCCTCGTACCGGTCGCGCAGGCCCTTGAGGATCTCGATCGTGTGCGGCAGGGAGGGCTCCGCGACCTGGATGGGCTGGAAGCGGCGCTCCAGGGCCGCGTCCTTCTCCAGGTGCTTGCGGTACTCGTCCAGCGTGGTCGCACCGATGGTCTGCAGCTCACCGCGGGCCAGCATCGGCTTGAGGATGCTCGCGGCGTCGATGGCGCCTTCGGCGGCACCCGCACCGACCAGCGTGTGCAGCTCGTCGATGAACAGGATGATGTCGCCGCGGGTGCGGATCTCCTTGAGGACCTTCTTCAGGCGCTCCTCGAAGTCACCGCGGTAGCGGGAGCCGGCGACCAGGGCGCCGAGGTCCAGCGTGTAGAGGTGCTTGTCCTTCAGGGTCTCGGGCACCTCGCCCTTGACGATGGCCTGGGCGAGGCCTTCCACGACGGCGGTCTTGCCGACGCCGGGTTCACCGATCAGCACGGGGTTGTTCTTGGTGCGGCGGGACAGCACCTGCATGACCCGCTCGATCTCCTTCTCGCGCCCGATGACCGGGTCGAGCTTGGACTCACGAGCGGCCTGGGTGAGGTTCCGGCCGAACTGGTCGAGGACCAGGGACGTCGAGGGGGTGCCCTCGGCAGGTCCGCCGGCGGTGGCGGTCTCCTTGCCCTGGTAACCGGAGAGCAGCTGGATGACCTGCTGCCGCACCCGGTTGAGGTCTGCGCCCAGCTTGACCAGGACCTGGGCGGCGACGCCCTCGCCCTCGCGGATCAGGCCGAGCAGGATGTGCTCCGTGCCGATGTAGTTGTGGCCCAGCTGAAGGGCCTCGCGGAGCGACAGCTCCAGGACCTTCTTGGCACGGGGAGTGAAGGGGATGTGGCCGGACGGGGCCTGCTGGCCCTGGCCGATGATCTCCTCCACCTGCTGGCGGACCGCCTCAAGCGAAATGCCGAGGCTCTCCAGGGCCTTTGCGGCGACACCCTCACCCTCGTGGATCAGGCCCAGGAGGATGTGCTCGGTGCCGATGTAGTTGTGGTTGAGCATCCGGGCTTCTTCCTGAGCCAGGACGACAACCCGCCGCGCGCGGTCGGTGAACCTCTCGAACATCGTTAATCGCTCCTCAGAGCGGTCAGGCAGTAAGGGGAACTTCCCCTCCCTGTCCTTCCGCAGCTTAGTCCCGCAAGCGGGGACCGCTCATTCCAACTGCCGACACCGTCGATGGCCTCCTGACCCCGAACGCCGACATCTGCTCCAACCCGATGGTGCGAGACGATGTTCCCGCAGGCCAGGCAGTTACCCCAGTCGCCGCTACGCCGATGGCGAACGTGAGACGGCCTTTCCCGCGCGTCGCCCCCTCCCACTAGGGATGTCTTACCCGCCGTCACGGACAGTCCATGCCGTGCACCCCCGGCCACTCCGCTACGGGCGAACAACCTTGCGCCTCCCGGCACCCCCACACGCCCCCTGTTCCGGAACTCAGCGCGATCATCGGGGCACCCAGCGTAACTTGCCGCCCTCCCGGACGGTTGCACTTGGCATGGTTGGCTCAGTCCCTCCGCTCGGCGACTCGATCCCGCCGCCCGCTCCTGGCCCCACGGGCTCTCTCCCGGTACCACCCGCACCTCTCCCGGTCCCTCCGCCACGGCGCGCGCCGGCCCCCGGGGCCCTGCTGCGCGCCTGGTACGAGAACGAACTGGGGTGGCCCACGGTGCCCGGAACTCCGGTACTACTTTCCACCGGCCTGCGCTTCGACGCCCTGGAGGTGCCCGCGGAGGCGGGCCACGCGGCGCTCGGGCGTCTGCGGCCGGCCTCGCCGGTGGCCCTGCGCGGCGACAGGATGCTGCTGCTGGTGGCAGCGGGCAGCGCGGAGGAACTGCCGGGCATCCTGGAGTGGCTGGAGTGGGGTGCGCTGCCGCTGGATCTCACGGCGATCGGCGCGGGCGGGGCCATCGAGGCTCCGCGGCTCCCCGGCCGGGACGGCGCGGGGGCGGTGCAGGGGGCCGCCGTGTGGCTGCGGCCCCCCGTGAAGGGGCGCGAGGCCGAGGCCTCGCTGCCGACGATGTCGGCCCTGGGGGGCGGTGGGGACGCCCCCGACCTCGTACGCCTGGTGGACACGGTGGCGACGGAGTGTCACCGCGCCCGGCTGCGGCGCGGGTGCGCTCAGCCCATCGCCTTCTCGTAGGCCTCACGAATGGTCGCGGGAACACGGCCACGGTCATTGACCTCGTAACCGTTCTCCTTCGCCCACGCGCGGATCTGTGCCGTGTCCTGGCTGCCGCCGGAAGCGGCGGCCCGGGCCTTTCCTCGTCCGCCCGAAGCGCGGCCACCGGTACGACGGCCACCCTTCACATAGGGCTCGAGAAGGCCGCGCAGCTTGTCCGCATTGGCAGTCGTGAGATCGATCTCGTACGTCTTGCCGTCCAGAGCGAACGTCACGGTCTCGTCCGCCTCGCCGCCGTCGAGGTCGTCGACAAGAAGGACCTGAACCTTCTGTGCCACCGGATTTCCTTTCATCGATAACGTGAGGACGGGGGTGTGCGGCGTCCGCCGTTTCGCCGCCCCCTGTTATATGCAGTACTGCAGTACGTCGGAAAGCAAACCGCTTTTGCGGGAAAAACACAAACCCCTGGGAGAGACCGAGCACCCTCGACCGGCCCGGAAACGTACGCGTTTCGGACATAGGGTTCGGACATAGGTCTGGGCGACGCCGATGATCACAGGTGCAGAAGCATCCGGCTGTTGCCCAAGGTGTTCGGTTTCACTCGTTCGAGCCCCAGGAACTCCGCGACGCCCTCGTCATAGGAACGCAGGAGCTCCGCGTAGACATCGGTGTCGACCGGCGTCTCGCCGATCTCGACGAAGCCGTGCTTGCCGAAGAAGTCCACTTCGAAGGTCAGGCAGAAAACCCGTCGAACGCCGAGCCAGCGCGCGGTGTGCAGCAACTTCTCCAACAACTGGTGACCGACGCCGACGCCCTTCAGGCCGGGCTTCACCGCGAGAGTACGCACCTCGGCCAGGTCTTCCCACATCACGTGCAGTGCGCCGCAGCCGACCACCTCGGCGTTGTCGTCGCGTTCCGCCACCCAGAACTCCTGGATGTCCTCGTAAAGCGTCACGGTGGCTTTGTCGAGCAGGATGCCGTCCCGGACGTAGGCGTCGAGGAGACGGCGCACGGCCGGTACATCGCTCGTCCGGGCCCGCCGGACGGTGATGGCTTTAGCGGTGACTCCGGGACTCTCTGCTGACATGTGCGGACGCTATCGCCCGCCGCCCTCGGCCGCGGAGCCGGGGTTCTCTCCCGGGTTCTCCGGTCCTTGCACGATCCGCACGGCGTCCCGCAGGGCCTGCCGCTGTTCATCGCTCATCATGCCGAAGAAGGCGACGAGAGCGGCGGCCGGGTTGTCGCTCTGCGCCCAGGCGTCGTTCATCAGGGCCGCGGCGTAGGCGGCCCGGGTGGAGACCGCCTCATATCGATAGGCCCGGCCTTCCGCCTCCCGGCGCACCCAGCCCTTCTGATGGAGATTGTCCAAAACGGTCATCACCGTCGTGTAGGCGATGGACCGTTCACGCTGAAGGTCTTCCAGGACTTCCCGAACGGTCACCGGGCGGTTCCACTTCCACACCCGCGTCATGACCGCGTCTTCGAGTTCTCCCAATGGGCGAGGCACAGTTCCCCACAGTAGTGGCAGATCTCACCAATGGCGTGACAGACGGGCAGACATGGCGGCAAACCTGAATAAAAAGGGCGCGCAGAAGATGATCGGGGCGGGGCGGGGCGTGAGGTGGTGACGCGGGTCGGCGGGTCTCCGGAACGAGGTGTCAGGCGCCGGGGTCCGCGGAGGCCTGGCGCGTGTTCTCCGCGCGCGCGAGCGCCGCGTCGACCACGGCGTCCTCCTTGGCCTTGTTGGCGCCGCCCTGGGTCTTCACGATCACCCTGATCACGCCGATGAAGAACACGGCCATGACGACCGGAGGCACGAGCGCGGAGACGTAGTCCATGGGCCCAGGGTAGCCCGGGAGAAAAGGGACATCCGGGCGGGGTGACGGAGCGGGGCGCCGGGCGCCGGGCGCGCGGCAGAGATCGCGCGCCCGGCGCACACCGCCCGGCACCCGGCGCACACCGCACGCCTGGGCCGGAACGTAGGCGCGGATGGGCGCGGCGGACGCGGCGCGGCGGACGCGTCTCGCGTGGCGGGTGGCGGGTGCCGGGTGGCGGGTGGATCACCGTCCGCCGCCCGGATCGCGGGCCTTCGGCATCCCGGAGCTTCGCCGTTCGGCGCCCCTTGGCCGCGCGCGTTGGCCGCGCGCGCCATGCGCTCAGCAGACGGCGAGTCGCTGCTCCGGGTCGGCCGTCGGGGACTGGGGGCCGGGCTTGCGGCGTGGGAAGACCTCGCCCGGGGTGGGGATGGGCCGGCGCGTGGGCTTGGGGCCGGCCGGCTCCGCCGGACCGGTGCCGGGGCCGGGCCGTGGCGCGGGCCGTGGCGGCTTCTTGGCGGGCTCCTTCTTCTCCTCGCCCGCCCGCGGGTCCGCCGTGGTGCCGTCGCCCCGTCCTCCGGGCAGCGCCAACAACCGAACCCGCGAGCCGGAGGTGCCGGCACGCGAGCCCGGGACGGTGTGGGCGACGGCGCTCCGCACCGGAGGGGCCGCGGCGACCGTGGCGGGTACCACGGCGGGGGCCGGGACGTGCGCGGCGGGAACAGCCCGGCCGGGGCCCGCGGGGAAGGGCGCGGCGGGGGCGGGGACCGTCGGGGGCGAGGTGGGACGGCGAGGGGTACGGCGGTCGAGGCGGGCCCGCAGGTCGCGCTCGGCCAGGATCTGACAGCGGGTGAGGAGGGTGGCCGCCACGGAGTTGCCACGCAGGGCGCGCAGCGCCGCGAGGTCGTCCGGGCCGGGGTGGTGGCCCGTGTCCAGGACCTCCTCCAGGAGCGTCAGGTAGCCCGCTGCGGTGCCGGGGAGGGCAGCCCGGTACCGGGCGAGGTCGGCCACGAGAAAGGCCCGCAGCCGGGCGCCCTCGCGCATCGCCTCGTCGAGGGAGTCGGCGAGGCGAAGGCAGTCCTGGACGTCCTCGGTCGAGGCGGGGCCGGGGTGGAGGGCGAGGGCGAGGGCACGGCGGAGCACGCGCAGCTCCTCCGCCCCGAACGCCATGCCGCCGCGGGATCCGTATGGCGTGGGCATGCGGCGACGATACGCGCTAATCAGACAAATTCGACACAGAAGTCGGCGTGGCGTGCCGCGGCCACCCACCTGGACCCACCACCGTCACGCGCGTGGAGGCGGCGCGGGTGTCAGCGCGGGGTGGCGCCGTCCCCTCCCGCCGACCGCGCCCTCACATCCGCGAGACGTTCCGCTCGTACACCAGCCGCAGCCCCATCAGCGTCAGCCACGGCTCGTGCTCGTCGATCACCGAGGACTCGCCCAGCACCATCGGCGCCAGTCCGCCCGTCGCGATCACCGTCACGTCCTCGGGGTCGTCCGCGAGTTCCCGGGCCATCCGCCGCACGACTCCGTCGACCTGTCCGGCGAAGCCGTAGACGATGCCCGACTGCATCGCCTCCACGGTGTTCTTGCCGATCACATGACGGGGGCGCGCCACCTCGATCTTCCGCAGCTGCGCGCCCTTGACGCCCAGCGCCTCCACCGAGATCTCGATGCCGGGCGCGATGACGCCGCCGACGTACTCCCCGCGCGCGCTGACCGCGTCGAACGTCGTCGCCGTGCCGAAGTCGACGACGATCGCGGGACCCCCGTACAGCTCGACCGCGGCGACCGCGTTGATGATGCGGTCGGCGCCGACCTCCTTGGGGTTGTCGGTGAGGATCGGCACGCCGGTCTTCACCCCGGGCTCCACCAGGACGGCGGGGACGTCGCCGTAGTACCGCCGCGTGACCTCGCGCAGCTCGTGCAGCACCGAGGGCACGGTCGCGCAGATGGCGATCCCGTCGATACCGTCGCCCAGGTCGTCGCCGAGCAGCGGGTGCATGCCCATCAGGCCCTGCAGGAGCACGGCCAGTTCGTCGGCGGTGCGCCGGGCGTCGGTCGAGATCCGCCAGTGCTCGACGATGTCCTCGCCGTCGAACAGGCCGAGCACGGTGTGTGTGTTCCCCACGTCGATCGTCAGCAGCATGGCCGGTACCCGCTCCCTACTCCGCCGCTCGCAGGTCCAGGCCGATGTCGAGGATCGGCGAGGAGTGCGTGAGGGCTCCCACGGCGAGGAAGTCGACACCGGTCTCGGCGTACGCGCGCGCGGTGTCGAGCGTGAGCCGGCCCGACGCCTCCAGCAGGGCCCGCCCGCCGACGATACCGACGGCCTCCGCGCACTCGCCCGGGGTGAAGTTGTCCAGCAGGATCAGGTCCGCGCCCGCGTCGACGACCTCGCGCAGCTGGTGCAGCGTGTCGACCTCTACCTCGATCGGCACCTCGGGGAAGGCCTCGCGGACGGCCTTGAAGGCCTGTGCGACACCGCCCGCGGCGACGACGTGGTTGTCCTTGACCAGGGCGGCGTCGGACAGCGACATCCGGTGGTTGACGCCCCCTCCGCAGCGCACCGCGAACTTCTCGAGCGAGCGCAGCCCGGGCGTCGTCTTGCGGGTGTCCCGCACCCGTGCCTCGGTGCCCTCCAGGACGTCCGCCCACGCGCGCGTGGCGGTCGCGATGCCCGACAGGCGGCACAGGATGTTCAGCGCGCTGCGTTCCGCGGTGAGGATGTCGCGGGTGCGCGTGGTCACCGACAGCAGCTTCTGCCCGGCCTCGACGCGCTCGCCGTCCTCGACGTGCCGCTCGACCTCGAACTCGTCCGTGCACACGACGGAGACGACCGCCTCGGCGACCCGGAGCCCGGCCACGACACCCGCCTCGCGCGCGACGAAGTCGGCGGTCGCGACGGCGTCCTCCGGGATGGTCGCGACGGTCGTCACGTCCACGCCGTGGTCGAGATCCTCCTGGATGGCCACGTTGGCGATGTCCTCGACCTCGACCGGGTCGAGCCCGGCGTCGGCCAGGAGCTGCGCGAGCGCGGGGTCGAGCCCGCACTCCAGGTACTCGTCGTCTGCGTCGTATCCCCCGGCTCCGCAGCCGCAGCCGTCACCGCAGCCGCCGCTCTGGACGAGGGGAAGGTCGTTGCTCACTTCTGTCACTGCTCCTGGGGGTGCTGGGTCGGGGGAAAGTCTGCGGTGTCCGTGGTGTGCACGGCCAGGGTGCGGTCCGGGTTCAGCCGTACGACGATGTGGCGGCGCCAGCGCGCGTCGTCCCGGCCGGCGTGGTCCTCGCGCCAGTGGCAGCCCCGGGTCTCCTCGCGCAGCCGGGCGGCGGCGACCAGGACGCGGGCGACGCACAGCAGGTTGGTGGCCTCCCAGGTGTCGACGCCGGGCTCGGCCGTCTTGCCGTTGGAGTCGAGCGCGTCGCGGGCCTCGGCGTGCAGCCGTTGCAGCTGGTCGGCGGCCTGCTCCAGGGACTCGGTGGAGCGCAGCACTCCCGCTCCCCCGGTCATGATCCGCTGGATCGAGAACCGGGCCTCGGGGGCCAGCAGCGGGTGGGCGGGGATCTCCGGGTACGGCACGGGCTGCGGCACGCGCGCGTGCAGTCCGTCGTCGGAACGGCCGGCCGCGATGTCGGCGGCGATGCGCTCGGCGTAGACCAGCCCTTCCAGGAGGGAGTTGGAGGCGAGCCGGTTGGCGCCGTGCACACCGGTGCAGGCGACCTCCCCGCACGCGTACAGGCCGGGCACGGTGGTCCGGCCGCGGAAGTCGGTGCGGACGCCCCCCGACGCGTAGTGGGCGGCCGGCGCGACCGGGATCAGCTCGTGGACGGGGTCGATGCCGTGGGCGCGGCAGGCGGCGAGGATGGTGGGAAAGCGGTGCTCCCACATCTCGGCGCCGAAGTGCCGTGCGTCGAGGAACATGTGCTCGGCGCCCTGTTCCTGCATACGGCGCGTGATCCCCTTGGCGACGATGTCGCGGGGCGCCAGTTCGCCCAGTTCGTGCTGCCCGACCATGAACCGCACGCCGTCGGCGTCGACCAGGTGGGCGCCCTCGCCGCGCACCGCCTCGGAGACGAGCGGCTGCTGGCCCTCGGCGTCGGCGCCGACGAACAGCACGGTGGGGTGGAACTGCACGAACTCCAGGTCGGAGACCTCCGCGCCGGCGCGCAGCGCGAGGGCGACGCCGTCGCCGGTGGACACGGAGGGGTTGGTGGTGGCGGAGAACACCTGGCCCATGCCGCCGGTGGCGAGCACCACCGCGGGCGCGTGCACGGCGCCCACGCCGTCGTGCTGCCCCTCGCCCATCACGTGCAGGGTCACCCCGGCGGTGCCGCCGTCGGCGTCGGTGAGCAGGTCCAGTACGAGCGCGTTCTCGATGGTGCGCATCCCGCGCTCGCGTACCGCCTCCACGAGCGCCCGGGAGATCTCCGCGCCGGTGGCGTCGCCGCCCGCGTGCGCGATCCGGCGGCGGTGGTGGCCGCCCTCCCGGGTGAGTTCGATGTCGCCGCCGTCGTCGGTGTCGAAACGGGCGCCGGTGGAGATCAGCCGCCGTACCGCGTCGGGGCCCTCGGTCACCAGGATCCGCACGGCCTCCTCGTCGCACAGGCCCGCGCCCGCCACCAGTGTGTCGTCGAGGTGCTGCTCGGGGGTGTCGCCCTCGCCGAGGGCCGCGGCGATGCCGCCCTGGGCCCAGCGGGTGGAGCCGTCGTCCAGGCGGGCCTTGGTGACCACCACGGTGCGCAGCCCGGCGGCCTCGCAGCGCAGGGCCGCGGTCAGGCCGGCCACTCCGGAGCCGACGACCACGACGTCGGCGTCGATGGACCACCCGGGCGCGGGCGCGTGCAGTCGTATGCCTGTGCTGGTCACGAGGCGGCTCCGAAGGTGAGGGGGAGGTTGTCGATCAGCCGGGTCGAGCCGACCCGGGCGGCGACGGCGAGCACAGCCTCGCCGGTGAAATCGTCGTCGATCTCGGTGAAGTCCGAGGGGTCGACGAGGGCGAGGTAGTCGAGCCTGAGCGGCGGGTCGAGACGGGCGGCCTCGTCGAGGACGAGGTGGGCGGCGGCGCGCACGGCGGCCGCCGAGCCGGGCACGGCGGTGGCGACGGCGTGGGCGTCGGCGGCGGCGCGGGACTCGCCTATGGCGCTGAGCGCCTCGGCGCGCGCCTGCGTCGCGGGGACCTCACGCGCGCGTGCCCGCAGCGCCTCCTGCGCGGCGTGCCGGTCGCTGCCGGCGAACAGCGCGCGCGACAGGGCGAGCGCGGTGCGCCGCTCCTCGGCCGAGAGGTAACGGTTGCGGCTGGACAGGGCGAGCCCGTCGTCCTCGCGCACGGTGGGCACGGCGACGATCTCGACGCCGAAGTCGAGATCGCGCACCATGCGCCGGATCAGGGCGAGCTGCTGGGCGTCCTTCTGGCCGTACAGGGCGATGTCGGGCCGGGTGAGGTGGAGCAGTTTCGCGACGACGGTGAGCATGCCGTCGAAGTGGCCCGGGCGCGAGGCACCCTCCAGGCGCTCCCCCATGGGGCCCGCGCTGATGCGGACCTGGGGTGCGCCGCCCGGGTAGACCTCGGCCACGGAGGGCGCGAAGGCCACGTCCGCGCCGGCCTCCTCGGCGATCTTCAGGTCGGCGTCGAGGGTACGCGGGTAGCGGTCGAGGTCCTCGCCCTGGCCGAACTGCAGCGGGTTGACGAAGACGGTGACGACGACCTCGCCGTCCGGACCGGCGATGCCGCGGGCGGTGCGGATCAGGGTGGCGTGGCCCTCGTGCAGGGCGCCCATCGTCATCACGACGGCCCGGCGGCCCTCACGCGCGCGCGCGTGCAGCGCGTCCGCGGTGCGCAGCAGGGTGATGGTCATCCGGCGGCTCCTTCGGTGCCGTTCGTGCCGTGGGCGAGTACCCCGAGGAGGTCCTCGGCGAGTTCCGGCTTGAGCAGCCCGTGTGCGAGCGCGCGGTCGGCGGTGGCGCGGGCCATCGCCAGGTAGCCGGCGACGGTGTGCGGGGCGTGCCGGCGCAGTTCGGTCACGTGGGCGGCGACCGTGCCGGCGTCCCCGCGCGCGACGGGGCCGGTGAGGGCGGCGTCGCCGGAGCGCAGCGCGTTGTCCAGGGCGGCGCCGAGCAGCGGTCCGAGCATCCGGTCGGGGGCCTCGACGCCGGCGGCGCGCAGCAGCTCCAGGGACTGGGCAACGAGGGTGACCAGGTGGTTGGCGCCGAGCGCGAGGGCCGCGTGGTAGAGCGGGCGGTTCTCCTCGGCGATCCACTCGGGTTCGCCGCCCATCTCGATGACGAGGGCCTCGGCCGCCAGTCGCAGCTCGTCCGGCGCGGTGACGCCGAAGGAGCAGCCGGCCAGGCGCTGGACGTCCACGGGGGTGCCGGTGAAGGTCATCGCGGGGTGCAGTGCCAGCGGGAGCGCGCCCGCGCGCAGGGCGGGGTCGAGCACCTTGGCGCCGTACCGCCCGGAGGTGTGCGCGAGGAGCTGGCCGGGGCGTACCGCGCCGGTGTCGACGAGACCCTGCACCAGGTCGGGCAGGGCGTCGTCGGGGACGGTGAGCAGGACCAGATCGGCGCGTTCCAGCACCTCGGCGGGCCGGACCAGCGGCACGTCGGGCAGCATCAGCGCTGCGCGGCGCCGGGAGGTCTCGGAGACCCCGGAGACGGCCACCGGGCGATGCCCGGCGAGCTGGAGTGACGCGGCGAGGGCGGGGCCCACCCGGCCGGCGCCCACCACGCCGACGGTGAGCCGCGCGGGGCGGTCCTTGGGATCTGGCTGCTGGCTTGTACTCACGCGACGAGGGCCTTCCGTTCCAGTCCGCTCTGGGTACCGGACGATTTCTCGTCATGTTAACGCGATCGGTTCGAGAGGCGTTCGGTTGTCCACAGGCTGTGAGTGTTCCCGGACACCACCGGGCACCACCGCAGCCCCGGCCGCAGGCAATTCGGATGCCCCCGTGTGCACGCGCGCGTCATCATCCCCGTCATGAGCGACACCGAGGAACAGACCACGGACACGACCGGGCCGGCGGACGACGACGGGTCCGAGCGGCGCAGAGAACGGCGCCTGAGCGCGTTGAACAGCGCGCGGCGCGTGCTCGCCCGCCCAGGCTTCACCAGAACGCTCCGGGACCGCCTCGCGGTTCTCGCCACGGCAGGTGAGGTGTACGACCTCGACACGCCGTCCGACATGTACGGCAACGGCGTGGTCGAGGCCCTGGAGGAGAAGGTGGCCGGGCTGCTCGGCAAGGAGGCCGCGGTCTTCTTCCCGACGGGCACCATGGCGCAGCAGATCGCACTGCGCTGCTGGGCGGCCCGCACCGGGAACCCAGCCGTCGCACTGCACGCGATGGCGCACCCCATGGTGCACGAGCGGGACGCCTTCAGCCAGGTCAGCGGGTTGCGCCCGGTCCGCCTGACCGGTGAGTCCAGGCAGCCGACCGCCGCGGAGGTCCGAGACGCCGAGGAGCCGTTCGGCACGCTGATGCTGGAACTGCCCCTCCGGGACGCCGGCTTTCTCCTGCCGTCCTGGGAGGAGCTCACCGACCTCGTGGCGGCGGCGCGCGAGCGCGACGCGGTGGTGCACTTCGACGGCGCGCGCCTGTGGGAGTCCACCGTCCGTCTCGGTCGCCCGCTGGACGAGATCGCGGACCTCGCCGACAGCGTCTACGTGTCGTTCTACAAGTCGCTCGACGGTCTCGGCGGCGCGGCGCTCGCCGGTCCGCAGAGCCTGGTGGACGAGGCGCGGACCTGGCGGCACCGGTACGGCGGCATGGTCTTCCAGCAGTTCCCCACGGCGCTGTCGGCCCTGATGGGCCTGGAACGGGAGCTGCCGCGCCTGCCCGACTACGTGCGTCACGCGCGCGTGGTGGCCGACGCGCTGCGCGAGGGCCTCGCCGCGGCCGGGCTGCCCTGGACACGGGTGCACCCGGAGGTGCCGCACACCAACGAGTTCCAGGTGTGGCTGCCGTACGACGCCGACGTGGTCGCGGAAGCGGCCGTGCGGACGGCCGAGGAGACCGGGATCGTGCTCTTCGGTCAGGGCTGGCTCGCGCCCGCCCCGGGGCTCTGCTCCACGGAGGTCTGCGTCCGCGCGCCGGGCCTGGAGTGGACCGGAGAGGACGTGCGCGCGGCGGTCGCGGAGTTCACGGTGCGGCTGCGCGAGGAGACCGGGAACCGGGCCGCCGGGTAGCCGGGCAGGACGCACCGGTCGCGCGCCCGGCGCCGCGCCGCGCCTCGGGTCATCGGCCGATTGACGCCGGCCGTCAATCGGGTCCGCGTTGTCAGTGGCGGCGGGCACGATGGGCCCATGAGCGTGGTCATCGACATCACTCGGCTGCGGCCGGAGAAGGTCTTCGTCGTGCCCTCTCCGCTGACCGAACTGGGCCTCGCCCTGCACGCGCGCAGCGAGCCGGGCCACCACCCGGCCCTGCAGGGCTGGGCGACGGCCCTGTCGTCACGGCTGGACCCCGGCCTGGCGGACCGGCTGTGCGAGGCGGACTTCCTGTGGCGTACGACGTTCTCGGACGTCTTCGCGCCCTTCGCGGCCGTCCCCGGCCACGCCATCCTGCCGGGAGCCACGCTCGCCGAGGAACTGGACCTGCTCGACCAGCTCTCCGACGAACAGTTCGTCCACGCGGCGCTGGAGTTCAGCTGCCAGAGCAGCTACGAGGCGGGCGGACCGGGCGCCCTGGACGACGAGGGCGTACGCCGGCGCGCGCTGGAGCTGGCCGCCGCGCGGGGCGGCGGACGCGAGCAGTTCGCCCGGCGGCTGCTGGCCGACCCGCCCGCCGTGCGCGACTGGTTCCGTCGGCTGGTGCGGGACTGCGAGGAGGCGTTCTTCGCCGACATGTGGGCGAGCATCCAGCCCGAGCTGGCCGCGGACGCCCGGCACCGCACCGAGCTGCTGCGCCGCAAGGGCCTCGCGGAGGTACTCGCCTCGGTCTCCCACGCCGTGTCGGTCGACGAGGAGGCCCGGCAGATCACCGTCGACAAGCTCGTCGAGGGCCACGCCACCGTGGACGACGGCGGGCTGGTGCTCGTGCCGACGAGCCTCGGCCGGCCGCATCTGATGGTGCTGCACCGGCGCGGCTGGCGGCCCGCCATCACCTACCCGGTACGGGGGCCGGGCCAACAGGCTCCCTCCGTCGAGCAGCTCACCCGCCGCCTGGAAGCCCTGGCGCACCCGGTACGGATACGGCTGTGCCGTCATCTGGCGCGCGCCCCGTACACCACGAGCGAGCTGGCGGACGCCCACGGCATGACGGCACCGGAGATTTCCCGGCACCTGGGGGTGCTGAAGAAGGCCGGGCTGATCTCCACGCGCCGACGCGGCCGGTACGCGCAGCACCAGCTGGACCTGTCGGCGGTGGCCCGTCTGGGCAGCGACTTCATCGAGGGCCTCTTGCGCTGACGCGGGGCCGCCCGCGCGGGTCGCGCGGGTCGCGCGGTCAGTCGACCCGGATGTGCCTCAGGCCCACGCCCGCCTGGCGGATCCGGGTGCGCAGTGCTCCCTCGGTGTTGGGCCGCAGTGTCAGACCGGCCAGGACGGCGATGCGGTCGGCGGTCTTCGGCACGGTCGAGTGGTCGGTCCACAGGTGCTCGGCGAACTCCGGTTCGCGCAGTCGCTCCAGGCAGTGGTCGAGCTGCTCGACGGCCCAGCTCTCACGGCGCAGCCCGGCGTTCTTCCCGGCGACGAACCCGAGGAGGTGCCCCAGGCCGCGCTCCCGCAGCCGGCGCAGCACGGTCTCGCGCTCGGCGAGCAGGGTGAAGTGGCGTACGTCGTGGCCCAGTTCCCGCAGCCGTCCGACCGTCTCGGCGAAGTAGCGGGGATCGGTGACGGTCATGGGGGCGATCACCACACCGTCGTGCCGGGTCAGCGTCAGGTCGAGCACCTCGACGACGCCCTGCCGCCAGGAGGCCAGGTCCTGGAAGTCGCCGCGCAACGCGGGTGGCAGCATGCGGCGCAGGCCGAAGCCGGGGTGCTCGGGGTCGCAGATCACGCTGCCGGTCAGCCGGCGCCGTATCTCGTGTGCGGTCTGTGTCTTGCCGCCCCCGAAGGGGCCGTTGATCCACAGGAGCATGCGCCGACCCTAGTCCCACCGGGCCGCCGCCACCCGCCGTATGCGATGTCCCGCGGCCGCCGTGCGCAGGTCGTGTTCACGGCGGGCGTCGTACGCGCTCGTCAGCCGTGGCCGCCCGCGCGCACCAGTCCGGTCTCGTACGCCAGCACGACCACCTGCACCCGGTCCCGGAGCCCCAGTTTGGTGAGGATGCGGCCCACGTGGGTCTTCACCGTCGCCTCGGACAGCACCAGGCGGGCCGCGATCTCCCCGTTCGACAGGCCCTGCGCGACCAGCACCATGACCTCTCGCTCCCGTTCGGTCAGCCGCTCGAGCTCCTTGTGCCGGGGTTCCTTGCCGGTGGCGGGCAGCATGGGCGCGAAGCGGTCCAGGAGGCGCCGGGTCGTCGAGGGGGCGACGACCGCGTCGCCGCTGTGCACCGCGCGGATGGCGTTCAGGAGTTCGCCGGGTGGCACGTCCTTGAGCATGAAACCCGAGGCGCCCGCCTTCAGCCCCGAGAAGGCGTACTCGTCGAGGTCGAAGGTGGTCAGGATGAGCACCTTCGGCGGGTTCGGCTCCGAGCAGACGCGGCGGGTGGTCTCCACGCCGTCGAGCTTGGGCATACGGACGTCCATCAGCACCACGTCGACCGCGGTCGCCCGCAGCACCTGCAGGGCCTCGACACCGTCGCCCGCCTCCGCGACGACCTCCATGTCCGGCTGGGCTGCGAGCACCATCCGGAACCCGGTGCGCAGCAGCACCTGGTCGTCGACGAGCATCACGCGGATCGTCATCGGGGCCTCTTCCGTGTCCGTCCGGCAGTGGGCCGAGCCACTGGGGATCTGGGTTGTGACAGGTGTCTGGGGGTGTGACGGGTGTCTGGGGGTGTGACAGGTGTCAACGGGGCGCGCGTCAATGTCAGTGCGCCGGTTTGAGCGGGAGGAGCGCACTGATACGGAAGCCTCCGCCGGGGCGCGGCCCCGCGTCCAGGGTGCCGCCGACCATACCGACCCGCTCGCGCATGCCGATCAGCCCGTGCCCCTGGCCGTCGGCGCCGCCCTCCTCGTACAGCTCGTGCGGCGCACCCTTGCCGTCGTCCTCGACGAGCAGGCCGAGCCCGTCGTCGAAGTACACCAGCCGCACGCTGGCGCCCGCGTTGGGTCCGCCATGCTTGCGGGTGTTGGTCAGCGCCTCCTGCACGATGCGGTACGCGGTCAGCTCCACACCGCTGGGCAGTGGCCGCGGTGTGCCCTCGACCTTGAAGTCGACCGGCAGGCCGGAGCCCCGGCACTGCTCGACCAGGTCCTCGATCTGCTCGACGTCGGGCTGCGGCACGTACTCCCCGCCCTCCTGGTGTTCCCCGGTGCGCAGCACGCCCAGCAGGCGGCGCATCTCGGCGAGGGCCTGGCGGCCGGTGGAGGAGATCGTCTCCAGGGCCTTCTTGGCCTGGTCGGGCGCGGCGTCGAGGACGTAGGCGGCGCCGTCGGCCTGCACCACCATGACCGACACGTTGTGCGCGACCACGTCGTGCAGCTCGCGGGCGATCCGGGCGCGTTCGGCGGCGACCGCCACCTTCGACTGCGCCTCGCGCTCCTTCTCCAGGCGCGCCGCGCGCTCCTCCAGCTGGGCGAAGTAGGCCCGCCGGGTGCGCATGGAGTCGCCGAGCACCCAGGCCAGCGCGAACGGCACCGTCTGGAAGACGGCGACGACGACGTTGCCGGCGACGCTGGCCTCACCGCTGGGCCAGCGCAGCTGCGCCAGGGACGCCGCGACGAGGCCCATCGCCAGGGCGAGCCGGGACGCCCAGCGGGCGCCGGACACGGCGACCGTGTACACGATGATCAGCATGGCGAAGTCGGCGACCGACGTCTCGACGTCCAGCACCAGCTGGGCCAGCCCGAGCGTGCCCGCGAGCAGCAGCATCTTCTCGGGCATCCGCCGGCGCAGCGCGATGACCAGGCACAGCAGTGTGACGATCGGCACGATCAGCGCCGGAGAGCCGGTGCCCTGCCGCTCCTCCCGCGTCAGTTCCGCCGTGAGCGAGATCCCGAGGAGGACGAGGGCCCAGAAGCCATCGACCCCGTTCGGGTGCCTGCGGAGAAAATCGTAGAGGCGCTGCACGTAACCCAGAGTAGGGAAACGGAATGCGTGCGGGAGTCAACCGGAGGGCCGATCCGCGGTCGACGCGTGTACTCCGCAAGGTGGAGGCCGTGATCACCTGTACGTCCCGCTGGACCGGGCGCCCTCGCGGACACCAGCGTGGCCGGCATCGTTGCTACGGTCGCGCGGTGACCGGCCACGGCGAGTGGACCGCGGACGACGAGGGGCTGGAGGGCCTGTGAACACGCGCGTGGGTGACTCCGGGCCCCTGCGGGACGGCGGGGCCGACGGCGGGTGGCGCGGCTGGCGGGCCGCCACGGAGGCCGCCCTGTACGGTCCGGGCGGCTTCTACCGGCGGCCCGAGGGCCCGGCGGGTCACTTCCGTACGTCCGTGCACGCGTCGCCGCTCTTCGCCGAGGCGGTCGCCCGGCTGCTGTGCCGGGTCGACGAGGCACTGGGCCGGCCGGAACCACTGGACTTCGTGGACATGGCCGCCGGTCGCGGGGAACTGGTCACCGGCGTGCTCGCCGCGCTGCCCGACGAGGTCGCCGCCCGCACGCGCGCGTACGCCGTCGAGATCGCCGGTCGCCCGCGGGGCCTGCCGGACACCGTGGTGTGGCTCCCCGAGCCGCCGCCGCAGATCACGGGGCTGCTGTTCGCGAACGAGTGGCTGGACAACGTGCCCGTCGACGTCGCCGAGGTGGGCCCCGACGGCGCGGCCCGGCTGGTCCTGGTCCGGGACGACGGCACCGAGCGGCTCGGTGACCCCGTGGGCGGCGCGGACGCGCGGTGGCTCGGCCGCTGGTGGCCGCTGTCCGCGCGCGAGGGGGAGCGCGCGGAGATCGGGCGCCCCCGGGACACCGCGTGGGCCGCGGCTCTCTCGTGCGTGACCCGGGGGCTCGCGGTCGCCGTGGACTACGCGCACAGCGCGGACTCGCGTCCTGCGTTCGGGACGCTCACGGGTTTCCGGGACGGCCGGGAGACGGCACCGGTCCCGGACGGGACGTGCGACATCACGGCACACGTGGCGTTGGACGCGTGCGCGAAGGCGGGCGCGGAGGCGGCAGCGCAGGCGTGCGCGGAGACGGGCGCGCGAGCGGGCGCGCAGGAGCGGACGCCGGAGCGTGAAGCGGAGTGCACCACGGCGCGCGCGCTGCCGAAAGCGCTGCTGCTCACGCAACGCGACGCCCTGCGCGCCTTGCACCTCACCGGAACACGCCCCCCGCTCACCCTGGCCACCACCGACCCCACCGCCTACGTGCGCGCCCTCGCGAGCGCCGGCGAGGCCGCCGAGCTGACGGCCCCCGGCGGCCTGGGCGACTTCGGGTGGCTGCTGCAGCCGGTCGGTGTCCCGAGCCCGCTGTGACCCACTTCGCGACCTACTTGTCGATGTCTCCCACGACGAAGAACATCGAGCCCAGGATCGCCACCATGTCGGCCACGAGCGTCCCCGGCAGCAGCTCGGTGAGCGCCTGGATGTTGTTGTACGAGGCGGAGCGGAGCTTGAGCCGGTACGGGGTCTTCTCGCCCTTGCTCACGAGGTAGTAGCCGTTGATGCCGAGCGGGTTCTCGGTCCAGGCGTACGTGTGCCCCTCAGGTGCCTTGAGGACCTTGGGCAGCCGCTGGTTGATCGGCCCGGGCGGCAGCTCGGCGAGCCGGTCGAGGCAGGCGTCGGCGAGGTCGAGGGCGTTGTGGGTCTGCTCCAGCAGGCACTCGAAGCGGGCGAGGCAGTCGCCCTCCTGGCGGGTCACGACCTTCAGGGTGTCCTGGAGGTCCCCGTAGGCGAGGTAGGGCTCGTCCCGGCGCAGGTCGAAGTCGACACCGGAGGCGCGCCCGATGGGCCCGCTCACGCCGTACGCGTGCACCGCCCGCGGCGTGAGGGTGCCCACGCCCCGTGTGCGTCCCCGGAAGATCTCGTTGCCGAGGACCAGGTCGTCGAAGACGTCCATGCGGGAGCGCACCGCGGCGACCGCACCGCGCGCGCGTGCCGCCCAGCCGGCCGGCAGGTCCTCCTTGAGGCCGCCGACGCGGTTGAACATGTAGTGCATGCGCCCGCCGGAGACCTCCTCCATGACGTTCTGGAGCACCTCGCGCTCACGGAACGCGTAGAAGACCGGAGTGATCCCGCCGAGTTCCAACGGATACGACCCGAGGAACATCAGGTGGTTCAGCACCCGGTTGAGTTCCGCGAGCAGGGTGCGCGTCCACACCGCGCGCTCCGGCACCTCCATGCCGAGCATGCGCTCCACGGCGAGGACGACGCCGAGCTCGTTGGAGAACGCCGACAGCCAGTCGTGGCGGTTGGCCAGCATCACGATCTGCCGGTAGTCGCGCGCCTCGAACAGCTTCTCAGCGCCCCGGTGCATGTAGCCGATCACCGGCTCGGCGCTCCTGATGCGCTCGCCGTCCAGCACGAGGCGCAACCGCAGCACGCCGTGTGTGGAGGGGTGCTGCGGCCCGATGTTGAGCACCATGTCGGTGCTCTCCGCGGCACCGCCGATCCCGACCGTGGTCTCCGTCGTAGGAGTCATGGACACAGTCTCCCCTACGTACGCTGGCCGCATGGAGACGGGGAGCCCGCGAGGCGCACAGATGACGGGGGCGGAGCCGGCGTGGACGGGGCTGCCCCGGGGGCTGCTGCGTATGCGACGGCTGCTGCTGGTGGTGTGGCTGGGGTCGGCGGCGCTCGCCGTGGGCGTGCTGCTGGGACTGCTAGTCGGGCCGGCGTGGGCGGCGTTCGCGCTGCTGCCGCTGGCGGCGGCCGCCTGGGGCTGGGTGCTGATCGGCCGCAACTGGCGCTCCTGGCGCTATGCCGAACGCGCGGACGACCTGCTGATCAGCCGGGGCGTGCTGTGGCGCGAGGAGACCGTGGTGCCGTACGGGCGCATGCAGCTCGTGGAAGTGACCTCCGGCCCCGTGGAGCGCTGGTTCGGGCTGGCCGGCGTCCAGCTGCACACCGCCGCCGCGGCGACGGACGCGCGGATCCCGGGCCTCGACCCGGCCGAGGCGGAACGGCTGCGCGACCGGCTCACCGAGCTCGGCGAGGCCCGATCGGCGGGGCTGTGACCACGCCGGGCGTCGAGGACGGTGTGGTGGGGCGGGAGGCCGTCCGGGAGCGCCGACTGCACCCCGTGACGCCATTCCGGCGGGCGTGGGCCCCGGTCGCGGTGATGGCCGGATGGGCGGTGCACGACCCGAACCAGGCCCAGGAACAGCTGGCCCGGCTGACCACCACGACGCTGCTGGTCGTCGTTGTCGTGGTCGTACCGGTCTCGGCCCTCTACGGCTTCTTGAGCTGGTGGTTCACCCACTTCTCCGTGACCGACAGCGAGCTGCGCATCCGTACCGGACTGGTGTTCCGGCGGACCGCGCACATCCGGCTGGAGCGCGTCCAGGCGATCGACGTCACCCGGCCTCTCCTCGCGCGCGTGGCCGGTGTGGCCAAGCTGCGGCTCGACGTGGTCGGCGCCGACGAGAAGGACGAGCTGGCCTACCTGGGCGAGGAGGAGGCGCGCGCCCTGCGGGCGGAGCTGCTCGCGCGCGCGGCGGGATTCGCACCCGAGACGGCGCGTGAAGTCGGCGAGGCGCCGGCGCGCGAGTTGCTGCGCGTGCCCCCTCGCGCGCTCGCGCTCTCCCTCGTCCTGACGGGCGCCACCTGGGCGGCCCTGGCCGCCGCTCTCGTTGTCCCCCTGGTGCTCTGGCTGGTCACCGACAGCGTGTGGACGGTCCTGGCCACCGGCGTGCCGCTGCTCGGCGCGGCGGGCGCGCGCAGCGCCGGGCGGTTCGTCACCGAGTACGACTGGACAGTCGGCGACTCGCCGGACGGACTGCGCATCGACCACGGTCTGCTGGACCGGGCGCACGAGACGGTGCCGCCGGGCCGTGTGCAGACCGTGCGGATCGTCGAGCCGGTGCTGTGGCGGCGGCGCGGCTGGGTGCGGGTCGAGCTGGACGTGGCCGGCTCGGCGAACTCCGTGCTGGTGCCGGTCGCCCCGCGCGAGGCGGCGGAAGCGGTCATCGCGCGCGTGCTGCCCGGGGTGACCGTCCCCGCCGCCGAAGCACCCGCGCGCCCGCCGCGCCGGGCCGGGCGGTGCGTCCCTGGATGGTGGCGCGGGTACGGGCTCGTCGTCACCGACGCGGTGTTCGCCGCGCGGCACGGGCTGCTGCGGCGCGAGCTGGCCCTGGTACCCCACGCGAAGGTGCAGAGCGTACGGCTCTCGCAGGGGCCCTGGAAGCGACTGTGCGGCCTCGCGGACGTGCACGTGGACACCGGGGCCGACAGCACCGTCACCGCCCGGCTGCGGGACGCACGAGAGGCCGCGGCGGTGCTGCGGGAGCAGGCGGAACGGTCACGGACCGGACGCGCAGGCGCCCGGTCCGACCGCTGGATGGTGTAGCGGGGTGGTGTCTCAGGAGGCGGCGCTGCGCAGCCGCTGGACGTCGATGTGCTCGGTCTCGTCGTGCGCGGTCAGGTCGATGACCTGGCCGATCCCGCGGGATTCCGCGTCGGCCGGCTTGTACGCGGACTCCGCTTCGGCCTTGTGCAGGGCGAGCGCCTCGGGTCCGACGACGTCGGCGAGGTCCTCGTTCTGCACGGCGTCCAGCGCGTCGGACGCCGGCGCCTTCTTCGTTCCGAAGAAGTCGAACCCGCCCTCGTCGGCGGGGCGGCGCGGGGGCTGGGCGGCCGGTACGACGGCGACGGCGGTCGGCACGGTGAAGTGGCCGGCCGGCCGCTGCTGGGGGGCCGCGGGCCGCGGGGCGACCGCGGTGGAAGCGGCGGGCGGGGCCGGGGACGTCACCGCGTCACCCTGACGGCTCGCGGCGCCCTTGCCTCCTTTGTCGTCCTGCGCGCCTTTGTCGTCCTGCGCGCCCTCGTCGTCCTGCGCGCCTTCGTCGTCCTGCGCGTCCTGGTTCATGGCGGTCGCGCGCGCGTGCTCGTCGACCGCCCCGGGCTTCCCCTGGGCCTCGTCCTCCTGGCCGGCGCCGTCACGGGCGGCGGTGCCCTGCCCGATGGTGTCCCGCCCGCTGGTCTCCTGCCCGGTGGTGTGCGGGTCGGCGTCCTCCCGTCCGGCCGGGGCGTCCACCGCGGTCCGGGGTCCGGCGGGCGACCGCTCGGGGTTCTTGTCGGGGTCGAGGCGGCTCAGCGCCTCCTGGGCGCGCAGGAAGAGCCGCGATCCCTGAGGGGAGAACACCGCCGGGGTCTCGGGCTCGGAGTCGGCCTCGGAGTCGGCCTCGGCAGCCACAGCCGCAGCCTTCCCGGCCGTCGCCGCGGCCGGGTCCGTCTCCTGCGTCGCGGCCTTCCCGGCTTCCAGGGTCTCCCGGGTCTCTTCCCGGCGCTCCTCCCGGTCCTTCGCGGTCTCGCCGGTCCGGGCGCCGAGTCCGCCCGGCGGGGCGGGCGTCAGCTCGCGTGCCGGCACGGTGGCCTCTATCTCCAGCCGGCGGCGGCCCTCCAGGGCGCTGGCGCGCTCGGTCTCCGCCGTGGCGTAGCGGCGCAGCAGGGCGGCGTGTTCGTTGCGCAGGCCCGCCAGCTCCGCGCGCTTGGCCCGCAGCCGCTGCTCCAGCTTGGTGCGCAGCTCGCGCGACTCCTCGAGGTCGGTCTCCAGTTCGGCGACCCGTTCCTCGAAGCGCCACTCGTCGCTCGCCCGCGCGCGCGTGAGGTCGGCGACCTGCTTGCCGGCCTGGGTGTCCCAGCGGCGCATCACCGCGGCCCCGACGACCGCGGTAGCGGCCGCGATCGCGGCGACGACCCGCAGCACGCCCGTCTCCGAGAACACCCAGGGGCCGAATGCGCAGATGAGAGAGACGCCGGCGATCGCCGAAGGGGGAAGCAGCCTGTGCAGGGGCGGGGAATGGCGGTGACGTCCACGTGGCATGGCCAGAAACTTACCGCGCGTACGCGATCGTTGGCGCCCCGCCCCGTAAAAACACAACCATCTCCCAGCCCTCACGCCGCATCAGGAATTCACCCCCGCCGCGCCCCCGACAACAATCAAGATCATTTCTGGTCGGGAGCACCGAGCCGCCCGCTGATCCATTCCAGCGCGGGCGGAATCTCGCGCCGCCAGGTGTTGAAGTTGTGCCCACCGCTGTCGAGGATGATCGACGATATTCGGGTCCGGTCGGTCGCCTTCACCTCGTCGATGAACTTGAGCGTCTCCTTGTAGTTGGCCTCTCCGACCTTGCTGCTGGTGACGAGCAGCGAGGTGTCCGGCGCCGGTCTGTTCTTGATGTACCAGAACAGGTCCGCCTCGTGGCGCAGCGTCTCGTTGCCGTGGAAGAGATCGCCCGTGGTGGGGTCGGTCGGCGCCTTGTAGTACGGCGACAGGCCCGCGCCCGCCGCGTAGACCCTGGGGTGGTGCATGGCGATCTTCAGCGCGCAGTAGCCGCCCGTGGAGTCACCGATGATGCCCCAGCTGCCGGGCCGGGCCGTCACCCGGTAGTGGCCGCGCACGGCGTCCGGCAGGTCCTTGGCGAAGAAGGTCTCCGTCTGCGGGCCACCGGGGATGTCCACGCACTCGGTGTCCCGCGGCGGCGCCACCGTCGGCCGCAGCATCACCAGGATCATCGGCTGCATCCGCCCCTTCTCGGCGAGTTCCCGCGCGGTGCGCGGGAAGTGCAGCTTGTCGACGAGCGCCTTGGCGGTGCCCGGATAGCCCGTGAGGACGACGGCCGCCGGGAACGTGCGTGTGCGGTATTCCGGCTGGAAGTACTCCGGCGGCAGATAGACGTACGCGGGCGACGCGATGCGCGACGTACGGCCCTGGACGGACACCTTCTGCACCTGCCCGCCCACCTGCGGCCGGGCTCCGGGCGCGCCGTCCACCCGATGGGTCTCCAGCACCTTCAGCTGCCCGCCCCGGCCTGCGGTGTGGTCGACGACCACCCCCATCTCGGTCTCCTGGCCGAACAGGTCGGCCCAACTGGCGTAGAACCCGAATGCCTGGTTCGCGACGAGACCCACCGACGCGAAAACCGTCACCTGGGTGCCGAGCAGCAGTCCGACCCGGCCGCCGACCGCCCGCCAGCTGCGCCGGGCCAGCCGCGGCCACAGCCACACCGTGCCGACGAACAGCGACAGGGCGGACAGGACCGCCAACAACAGCACCTTGTTGCTCGTAAGACCCATGAGGGTGTTCCCGCCTGTGCTTCCCGTCCGTGCACCCGCGTCGCCACCGGGGCTTGTTCCGGACTTTCCTCGACCTTTGAAGGGGCTTTGGGGGGAGGAGTGAACCTCTGACCCCGAGACACCGTCCTAGAGGACGCAATGTCGCCGGATGCCCGATCGGCACCGGATTCAAGGTCTCTCTCGCGAACGTGGGATGCGATGTCTGTCAGGGAAGATGGGGAAATGTCGGGCGGGGTTCCGAGCCGATCAAGCCGGGTGCGGCGCGTGCTCCGGGGCCCGCGCCCCGAGTCCGTTCCCGTGCTTGTCGGCAGAGCGTGCGCCCTCGTGGGTCTCCTGGACGTCGCCGGGGGTGTCTTCCCGCGGTTCCGGCACAGCCGCATGCACGCGCTCGCCGAGGTACTGCCCGGCTCCTTCGGGCCCTTCGCCGCGGCACTGTCGCTCAGCGCCGGAGTCCTGCTGCTCCTCCTCGCGCACGGCCTGAAGCGGGGCAAGCGGCGGGCCTGGCGCGCCGCCGTCGCGCTCCTGCCGGCGGGCGCGGTCGCGCAGTTCACCTACCGGCACTCCGTCATCGGCGTGCTGATCTCGCTGGCGCTCCTGGTGCCACTGCTCCGCCACCGCGACCAGTTCGCGGCCCTGCCGGACCCGCGCAGCCGCTGGCGCGCGCTGGCCAACTTCGTCCTCATGGGCGCGGGTTCCGTCGCGCTCGGCCTGGTCATCGTCAGCGCCCACCCCGGGACCATCCACGGCGACCCGAGCCTGGCCGACCGCCTCACCCACGTGCTCTACGGGCTGTTCGGCTTCGAGGGCCCGGTCGACTACCAGAACGACACCTCGTGGACGGTGGCCTTCTCCCTCGGCGCCCTCGGCTGGATCACCGCCGTCACCACGATCTACCTCGCCTTCCGGCCCGAGCACCCGGCCGCGCGCCTCACCGAGGAGGACGAGGCCCGGCTGCGGACCCTGCTGGACAAGCACGGCAGCCGCGACTCGCTGGGCCACTTCGCGCTGCGCCGCGACAAGGCCGTGGTCTTCTCCCCCAGCGGCAAGGCCGCCGTGACCTACCGCGTCGTGTCCGGCGTGATGCTGGCCAGCGGTGACCCCATCGGCGACGTCGAGGCCTGGCCCGGCGCCATCGAACGGTTCATGGACGAGGCCAAGGCGCACTCCTGGACACCCGCCGTGATGGGCTGCTCGGAGACGGGCGGCGAGGTGTGGACCCGCGAGACCGGCCTGGACGCGCTGGAACTCGGCGACGAGGCGGTGGTGGACGTCGCGGATTTCTCGTTGGCCGGCCGCGCGATGCGCAACGTCCGCCAGATGGTCAAGCGCATCGAACGCGCCGGTTACGAAACCCGGGTACGTCGTGTCCGTGACCTGGGCGAGGCCGAACTGGAGCGGATCCGCCGGGCCGCCGAGGACTGGCGCGGCACCGACAACGAGCGCGGCTTCTCCATGGCGCTGGGCCGCGTCGGCGACCCGGCCGACGGCGACTGCCTCATCGCCACCGCCCACAAGGCCGACGAGGAACCGGGCCCCTACGGCGACCTGAAGGCGATCCTGCACTTCGTCCCCTGGGGCAGGGACGGCGCCTCCCTGGACCTGATGCGGCGCGACCGCTCCGCCGACCCCGGGATGAACGAGCTGCTGATCGTGGCCGCGCTGGAGGCCGCGCCGAAGTTCGGCATCGCGCGCGTGTCGCTGAACTTCGCGATGTTCCGCTCCGCCCTGGCGCGCGGCGAGAAGATCGGCGCCGGACCGGTGCTGCGCGCCTGGCGCGGGCTGCTGGTGTTCTTGTCGCGGTGGTTCCAGATCGAGTCGCTGTACAAGTTCAACGCCAAGTTCCGGCCCCGCTGGGAGCCCCGGTTCGTGGTCTACCGGGCCTCCAGCGACCTGCCGCGCATCGGCTTCGCCGCGATGCAGGCGGAGGGCTTCGTCGACCTGGCCCTGCCGCTGCCGCGCTTCCTGCGCCGCCGTACGCGCGCCGCGCGTCCCTGCGCCCACGCACTGGCGGAGCGCGACGTGCGGGCCGCCTGACCGCCCGCGGGCCGCCGGCGGGCGACCCGCATCCCCTCGAAGCACGGCCCGGACGGACGCCCGGCCCCCCAGCCCCCGGGGCGTCCGCCCGGGCCGTCCCGCGTCCGGGCGCCTCCCTGGGCCTACGCTGAACATATGAGCAAGCACAGCGGACGCGCGCGCGTGGTCGGCCTTCCGGACTGGGACCGCTGCGCGGTCATGGGCGTCGTCAACGTGACGCCCGACTCCTTCTCCGACGGCGGCCGCTGGTTCGACACGACGGCCGCCGTCAAGCACGGTCTGGCGCTGGTCGACGAGGGTGCCGACCTCGTCGACGTCGGCGGCGAGTCCACCCGTCCCGGCGCCACCCGCGTCGACGAGGCCGAGGAACTCCGCCGTGTCATCCCCGTCGTGCGGGGCCTCGCCTCCGAGGGCGTGGTCGTCTCCGTCGACACCATGCGCGCCTCCGTCGCCGAGCAGGCCCTCGCCGCCGGCGCCGCCCTCGTCAACGACGTCAGCGGAGGGCTCGCCGACCCGGCGATGATCCCCGTCGTCGCGAACGTCGGCGCCCCCTTCGTCGTCATGCACTGGCGCGGCTTCCTCCAGGGCGGCAACGTCCAGGGCGTCTACGACGACGTCGTCGCCGAGGTCGTCGACGAACTGCGCGCCCGTGTGGAGGCCGTGCTCGCCGGCGGTGTCTCCCCCGACCGGGTCGTCGTGGATCCCGGGCTCGGGTTCTCCAAGGACGCCGAGCACGACCTCGCGCTCCTCGCTCACCTCGACCGCCTGCACACGCTCGGCCACCCCCTGCTCGTCGCCGCCTCCCGGAAACGCTTCCTCGGTCGCGTCCTCGCCGGCCCGGACGCCGCCCCGCCCCCCGCCCGCGAGCGCGACGCCGCCACCGCCGCCGTGTCCGCCCTCGCGGCCCACTCCGGCGCCTGGGCGGTCCGCGTCCACGACGTCCACGCCACAGCGGACGCCGTACGGGTCGCACGCGCGGTGGAAGGGGCGCGTGCCGCAGGAAGCGCGCCGGGCCCGCACAACGAGCGCGGGGCACGTGACGACACCCGCACGCCCGGCCCACACGCGGGGAACCCGGCGCGCGACGGATCGCCCGCGCCGGTCCCCAGCCCCGAGCGCGGGGCGCCCGAGCCCGCCGACGCGCCCGGCCCCCGGGAAGCTCCCGGGGCGCACGGCCTCCCCCGCGCGCCGGGGACCGGTGGTGCGCCGCGTGGGGAAGGACAGCGGTGAGCGCCCCCCATACCGACGTGGAACAGGTCGAGGCCGCCAACACCGCCTTCTACGAAGCCATGGAGCGGGGCGACTTCGAGACGCTGTCGTCACTCTGGCTGACCCCGGGCGACCTCGGCGTCGACGAGGAGTACCACGACCCGGCCGACAGCGGTGTGATCTCCTGCGTGCACCCCGGCTGGCCGGTGCTGACCGGCCGCGGCGACGTCCTCAGGTCGTATGCGCTGATCATGGCGAACACGGACTACATCCAGTTCTTCCTCACCGACGTCCACGTCTCGGTCACCGGCGACACAGCCCTGGTGACCTGCACCGAGAACATCCTCAGCGGCGGTCCGGCGCCCGCGGCCGGCGAGGAGCTGGGGCCGCTCGTGGGCCAGCTGGTGGTCGCCACCAACGTGTTCCGCCGCACCTCGGACGGCTGGAAGATCTGGTCCCACCACGCCTCCCCCGTACTGGCGGAGACCGAAGGGGAGGAAGAGGACGAGTCACCCGCCTGACGGCCCCGCAAGGACCAAGAAGTGGTTGGGATCACCGGCCTGCGGGTAAGGGCGGCTACCAACCCGTGAGCCGCCGGATTCTCCAGGGGAAACGCACGGTGAAACCTCCTGGACCCGGCCGGACCCGCGCCCCCGCGGCCCGGCCCCGTCAGTGCCCGCAGGTAGATTCGTTCGAGGCCGGTATGCCGCCCGCACACGGCAGTGACCGGCCGTCACCGACGATTGCAGGAGTGATTCGCGTGGATCGTGTCGCGCTGCGCGGCCTGAGGGCCCGCGGGTACCACGGGGTGTTCCCCGAGGAACGCGAGAAGGGCCAGACCTTCGTCGTGGACCTCGTCCTCGGCCTGGACACCCGCCCGGCCGCGGCCGACGACGACCTGGCGAAGACCGTGCACTACGGCATCGTGGCGGAGGAGGTCGTGGCCGTCGTGGAGGGCGAGCCCGTGAACCTCATCGAGACGCTCGCCGAGCGCATCGCCCAGGCCTGCCTGAAGCACGAGGGGGTCCAGCAGGTCGAGGTCAGCGTCCACAAACCGGACGCCCCGATCACGGTCCCCTTCGACGACGTGACCGTCACCATCATCCGGAGCCGAGTATGACTGCACCCTTCATCAAGGGTCCCAGCGACCCGACCGTACAGCCGGTACCCGCCTCCGTCGTCGAGAAGGTCGACGCCGCCGACACCACGCTGCACAACCCGCAACGGGCGGTGATCTCGCTCGGCGCCAACCTCGGGAACCGGCTGGAGACGCTCCAGGGCGCCATCGACGCCCTGGAGGACACGCCGGGCGTGCGCATCAAGGCCGTCTCGCCGGTGTACGAGACCGAGCCCTGGGGTGTGGAACCGGGCAGCCAGCCCTCGTACTTCAACGCGGTCGTCGTCCTGAAGACGACCCTGCCCCCGTCCTCCCTGCTGGAGCGGGCCCACGCGGTCGAGGAGGCCTTCCACCGGGTGCGCGAGGAACGCTGGGGTGCCCGCACCCTGGACGTCGACATCGTGGCGTACGCCGATGTCGTCTCCGAGGACCCGCAGCTCACGCTCCCCCACCCGCGCGCGCACGAACGGGCCTTCGTCCTCGCCCCCTGGCACGACGTGGACCCGGGCGCCACCCTGCCGGGCCGCGGACCGGTCGCCACGCTGCTGGACACCGTCACCCGGGAGGGGGTCGCTCCCCGCGAGGACCTGGAACTCCACCTGCCCGAGTAGTCGTTAAGGTCGACAGAACCGCGCGTACGTCGGGCCCAGTCGGGGGAGCTGAAGGAACACCGTGAGAGAGCTGCGCATCAGGACGCTGGTCGGCGTCTTCCTCGTCGCCGGCGTCCTGTCCTGGGCGGGTGCCCGCCTGTGGAACTCGCTCGGGAGCCTGCCCGCCGTCCCCCTGGCCGCGCCCATCGTGCTGGCCCTGATCGCCGTGGTGCTGCTGGCGACGGCCGTGTCGCTGCGCGCCCGGCTGAAGGCGCAGCGCGAGCGCCGCCCGGAGGCGAAGGGCGTGGACCCGTTGATGGCGGCCCGCGCGGTCGTCTTCGGGCAGGCCAGCGCCCTGGTCGCGGCCCTCGTCGCCGGCATGTACGGCGGCACGGGCGTCTTCCTCCTGGAGTTCCTCGACGTGCCGGCCCGCCGCGACCAGGCCATCTACGCCGGTTTCTCGGTCGTCGCAGGCATCGCGGTGATAGCGGCGGCGGTCTTCCTGGAGCGGGTCTGCCGACTGCCCGAGGACGACGACCGGAACTCGGGGGCGGCCTCCCCGGCGTGAGCGTCACCGGGGCCGGCGGGCCGGACGGCGCCTCGGGTGGTGGGCGGGCTGCGATCCTGCGGGGATGAACCGACTCGGCGACGCCCACCTGCGCACCTGGACGCTCCGCCTCCTGGCCCTTCTCGCAGCCGACGGCGAGGCCCAGATCGCCTGGCTGGGCGAACGCGAGCTGGAGACGGAGTCCCTCATCGCGGAGACGGAACTCCTCTGCCGAGTCGGCGAAGGACTCGCCGAGCGCGGAGCCATCGAAGCCGGGAGCCTGCGCGCCCTCCGGGCCATCGGCCGCCGCCTCGGCAAGATCGATGCCGTCAGCCGCACCGGCCTGTGGGCCGACGCCCTGTCCACGGACCCCGCGTGGGACGACGTACGCCGTCTGGCCCGCGCGTGTCTCCTCACGACCCTGGGCGACTGGCGTCAGCCGCTGCCCCGCCCCGTAGGCGGGTACTCGGCGGACCGGTGAGCGGGCCGGGAGCCAACGGCAGCGGACCACCGGCGGACGATGCCGGAACCGACCGGCAGCCGGTTCAGTGGGCCATGATCAAGCTCATCGCCTCGTTGCGGGTGGCCGCGTCCCGCAGTTGGCCGCGCACCGCGGAGGTGATGGTCTTGGCGCCCGGCTTGCGGATGCCCCGCATGGACATGCACATGTGCTCGCACTCGATCACGACGATCACCCCACGCGGCTCCAGAATGTCCATCAGGGAGTCCGCGATCTGCGTGGTGAGACGCTCCTGCACCTGGGGCCGGCGAGCGAACACGTCGACCAGCCGGGCCAGCTTCGACAGGCCGGTGATCTTTCCGGTGGTCGCCGGGATGTAGCCGACGTGTGCCACGCCCCGGAACGGCACCAGGTGGTGTTCGCAGGTTGAGAACACCTCGATGTCCTTGACCAGCACCATCTCGTCGTGGCCCAGGTCGAAAGTGGTCGTCAGCACGTCCTCGGGCTGCTGCCACAGCCCCGCGAATATCTCCCGGTAGGCCCGCGCCACCCGCGCCGGCGTCTCCCTGAGGCCCTCTCGGTCCGGGTCCTCACCGACCGCGATCAGGAGTTCCCGTACGGCGTTCTCGGCGCGCTTCTCGTCGAACTCGCCGATAGTGCCCTCGCCGTCCAGCGTCACGGGGTCGGTCATGTGAAGCCTCGTTCCTGTGCGGGTCACGCGTGCGCGAACGCGTGTCGATCTGCGGGCGGACATGCACGCACAACGCGATGCCGCGCCCCCCAGGCTAGAACCTGGGGGGCGCGGCATCCATTCCGGGCCTGGTGGGGCCGTATCGGGCGGCCCCGGCCGTGAGTCAGCTCTCCGGGCGGTCCTCGGGGGTCGGCTCCACCGCGGGGGCGGGGTCGACGGCCGTGGACTTTGCGGTGGAGATCGCGGGGGTCACGCCGTTGGCGCCGTTCGTCAGGGCGAGCTCCTTCGGGGAGAGCACCGGCGGACGGGTGGACGGCGTGCGCCGCGAGGAACCGGTCCAGGCGGGCCGCGGCGGGCGCTTGACGATCGGCGCGAAGATCTCGGCGATCTCCTCCTTGCCGAGCGTCTCCTTCTCCAGGAGGGCCAGGACGAGGTTGTCGAGGACGTCGCGGTTCTCGACCAGGATCTCCCAGGCCTCGTTGTGCGCGTTCTCGATGAGCTTCTTGACTTCCTCGTCCACCAGGGCGGCGACCTCTTCCGAGTAGTCGCGCTGGTGGGCCATCTCACGGCCGAGGAACGGCTCGGTGTTGTCGCCGCCGAACTTGATGGCGCCCAGACGCTCGGTCATGCCGTACTGGGTGACCATCGCGCGGGCCGTGGTGGTGGCCTTCTCGATGTCGTTCGCGGCGCCCGTGGTCGGGTCGTGGAAGACCAGTTCCTCGGCCGCCCGCCCGCCCAGCATGTAGGCGAGCTGGTCGAGCATCTCGTTGCGCGTGGTCGAGTACTTGTCCTCGTCCGGCAGGACCATGGTGTAGCCGAGGGCGCGGCCGCGGGACAAGATCGTGATCTTGTGGACCGGATCGGCGTTCGGGGAAGCCGCCGCGACCAGGGCGTGACCGCCCTCGTGGTACGCGGTGATCTTCTTCTCCTTGTCCGACATGATCCGGGTCCGCTTCTGCGGGCCCGCCACGACGCGGTCGATGGCCTCGTCCAGCATCTGGTTGTCGATGAGTTTCCTGTCGCTGCGGGCCGTGAGCAGCGCCGCCTCGTTCAGCACGTTCGACAGGTCGGCGCCGGTGAAGCCCGGCGTACGGCGGGCGACCGCCGCGAGGTCGACGTCGGGTGCGACCGGCTTGCCCTTCTGGTGAACCTTGAGGATCTCCAGACGGCCTTGCAGGTCCGGCGGGTCGACCGCGATCTGGCGGTCGAAGCGGCCGGGCCGCAGAAGGGCCGGGTCGAGGATGTCGGGCCGGTTCGTCGCGGCGATGAGGATCACGCCGCCCTTGACGTCGAAGCCGTCCATCTCGACGAGCAGCTGGTTCAGGGTCTGCTCGCGCTCGTCGTGACCGCCGCCCAGGCCGGCGCCGCGGTGGCGGCCGACGGCGTCGATCTCGTCGACGAACACGATCGCGGGGGCGTTCGCCTTGGCCTGCTCGAACAGGTCACGGACCCGGGAGGCACCGACACCGACGAACATCTCGACGAAGTCGGAACCGGAGATCGAGTAGAACGGCACACCGGCCTCGCCGGCGACGGCCCTGGCGAGCAGCGTCTTGCCGGTGCCGGGGCGGCCGTAGAGCAGCACGCCCTTGGGGATCTTGGCGCCGACGGCCTGGAACTTCGCCGGCTCCTGCAGGAACTCCTTGATCTCGTGGAGCTCCTCGACGGCCTCGTCGCAGCCCGCGACGTCGGTGAACGTCGTCTTCGGGGTGTCCTTGGTGATGAGTTTGGCCTTCGACTTGCCGAAGTTCATCACCCGGGAGCCGCCGCCCTGCATCTGGTTCATCAGGAACAGGAACACGACGACGATGAGAACGAAGGGGAGCAGCGAGAGCAGGATCCCGACGAACGGGTTCTGCTTCGACGGTGAGACGGTGTAGCCGTCCGGGATCTGCTTGTCCTGGTACTTGGTCTGCAGCGTGTTGGCGATGGTCACGCCCTGGTCGCCGATGTAGCTCGCCTGGATCTTCGAGCTGTCCTCGACCTTCACACCGTCCTTGAGCGTGACCTTGATGGTCTGCTCGTCACCGGTGGTCAGCTTGGCCGACTCGACCTTGTTGTCGTTGATGGCCTGGACGACCTGGCCGGTGTCCACCGTCTTGTAGCCGCCGGAATCGCCGACGACCTGCATCAACACGACCACGGCAAGGACGGCCAGCACGATCCACATGACCGGCCCACGGAAGTATCGCTTCACGTCCATCCACACGGAGCGGTGCCGCCCCGTCCCTCCTGCCATAGTGAGTTTGATAAGACAGTTCTTCTGACGGTACCCCAGCATGGTGGCCCGAAGCCGCACGGAGAGGCCGGTGACGCCGTCTGCATGCTCCAACGGTGCGGAACCCGCTGGGGTTCCCGATCGTCTGACAAGACTGGCCCGTCCGGCTCAGCGACCGGGCACGGACGGCTCAGCCGCCGTAGACGTGGGGCGCGAGCGTACCGACGAACGGCAGGTTGCGGTACTTCTCGGCGTAGTCCAGGCCGTAGCCGACGACGAACTCGTTGGGGATGTCGAAGCCGACCCACTCCACGTCGATGGCGACCTTGGCGGCGTCGGGCTTGCGCAGCAGGGTGCACACCTTCAGGGAGGCGGGCTCGCGCGAGCCGAGGTTGTTGATCAGCCAGGACAGGGTCAGCCCGGAGTCGATGATGTCCTCGACGATCAGGACGTGCCTGCCCTTGATGTCGGTGTCGAGGTCCTTGAGGATCCGCACGACGCCGGAGGACTGGGTGCCCGCGCCGTAGGAGGACACGGCCATCCAGTCCATGGTGACGGGGGTGGACAGCGCTCGGGCGAGGTCGGCCATGACCATCACCGCGCCCTTGAGGACGCCGACGATGAGCAGGTCCTTGCCCGCGTACTCCGCGTCGATCTTCGCGGCCAGCTCCGCCAGCTTGGCGTCGATCTCTTCCTTGGTGATGAGCACCTGCTTGAGGTCGGCACCCATGTCTTTCGCGTCCACCCGCATCACTTTCGGTCGTCCCGCACTTACGGCCACCGGCTTCCGGCCCCGTTGGGGTCGGGGTCGGGTCCCGCCCCCGGTCGGGGAGTCGGGATTCAGCCTTGCCGAATCACCAGTCTGCCACCCTGGCGCCGGGCGACGACTTTGCCGGGGAGGTTGATGGCTCCCTGGCCGCGCCAGCCGGTGATCAGCCGGTCGACTTCCTCGATGTGGCGGGCGAACAGGGAGCCGGCCGGGGCGCCGGCCCCGATGGCGGCGCGGCGCAGGATCCGGCGGCGGACGGCGGGCGGGAGGGCGTAGAGCTTGGCGCACTCCAGGAGGCCGGCGGCGTCGCGGACGGTGGCGTCGGCCTGGCCGGCCCATTCGTCGAGGGCGTCGGCGTCGTCACGGGAGAGCTGGGCCGTACGGGCGAGGGCCTCGACGACGCCCTTGCCGAGCGCCTTCTCCAGGGCGGGCAGGCCTTCGTGGCGGAGCCGGGAGCGGGTGTAGGCCGGGTCGGCGTTGTGCGGGTCGTCCCAGACGGGCAGGGACTGGACCATGCAGGCCTTGCGGGCGGTCTGCCGGTCGAGCTGGAGGAAGGGGCGCCGGTAGCGGCCGTCGGCCCCCGAGACCGCGGCCATACCGGACAGGGAGCGGATGCCGGAGCCGCGGGCGAGGCCGAGGAGGACGGTCTCCGCCTGGTCGTCGCGGGTGTGGCCGAGCAGGACGGCGGCGGCGCCGTGGCGTTCGGCGGCGGCGTCCAGGGCGGCGTACCGGGCGTCCCGGGCGGCGGCCTCGGGCCCGCCCTCGCGGCCCACGGTGACGGCGGTGGACTCCACGGGGTCCAGGCCGAGCTCGCGCAGGCGCAGGACGACTTCGGCGGCGCGAAGGTCGGAGCCCGGCTGCAGGCCGTGGTCGACGGTGATGCCGCCCGCGCGGATGCCGAGCCGGGGGGCTTCGAAGGCGAGGGCGGAGGCGAGCGCCATCGAGTCGGCGCCGCCGGAGCAGGCGACGAGGACGAGCGGTGCCGCGGGGCGCCCTGCGGCGAGGTTCTGGCGGCCGGCGCCGCGGGGCTCGCCACCCGGACGCCCAGCGCCGAGGGACCCGGCACCGTACGCCTCCGCGCCACCGGACCCGCCACCGTAAGCCCCCGCACCACCGGACCCGGCACCGCCGAAGTCGGCGCCATGAGGGTCGGCGCCGTCAGGGACGGTGGGTGAGGAGGAAACGGTGCGCGGGGCGGAGAGGGTGCCGCCCCCGGTCGTGGCGGCGCCGGTGCCCGCCCGGGCGGAGCCGATGCCCACCGCTGCGGAGCCGGGAGCCGTGGCCGCACCGCCGGGATCGACCGGCGCGGTACCGGGACCCGCTGACGGGTTGCGGGGACCCGCTGACGCGTTGCCGGGACCCGTCGGCGCCGAGCTGGGATCAGTCGGCGCGCCGCCGAACGGTGCCGGCGCGGCGCCGGTGCCCGCCGGGGCCGGGACGGGGGCGACTGCCGGGAGTGCGGGAGCCGTGCCCGTGGTGGCGGAGGCTTGTTCGGTGAGGAGGTCGTGAAGGACGCGGCGGACCGCCAGGCGTATCGCCGCGACCGCAGGATGGGGACCCATGTCCGGTTCCCTTCGTGGAGTTCGGGGGGTGAGCCCGAGGCCGGTCACTCAGAGTGTGTAGATGGTGACAGAACCGGGCCGTTCCCCGAGCATTGCACGCCTGCCCAGGGCTCACGGTCCCTCGGACGGGTGATTGCGGGGGCGTTCGCCTGCCGTCGGCCGAATCCGGTTCACCGCGGCCGCGAGGGGCTCACGACTCGGCCTTGCGATGCACCCGCGCGATCCAGTCCGCCGGTTCGGCGATCTCGGCCTTGGTGGGGAGGGTGTTCGGTGAGGTCCACACCCGGTTGAAGCCGTCCATGCCGACCTGGCCGACGACGGCCCGTACGAAGCGTTCGCCGTCCCGGTACTGCCGGAGCTTGGCGTCCAGTCCCAGGAGCTTGCGCAGCGCGAGATCCAGGCGGGAGGCGCCCTTGGCGCGCCGCTGCTGGAACTTCTCGCGGATCTCGGCGACGGTCGGCACGACGTCCGGGCCGACGCCGTCCATCACGAAGTCGGCGTGGCCCTCCAGCAGGGACATCACGGCGGTGAGACGGCCGAGAATCTCCCGCTGCGCCGGGGTCTGCACCAGCTCGACCAGGGAGTGCCCGCCGTCGTCCTCCTCGCCCTCCGGGCGGCCCCCGGCCAGGGACTGGGCGGCTTCCCGGACGCGCTCCAGGAAGGTCATGGGGTCGACGTCGGTCTCCCCCAAGAAAGACTGGATTTCGCCCTCCAGGTGGTCGCGCAGCCAGGGCACGGCGCAGAACTGGGTGCGGTGCGTCTCCTCGTGCAGAGTGACCCACAGGCGGAAGTCGTGCGGCTCGACGTCGAGTTCGCGCTCCACGTGGACGATGTTCGGCGCGACCAGGAGCAGCCGGCCGCCGCCGTTCTCCCCGGCGGGCAGCTCGCGCGTGGCGGGGGCGAACGTCTCGTACTGGCCGAGGACGCGGGACGCGAGGAACGACAGCAGCATGCCGAGTTCCACGCCGGTGACCTTGCCGCCGACGGCGCCCAGGACCGCGCCGCCGGTGCTGTTGCCGCGCCGCTCCTGCATCTTCTCGAGGAGGGGCTTGAGGATCTCCCGGAAGCCCGCGACGTTGGCCCGGATCCAGCCGGGGCGGTCGACGACGAGGACCGGGGTGTCGTGGGTCTCCTCGGTGCCCATCCGGGTGAAGCCCCGGACGTGTTCCTCGGAGGCCTTGGCGTGCCGGCGCAGCTCCGCGACGACGGCCCTGGCCTCGTCGCGGCTCACCTCCGGACCCGGCCGTACGAGGCGGGTCGCGGTCGCCACCGCGAGATTCCAGTCGACCATCTCCGCACCACCGATGCTCGTCATGCGTCAACCGTACGTGAGCCCCGCGGCCGGGGGCAGGCCACGGACGCGAGGCCCGTGCCCGTGGGCGGGTGCCACGGTCGGCGGGCGGGCCGCTGACCGGCGGGGCCCATGGCCCCGACGGGCTCGGCGGGTGTCACCGGCACCCGCACGCCGCCAGCGCCGTGGCCGCGCGGTCCAGCGCGGCCTGGGCGGCCCCGGCGTTCGTGGTGTCGGAGGCGAGGAGGGCGAAGGCCAGGAGCCTGCCGTCGGTGTCCACGACCGTGCCGGCCAGGGTGTTGACACCGGTCAGGGTGCCCGTCTTGGCGCGTACGACACCCGCCGCGCCCTGCGCGTACCGGCCGGCCAGGGTGCCGGTGAAGCCGGCCACGGGCAGGCCGGTGTGGACGGTGCGCAGTTCCGGGTGGGCCGGGTCGGCGGCCTTGACGAGGAGCGCGGTGAGGAGCTTCGGGGTGAGCCGGTCGCGCCGGTCGAGGCCGCTGCCGTCCTGGAAGCGGACTCCGGCCAGGGGCAGCCCGAGCCGTTCCAGCCGGGCGCGGATCGCGCGGCCGCCGCCGGCGAAGTCGGCGCGTTCGCCGCTCGCGAGGGCGGTGTGCCGGGCGAGGGCCTCGGCGATGTCGTTGTCGCTGTTGGTCAGCATCCGCTCGACCACGTCGGACAGCGGCGGCGAGGAGACGGCGGCCAGTGTCCGCGCGCGGGCGGTGGCCTTGGACGGGCCGGGGGAGGTCGTCGTGACGCCGGCCTTGTGCAGGAGGTCCGCGAAGCGGCGTGCGGCGTCCGCGGCCGGGTCGGCCGCCCGGCGCGCCGGTCCGCTCGTCGAGTCGTCGGTGCGGGCCTCGTCGACCATCAGTGCGGTGACCGGGGCCAGGTTGGGGTTGACCCCGATGGGGTGAATCCGGGTGCCGGCGTACAGGCTGGTGTCGTAGGACAGCGTGACCCGGGTGATGCCGCGCTTCTTCAGCGCGGCGGCGGTGTCCGCGGCCAGGGTGCGCAGGCTGGCCCAGCCGTCCGCGGCCGCCCTGGCGGTCAAGGTGGGGTCGCCGCCGCCGACGAGGATGAGTTCCCCGGTGTCGGCCTCCAGGGACGCGCGCGTGGTCAGGCGGTGGTCGGGGCCCATCGCGGAGAGCGCGGCGACCGCGGTGGCGATCTTGGTGGTGGAAGCGGGGGTCAGAGCCCGGCCGGCCCCGTCGGCGGCGCCGTACAGGAGCCGGCCGGTGGCCACGTCGACGACCGCGGCGGCGTGCCGGCCGCCGAGCGCCGGGACGTCCAGCAGCGGGTCCAGGACGGCCGTCAGGGCGGCCGGGTCGGGCACGGAGCCGGGGGCGGACCGTCCGGTCCCGGCGGCGGTGCCGCCCAGGCCGGTGAGGACGGCGACGGCGCTGGGCGCGGGACGCGGGGCGGCCGGACGGGGGCCGGACGGCGGGCGGCCGTGATCTGCGCCACCCGTACGGCCCTGGGCGGCGGCGCGGTCCCGCTCGGCCGTACGCTGACCCGAGGAGTCCCAGGGGCCGGCGGCGGTCACCACCCCGGCGGCCAGTGCCAGCCCGGCCGTGGCCGCACCCGCGGTGTACCGCCAGGTCCTGACGGCCTTCGGCCTCGTGATCGCGAGGCGCGGCCCGATGGTTCGCGGCACTCGTGCGAGCAGCGGTCCCGCGACCTGCGCGAGCCGTGTGAACTGCGGCTTGGCGGCTGCGGACAGCCGCGCGACGCGTGGTCGTACGGCGGCGGCGACCCGCACCGCGTGCGGTCTCGCGGCCCGCCAAGGCCTCAGTTCTGGCACGACCACCAGCCCCTTTCGCGATCACACACCTGCGTGAGGGACACTTAATCACCCGAAGTATGTGCTGATCATGGAGGAGCCACCGGTGGAGTTCGACGTCACGATCGAGATCCCGAAGGGTTCGCGCAACAAGTACGAGGTGGACCACGAGACCGGTCGGATCCGCCTGGACCGTCGACTCTTCACCTCGACCGCCTACCCGACCGACTACGGCTTCGTCGAGAACACCCTCGGCGAGGACGGCGACCCGCTGGACGCGCTGGTCATCCTGGACGAGCCGACGTTCCCGGGCTGCCTGATCCGCTGCCGCGCGATCGGCATGTTCCGCATGACCGACGAGGCCGGCGGCGACGACAAGCTGCTGTGCGTGCCGGCGACCGACCCGCGGGTGGAGCACCTGCGTGACATCCACCACGTGTCGGAGTTCGACCGCCTGGAGATCCAGCACTTCTTCGAGGTGTACAAGGACCTGGAGCCCGGCAAGTCCGTCGAGGGCGCCAACTGGGTCGGCCGCACCGACGCCGAGATCGAGATCGAGCGGTCCTACAAGCGCTTCAAGGAGCAGGGCGGCCACTGAGCCCGGCCGTCTGCCGGAGAGCCCGCGGGCCTTCGGCCAACGCCGCTGAGAGGGGCCGCACGCGCGTGTGTGCGGCCCCTTCGCCGTGTGTGCGCATACTGAGGGCTCACGGAAGGTGTCGTTCAGGGAGCGTTGCTCAGTGCCGGAGACGGAGGACCGCAAGCCACAGTCGGACGAGGCGCAGGGTGTCTACGACGCCGAGCTGACGTCGGAGTTCGCCATTCCCCGGGGGCTGGGGGTCCCGAAGGGCGGCGGCGAGTCGGAGACCACGTCCGAGTTCGCCCTTCCCGAGGGCCTGGACGTCCCGCATCCGCCCCCGGCCGAGCCGGAGGGCTCGGCGTTCACCCCGCCCAGCACGTACGGCTCGCGCAACGCCCCGCCCGCCTTCACGCCTCCCGCCGGGATACCGGCGGTCGCTCTGGCCGGGGACGTGCCCTGGCAGCACCGGATGCGCACGATGCTGCGCATGTCGGTGGCCGACCGGCCCGCGCCCGAACCCGTGCAGAAAGCGGAGGAGGACGTCCCGGCGGTGCCGCGCGTGCTCGACCTGACGCTGCGGCTCGGCGAGCTGCTGCTGGCGGGCGGCGAGGGCGCCGAGGACGTCGAGGCCGCCATGTTCGCGGTGTGCCGCAGCTACGGGCTGGACCGCTGCGAGCCGAACGTGACCTTCACGCTGCTGTCGATCTCGTACCAGCCGTCGCTGGTGGAGGACCCGGTGACGGCGTCGCGCACGGTGCGGCGCCGGGGCACCGACTACACGCGGCTGGCGGCCGTGTTCCGGCTGGTGGACGACCTCACCGACGCGGAGACCAGCGTCTCCCTGGAGGAGGCGTACCGGCGTCTGGCGGAGATACGCCGCAACCGGCACCCGTACCCGACCTGGGTGCTCACCTCGGCGAGCGGGCTGCTCGCGGGGGCGGCCTCGGTGCTGGTCGGCGGTGGCCCGCTGGTGTTCGTGGCGGCGGCGGTCGGGGCGATGCTCGGCGACCGGCTGGCGTGGTTGTGCGCGGGGCGCGGGCTGCCGGAGTTCTACCAGTTCCTGGTCGCCGCGATGCCGCCGGCCGCGATGGGGGTGGCGCTGAACCTGGCGCACGTCGACGTGAAGGCGTCCGCGGTCATCACCGGTGGGCTGTTCGCGCTGTTGCCGGGGCGGGCGCTGGTGGCGGGCGTGCAGGACGGGCTGACCGGTTTCTACATCACGGCCGCCGCGCGTCTGCTGGAGGTCATGTACTTCCTCGTGGGCATCGTCGTCGGGGTGCTCGTGGTGCTCTTCCTGGGCGTGAACCTGGGCGCCCGGTTCAGCCCCGACGCGCAGCTGGGCAGCGTCGAGCGCCCGGTGTGGCAGATCGCCGCTTCCATGGTGCTGTCGCTGACCTTCGCGGTGCTGTTGCAGCAGGAGCGGTCGACGGTGGTCGCGGTGACCCTCAACGGGGGAGTCGCCTGGGTGGTCTACGGCGCGATGCGTTACGCGGGGGACATCTCGCCGGTCGCCGCCACGGCCGCGGCGGCCGGGTTGGTCGGGCTGTTCGGGCAGTTGCTGGCGCGGCACCGGTTCGCTTCGGCGCTGCCGTTCACCACCGCGGCGATCGGGCCGCTGCTGCCCGGTTCGGCGACGTACTTCGGGGTGCTGTCCATCGCGCAGAACGAGGTGGACGCGGGGATCGCCTCGCTGACCAAGGCGGCGGCGCTGGCGATGGCCATCGCGATCGGCGTGAACCTGGGTTCGGAGATGTCCCGGATGTTCCTGCGGGTGTCCGTGGAGAAGCGCCGGGCCGCCAAGCGGACGCGCGGCTTCTGAGCGGGCGCGGCGGAGTCCGGGCGGCCGTGTCCGCCCGGGAGCGCCGGGCGGGCACGGCCGTCCGCGCGGCTCCCCCGCGCCCTCAGGGCGAGGGCTAGTAGCCGCCCTGCCCCTGGCTCTGGTCGTACGGGTACTGGCCGTTGGTCTGCTGGTAGTAGCCGTTGCCCTGGGGCTGCTGCTGGGGCTGGGGGTACTGCTCGGGCCCGCCGTACTGCTGGCCGTAGTACTGGTTCTGGTCGTACTGCCGGGGCTGCTGCCGGGGCTGCTGCTGAGGCTGCGGCTGGGGGTCGGCTGCGGGGATGCGGCGGAGCTGGGTGGTCGCGTCGTCCGTCACCGGGTACGGGGCCTGCTGGACCTGGGCGGCCGGGGCCGGGGTGGCCGGGGTCTGGGCGGCGGCGCGCTTCTTCTTCGAGCGTTCACGCAGGTACTCGATGATGATCGGGACGACGGAGACCAGGACGATCAGGACGAGGATCGCCTCGACGTTCTTCTTGATGGCGTCGATCTGGCCCAGCCAGTAACCCGCGAGGGTGACACCCGTGCCCCAGGCGACACCGCCGACGATGTTGTACGACAGGAAGGTGCGGTACTTCATGCGGCCGGCGCCGGCCACGATCGGCGCGAAGGTGCGCACGATGGGCACGAAGCGGGCCAGCACGATGGCCTTCGGGCCGTACTTCTCCATGAACTCGTGGGCCTTGTCCAGGTTCTCCTGTTTGAAGAGCTTGGAGTTGGGCCGGTTGAAGAGCTTGGGGCCGAGGAACTTGCCGATCATGTAACCGACTTGGTCGCCGAGGACGGCGGCGAGCACGATCAGCGTGCAGACCAGCCACAGCGGCTGGCTGATGTAGTCCCCCTCGGCCACGAAGAGACCTGCGGTGAACAGCAGGGAGTCGCCGGGCAGGAAGGCGAACAGCCCGGACTCGGCGAAGACGATCAGCAGGATGCCGGGCAGGCTGAAGGTCTCGATCAGATAGTCCGGGCTGAGCCACTCGGGGCCGAGCGCAAGCGTGGTCACGGGTCTGTGGCTCCTGCTGTGGGATGCGGGCGTGGGGCTGGCTGCCCCAACGTACAACGCAGCCGCCACGGCCCGGGTTCCATGGGTGATCCCAGGATGCACCCTGCCCGCCCCCGGACAAAGCTGTGGACATGGGTATCGAGGAATACGGCGGCGGCCAGGGACCCCGGCCGGATGTACTGGTCGTGACGACGAACGACGTGCCCGGGTACCGGGTGCAGGAGGTGATCGGCGAGGTCTTCGGGCTGACCGTGCGCTCCCGGCACCTGGGCAGTCAGATCGGCGCCGGTCTCAAGTCGATGATCGGCGGTGAGCTGAAGGGCCTGACGAAGACGCTCGTGGAGACGCGGAACCAGGCGATGGAACGCCTCGTCGAGCAGGCACGCGCGCGGGGCGCGAACGGCGTGCTGATGTTCCGCTTCGACGTGACGGAGGCGTCGGACGTCGGCACCGAGGTGTGCGCGTACGGCACGGCGGTGGTCCTGGCCCAGGAGTGACCGTAGGGCCGCCCCCGAGCCAGGACGTCACTCCGAGTGCCGGTCGGCGTTGGCGAGGATCGCGTCCCTGAGGTGCTCGGCGAGCCCCTCGTGCATGCCGTCGTAGTACGCCTTGAACCGCTCGTCGGAGACGTACATCTCCCCCAGGCAGCGGTGCATCTCGTACGGGCAGTCGAAGTACCACGAGGCGAGGTGCCCGCGGTGCTCCTCGGCGAGGTCCATGGCGGCCTCGCCGGTCGGCGGCCGGCCCGACGCCACCAGCTCGGTGTAGCGCCGGCTCCAGTCGTCGACCTCCGCCGTGATGCGCTTCCAGTCCTCCTTGGTGTAGCGGGCCGCGCGGCGCTGCGACTCGGCGTACGCGTCGGTCCCGCCCCAGCGCCGCTCGGTCTCCTCGGCGTACTGCTCGGGGTCCTTGTCGCCGAAGACCTCGAACCGTTCCTCGGGGGTGAGGTTGATGCCCATCGTGCGTGCCTCCATGGCGTGCTCCACGGCCGCCGCCATCTTGCGCAGCTTCTCGATCCGGGCGGTCAGCAGTTCGTGCTGCCGGCGCAGGTGTGCGCGCGGGTCCGCGTCCGGGTCGTCGAGCAGGACGGCGACCTCGTCGAGCGGGAAGCCGAGCTCCCGGTAGAACAGGATCTGCTGCAGCCGGTCGAGATCGGCGTCGGTGTAACGCCGGTGGCCCGCGTGGCTGCGCTCGCTGGGGACGAGCAGGCCGATGTCGTCGTAGTGGTGCAGGGTGCGCACCGTGACCCCGGCGAAGCCGGCGACCTGGCCCACGGAGTAGTCCTGTCCTGCGGGGTGGCTCACTTCCGCTCCCTTCTCGGTACGTGGTCCACCATGGGTCCTCACGTCGCGTGAGGTGCAAGCCCGGGTCCCGGAGCACCACCTGCCGCCGCGCTCCCCCCGGTCAGCGGTCCAGCCGGGCGAACCGGCGTACCGCCAGCGGCAGGAACACCGCCAGCAGCCCGAGCGGCCATACGACGGCCGCCCAGAGGTGTCCGGCCTCGCCGCCGGGGCCGTCGAACAGGTCCCGCACCGCCGTGGCCGTCTGGGACAGCGGGTTCCACTCGACGGCGGTGCCCAGCCAGCCGGGCATGGCGTCGGGCGTGGCGAAGGCGTTGGACAGGAAGCCGACCGGCCAGACCAGGATCTGCACGGTCTGCACCATCTCCGGCCGCCCGGCGACCAGGGCCAGGTGGATGCCGATCCACAGCATGGCGAACCGGAACAGCAGGAGCAGGCCGAGCGCGCCGAGGAAGGCGGCGGGGCCCCCGTGGACGCGCCAGCCGAGGGCGAAGGCCACCGCGACCATCACGGCGAGGGCGAGCACGGACTGCAGCATGTCGGCGGCCGACCGGCCCACCAGGACGGCGCCGTTGGCCATCGGCAGGGAGCGGAAGCGGTCGACGACGCCCTTGTCGAGGTCCTGGGTGACGGCGAGCATGGTCGACTCCAGGCCGAACGCCATCGTGAGGGCGAGCATGCCGGGCACCAGGTAGTCGAGGTACTCGCCGTCGACGCCCCGGCCGCCGCCGACGAGGTAGCCGAACATCAGCAGGAGCAGCACGGAGAAGAGCACGCCGACGGCCACCCGGACGGGCTGGCGGGCCCAGTGGGCGAGTTCGCGGCGGGTCATGGTCCAGCAGTCGGTGACGACGTGGGCGGTCATACGGTCTCCTTCACCGGGTCTGCGGTCAGGTGCAGGAACACCTCGTCGAGGGTGGGGCGGCGCAGGGCGATGTCCTCGGCCTCTATGCCGGCGTCCGTCAGGGCCCGCAGCACCCCGGCGAGGGCGGCCATGCGGTCGGTGACGGGCGCGCTGAGCAGCCGCCGGTCGGCGTCGACGGTGACGCCGGACGCGGGCACCGGCAGCAGGGCGACGGCGGCGCCCAGGTCGCCCGCGCGGCGCAGGGTGACGTCGATGCGGTCGCCGCCGGTCATCGCCTTCAGCTCGTCGGCCGTGCCGTCGGCGACGACCCGGCCGGCGTCGACGACCGCGATGCGGTCGGCGAGCTGGTCGGCCTCCTCCAGGTACTGGGTGGTGAGCAGCACCGTGGTCCCGCCGCCGACGAGGGAGCGGACGGAGGCCCAGACCTCGGCCCGGCCGCGCGGGTCGAGGCCGGTGGTGGGCTCGTCGAGGAAGAGGACCCGGGGCTCGGTGATGAGGGAGGCGGCGAGGTCGAGGCGGCGCCGCATACCGCCGCTGTAGGCGCGCACCGGCTTGCGGCCGGTGTCGGCGAGGTCGAAGCGCTCCAGGAGTTCGCCGGCACGCACGCGCGCGTGGCGGGCGCCCAGGTGGTGGAGGCGGCCGAACAGCTCCAGGTTCTGGCGGCCGCCGAGGTCCTCGTCCAGCGCGGCGTGCTGGCCGAGCAGTCCGATGCTCCGGCGTACCGCACGTGCCTGGCTGACGACGTCGTGGCCGGCCACCGTGATCCGGCCGGAGTCGGGTCGCAGCAGCGTGGACAGGACGCGGACGAGGGTGGTCTTGCCCGCGCCGTTGGGTCCGAGCACCCCGTGCACGGTGCCCGGGGCGACCCGCAGGTCGAGGCCGTCCAGCGCGGATTTCCCGCCGTATCTCTTGCGGGCCCGCTCGACGCTGATCGCGAGATCCGTCACGTCTTCCGCTCCTCCATTAGTCAAACTTGACTAGCACCGTCAGAGTAGCGGTGCACCCTGCACTGGTCAAACTTGATTAGCGATCGTCCCCGGGGTGACGCTCCCCCGTCGCCCACGGGTTCTGCTGACCCTCGGCGAGGACGCCGACGAACGGCTCGCCCTCGCCGGCGAAGGTGTAGGCACCGCGCTCGACGCGCTCGATCAGCCCCCGCGTCCACTCGGCCTCGGCGTCGGCCGTGTGGACCCACAGGTTCATGATCTCGCCGATGTGCCCGAGCTGTTCGGGCCCGTCCTCGGGGACGTAGTGCTCGGTGACGGCCGCGCGCCACTCCTCGATCCGCCGGATCCGCTCCCGGAGCAGCGCCACCGCCTCACCGCGCGGGAGGTCCACCATGAAGCCGATCGCCGCGGACTTCATGTCCACCTTCTGGTCGTACGACGTCAGCGCGTCGCGCACCAGCCGCAGATACTCCTCGGTGCCCGCCCCGGTGATCTCGTACTCGACGCGGGGCGGGCCGCCGACCGTGGACGGGGCGGTCTCGTGCGCGCGCAGCAGTCCCTGCTTCGCCAGCTGCTTCAGGGCGTGGTAGATCGAGCCGGGCTTGGCGTTGGACCACTCGTGGGCGCCCCAGTACTCCAGGTCGGAGCGCACCTGGTAGCCGTGGGCCCGCCCGTGCTGGCGCACCGCGCCCAGCACGAGGAGACGGATCGCTGACATGCCGACCAGGTTAGATCCGGCACACCCGTTCCACGGGACCGGGCCCTAGCCCTGCTGCGCCTGCGCCACCAGCTCGAACGCCGTCTTCCCGTCCAGCGACTCCCGGATGATGTCGGCGTGGCCGGCGTGCCGGGCCGTCTCACGGACCAGGTGCAGCATCAGCCAGCGCACGGAGACGCGCTCACCCGGCGGGAACCACGGCTCGCTGGGCAGCGGGAAGCTGTCGTCCAGGCTCGGCACCGACCGCACGAACGCCTCCGTCTCGGCGGCGACCTTCTCCCAGTACGCCAGCTGCGACTCGACGGTCTCGTCGCCCACCAGCAGGAAGCACTCGTGCCAGTTCGACTGGTCCCGCTGCACGGCCCGTTCCTCGCCCTTGGCCAGCGCGACCCAGCCCTGCTCCACCTCCGCGACGTGCTTGACCAGCCCCGCCAGCGACAGCTCACTGGCGCTGGGCCGGGAGGACGCCTGCTCCTCCGTCAGCCCCAGCACCGAACGGCGGATGCCGCCGCGCTGCTCCTCCAGGAACGCCAGCAGCGCCCCGCGCTCGTCACCGCACTCTGCCGAGGGAACGTGCATGACCATGACCGTCTGCCTTTCGCCGGAGCCGCCGGGGTTCCTGCCCCCTGCCTGACACCGACGACGTTACGGACCCTTGCGGTCAGATACTGTCCGCAATGCCCGTCGGGGGCTCTCCGATTTTCACGGCCCCGACGAAGACGGCCCAGGGGGACGCCGTGAAGAGCAGGGCGGGGCCGTGGGGGTTCTTGGAGTCGCGTACGGGTATGCCGGCGGGGTGGGTGTCGAGGACTTCGAGGCAGTTGTCGGCGTTCGGACTGCTGTGGGAAGACTTGCGCCAGCCGCTCAGAGCCGCGGCGTCCGGGATGCTTCGGTCAGTCATGGTGTCCGTACTCCTTCGCGGTGGCCCTGAGCAGAGCCAGTGAGTCCATCAGCGGCAACGCGTCGCTCAGCGCGAGATCGTAGCGATTCCTCAACTCGTGGATCACCGACGGGGAATCATGAAGCTTCCCCATCCCCTGGCCCTCCGTGTACGCCAACGGCGGCTGGTCCTCGAACCACATCAGTCTGAGGTCACCGTCCTGCAAGGGGTAGAGGCCCACGGCGAACGGCAGCACATGCACCCGGATACGTCGGGCCTCGACGAGCCGGACGAGGTGCGTGATCTGCTCGGCCATCACTTCCCGGTTGCACACGGGGCGCCTGAGCACGGCTTCGTCCAGTAGCACCCACACCACGGGGGCCACCGGGTCTTCGAGGATCTTCCCGCGCTCCAGGCGTGTGACGAGGCGCCTGTCACACTCCTCGTCACTCACCGGAGGGAACGCCGAGCTCAGAACCGCACGCGCGTACCTTTCCGTCTGCAGAATCCCAGGGACATAGGCCGGGGAGAACTCCCTGATCATCGACGCCTGCTGTTCGAGTACGCGTACCGCCTCGAAGTAGTCGGCGATCGCCACGTCGTCCCGCGGCAGAAAGCTGCTCAGCACATTCCCCGTGCCCAGCGCCCGGTCCAGTCGGCGCGCGTCCTCCCTCGACGGGACCCGGCGCCCCGCCTCGATGTGGGCGATGTGCGAACGGGTCATGACGGCCCGGTCGGCGAGTTCCTGCTGGGTGAGGCCCTTCGCCTCGCGCCGCTGACGGAGCCAGTCGCCGTAGATGGTGCCCATCGGATCAACTCCCCTGTGACAAAACGTCTGTCACCTCGTCCCCTCTGGCGAGGCTAGCCCCGATTGCCGCAGAGTGTGACTGATTCGTCACAGAAAGCGAAGCCCCCTCGACCGTGGCACCGGTCCGGGGGCGTGGTCATCAACAAGCGACAACAAGCGTGAAGGAGCTGACGACGTGAACCACCGTATCGCCCGTCTCTTCAGGGCGTCCCGGAAACCGCTCGGGATCGGGGTGGGGTCGCTGGGGGTCCCGCAGGGGCCTCCGCGCCCGGCGCCGCGGCGGGAGGCGGCGACATGACGGAAGGGAGCGCTCCGGCCCGGCTGCTGCCGTGGGCCGGGCAGGACGGGAAGCCCTGCTACGTCGTCGGCGACGGCACCGGCTACGTGTCGCGGCTCGCGGACACCCTGGAGGTCACGCAGCTGGCCATGGCGGGCGATCTGCTCGGGCACGCCGCCGACCTGCTCGCGGACCGGCGCGCGACACCCGCGCAACTGCGGTACGTGCTGGCGCGGATGCACGAGGCGCTGACGGACGTGCACCGCATCGCGAGGAGTCGTGGGGCCCGGCTTTCCGGCGCCGGCGCGGACGGGGTCAGAACGGGAACCGGCTCCGGCCCCGCTGGACCGAGATCCACTTCAGGGTCGTGAACGCGTCCAGGGTCGTCTCGCCGTTGAGGCGGCCGATCCCGGAGTGCTTCTCGCCGCCGAAGGGGACGAGCGGCTCGTCGTGGATGGTGCCGTCGTTGACGTGGAACATCCCGGTGTCGACGCGCTTGGCGAACGCGACACCCCGTTCGATGTCGGCGGTGTGGACGGCGCCGCTGAGGCCGTAGGGCGTGTCGTTGACGATGCGGATGGCCTCCTCCTCACCGTCGAATGGGACGACGAGGGCGAGGGGGCCGAAGATCTCCTTGTGGAGGAGGGCCGAGTGGGCCGGGACGTCCGTGAGGACCGACGGGCCCACGAGGTTGTCGGACGCCTCGCCGCGCACCAGGACCGTGGCGCCCTCGGCCACGGCCTGGTCGACGGCGGCGGTCACGGCGTTGGCCTGGAGGGAGTTGATGACCGGGCCGATGACGGTCTGCGGGTCGCTCGGGTCCCCGGTCTTCAGGGTTCTGACCTTGGCGACGAACTTCTCGGTGAACTCCTCGGCCACCGACCGGTCCACCAGCACCCGGTTCGCGGCCATGCAGACCTGGCCCTGGTCGACGTACCGGCTGAAGACGGCCGCGTCGACCGCGTAGCCGATGTCGGCGTCGTCGAGGACCACCAGTGCGCTGTTGCCGCCCAGTTCGAGGACGGTCCGCTTGAGCTGGGCCGCGCACACGGTGGCGATGTGGCGGCCGACCTTGTCGGAGCCGGTGAAGGAGATCACCTTGGGCACCGGGTGCTCGATGAAGGCGTCGCCTATCTCGGCTATGTCGGTGAGGACGACGTTCAGCAGCCCGGGCGGCAGACCGGCGTCCTCGAAGAGCCTGGCGATCAGCGTGCCGCCGACGACGGGAGTGTCCTGGTGCGGCTTGAGGACGACGCCGTTGCCCAGGGCGAGCGCGGAAGCGACCGGCTTGATCGACAGGAGGAAGGGGAAGTTGAAGGGGCTGATCACGCCGACGACGCCGACCGGCTCGCGGTAGAGGCGGTTCTCCTTGCCCTCGATGGGCGAGGGGAGCAGCCGGCCCTCGGAGCGCAGCGTCAGCTGAGCCGCCTCGCGCAGGAACTCCTTGGCGAGGCCGATCTCGAAACCGGCCTTGAGGTGAGTACCGCCCAGCTCGGCGATGATCGCCTCGGTGATCTCCCGCTCCCGGTCCTCGACCAGCCGAAGGGCGCGTTCGAAGACGTCCCGCCGGGTGTAGGGGTTGGTCGCCGCCCAGGCGTGCTGCGCGCGTTCGGCGGCGCGGTAGGCCTGGTCGACCTCGTCGATGGTGGCGATGGTGATCGAGGCCAGCTTGGTCCCGTCGTACGGATTGACGTCGATGATGTCCCAGGAGCCGGTACCCGGGCGCCACTCACCGCCGATGTACTGCAGGGCCAGGTCGGTGAAGCAGGACGACATGTGATCCCTCAATCCCTTGCCGCCGGGGCGCTCGCGCTCTGATCACGTGTCATCGTACTGACGAATCAGGTCAGTTGGCGTGCTCGTTTCAGAACGACCCTGTCCCGCACGGAAATCGAGGGTTGTCCCCTACGACAGCTGCAGCAGCCCGCGCAGCAGGTCCCGGCTCTCGTCCGGCCCGGGGCTGTCCTGCTGGAGTTCCTTGAGCGCCTGCTCGTACTGGGCGACGTCCTCGCGCTTGTCCAGGTAAAGCGCGCTGGTCAGCTGCTCCAGGTAGACCACGTCCGACAGGTCGGACTCCGGGAAGCTGAGGATGGTGAAGGCGCCGGACTCGCCGGAGTGGCCGCCGAGGCTGAACGGCATGACCTGGAGCCGCACGTTGGACTGCTCGGAGACGTCGATGAGGTGCTGGAGCTGGCCGCGCATCACCTCGCGGTCACCGTAGGGCCGGCGCAGCGCGGCCTCGTCGAGGACGACGTGGAACTCGGGGGCGTTCTCGGAGACCAGGTACTTCTGCCGCTCCAGGCGCAACGCCACCCGCCGGTCGATGTCGGCGGCGCTCGCACCCTTCATGCCCCGGCTGACGACCGCGTGCGCGTACGCCTCGGTCTGCAGCAGGCCGTGCACGAACTGCACCTCGTAGGCGCGGATCAGGGAGGCCGCGCCCTCCAGGCCGACATAGGTGGGGAACCAGCTGGGCAGGACGTCGGAGTAGCTGTGCCACCAGCCCGCCACGTTGGCCTCGCGGGCGAGTCCGACGAGCGCCGCGCGCTCCGCCTCGTCCGTGATGCCGTACAGCGTCAACAGGTCTTCGACGTCTCGCGTCTTGAAGCTCACCCGGCCCAGCTCCATCCGGCTGATCTTCGACTCCGAGGCGCGGATCGAGTAACCCGCGGCCTCGCGCGTGATGCCACGTGACTCACGCAGTCGCCTGAGTTGCGAGCCGAGCAGCATGCGTCGCACCACCGATCCGGGCTCTCCCGCGCTCACGTTCGCCAGCCTCCCCAACCGTCTTCAGGGGCCGAAGTCTGCCACTAAAACACTCCGAGCAGTACTCGCCCGATTACAGAGACGGAAAGAAGCCAAAGCTTGAGGGCGAGGGCACACCGGGGCGGGACCCCGGAACACGCGCGGAAGGACACGGAGGGAGCCGCCGAGCGGCAGGAAGATGGCGGAAAAAATGGCCAAGAAGCGGTACGGTCAGGTCCAATTCGGTCACGTGCACGTGCATCTGCTCTTGCATCTGGTGTACGCATCCGAAACCATGGTCCCGCGCCACCGCTGCATCGCAACGACCGCGAATTCCCGGGAGTGCCTCGCATGGGGACGAATGGATCGACCATGCTCAAGCCGTTACGGCAGGGCCTTCCGCCGTTGGATCCCGCAGCCGTCTCCGACGCCGCCTCCTGCGCCCTGGCCGCCCGCTACGAAGCGGTGCGCGAGGCGAGACAGTTCACCCGGAAGACCCTCGACCAGTGGGGCGTCGACGATCGCTCCGACGACGTCTGCCTGGTGGTCTCCGAACTCGTCACCAACGCCCTGCGGCACGGCCTGCCCTCCGTGCCCGAGCCGCGCACGCCCGGCCTGTGCCCGCCCGAGCGCGGCGCCGCGGTACGACTGCACCTGATGCGGTGGACCGGACGGCTGGTGTGTGCGGTGCGGGACCCGGGCGAGGACAGCCCCGTCGCGCGCGACACCGAGGACTTCTCGGCGGAGTCGGGGCGCGGCCTCTTCCTCGTCGACTCCTTCGCCGACGGCTGGGGCTGGCACCCGCTGGCCGGCACCCTGGGCGGCAAGGTCGTCTGGGCGCTGTTCCGGGTACACGCCCCGGCGGAGTAGAGGAACGCGGCGCACTGCGGCGCCGCGTTTCTACGCGCGTCACACACGACGGGCGCGCCAGGGTCGCCGGCCGTCAGCCGGCCACCAGGTGATCGAATTCACCGTCCTTGACGCCGAGCAGCATCGCCTCGATCTCCGCGCGGGTGTAGACGAGCGCCGGGCCGTCGGGGAAGCGCGAGTTGCGGACGGCGACGTCGCCGCCCGGCAGCCGCGCGAACTCCACGCACGAACCCTGCGAATTACTGTGCCTGCTCTTCTGCCAGGCAACCCCGTGCAGCTGTGTGGCCGTCATGCCGTTGTACACGTCGCGTCCCCCGTCAACGTCGTGGTCCACAGGTCGCTCCCTGATGGTGCACTGGCTGGTGTGGCCATTGATGCGATGGTCAACTGTCCCGGATCATAACCCCGTTCATGTGCAGATGCGCGAGCAAATGCACGTGCACGCGGGGTGGTCCCGCGGTTACAGCGTTGACGCCCGCTTTACCGAAGCGCCTGCCCCGAAGCCCGCGGCCCATGCTGTGCCCGCTGCGGCGGATCGCCCGATCGAACCCCTCGCGCAGAGCCAGAGCCCTTCGCGCACTAGAAGAGACGCGTGCGACGCGGTCCATGTTCCAGCGTTCAAATGACGGTTCTGTGAGCGGGGGGCGGCCGGATCGGCTCCGGTTCACCGGACGGCGGGCATCCGTTCCGTGGTATTGGGGGCGCCACGGGCCGGCACGACCTGGGCCGAACGGATGTTTCGCCTGGTGACGGGACTGGCCCCGAGGTCCGCCGGGAGGGGGACCGGTCCACGCGGACGACGGCCGGGTCATGCCCGAGGCCGAGGCCGGGGTCATACCCACGGCGGTCCCGGGGGTCATCTCATCGTCGGGTCCGTGGTGGGGCGAGCCGCCGGGCCCTGGTGGACCGGTGGCCGGAAACACTCCCACGGGCGGCACCGGTCCAGGACCGGCGACGAGCGCAGACCGCCCCGGCCGACGGGGGAGAGGCCGGCCGGGGCGGTCGGTTGGGGGCGGCTGGTCCGTGGGGCAGGTCCGTGGGGGTCCGTGGGGCAGGTCCGTGGGGCAGGTCCCTTTTGTGCAGCTCCGTGGGGGAGGGAGGTCCCTGGTGCAGGTCCCCTTGCACTGGTCCGGGGGGCGGGGCCCGGTGCAGATCCCGGGTGCGGGCCCTAGCGTGAGCCGTAGGGCAGGAGGGCCATCTCACGGGCGTTCTTGATCGCCCGGGCCAGCAGTCGCTGCTGCTGGGACGTCACCCGGGTCACCCGCCGACTGCGGATCTTGCCGCGGTCGGAGACGAACTTCCGCAGCAGGTCGGTGTCCTTGTAGTCGATGTAGGTGATCCCGGCCTGGTCCAGCGGGTTGGGCCGGTGTCCGGTGGTGGGCTTGCGGTCGCGCTTGGCGGGCATGGGTCAGATCTCCAGCAAGGTGTCGAAGGCGGGCGGCAGCCGCTTCCAGGCGTCCCGGCCGGCGGCGTACTCGGCCTCGGTGAGCAGGCAGGACTCCAGCAGCCGGGCCAGTCCGTCGCGGTCGAGGCCGGGCGAGGTGAAGACGAGGTGCTGGCAGCGGTCGCCGTGCTCGGGGTGCCAGTCCATCGCGGCGGCGGCACGGCGCACCGCCGGCACCATGTCCCAGGCCGCGTCGGGCAGCGCGGCCAGCCAGGGGCCGGCCGACTCCACGCACAGGGCACCCCCGGCCGCGTCCCAGTGGAGCAGTGTGTCGGGCCGGTCCGCGAGCCAGAACCGGCCCCGGCTGCGGGCGGCGGCGCAGGTCAGGTCCTCCAACGCCGCGTACAGCCGCTCCGGGTGGAAGGGGCGGTGGCGGCGCCAGACGAACGTCCCCACGCCGTGCGCGTCGGCCTCGGCGGGCAGCAGGGCACAGGCGGGGTGCTGGGCGGCGGCAGCCGCCTCCACGTCGAACCCCGCCAGGGCGGCTGCGGCGAGGGGGGAGGGGTCGGGCGAGGGTGGGATCGGGGAGACAAGGTGAGTCGGAGGGGTCGGGGAGCCCGGGGAGGCCGGCGGGGTCGGGGAAGCCGGCGGGGCCGGAAGGGGCGGTTCGGCGTTTGCACGTGCAGCCGGCGGTGCCCCCGGCGCGCTCCCCCGGGGCGTCGTGGCGTCCGCCGCGGCGTCGGAGCCCGCGCTGCCCGGCGGCCCGCCCGGCCGTCCGTCCCGTACGAGGACGCGGCGGGCCGTCGGATGGAGCTGCGCCAGCAGCTCGTGGTCCTCGTCGTCGGCCTCCGGGGAGGCGAGAACGGCGAGGACCGGGGCGTACTCCAGCTGCCGCGCGAAGGTGTCGGCCACGGTGCGCCGGTCGGTTGCGGCCGCCGCGAGGCCGCGCTCGGCCAGGTCGTCTCCGTTGCCGAGGTACGGCAGCACCAGCGCCGGGTCGACGGCCGTGATCACGCCGGTGACCGTGAGCCCTCCCGCGACGACGACCTCGGCCATCGCCTTCGGCTCGACGGAGTCCCACAGCTCGACCACCGCGAGCCGCGTCACCCCGTCCTCGGCGAGCCGGCGCAGCTCGGGCACCAGGTCCTCGCGCAGCGCGCAGCACGCGCAGTCGTTGACCAGGGGTGCCTCACCGGCCGCGAGAACGCCGCCTGCGTCGCGGATCGTCCGTACGACGGTCCCGGCGCCGGCCGTGGCCAGGTCGTGGTGGAGCACGACCGCGCCGGTGACGTCGGCGAGCAGCCGGTCGACCGCCGCCCGGCGGGCGTCGGCGTGCAGCCCGCCGACGATCACGACGGGGAGCATCAGCCCTTCTTCCCGTACCGGCGCTCGAAGCGCTCGACGCGTCCGGCGGTGTCCAGGACGCGGGCGGTGCCGGTGTAGAAGGGGTGGCTGACGTTCGAGATCTCGACGTCGACGACGGGGTAGGTGCCGCCGTCCGCCCACTCGATCGTCTTCTCGCTCGTCATGGTGGAGCGGGTCAGGAAGGCGTGGTTCGCTGCCCGGTCCCGGAAGACGACGGGACCGTACGGCGGGTGGATTCCGTTGCGCATGGCGGTGGTCAGCGCTCCTCTCGGAAGTCGACGTGGCGGCCGGCGACCGGGTCGTACTTGCGCAGGGTCATGCGGTCCGGGTCGTTGCGGCGGTTCTTGCGGGTCACGTAGGTGTAGCCGGTCCCCACCGTGGACCGGAGCCTGATGACCGGGCGGAGTTCGTTGCGTGCCATGCTGCTATCTTACTGAAAATGAATCCCATTACCACCCTCGCCCCAGGAGAGGTACGTCACCCATGTCCGCTCACTGCATGCTGACCGGCACCCGGCCCGGCTTCGGCAACCGCGTCTCCCACTCCCACCGGCGGACCTCCCGCCGCTTCGACCCCAACATCCAGTCCAAGCGCTACTGGCTGCCGAGCGAGGGGCGGTACGTCCGGCTGCGGCTGAGCACCAAGGGGATCAAGACGGTCGACGCGCTCGGGATCGAGGCCGCGGTGGCCCGGATCCGCGCACGGGGGGTGCGGGTCTGATGGCGAAGAAGAGCAAGATCGCGAAGAACGAGAAGCGACGGGAGACCGTCGCGCGGTACGCCGCCCGCCGGGCCGAGCTGAAGGAGATCGTCCGCCGTCCGACGTCGACGGCCGAGGAGCGGGCCGCCGCCCAGGCGGAGCTGCGCCGCCAGCCGCGCGACGCGAGCGCCACCCGGGTGCGCAACCGGGACCAGGTGGACGGGCGTCCCCGTGGGTACTTCCGGACGTTCGGGCTGTCCCGGGTGAGCCTGCGGTCGCAGGCGCACGCGGGGCACCTGCCGGGGGTGCGGAAGTCCTCCTGGTAGTGCCTGGTAGCTTGCTGCGGACCTGCCGGAGGGGTGGGCCTCTCCGGGGTCTTCCGCCGGGCTCAGCGTGTTTGGGGAGTTGCTGTGACTTCAGTGATGTACTCGACCCGGCGGGGTCCTGAGGCCCGCCGGCGGACGTGGGCCGCGGGCGTCGCGCTGGCCGGTGCGCTGGCGGTGACGCTGACGGCCTGCGGCGGCGGTGGCTCGGACGACGGTTCCTCCGCCGCCCCGGGCACCACGGCGACGGCGGACGGCGGCGCCACCGGCGGGGCTTCGAGCGGCGGTTCCGGCGACGGCTCGGCGAATCCCACGGCGTCCGCGTCCGCCTCCGCGGGGCCGCTGGAGGGCAGCTGGCTGGCCACGGACGGCGGCGAGGCCGTCGTCCTGATGGCGATCGGCGACAAGGCCGCCCTCTACGCGACCGGCGGGACCGTCTGCAAGGGCACCCTGGGCGAGGAGTCGGGGACGCGGGTCTTCCGGCTGGGCTGCGCCAGCGGCAGGAAGGACCGCGTCGTCGGCGAGGTCGACTCCGTCGGCGGCGACACGCTCAAGGTGACCTGGGACAGCGCGGTCGGCACCGAGACGTACCGCAAGGCGGGCGAGGGCAGCCTGCCGTCCGGGCTGCCGGAGGCAATGGCGTCGCAGACGCCGGCCGTCGGCCCGTAGGCCCCTTCGCCGACTGCGGAGGTCGGCAACGCAGGTCGGCAACGCAGGTCGGCAGACAGGTCGGCAACGCACGTCTACGGCGCAGGACAGCGGCGCAGGTCGACGGCGCAGGTCGACGGCGCAGGACAGCGGCACAAGATGACAACACAGGTCGACGACACCGGCGACCAAGTAACCCACGCACCTCACGACCCCGAGGACAGCCACGATGCGCTCCGGACCGCTCCCCCGCACCAAGGGCCGCACCTCCCTTGCCGCTCTCACCGCCCTCGGCGCCCTCGCCGCGGCTCTGCTGCTGACCGGCTGCGACAGCGGAGGCACCAGCGGCGCCGACGGCGGCACGAGTGCCGCCGCGGGCGGGACCGACGACGGGCAGGCCCCGGCCACGGCCACCCACCCTTGCACCGCCGAGGCGCTCGACTCGCAGCTCGGCCCCGTCAACGCCGCCCCGGCTGCCGGTGACACCGGCAGCGTCACCGTCACGATCACCAACACCGGGGCGGACTGCACCCTTGAGGGGTTCCCCGAGGTCCGGCTGACGGCGGCCGGTGCGGCGGTCCCGGTGCCGCGCCACCCGGCCGCCCGCGCCCAACCGCTCACCCTGGCAGGACAGGGCGCCGCCTCCTTCACCCTCACCTATGTGCGCGGCGCTGAGGGGCGGGACTCCATCGCCGCGGACACCGCCGCCTACACCCTGCCCGGCGGCTCGGCGCCCGCGTTCGACTTCCCGTGGTCGTACGGCGCCGTCGCCCGGAAGGACGGCGGGCCGGCCGCGACCGTGAGCGCGCTCCAGGCGGCGGGCGACTGAACTCAGCCGTGGCGCGGCAGCCCTCGCCGGGGCTCCACGCGCGCGTGGTCGGCGGCCTGGGCGCCCTCGGCCCAGCCGGCCTCGTCGGTGACGCCGCGCAGGCGGGTGGTGACCGTCTCGGGGAAGAGACGGTCCGTTGTGGCGGTGACGGCCACCTCGCGGGAGGCGAGAACGGGCAGGAGGTCCGCACCGACATGACTGCGCGCGGCCGAGGTGGCCGAGGCGAGCCGGGTGCCGACGCGGTGCGCGTAGGCCGCGAGGAAGGCCTGCCGGAAGGTCTTGGTGCGCTTGCGTCCGCCGGCTCGCTGGGCGGCCTCCGCCTTGGTCAGCGCGGTCTGGGCCTGGACGAGCAGTGAGGTGTGGAGCAGTTCCACCACCTCCAGGTCTGCCTCGAAGCCGACGACCGTGGAGAAGCCGAAGGGTTCGTTCCACACGGCCCGGCAGTGGTTGGCCGCGGCGACCGCGTCCAGCAGCACCGCCTTGGCCTGCTCGTACGGCGGCTCCACGCCGATACGGCAGGCGCCGGGCACGTCGGCCGCGGGCGCGGCGGCGTCGAGCAGCGCCTCGTCGACGCTGTGCCGGGCCATCAGCTCCTGCGCCTTCGCGGTCAGCGCCTCGGCCTCCTCGGGGAACCCGGTGGCCTCCGCCTTGGCGAGCAGGCCGCGGATCCGCGTGAGCATGCGGGTGTCCGACCGGTGCCCGCGGACCGGCTCGGGCAGGGGCTCCAGGGCGGGCAGGCGCAGCAGCAGGCGGTACAGCTCCAGGACGGCGGTCGCGTGGGAGAAGCGGTCGGTGCGGGGCGGCGGGTCGGCGGGCAGCTCGTCGAGCTGCGCGGCCCACCGGCGACCCCGCGCGCGGTCGCGAGCGCGGCTGCCTTGCGCGTGGCTCCGAGTGCTGGCTTGCTCGCGGTCCTGGATGCGGTCTTGCGGGTGATCCTGGGTGCGGTTCTGGGTGCGGTTCTGGGTGCGGTTCTGGGTGCGTTCCTTGGCGTGGCTATGGGCGCCGTCCTTGGCGTGACCCTGGGCGCCATCCTTGGCGGGGTCCTGGGCGCCATCCTTGGCGGGGTCCTGGGCGCCATCCTTGGCGGGGTCCTGGGCGCCATCCTTGGCGGGGTCCTGTGCCGCCTGGGCGCGGATCAGCGCGGCGACGTGGCGTACGTGTACCTCGTCCAGGTCCCGGCGGACGATCCGCACCACGTCGGCGGGCTGCCAACCGCGCCGCCACAGGGCCGCCACGAACTCCGTTCCGCGTGCGGCGAGTTCGGTGTCCGCCGCCACGTCCGCGGCGAGCAGCGAGGCTCCGGTGTCCAGGGAGGCGTCACCGGCGTCGTACAGGGCGGCCCGGAAGGCGCGTTCGACGGTGCCGGCGGGCGGGGCGTCCCGGGGCGTGCTGCCGGGGCGGTCGGTGGGGCTCACGGTCCGATCGTGCCACGGACGGCGAGTCGCCCGGTCGCGGCCGTCTCGACCCACACTGTCAACCCAAGGTTGCATACCGAGGACTGTCAACCTATGGTTGACACATGTCGACGAACCAGAGCATCACGTCATCCGTACGGCTCGACGACCTGATCGCGGCCATCAAGAAGGTCCACCCGGAACCCCTCGACCAGTTGCAGGACGCGGTGATCGCGGCGGACCACCTGGGGGACGTGGCCGACCACCTGATCGGCCACTTCGTGGACCAGGCCCGGCGGTCCGGCGCCTCCTGGACGGACATCGGCCGCAGCATGGGCGTCACCCGGCAGGCCGCCCAGAAGCGGTTCGTGCCGAAGGAGTCGGCCGACCTGGACCCGAGCCAGGGCTTCAGCCGGTACACCCCGCGCGCCCGCAACGCGGTGGTCGCGGCCCACAACGAGGCCGTCGCAGCCCGCAACCCCGAGGGCCGGCCCGAACACCTGGTCCTCGGCCTGCTGGCCGAGCCGGAGGGGCTGGCCGCCAAGGCGATCACCGCGCAGGGCGTCCTGCTGGACTCCGTACGCCAGAGCGCCGCCGCCGCGCTGCCGGCCGCCGCCGAGGAGGTCCCGGAACTGATCCCCTACGGCTCCGACGCGAAGAAGGTGCTGGAACTCACCTTCCGCGAGGCCCTGCGCCTCGGCCACAACTACATCGGCACCGAGCACCTCCTCCTCGCCCTGCTGGAGTTCGAGCACGGGGACGGCGTCCTCAGCGGCCTCGGCATCTCCAAGACACGGACCGAGGAGTACGTGGCGCGGGCCCTGTCCGAGTTCGCCAAGGGAATGGGCGCGGGCCCGGATTCGGCCACGGGCTCGGACCCGGCGTCGGACTAGGCCCCGGCCATCGGCTCGCACCCGCCGACGGCGCTCAGCCCCGGCCATCGGCTCGCACCCGCCGACGGCGCTCAGCCCCGGCCATCGGCTCGCACCCGGCGACGGGACGCAGACCCGGCAACGGGCATCCGGTCCGGCGACCAGGCATCCGGTCCGGCAACGGGCATCGGGGCCGGCAACGCGCATCGGGGCCGAGGACGGCCCACGTATCTCCGAGGGCTTGGAGACGGGCGTCCAGAGATGGGACCAGGGCCCCCCGGGACAGGGCGCCCCGCCACCCTCCGCGGACCGGATCGGTGCAGGTCGGGGCGGATTGTCAGTGCCGACTGGCACACTCGCGACATGACCGATCGGTGGGCACTCGCTCCGGCCGAGGGCGGTGGCGTGGAGCTCGCCCCCCTCGGCCCGGACGGGCTGCCCGCCGCGTCGGTCGTCCGGGAGCCGGATCTCGTCGAAGCCGTCCGCGGTCGGCCCGACGTGACCCGCTGGGTCTGGCGTTCCACGGCCGAGGTGTACCCGCGTCTACTCGCCACGGGGGTGCGAGTCGAGCGGTGCTACGACGTCGAGGACGCCGAGACCCTGCTCCTGGGTCACGAGGGGCGGTACGGGGAGCCCCGCTCGGCCGCCGCCGCCCTGGCCCGGCTGCGCGGCGGCCCCGTACCGCCCGACCCGCCGCAGCGGGCCGCCTCCCCCGGCGCCCAGTCACCGCTGTTCGAGCCGCAGGACACCGCCCGCCTGCCGCTGACCGACCTCCTCGCGGTCTACGCCGAACAGCAGAGGCGGCTCGACCGGACCGAGCACCCCGCCCGGATGCGGCTGCTGGCGGCGAGCGAGTCGGCGGGGATGCTGCTGGCCGCCGAGATGAACAGGGCCGGCATACCCTGGCGGGCGGACGTGCACCGAGCGGTCCTGCACGACCTGCTGGGCGAGCGGTACGCGGGCGGTGGCGAACCGCGCCGCCTGGCAGAGCTGGCCGAGGAGGTGTCGGCCGCCTTCGGCCACCGCGTACGCCCCGACCTGCCCGCCGAAGTCGTCAAGGCGTTCGCGCGGGCCGGGATCCGGGTCCGCTCCACCCGCCGCTGGGAGATCGAGTCGCTAGACCACCCGGCCGTGAAACCCCTCGTCGAGTACAAGAAGCTGTACCGCGTGTGGGTGGCCCACGGCTGGAGCTGGCTGCAGGACTGGGTGCGCGACGGCCGGTTCCGCCCCGAGTTCCTCGTCGGCGGGACGGTCACCGGGCGCTGGGTGACCAACGGCGGAGGGGCCCTGCAAATTCCCAAGGTGATCCGGCGTGCGGTCGTCGCCGACCCCGGCTGGCGACTCGTCGTGGCCGACGCCGACCAGATGGAGCCCCGGGTGCTCGCGGCGATCTCCCGCGACCCCGGCCTGATGGAGGTCGCCGGACGGGAGACCGACCTCTACCAGTCCGTCTCCGACCGGGCCTTCGCCGGCAACCGCGACCACGCCAAACTCGCCGTGCTCGGCGCCGTCTACGGGCAGACCTCCGGCGACGGCCTGAAGAACCTCGCCGCGCTGCGCCGCCGCTTCCCGCACGCGGTGGCGTACGTCGACGAGGCCGCGCGGGCGGGCGAGGAAGGACGCCTGGTCCGCACCTGGCTCGGCCGCACCTGCCCGCCGGCGGTCACCGCGGGGGAGGACCACGCGGAGGAGGCGGGCATCCCCCTCGGCGACGAAGCGGGCGGTCCCTTCGGGGCCGGCGAGAGCGGAGACGCCGACGAACGGCAGCAGTGGGTGCCGGGCTACGCGTCCGGCAACGCCCGCGCGCGGGGCCGTTTCACCCGAAACTTCGTGGTCCAGGGCAGCGCCGCCGACTGGGCACTGCTCATGCTCGCCGCGCTGCGCCGCACCTGCGCGGACATGGCCGCCGAGCTGGTCTTCTTCCAGCACGACGAGGTGATCGTGCACTGCCCGCGCGAGGAGGCGCAGGCGGTCGTGGCCGCGATCCGGGAGGCGTCGGAGCTGGCGGGGCGGCTGACGTTCGGGGAGACGCCGGTGCGGTTCCCGTTCACGACAGCGGTGGTGGAGTGCTACGCGGACGCCAAGTGAGGGGCCTCTCCTCGCCAGATTCGGGGTCCGCCGTCGCCAGCTCGCGGGCGAACTCGCGTACGAGGTCGTGGAGGGTGTAGCGGCCGTAGGTGGTCTCCTCCAGCAGGGCGACGTCGACCAGGCGGTCGAGCGCGGCCTCGGCGCGGTGTTCGTCGATGCCGGTGAGACGGGCGAGCAGGGATGTGCCGTAGGCGGGCTGATCGAGCGCGCCGATGCGGCTCAGGACAAGGGCCGCGTCCCGGTCGGCCTCGCGGTCGGACGCGGCGAGTGCGTCACGTGTGACGGCGAGCGACCTGCGCACGCTGAGGTCGTCGTATTCGAGTCGGCTCAGCCGTCCGTCGGTGGTGGCCAGTTGACCGGCGAGCACATCGGGGGTGAGGGCGCGGCGTGCGGCGAGACGGGCCGCGACGACGCGCAGGGCGAGAGGGAGGCGGCCGGTGAGATCGACCAGTGGATGCGACGCGTCGAGGCCGGTCCGTCCGGAGACCGCGCGCAGCAGTGCCGCGCTCTCCTGCGGCGACAGCGGCGCGAGCGGGAAGCGGTGGGCACCGTCGAGCACGGTCAGTGGTGAGCGGCTGGTCACGAGCACCGCGCAGCCGGGGCCGGCCGGGAGCAGCGGCCGCACTTGGGCGGCGTGCGCGGCGTCGTCGAGCAGGATCAGCGTGCGGGTGGGTGCGAGCAGCGTGCGCAGCAACGCTGACCTGGCCTCGTGGCGCTCGGGGATGCGGTGGGGTTCCGTGCCCAGGTCGCGCAGCAGGGAGGCGAGGGCCTGGTCGACGCGGAGGGGGATCGTGCCCGGGGTGGCGCCCTGCAGGTCGAGGTAGAGCTGACCGTCGGGGAAACGTTCCCTCAGGGTGTGGGCCACCCGCAGCGCGAGGGCGCTCTTGCCGACGCCGGCCATCCCGCTGACGACGGCGACCCGGGGGGCGCCCTCGCCGCCGGGCTCGGTGAGGGTGCGGTGGAGGCGGCGGACCTCGTCGGTACGGCCGGTGAAGGCGGCTGGTGGGGGTGGGAGTTGGGCTGGAGGGAGCGGGGCGGTGGGATCGGGGGTGCCGGTGGCGGGGGTGGGGGTGCCCGTGGCAGCGGTACCGGTGGCGGGGGTGGGAGTGCCCGTGGCAGCGGTACCGGTGGCGGGGGTGGGAGTGTCCGTGGCGGCGGTGCCGGTGACAGGGGTGGCCCCAGGGGAGGCAGGGTGACCAGTGCGGCCGGGCTGACCGAGGTGGTCGGGCTGGCGGGACTGGCCGGGCTGGCGCAGGTGATGGGGATGCTCGCGGTGGTCGCAGGCCGTGGGGCGGCCCGGGAACGAGGGGGCATCGGTGCGGCGCGGTGTCGAGGACGGGGTGGCCAGCGCGGCCGGGGCGGGCGACGCGCCGGCGTCCGGATCGTCCGCCGAAGCCGGTCCGTCGGCAGGGGGCGCCGCGTCGGACGGGGCCGCCTCGTCGCCCTCGCCCCTCACACTTCCGACGACCCGGGTACCGAAGTCGGCGCCGACGCCCTCCCGAACGCCGTCAGCCCGCCTCGCGCCCTCACCTCGTCCCGCGTCCTCACCTCGTCCCGCGCCCCCGGCCCATTCCACGTCCCCGGCCCATTCCACGTCCCCGGCCCGCCTCCCTCCCCCGGCCCGCCCCGCACGGTCGGACCGAACGTCTCCGCCCGCCAACGCAGTCCCGTCACCGTCCGCCGGGGCTTTCACCGCGTCCGCCTCCCCCGCTCCGCGGAGCACCTCCGCATGGGCGTCGCGGACGGACCGGCCCGGCTCGACGCCGAGTTCGTCGATGAGGCGGGTGCGCAGGTCGCGGTGGACGGCGAGGGCCTCGGCCTGACGTCCGGTGCGGTGCAGGGCGAGCATCAGCTGCCGCTGGTACGACTCACGGAGCGGGTGGTCGACGGCCAGCGCGGCGAGTTCGGGCAGCACACGGTCCAGCCGGGTTCCCCCGAGGGCCAGGTCGGCGTCGTAGCGCCATTCCAGCAGGAGCAGCCGGGCCTCCTGGAAGCGCTGGACGAAGGCGTAGCCGCCCAGTTCGGCGGGCAGACCGCTCAGCGGCGTACCCCGCCAGAGCGCGAGGCCGGCCACGCACTCGCGTACGACACGGTCCCAGTTCCGGGCGGCGTGCGCGGCCCGGGCGGCGGCCAGGTGGCTCTCGAAGGCATGCACGTCCAGTTCGCCCCACTCGACGCGCAGCAGGTAGCCGGGCGGTACGGCCCGCAGCCGCTCGGGGTCGTCGAGCAGGCGGCGCAACCGCGTGACGTGGTTGTGCAGGGACGCGCGGGCCGAGGCGGGCGGCGCGCCGCCCCACAGCACCTCCTCCAGCGACTCGACCGGAACGACCCGGCCGGCTTCCAGGAGCAGCGCGGCGAGGAGCGTGCGGACCTTGGGACTGCCGATGCTCCGCATCCCGAGTCCGTCGACCGGCTGGAGCTCCTGAGCCTCGCGGACCTCATGAAGTTCCTGCGCCTCGTGGACCTCGTCAGCCTCCTGAGCCTCGCGGACCTCCCGGAGTTCCTGTCCCCCGTGCAGTTCCCGGACCTCGCCCCCGGCCTCCCGGGCACCGGTACCGTCGGAATCACGGGCGCTTCCCGAGCCGGAGCGGCCGCCCGCGCCCTCGGCGTCGTAGAGAACCGTCGGTCCCAGCAGTCCGAACCGCAGCTCGTACCGCCGCTTCACGCCGATCCACCCACCTCGATTCGATACGGCGGCTTTCGGCCACCATGCCCTGGACGGTTCTCGGCGGCATCGGCCAGTTCCCGGGCCACTCGCCGCGCGAGCCGACGACTTCGCGCCAACTGCCGTGCGACGGCGGGGAGAACCGTTGGCCACATGTTAGCGATCCGTTGGTGCCGTTTGATGTGATCATTCCATCGGAACTGGCCCGAGGGCGCGCGCGTACGACGCGCAGCTCGGGGGAGTGTCGCCGTTGCGGCCGGTTCCGGGCGCGCGAGGGCCCCGGTCGGCGGAGGTGAACGACCGGGGTCTCGCCCATACAGGCAGATGGCCTCGACCCAGGCCACCGTTCACCCCGCTCAGGCCCCCGACGCAGGCCACCCCGGCTCAGATCGCATCAGCCCAGGTCACCGCGGCCGAGACCACCCTGGCTCAGATCACCGGCGGTCGGCCCAGCCGCGTGAGTCGCCACACCGTGCGCCAGCGCATGGGGCGCCGCGGGCCCGCCGGCTCGCGCACCCCCTCCACGAACCCGCCGAACCAGGCCCGCAGCCCGGCGGCCGACCGCGTACGCAGCAGGGTGACGGCGACCCACACGCCGAGGTGGACCGGGATGAGCGGCAGCGGAAGGTTGCGGCGGACCAGCCACACCCGGTTGCGGGCGGTGACGCGGTGATAGATGGCGTGCCGGGCGGGCGAGGTCCTGGGGTGCTGCAGCAGCAGTTCGGGCGCGTAGCGGATACGCCAGCCGGCGTCGGTGGCCCGCCAGGCGAGGTCGGTCTCCTCGTGCGCGAAGAAGAACTCGGCGGGCCAGTCGCCGGTCTCGTCGAGCATGGCCATGCTGAGCGCGTGACCCCCGCCGAGGAAGCCGGTGACGTACCCGCCGCGCATCGGGTCGGACGCGCCCACCCTCGGCACGTGCCGCCGCTGGGTCTCCCCCGTCTCGTCGGCGATGCGGAAGCCGACGATCCCAAGCCGCGGGTCGGCCGCGTACAGATCGCGGATCCGGCGCAGCACGTCCGGGTCGACCAGCAGTCCGTCGTCGTCCAGCTCGACCACGACATCGACGTCGCCGTACTCCCGGAGCCGGGCGAGCGCGACGTTGCGCCCGCCGGGGCAGCCGAGGTTCTCGTCCACCTCGATCGGAGTGACCTCACCGGGCAGCGAGAGCCGCTCGGCGAACTCGGGCAGCCGGCAGCCGTTCCCCACGATCACGAGACGGGCCGGCGCCAGGTCCTGCTTGGCCACGGACTCCAGCAGGGCGTCGACCTCGGTGGGCCTGTTGCCCATGGTCACGACGGCGACGGCGATCCTCGGCTCCACCAGGTCCCTCATCTCGTACGGCGACGACGACACCGGCGTCCGCGCGTGCCGCGCCTGTCGTTCACCCAGATGCCGGACACGCAGATGTCGGCCACGCAAATGTCAGCCCCGCGAACGCCAGGCACGCAAACGCCAGGCACGCAGATGCCAGGCACGCAGATGCCGGACACCCAGATGTCTGGCCCCTGGATGTCGTTCACGAAGATGTTGCCTCAAGGGCGGCCGTTGTCTCCGCCCGAGGTTCCTTTTGCCCAGCTCGGAGTGACGTGCGCCACACCGTGTCACAGCGGCGGCCCGCCCGGTGTCTTGAGGCCGAACCCCTGAAGACGCCGGAGACGTAGGAGACAGACACCATGGCTCAGAACACCGAAGTGATCGTCGTCGGTGGCGGATACGCGGGCGTCATGGCCGCCAACCGTCTCACCCAGCGCGACGACGTGACCGTGACGCTGGTCAACCCCCGCCCCGCCTTCGTCGAGCGGCTGCGCCTGCACCAGCTGGTGGGCGGGAGTGACGACGCGGTGGTCGACTACGGCGAGGTCCTGTCCGAGCGCGTGCGGCTGGTCGTCGACACCGTGACCCGCATCGACGCGCCCGACCGCCGCCTCGCCCTCGCCTCGGGCGACACACTCGGCTACGACTACCTGATCTACGCGGTGGGCAGCGGCAGCGCCGACCCGGCCGTGCCCGGGGCGGCCGAGTTCGCCTACCCGATCGCCACACTGGAGGACGCCGAGCGGCTGCGGCCGGCCCTCGACTCGGCCCCCGCCGGCGCCCCGGTGACCGTGGTCGGCGCCGGGCCGAGCGGCATCGAGGTCGCCGCCGAGCTGGCGGAGGCGGGCCGCGCCGTCACCCTGGTCTGCGGCGGCCCGCTCGGCCCCTACCTGCACCCCAAGGGCCGCCGCTCGGTCGCCCGGCAGCTCGCCCGGCTCGGCGTGACCGTCCTGGACGGCCCCGGCACACGGGTGACGGCCGTGACGCGGGACGCGGTACGGCTCGCCGACGGCCGCGACCTGCTGAGCCGGATCACCGTCTGGACCGCCGGCTTCTCGGTGCCGGACCTGGCCGCACGCAGCGGGCTGCGCACCGACACCCTCGGCCGGCTGCTCACCGACGAGACCCTGACCAGCGTGGACGACCCGCGCCTCATCGCCGCCGGGGACTCGGCCGCGCCGTCGGACCTGCCGTACCGGATGGGCTGCCAGTCGGCGGTCCAGCTCGGCCCGCAGGCCGCCGAGACCGTGCTCAGCCGTATCGCCGGCAAGGAGCCCGTGGCGGCGCAGGTGGGGTTCGCCGGACAGTGCATCAGCCTCGGGCGCCGCGCCGGCATCTTCCAGTTCGCACGCCGGGACGACAACGCGATCGGCCTCCACGTCGGCGGACGTCCGGGCGGCAGGCTCAAGGAGTACGTCGTCAAGCACACCGTCGAGCAGCTGGCGTACGAGGGCCGCAAGCCCGGTGCGCGCAGCATGTGGATCAAGGACGGCAAGCGGGAAGAACTCCTGCGGACCAAGTCGGCGAAGGCCCCGGCGAGGCCGGAACAGCCGACGGCACGGCCCACCGGACGGGCGGCCTGACGCGACGACACGACCCGTTCGCCGCCGGTGCACCAGGCGGCACAGCACGCCCCGGAGGCCGATTCATGCACGACGACGCGGACAGCCCGGTGAGCGACGACGCCACCAGGGCGACCGACACCTTCGTCGCCCACCGCAACCTGCTCTTCACCATCGCCTACGAGATGCTCGGATCGGCGGCCGACGCCGAGGACGTGCTGCAGGAGACCTGGCTGCGCTGGGTCGAGGTCGATCCCGGCCAGGTGCGCGACGACCGCGCGTACCTGGTCCGGATCACCACCCGCCAGTCACTGAACCGCCTGCGCACCCTGAAGCGCCGCAAGGAGGCCTACGTCGGCCCGTGGCTGCCGGAGCCCCTGCTCACGGCCCCGGACGTCGCCGAGGACGTCGAACTCGCCGAGAGCATGTCGATGGCGATGATGCTGGTCCTGGAGACCCTGTCGCCGACCGAGCGCGCAGTGTTCGTGCTGCGCGAGGTGTTCGACGTCGGCTACGACGAGATCGCGCCCGCCGTCGGCAAGACCCCCGCGGCGGTCCGCCAGATCGCCCACCGGGCCCGCCGCCACGTCGACGCCCGCCGTCCCCGCGAGGCGGTCTCCCCCAAGGCCGCGCAGGCCGCGCTGGAGTCGTTCCGGCGCGCGATCGAGTCCGGCGACCCGCAGGAGCTGCTCGACGTACTGGCCCCGGACGTCGTCCTCGTCAGCGACGGCGGCGGCGTCAAGCACGCGGCCCTGCGCCCGGTCGCCGGCGCCGACAAGGTGGCCCGCCTGTTCCTCGGCGGCCTGACCAAGCTCACCGAACCCCTCACCACGGCCCCCACCGTCATCAACGGCACCCCGGCGCTCCTCGTCCACCTGGCCGGCGAACTCGACGGCATCCTGGCCCTCCGGGTCCACGACGGCCGCATCACCGGCCTCTACTACGTCCGCAACCCCGCCAAACTCACCCACGTCACCTCGGAGACCCCCCTGAGCCTGCGCTGACACCGCCTCGCGGCCCGGCAGGGCCGCAGGACACACGGAAAGGGCGGGGATGCCGGACGCGGCCGACCGGGATCTGTTCACGAGACCGACCGTTCTCATGAACACAGCAAATGGACGGCGGCCGTGAACACCGGGGGCATCCGCGACGCCGCGGGGACGATGAGGCGGGCGGTACCAGGACGGCGGCTCGCGACCAGCAGGGTCCCGGTCAGCAGCCTGTGACGCCGGGTCAGCCGGGCCCAGGCGCGCTCGTACTCCTCCGGCCGTCCGGCGGCCAGACAGCGGACAGCCGCCCCGGCCGTCGCCAGCGCGAGGGCGACGCCCTCGCCGGTGAGGGCGTCCAGGTAGCCGGCGGCGTCGCCGACGAGCAGGACGCGGCCGGCGGCCCTGCGCCGCACCCGCTGCCGCAGCGGTCCGGCACCGCGTACGTCCGTCGCGGCCGGGCCGCGCAGCGCCGCAGTGAGCGCCGGGAAGGCGGCCAGGTGCTCGTCGTACCCGCGACGGGTGCGGCTGAGGACCGCGACGCCCACCAGGTCGTCGCCGACCGGTGTCACGTAGGCCTCGCCGTCCCGGGACCAGTGGACCTCCACGAAGTCCGTCCACGGCTCGACGCGGTAGTGCCGGCGCAGTCCGTAGCGGCCGTGGGAGCGGCCCGGCAGATCCAGGCCCAGGCCGCGGCGCACCGGGGAGTGCAGGCCGTCAGCGGCGATCAGCCAGCGGGCCGTGATCCCGGCGGCGGTGACCGTGTCCGCGTCCTGGCGCACCTCGTCGACCCTGCCCGGCAGCACGCGCACGCCGAGACCGAGGGCACGCTCGTGCAGCGCGGAGTGCAGCGCCGTGCGACGGACCCCCAGGCCTCCGTGGTCCCGGAAGGGCGCTTCGGCGCGGGCGGTGCCGTCCAGGTAGCGGATGCCGCGCAGTTCACGGCCGCCGACCTCGACGCCCAGTGCCCGCAGCGCGGCGACACCGCCGGGCATGACGCCCTCGCCGCAGGCCTTGTCCACGGGGGCGGTCCGGGGCTCGACGACGACGGCCTCCAGGCCGGCGAGCGCGGCGTGGATGGCGGCGGCCAGACCGGCCGGCCCGCCACCGGCCACCAGTACGTCGATCACGCCTGCGCGGGCCCGGTCGGCGAGGCCGCGGCGGCGAGCGCACGGTTCTCGCAGCGGATGCGCACGGTGAGCAGGGCGGCGTTGAGCACCGTGAACAGGACCGCGGTGGTCCAGGCGGTGTGGACCATGGGGAGGGCCACCCCCTCGGCGACGACGGCCACGTAGTTCGGATGCCGCAGCCACCGCCGGCGGTAGGGGCCTCCGGTCACCAGTGGCAGACCGGGTACGACGATCACCCGAGTGTTCCAGCGAGGTCCCAAGGTGTGGATACACCACCACCGCAGCGCCTGGGAGGCCGCCAGCACGGCCAGCATCGGCCAGGCCAGGCCGGGTACGAAGGGCCGGCCGGTCAGCCACACCTCGGCCGGGCAGGCGATCAGCAGGCCGGTGTGGAGGGTGACCATCGCCGGGTAGTGGCCCTGCCCGGTCACCCTCGCGCCGCGGGCGGTGCTCCACCGCTCGTTGCGGCGGGCGACGACGAGTTCGGCGACGCGCTCCCCCGCGACGGCGGCCACCAGCAGTCCGTACCAGATCATGTCCCCTTCGCGCCCTTCCCGACTTCCCGCGCTCTTGCCGTCCTTCCCGCGCCCTTCCCGACTCCCCGCGCCCTTGCCCCGTCCTTCCCGCGCCTTTGCCGTCCTTCCGCGCCCTTCCCTCCTCCGGCGGCGGCGGCCGGTACTACCAGCGCAGCAGGACCAGTTCGCAGGCGAAGCCGGGCCCCATCGCCAGTAGGACACCCGGCGTGCCCGGCGGCGGGCGGTGTTCGGCCAGGGTGTCGCGCAGTACGTGGAGAACCGACGACGACGACAGGTTGCCCGCGGCGGCCAGGTGACGCCACGTCACATCGAGTGCGCCCTCCGTCAGGTCGAGGGTCTCGCTGACGGCCTCGAGGACTTTGGGGCCACCGGGGTGGCACACCCAGGCGGTCACGTCCTTCGGCTTGATGCCGTGGTCGCCGAGGAACCCCTCGACGTCGTCGGCGAGGTGTTGGCGCACCACGTCGGGGACCCGCGGGTCGAGGACGACGCGGAAGCCGGAGTCCTTGACGTCCCAGCCCATGACGCGACCGGTGTCCGGATACAGGTGACTGCGGGTGTCCACCACCGTCGGGCCGGAGGTCTCCTCCCGGCGGTCCGCACCCTGGGCGACGACCGCGGCGGCGCCGTCGCCGAACAGCGCGGTGGCGACCAGGTTGGCCACGGAGGCGTCGTCGCGCTGGAAGGTGAGCGAGCACAGTTCGACCGACAGCAGCAGGGCCACCTGACCCGGCCTGCCCAGCAGGTAGTCGTGCATACGGGCCAGACCGGCTGCGCCGCCGGCGCAGCCCAGGCCGAACAGGGGCAGCCGTTTGACGTCCGGCCTCAGCCCCAGGCGGCCCACCAGCCGGGCGTCGATCGAGGGGGTTGCGATGCCGGTGACGGACGTGAAGAGCAGCAGGTCCACGTCGGCCGCGGACAGACCGGCCCTGTGCAGTGCTCCCTGGACGGCCTCGGCTCCCAGGTCGGTGGCGGCGGTGATGAAGACGTCGTTGGCGGTGCCGAATCCGTCCAGCTGCCCGTACCGTTCGAGCGGCAGCACCGTGTGGCGCGAGCGGACCTTCGCACTGCGGTGCAGCCGGTCCAGGGCCCTGCGGTCGGTGCCCTCGGGCAGACAGGTGCGGGCCACCATGTCGGTGATCTCGGACTGGGTGTGACAGTGCGGTGCGAGTACACCGTGAACGGCGGCGATCCGCGTCATAGGGTTCCCGTCCGGTGACCGACTGGGGTGAGTTCCTCTGCACGTTTCCCCGGACCGGGGCTCCGGCACCATGAATCGCCCGTCCGGCCGTCGCCCGGGCGCGTGGTCCCGCCGCGTGGGACGGGGCCGCCTACGATCGGCCGGGTGGTGACTCCCGAACAGTCGACGGCCGGTGACCCGGTCACGAGTCGCTCCGGCCGGGCCGCCGGCCTGGCCGGAGCGTGCCACCCCGGGCCGGTCGTGGCGGTCACCGCTCTGACGGTCGCACTCGCCGTCACCGCGGGCCAGACTCCGGCGCGTTGTGTCCTGACCGGAGCCGCCGTTCTGACCGGGCAACTGTCCGTCGGCTGGTGCAACGACGCGTTCGACGCGCACCGGGACGTCGCCGCCGGCCGCCGGGACAAGCCCCTCGTCGACGGCCCGATCGGTGCGGCTCAGGTGTGGTGGGCGGCGTTCACCGCGCTGGCGCTGTGCGTACCGCTCTCGCTCGCCTGCGGCCTGTGGGCGGGCACCGCTCACCTGACCGGAGTGGCGGCGGCGTGGTCCTACAACCTGCGGCTCAAGGCGACGGCGTGGTCCTGGACACCGTACGCGGTGGGCTTCGCCGCTCTCCCGGCATTCGTGGCGCTGGGGCTGCCGGGGCAGCCGTGGCCGGCGTGGTGGGCCGTCGCCGCCGGGGCGATGCTCGGGATCGGCGCCCATCTGGGCGACGTACTGCCGGACATCCAAGGGGATCTGGCGACGGGCGTACGGGGCTGGCCGCACCGGCTGGGCCCGTACGGCACCCGGCTGCTGCTGCCGGTGCCGCTGGTGGCCGCGACCGCGGTGCTGGCGCTGGGGCCCGCCGGGCCACCCGGCAGGTGGGGAATGACGGCGCTCGTGGTGGCCGGCCTGGTGGCCGCGGCGGGGACCGTGCTGGGAGCCCGATGGATGCGGGCCGCGTTCGCCACCGCGGTCGCCGTGGCGGTGGTGGACGTGTCACTCCTGCTGCTGCGCGGCACCGGAATCGCCTGACAGTGAGGATGTGACGTGGTGACACCGCCGGCGGGTCTGCCCCCTCGCCTGGCTGACGTCTCGACTGCCCTGTCTGGGATGTGGCGGCCCGCCGAGCGTCATCCCGCACACGGCCGGACGGGCGTTGGCGACCTTATGGCGCCTCTGTGTGTCAAGCGCACGCCGACGCCCCCTTCGGCCCGTCAGCCCGCCGCCCCCGCGTACGGCCTGGCGGGCGCGAAGTCCGACGCCGCGAGGGCCGACGACGCGCTGCCGTACCGCTGCGGGCTCCACTCCACGAAGCTCACTTCGCCGTACGTCCGCCGGTCGGTGAAGTACTCGCCGCACAGCCCCTCGCCGGGTACGGCGCCGATCCACACCTCGGCCACGCCGCGGTGCCGCTGGCTGCGCTGCCGGGCCACGGGCCGGGGCTGGTTGGTGAACTGCCAGCGCAGACACCAACGGCCGTCGTCACCGCGCAGCAGCGAGGCGTGGGTGGAGGTGGACACCGAGTCCTCGGTGAAGAGGGACACGCTGACACGTGAGGCGCTCTGCACCACATGGAGGGCGGCGGGGATCGAGGGCACCGGCGTGCCGTCCTCCCGGATGATGGAGGTGGTCACCTCGCCCCGCCAGGTGCCCTGCAGCAGCGGGCTTCCGGTGAACCGGCGCACGAGCTTCCACCGCCACAGGTACCTCTCGTACGCGAGGGCCAGGATGGTCACCGTGGTCCCGGCCGCCGAGAAGAGCCGCAGCGGGGTCGGGGAAAGCGTGTCGTCGGTGAGCAGGGCGAGGACGAGCCACACCAGACAGACGATGCCGACGGTGACCTGCTGCCGTATGTCCTTCATGTGCGTCGCCGCCCGGCACCGCGTACCTGATCCGAGGGAATCGGGAACGCCGTGCGGAACACGAACCCGCGCGGATCGTCGTCGTCTCTGGCCAGTACGACGCGGATGCCGGTCACCTCGATGCCGTCCGCGTGGTCGCGGCTGCGGGCCCAGCGGCCGGTTGTCCTGCCCAGGTCGGTGTCGCAGACGAAGTGATCCGGGTTGTCGCTGACCAGCCAGGCGACCATGTCGCCGGCGGAGTGGTACAGGGCGTCGTTGACGGCGTCGGCGGCCTGTCCCGGGGTGTCGAAGGAGGACGCGCCGGCCTCCGAGTCGTACGACGGGAACTCCCGCAGTTCGTCGGCGGAGCACCCGACGTGCTTGTCGATGGCGTGCCCCACGTCGCGCAGTTCCTCGCGGTACAGGTCGCTCAACACGTCGACGCCGGAGGGCGGCAGCCGGTCGGCCACCTCGCGGTACGACTCGTCCTGCTCGCGGAACTCGGCGACCCGTCCCCTCTCCCGATGGTGGTCGGGATGCAGGTCGCGGTGGTCGTCGAGTGCCTGCCGCAGCCTGTCGTGGTGGTCCTGCTCGTCCTCTGGGGTGTCGTGAAAGATCACCGTGTACCGCCCGCCCGTGCCGCCTGTTTGCGTACGACCGCCGCCAGATCGGACTGCCGGCGCTGGGGCGTCAGGCTGGGGAGCGGTCTGGTGAGATCCGTGTGGACCAGCGCGCAGTACGTGTCGGCCACGTCGCTGGCGCAGGAGCGGGCCATGGCCTGGGCGAGGTCGGCGAGAGCCGGCCCGCGGTACGGCTCACCACGCGGCGCCCGGTGCGCCTCGGCGCGTTCCTCCCGGCGCCGGGCGAAGGCGAGGGCTCGGCCCCGTTCTCTGCGGCGCGGGAGGCAGCCGTCCTGGCAGATGTCGCGGGAGCACAGCTCGTACGGCAGCAGCCGGGCCTGGTCGCGGGTGGGCCCCGCCATGTGCCGTACGACGGTGTCGTCGTCGACGATGCGCGCGGTGTCCACGGCCGGGTCGGGCCGGATCCCGGCGAGCAGGGGGTCGGTGGTGCGGGGTGTGGCTACGAGTGCCTGGCCGCGGCGGAGGGCCGCCGCGGTCTGCGCGGAGCGTGGGCCGGCGCCCATGTCGCCGAGGGTGGCCTGCCGGCTCTGCTCGCTGCGCAGCGCGTGCATGATCTTCACGCCGGTGAGGGCGGTGGCGGCATCGTCCAGGCGTTCGGGCACCTGGTCGACGAGAACGAAGCCCTGCCCGAAGGAGCTGAGTTCGGCGAGGGCGTTGGCGAGGGCGGAGACCGCCTCGGCCGATCTGCGGTCGGGGCCGCCCGAGGGGCGGGCGAAGACGCGGTGGGCTTCCTCCAGCACGATGAGGTGGCGCAGCCGGCGGTTCTGGCTGCCGCGCAGCCGGGCGAGGGCGGACAACTGGGAGAGCAGAAAGCCGAGGGTCATGTCGATCGCGGCGGGGTCGGCCATGGCAGCCAGTTCCAGCACGGCGGGCCGGTCGATGAGTCCGGCCCAGTCGGTCTCCTCCATGGTGTCGAACATGTGGCCACGCTCGCCGGCGAGCAGGCCCCGTACGCGGGTGGCGAGGGCCGGGAACACGTTGAGGGCCTGGCCGTGGTAGTCGCTGTCGTCCTTCAGTGCCTCCAGGACGGGAAGCAGGGAGCGCAGGGTCGGGGCGGCGCCGGGCAGGGTGCGTCCGCCGTCCCAGCCGGCCCGGACGTAGGTCTCCTCCAGGGCGCGTTCGAGGATGAGCGGGAGGGCGCTGTCCATGTCGGGCACCACCGCGCGGAACACGGCCATCAGCGAGGAGATGTGGGTGTCGACGGTGACGCCGGGGGGCGGTTGAAGCGGGTTGAAACGCCAGGGCGCACGCTCGGAGTCGCCGAGGGTGTGGATGCGCAGCGCCTCCATCCCGGGCACGGCGAGCATGCCGCGGTGCTCGGTCTTGACGGGTTCGATGACCAGCCACGGCACCTGGTGGTCCCGCCAGAGCTGGACGAGGAGGCTCTGCAGGGTGGTCGACTTGCCGGTGTTGGGCGCCCCGACGATGAGGCCGTGGCTGACGAGGTCGTCGACGGGCAGGTGGACGGTGGTGGCGGGGCCGCCGCTGATCCGGTCGCCGAGGGCGAGCGCGGGGGTGCCCGGTTCGGTGTCGGGCGCCGGAGTGAGGCGGTCCAGTTCGGGCGACGACACATCCAGGCCGGGGCAGCCGTCGGGGCCGGGCACCGGGAGGACCAACATCGAGGCGGCTTCCTCGGGCCCGAACAGATAGGGCACGCGGCGGATGGTCTCGGGCGCCTGGGGCAGGTTCCACACGGGGTGGCCGCCCCAGGGCGCGATCGAGCCGCCCGCCAGGCACTGGGCTGCGAGCCGGAGTTCCTCGCGGTCACCGGGCCGGACGATGCGCACGCCGCCGGACATGCCGCGCTCGGTCACCTCGTGCGACGATCCCACGGCCGCCGCGAGGGTGGCGGCGATCGTGTCGGTGGCCGCGTGGTCCCCGACGACCGTGGCGCGGGCCAGGACCTTGGCAGGACTGTCCCCGAAGCGGCGCCAGGCCTCCAGGGCACGGCGGGCGTTCTCGTCGGGCGGCAGTTCCACTTGTCCGAGGTAGTCCGGCACGGTCCGGGCGGCGGCCTCGTACTCCAGGCCGGAGCAGAGATGGCCGTAGGCGTCGCTCTCCAAGGGGGTCAGCACGGTCGGCAGGAACACCAGGCTGACCAGGGCCGGCGACGGCGTGTGCAGCAGGGCGCGCAGGAACGGGGCCCAGGCGGAGCCGTCGCCGTGCAGTCGCCCGGGTACGTAGTAGTACTCGGCGGCGGAGTAGTCGGGCAGGGCGGGGGCGACGACCTCCTCGTGACGGCGGACCTCGGCGCAGGTGACCGCCCCCGGGGGAGCTGCGAGGACGTCGGCCTGGGCGACCGGCTCCACGACGAAGCCCGGGGGCAGCAACTGTGCGGCGGCGCCGAGCAGTTGCGCGGCTGACGACTCGGCCTCGTACCGCGTGCCGGCGGCGGCGCGGGCGACGAGGTGGCAGTCGATGCCCTGAGGCCGGCCGACGGCGGGCGCCGAGTAGCGGACCTCCAGGGCTGCGCGGTTCGCCCAGCCGTTCAGGGCCTGCACGATACGGCTGGACACGGCCCGCATCGCCGTGCCGCTGTCCACGGGGCCGTCGGCCGCCTCGGGCGCGCGGGGGCCCGCGACGATCCGGGCCACCGCGGTGGCCCAGCAGACCGGCCTGGCGAAGAAGTCCGTGTCGACCCAGATCACGGCCGTGTCATGACGGACGTCCGGCCACTGCACTTGATCACCTCCAGGAGTGAGAGCGGGCGTCGTGGCTCAGAGGTCGTCGAAGGGGTTGCGGGTGCGCTGCTCGGGCTGCGGTGTGGAGGGGGTGCGCGGGGTGTCGCCGCCGCTCATGAGGTCTGTGACGCTCTGCCGGGTGGCCTGGCGGCGCTCCGCGCGCTGCTGCCCGATGAGCAGCAGGATCGGCAGGCCGACGGGCCAGAAGATGCCCGGGACCATGGTCTTGAAGCGGGCGCCGATGCCGTTCAGACCGGATCCGTTGATGTCGGCCCAGTGCAGGTCGAAGAGGCGCATCGCGTAGCGGGTGGTGCCGATGATGCCGACGACGTAGACGATGAAGATGAACCAGCCCATGGCTGTCCTTCCGATGACGGCTGGGATGCTCGGGAACCAGACGGTCGGGCGACGGCGATCAGACGCCGAAGAAGCCGCTCTGGTACTTGCGGATCTCCTCGCGGGCGAAGCCGGTGCTGTCCGCGACGCTGTAGAGCGCGGGGACGACGGCGAGTCCGTGGACGGACTCGATGACCGCGGTGAGGTCGAGGTAGTCGAAGAGCCTGAGGTTGCCGGTGGTTCCGGTGAGGAGCCAGCCGGCGGTGAGGTTGGTGCCGACCGGGAAGCCGTAGTGCATCATCCGCAGGCCGCGGGCCTTGCGGTCCACGGGCTGGACGACGAGGAACCGGCGGGCGCCCTGTCCGCGCATCGCGGCGAACAGGCCGTCGGAGTTGCTCTCCAGGTTCATCTCGACGGGCAGGCCCTGCTCCTGGGTCGCTTTGGCGACCTCGCGCAGATAGCTGTCGGAGTGCCCGGCTGCGTTCGGGATCAGCTGGTTGAAGGAGTCGATGACGTCGAACTGGCTGAGGATTCCCACGGTGTCCCCCCGAGATCGTCCGATTGGCTGACTGATGGGGGAAGTGAACACGCCACATGGCGCACTTACGGCGCGCGGTGCGCCGTTACGACGCACGGGGCGCCCGTGTCACCAGGTCCGGCGGAGACCGACTCACCAGGTCCAGCGGAAGCCGACCACCGACCGCTCTACGTAGGACACAAAGCGGTGGGCGCGGCCTGTCTCGCACACCTGGGCGGGCTCCAACTGCACGGGGTCGCCGAGGTGATGGTCCGCCCAGGTCGCCCACCAGAGTCGGCTGGGCAGCCGGCGGGGCTCGAAGTGCACGGCCATGTCGAAGTTCTCGATCCGGCCGCGGGCGGGGCGCCGCACCTCCTGCGGGGGGTGCGCGGTGGGGCGGTAGACGGTCCGGTACTCGAAGGCGGTCCGCTGCCCCTGTGTCAGCGGCCGGGGAAACGTGATCTCGTGGGAGACCAGACCGTCGTAGTGATGTTCCGGTCCGAGGGTGCCGCCGTGCATCACCTCGATGGCCTCCACGGAGGATTCGTGATTGAACAAATAGCTGTCCACACCGTCCTGCAGAGCCATGATCACGTGCTTGGTACGGCGTTCGGTCAACTGCCCCTCGGGGTTGAGGAAATAACGTTCGAATACCGTCACCGTGCGATGCCATTGGCGTCGGACCATCGCCCGCGGTTCCTGGACCGCGTCGGAGATTCCGTCGGGCCGACTGCCCGACTCGCTTTCGTGGGTGGCACGCAGGGACTGGGCGTCGCGCTCGCTCATCCGGAAGGCGTCGATGAGCCAGGTCAGGGTCTCCGCCGTGATCATGGTGCCGTCGAGCGCGCGGCGGACACGGTCCTTCTGCTTGCGCGCGAGGGACTGCTCAGACTCGGGGAACTCGCCGGAATCCCACAGGTGTTCGGCCAGAACCTGAGCCACGGCGGCGATGTTGACCCGGCCGGCCGAACGGTCCCGCTGAACCCGGGCGCGCCAACGGCTGCGGTATTCCGGCCGGGTGTCGAGCAGCTCCGCGAGCAGCGCCGAAGTGACCTCGAAACATTTTTCCTTGATCAACGCGACTCCACCCGCGAGAAGCCGAATCACCACAATTCATTCATTGAACCACAGCGAAAAGATCGTCAAACATGACTAAGACAAAGGAAGTTGAATGACCGAATCGAGATGATCGGACACGACGGCCGTTAGTCTTGATCTTGGTCGTCGGGTCACGTGGTCGCATCCGCGGCGACGTTGTTCCAGTGCCGGTGGCAGGCAACGGCGCGCCGCTGGTGTCGGGGGCGCCGGGCGGGCCGGCGCGGGACATGGTCGTGAACCGTTCCGGTCCTCAGCCCCGGCCTCGAACCGCATCCGCATGAATTCCGCCCCGCCTGTCCGCAGCGGTGCTCGCCCGGCCTCGCCACGCTACCGCCGAATCGCGACGCACCGCTCCAGGCCGAGGATCTGCGGCCCACCACCGACATTTCGTGGTGGCTGCCCGCCCTCACCCTGACCGCCCGACGACGGATCGCGCATGGTCGTACGAGCCCGCGCCCTCCTCTCCGAAGAGCCCGAACTCCTCATACGGGTCCCGGCCGGTACGGCCGACCGGTCCCCCGCGCCGCAGATCGAGAGTCACTCTCCGTGGTAGAGGCGGGGCAGGTCGATCAGTTGAATCGTGGGGTCGTTCTTTGCGAGGTGATTCAGCTCATCGGTGAAGCCGGTGCCGCTGAAGCAGTAGAGCCTCGTTGCCTCGGTAGCCGTGCCACTCCTGGTCAGGAGGGAACGGATGTGCCGGAGGCGTTCCAGGTGGCCGGCTCCCATCACGTCACTCCACTTCGCTTCGCCGATGGCGAGCAGCACCTGACGACCCTCTTGGCTCTCGCCGTGGACTGCGACGTCGACCTCGCGGCTGGTCCTGGCAGCCGGGTCGTTGACGGTTCCGCCGGCGACGCGTGTGACGTGTCCTCCCTGGGTGTGGGGTGCCGCATGCCAGCGGGCCCATTCCCGGCAGACCTGCTCGAAGTGCGGACCGACGACTTTGCTGCGGAAGGTGGACTGGGCTCGGCGCCATACGTCGGGCGCCCGCCCGGGGCGTTCCAGATCACCCCAGGCCGGGCGCATGACCGCGTGGTAGAAGGTGACGAGCGGTTCGGCGATGCGGTAGGCGGAGCGGTTGCGGCGAAAGGCATCGGCTTCGTGGGTGATCAGGCCGACGCCCTGGAGAACGCTCAACGGGTGGGCGAGGTCGGTGGACTTGCGCCCCAGATAGTCGGCGATGCCGCCACGAGCCGCGTTACCCGCGGCAATGGCCGCCAGTACCGAGTGATACAGCGCGGTGTCGTGGAGTTCGGGCTCCTCGGCGAGAAGATAGCGGGCCTCCCGGAAGAGCGGACGCGCCGGGTTGAGCACGGCGCGGATGACCCAGTCGTCGAAGTCGTCCGGCCCGGCAGGGGTGTCCCCCTGAGTGAACTCACGCCGGTAGGCAGGCGTGCCGCCGACGATGGCATTGGTCAGCAACGCCGTGCGCGGGTCGTCGATCTGCCAGAACTCGGCAGCGAGCCGGAAGTCCAGGGTCGGGACCACGAGTTCGAGGCCGGCTCGGCCACGCAGCGGAGCATTGCCGGACAGCAACCGGCCCATGAACGACAGCGCGGAACCGCACAGCAGCAGACGCACGGGAGTGTTGGTGTGCTGGGCAGCAGGGTCCAGAGCGCGCTGGATGATCGAAGGCAGGGAGGGAGATGCCTTGGCGAGGAAGGGGAACTCGTCGATGACCGCCACGGTGGGGCCGCCCGCGTCGGCGATGCGCATGAGTTCCGCGACCGCCTCGTCCCAGTGCGCGAAACGGAACGGAGTGGGCTGCCCGCGATAACGGGCCAGTGCCTCACCGAACTGGCGTAGGGCGTCGGCCTCGGTGGTCTCGGTGGCGGTGAACATGAAGCCGCCACTGGCACGAGCGACGGCGTCGAGCAGGAAGGTCTTGCCCTGCCGGCGGCGACCGGAGACCACACCCAGCGTGGCCCGCGGGCCCGGCAGGGTGGCGAACCGGGTCAGCTCGGCCCATTCGAAGACACGATCGAACATCTCGGCGGGCTTGTCCACAGCACCAGCTCCCACATATAGATGCACTTATTATAGCTGCACTTATTTGTCACTTCCCCAGTCGATGCGCCCATTGAAGGATTCCGGCCCGTTTCACGGCCCTTCCGGGTTCGCGCCGCTGGGCCGCCCTGCGGCTCTTCCGGCCGGGTGGGGTTCGGTCGGGGTGGACCGCGTCAACTGACGCGGCGGATCGTACGCGGGCGGCGGAGCCCCCGAGACTACGACCGCGCACCTCGCGCGTACGGCACCCACCCCGGACGGGGCATCCGCACGCACGCCCCGGGGGAACCACACCGCCACAACCTCCGACCTACGCATTGCGCGTGCGCAGGTCGACCGCCGCAGTCCAGTCCGGACGACGCAGCATGAATGACAGAAACCCCAGGTCAGAGACCTGACCTGGGGTTCAAAATGAGCCGCCTTCGGGATTCGAACCCGAGACCTACGCATTACGAGCTCAAGATCAATCGTGATGATGGGTTCCAGTCGGCACCGGCAAGTGACAGAACATGCAGGTCAGAGCGTTTCGCAAGACTCGTTGATGTCAGCCGGTGCCGACTACTCCAGAGCGGTCCGGCCTCACCACGGCCTCACAATGGCCGCACCGGAGCAGGCTCCGAGCCTCACCTCGGGGGAGTAAGACACCGCGCCCGAGCGGCCGACGTGAGGCCGCGGGAACGGCGAAGGGGGCCGCACGGATCACCGTGCGGCCCCCTTCGCCGACTCATCCCGCCGCCGCGCTCGGCCCGTCCTTCTGCTGCGGCTCGTTCGTCCTGTCGCCCGATGCGGGGGGAAGGGCGTTCAAGACGAGTTCGAGAGCGAGGGCGCCGGTATCCGTGATGTGCCGATCGTCGATCAGGATGTGCCGATCGGCAGCATCGGCGGCGCCGGCTGCTGGTGCTGTGTTGTCGAGTCGGGTACGGCGGACGCGGAACAAGATGCCCCCCCCTTGTGGCATGGCGGAGCCAAGCGCTCGAACATATGTCCGAGGCAAAGGCTCACTCACACTACCGCCACAAACACCGCAGGTCACGCGACTACGACACGCCGTCACCGCCACCCTCGGGCAGGATGCGCAGGTTCCCGAGGCCGAGCTCCTTTAGCTTTTCTTGGAGAACGGGCAGATCATGCGGATTTGTTCCTTCCGCGTAGGCGACGACGACCGTCGCCCCCGGCTTGCTCGTGCGCAGCTTGGCCACGTCGAGGCCGGTCCACTCGGCGGACGCAGCAGCCTGCACGGTTTCGAGGGGTAGGCCGGTCGCCGCCGCGACGGCGCCGACGATCCATCGCTCGCGCCGGTACCCCTCCCCACTGGCGATCTTCGGCAGCGTGTTGTGCGCGATCTTCTGTCCGGTCTCCGGGTCTACGGCTCGGGCCGACAAGCTGCGCAGGTTCTCACCTGGCTTATCGATCGCCGCACGGACGATGTCACGCAGCAGGGTCACGGGCCGCTCGGCCTCGCCCGTACCGGGGCGTATGGAGGTGTCGTTCTCCGACACGGTCTCATCTCCGTTCTTGTCGCAGAACGCGAACAACCTCATCTAACCAGCGATCTAGGCCGGTTGCACACCTCGGAACTGCGTTGACGTTGGGTTTCTGCCCTGCGTACGTTGTTCTTGTTCGTGAACACGAACAGATATTCGACGCCTCCGGGGGTCTCTTCGGTGCCGTCTGTTCGAGTTCGTCAACAAAGGTCAGATGGGGGATCTAGTGACCGTCAAGTTCATCGCGGGGCCGCCGCCCGCGCGGCAGAAGAACACCCGGCACGCGCTGCTCGTCGCGCAGCTCAAGGCGCACCCGAACCAGTGGGCCGAAATCCAGGAGAAGGCGACGGGCGCCCGAGCGGCTGCTGCTGCACAAGCCATCCGGTCGGGACAGCTCACGTCGTACGCGCCGGCCGGCGCCTTCCAAGCCATCGCGCGGACCGTCGTCGAGAACGACGTCGCCCGACACGTGGTCTACGCGCGGTACGTCGGCGCCGGTCAGTGACCGGGCGCCGCACCGCCACCCCGAGCACCGCATGATCTGCGATTTCTGGGACGGCGCAGCCGGCACCTACTGCCGCGCGATCGGAACCCGTCGCTACATCGTCGGCCATCGCTGCCCCAAGCACACACCCGCCGCCCTCGCCGGACGCCCCGAACCGCCGGGCGACCCGACTCCCTTAAGGAGACGCACCGTTGAGCCTCGCCGCGACGGATTGGGTTTGGGCCCGGTCCGAGAGCCGAGGCGCCGCCCGTCTGGTTCTGCTCGCCATCGCTGATCGGGCCGGCGCCGACGGCGTCGCCTACGCCGGTACCGCCTCGCTCATCCGGCGCACCCGCGCCGCTCGATCCACCGTCCGTACCGCCGTCGACGCCCTGCTCGCCTCGGGCGAGCTCGACATCGTCGAGGGCCGTACCGGGCCCAGTGGCGAGACCGTCTATCGTCTGCCGCTCCTCGACCACGAGGGGGCCGAGGATCGCCCCGGGCCGGACATCGCCCCGGGCCGGACAGCGACCCCCGGGGGGCCGGTGAGCAGCCCCGGAGAGGGCCGGACGTCGGCCCCGGGGGGAGCGGATACCGGCCCGGGGGCGGGCCGAGGATCGGCCCCCGGGGGGCCGGAAACCGGCCCCCAGAACGTACCTACTTACTCACCACCACAACAGCAGCAGCCGCGCGCGAGCTCGGCCGCTCTGATTCCCGAACTGCGCCCGCTCGACGACGCCCTCGCCGCGGCCTCGATCACCGTCCGGTGGTCACTCGGCCTCGGGGAGCAGCGCGACGTCTACCGGCTGACGCAGCGGCACGGCGTCGAGACGCTCGTCGACCTCGCCGCCCGTCGCACCACACCGGGCGAGGCCCCGAAAGCGGCCCGCTACTGGCTCAAGGTCTGGTCCGACCTCGACCGCCCGTCGAGCTCGTCGCCGCGACCGCAGCCATCGACCGCCGCCTACGCCGACAACTTGGCCGCCGGCCTCGCCCTGCTCAACGCACAGAAGGAGAGCACCCCATGAACGAGCAGCAGATCGCCGCCCTGTTGGCGTTCGCCGGAACGCTCGACTCGCGGGTGCGCCGCGCGCTCGCCGACCCTCAGCAGTCCGCCCGCACCATCTCGGAGTGGACGGCCGCCGTCGCCGACGTGCCGGCCACCATGTCCGATGTCGGATGGGACGCCGCCCGCGCGACCCGCCGCTACTACGAACAGCGCGGCGGCGACCGCTCGGCGCAGTTCCGGCCGATCGAGCCGCACGACCTGCTCGCCGCATGGGGCCCGTACCGGACCGAGCTCATGAACCGCCACACCGACCCGGTGCCCAACGTCGACCCCGACAACGTCGCCGCATGGCGGGCCGAACTGCTCGGCACCCGGGCGGCAGTTGCGACCGGGCACACCGCGCCCGCGCAGTACCGCGCGGAGATCGACCACGGCGGGCAGAAACGTCTCGCCGCGCTCATGTCCGGTGTCGGCACCGGCCCACGCCGGTACATGCCCGCGCACGTCGCGGCCGAGCTCGCGCGCTTCCGCCCGGCTCGTGCGCACCGCGAGCAGCTCGTCGCCGAGGGCATCCCCGACCCGTTGTCGGTGCGCTGCCCGTACTGCCTCGCCGAGGTCGACGAGCGTTGCCAGTCGAGCTTCCGCAACCGCGGCAAGGGGCGACGACCGCTCTCGGGCGTCCACCCGTCGCGCGTCGAGGCCCTGCTCGCCGAGGCCGGCGACAACGGCCAGGCCGAGGCCGAGCAGATCAGGCTCGCCCGGATCATGTGCCAACCGCCCGCACCGCGGCGAGACACCCGAGCCCGGCACACCACCGGCGGGGGCGAGGCCCGATGATCCCGCCTGCCGCTCGCGCCGTGATCGCTGCCCACCTGACCGACGAGCTCGACGTGCACCCTCACCTCGCGACCGTCGTCGTCGCCTCGCTCGCCGACCGCCTCGCCATCGAGGGATGGCACATGACGACGAGCTACCCCGCGCGACCGGTCGCGCCTCGCGCGCGGGAGGCCCCACGCGCTCGGCGCTCCCTCGCCCGGCTGCTGCGCCGTGCCCGAACGAACGGAGAGACCGCCCCGTGAGCCCTGCTCTGCTCGCCCTCGCCGTCGTGCTCGCCCTCGCCCTCGGCGCGGCCCTGGCCTACTCGGTCCGGATCGACGACCGCCTCGACCGCGAGCTGCGCCGCCTCGACCGCAGCCCCTGCTCGACCACCTGCACCGCCTGCTCGACGACGCGCCGAGCCGAGAACGGAGAGACGAACCGATGAACACCCACACCCGGACACGATCGCGGCGCGGCCGGACCCTCGCCCGCGAGGCAGCGCGCGAGGACCGACGCACAGCCCTGCACCTGCTGCTCGCCCGCGCCGACCGAGGCGCACTCACCCGCGAGGACGCCGCGCACCTGCGCGCCCTGGCCGAGGCCGAGATCGCCGAGTGCGACACCTTCCGACGGTCCGCCGGCGGACAGCAGTCGGCCGCACTCCGACTGAACCGCCGCATCGACGCCGCCGAGCAGGCCATGCGCGAGATCGAGACCGAGCGCGACGAGTACGCCGCCGAGGCCGAGGCCCTGCGCGTGGCAGCAGACAAGGGGGAGCAGTGAGTTACACACAGGCTGTGCACGAGACCGTGCGCGCCCTGCGCACCATCCGGGGCCAGTGGGCGGCACTGCTGCTCGCGATCGAGACGCCCCCGGCGGATCACTGGCCACCGAGGCAACTCGCGCACACCATGCGCGAGGGCGACGACGAGCTGCTCGTCGAGGACCGGGCGCCGCTCGTGCTGCGCGAGCACCCCGCCCCGCTCAACCTCGGCGCCCTCGACACCGGGCGCGCGGTCGAGCGACTGATCTTCGACCTTGCCGACACCCTCGCCGCCGCCGTGCAGCGGACCGAGCAGGGCGACCCCCGGACATGGGAGAGCGCCAACCCGAGCGCGCCGGACAGTCGGCGCACGGCCGGATCGCGGGCGCATGGGCTGCATTGGGCGTGCGTGTGGATCGAGGGGCGCGTGCAGGATGAGGACACCGCCCCCGAGCACGAGCTCGACGGCGCCCTCGCTGCCCCGGCGTTCGAGGTGCTGCCGCTGTACCTGCTGCACGAAGCGCGGCGCACGGCACGGCTCGCCGAGGCCCGGGTGCTGCGCGCCCTCGGCCTCGACCGGCGCGAGACACCCCTGCCCGAGCCGTGCCCGTGGTGCGCCTGCGAGCTCACCCTGCACAGTGCCCCCGACGGGCCGCCGAGCATCACGTGCGCGGGCGGGCGAGGCTGCTCGGCGCCCGTCCCGCTCGACGGCAGGGAGCGCGCGCGGGTGTGGGAGTGGGACGACCTCCCCGAACTGATCGCCGCGCTCGGCGTGGACATCCCTCGCGCCGCGTAGCCCCCGGACAGGTTGGGCGTCAGCGGACCCGCCAAAGTCCAGCAGGGGCGCCCCCTCGCCGGGGCGCCCCCTCTTGACAGATTCGATCGATCTCGCCGACGCCAGCGCCGCTACTGGCATTGGCGCTACAGGGTTGCGTCGTTATCGATCCGTGACCTATAGTCGGTGGCGCCTTCGGCGTGCCCGGAAACTCGGACCGCTACGGGGCGAGGCGATCAACCCCGCCGACCGTGCGGAGCAACTCAGTGATGTCCAACTGAAGTTGGTTGTAACGATCCTCGTCGGCCTGATTGTCAACGAAGCCTTGCATACTGCCGCTCATCTCCAGCCCCAGCGCTTCCACTTCGTCGTAGTCAGCCAAGAGCGCTGCCTGCCACACCTCGGTTTCGTTCACGGGGTGGAAGCGCTCATCCTTCATGGGGACCATCGATAGTTCCTCTGCCGCGCGCACATCCAACGCCCCGAAGATGGTCACCAGATGACGGTGGACTCTCACCCTTTGTTTGGGGGACAGGTTCCATGCGTGCGTGACCATGTCACAGAGAATCCGCGCCCTTTCTTGCGGGCGAAGGAAATCACCCGGGTACGACTTCTGAGCCTTGTAGTGATGCCACTGAAACGCCAGGTGAGCCCGCAACTTGACGACTTCACCACGCAACGCCAGCAGGGCCGCAGCCCGATCCTTACCGATCTCTTGCCGATGACTCACATACGGCGCCAAGAAGTAGGCAGCGGCGGCGCCAGCCAGGGCACCGGTTCCGATCTTGATAACAAGATCCCAAAAAGTGCTCACCCGATCAGTATGCCTGCGAAGTTGCGCGCCCGTGAGTACTGCCGAGGAGGTGAGCCGTCCTGCCGGAGCCGATCCGTGACCGCGACCGAGCGGCAGTTCGCCGCCTGCACGCCGAGGGAAAGTCCCGTAACCAGATCGCCCGTGAGCTCGGCCGCGGCGCCGCCACGGTCTCTAAGATCGCCGCCGCCGAGGGGCTCGCGTTCTCCGGCGGGGCGCGGGTCGCCGCCGCGACCGAGGCGCGCACGGCGGACGCCGCCGCCCGCCGCGAGCAGCTCGCCGACGACGCCCTCGACGGCGCCCTCGCGCAGGTCGAGCGGGTCGGCGTCGCCGACTCTGCCCGCGACGCCCGCGACTACGCCACCGCCGCCCGCGCGCTCACCGAAGTGCACGCCAAGGTCGCCGAGCTCGCCCGCAGCACCAAGACCAGCAGCGCCGGCGGAATGCTCGACCGCCTCGCCGACGCCCTGCTCGGCCCGCAGGACGGTGCACCGGACGGGAGGTGATTCCCTCGGCGGGACACCTCTCCGACAAGCAACTGCGCTCGATCCGCGAGGCCACGGCCCGTATCAACTTGTGGCACGGGTCGGTGCGCTCCGGAAAGACGATCTCCAGCCTGTTGCGCTTCCTGCTCGCCGTGCGGCGGGCGCCCGCCTCGGGGCTCATCCTGATCGTGGGACGGTCGCTCGCCACGATCGAGCGGAACGTGATCGAGCCGCTTCAAGACCCCGAGTTGTTCTCGGACACCGCGGCCGAGGTCCACCACACCCGCGGCGCCACAACAGCCGTGATCCTCGGCCGAGTTGTCCACCTGATCGGCGCGAGTGACTCGCGGTCCGAGGGCCGGCTGCGAGGACTGACCGCATCCGTCGCATACGCCGACGAGGTCACGCTGCTGCCGGAAGCGTTCTTCACGCAGCTACTCGCCCGACTGAGCGTCGCCCGCGCGATCCTGATCGGCACCACCAACCCCGACGGCCCGCGGCACTGGCTCAAAGCGAAGTACCTCGACCGGCAGCACGAGCTCGACCTCGCTTCCTGGCACTTCAAACTCGCCGACAATCCCGCCCTGTCACCGGCCTACGTCAAGGCACTGTCCGCGGAGTACACCGGACTGTGGCGGCGCCGGATGATCCTCGGCGAGTGGGTCGTCGCCGAGGGCGCGATCTACGACATGTACGACGAGCAGCGGCACGTCGTCGACGAACTGCCCGAGATCCATCGCTATTGGGTCGGCGTGGACTACGGCACGAGCAACCCGTTCTCGGCGATCCTGCTCGGCCTCGGCACCGACGGCCGGCTGTACGCGGTGAGTGAGTGGCGACACGACGCCCGAGCCACCCGCCGGCAGATGACCGACGCGCAGTACAGCCGCGCCGTCCGCGCGTGGATCGCCGAGCAGGGCGTGCGGCCCGAGTGGACGTTCATCGACCCGAGCGCGGCGAGCTACTCCACGCAGCTATGGGCCGACGGGTACCCGAACGTCGCCCGTGCCAATAACAGCGTGCTCGACGGCATCCGCAGCGTGGCGAACGCCCTCGACGCCGGCGCGCTCCTGGTGCACCGCTCGTGTGAGGGACTGCTCGCCGAGTTCCCCACGTACGTATGGGACGACGCCGCCGCGGCCCGCGGCGAGGACCGCCCCGTAAAGCAGGACGATCACTCGCTCGACGCGCTGCGGTACGCGGTGCACAGCACCGTGCACGAGTGGCGCGGACTGCTGACGACCGCCGCCTGATCACTCCCCCATCACCCCGCCCGGGGCGCCTCGCCGCGCCCCGGGCCCGAGCACACCGAGGGGGTGATCGCGTGCCCCCTTCCCTGACCGACCGGTTCCTCGACAAGGTCGCCCCCGGCCCGCTCGGGTGCTGGGACTGGACGGCTCACGTCAAGCCCAACGGGTACGGGCAGTTCAAGGTCGCCGGCCGCCCGCAGTACGCGCACCGTGTCGCCTATGAGCTCGTGCGGGGGCCGATTCCCCGCGGGCTCGTGATCGACCACCTGTGCCGCCGGCGCCACTGCGTCAACCCTGATCACCTCGAAGTGGTCACCACCCGGACCAACATCCGGCGAGGGATCAGCCCCGCCGCGCGTCGGGCGCGTCAGACGCACTGCGCCCGCGGGCACCGGTTCAACCGCGCGAACACCTACCGCGCCCCGAACGGCACCCGGCACTGCCGGCCGTGCGCGGCGCGGCGGGCCCGAGACCGACGGCGGGGGGTGAGCTGTGCCCCTGCCTGACAACGGCACGCCGTGGCCGCCGCCGGCCCTCGCTCGGCACTACGCCGAGGTGCGGGTCGATGATGCTTGGTACTCCGGCGACCGCGACAAGCTCGCCACCGTCTACCGCGACGCCCCGCGGCGCCGCGACGGCCGGCGCCGCTTGTGGGGACGCGACCGGGCCGAGCAGCCCTGGGCCCCCGATCACCGGCTGCACATCCCCTTGCCCGGCGACATCGCCACCGCGAGCGCCGATCTGCTGTTCAGCGAGCCGCCCGAGTTCACCGTCGAGGACACCGCTACGCAAGACCGGCTCGACGAGCTCGCCGCGGCCGACGGCATCGCGAACACCCTGCTTGAAGCGGCCGAGGTCGCCGCCGCGCTCGGCGGCGTGTACCTGCGCGTCACGTGGGATCGCTCGCTCGCCGGCCGGCCGCTGCTCACGACCGTGCACCCCGACGCCGCCGTGCCCGAATGGCGCTGGGGGCACCTCGCCGCCGTGACGTTCTGGCGCGAGCTCGCCGCAGACTCGGTCACGGTGTGGCGCCACCTCGAACGGCACTCCCCGGGCCGGATCGAGCACGGGCTCTATCAGGGGTCGGCCGAGAGCCTCGGCGTGCGGGTGCCGCTCACCGAGCACCCCGAGGTCGCCGCCCTCGCCGACTCGCTCGGCCCGGACGGCGACGCGATCGAGACCGGTATCGACCTGCTGACTGCCGCCTACTGCCCCAACATCCGGCCCCACCGCAAGCACCGCGGCTCGCCGTTCGGGCGCAGCGACTACAGCGCTCCCCTGTACGACTTGTTCGACGCGCTCGATACGACATGGACGTCATGGATTCGCGACCTGCGGCTCGCCCGCGCACGGCTGCTCGTCCCCGACGGGTACCTGCGCGACCACGGGCCCGGACGCGGCGCGAGCTTTGACGACGACCGGGAAATCTGGACCCTTCTCAACATCCCGCCGACCGAGCAGGGCGGCGCCGGAATCACCCTGAACCAATTCGAGATCCGAGTCGACGAGCACGAGCGCACCTCGACCGCGATCACCCGGCAAGCCGTGATGAGCGCCGGATATTCCGCGGCGACGTTCGGGCTCGGCGACCAGGGCGCCGCGCTCACAGCGACCGAGATCAAGGCGCGCGAGCGAAAGAGCATGATCACCCGGGGGAAGAAAGTCAGGTACTGGTCGCCGCCCGTCGCCGACATGCTGTACGTGCTGCTGCTCCTCGACCGGGCATTGTTCACGCCGCGGATCGTGCCCGAGCGGCCCCGTGTCTCCTTCGGCGACTCGATCACCGAGGACGCATCCTCGCTCGCGCAGACCTTGACGCTCCTCCAGCAGGCGCAAGCGGTCTCGGCCGAAACGCGCGTGCGGATGCTGCACCCCGAATGGGACGCAACCGCAGTGCAGGCCGAGGTCGACCGCATCCTGACCGAGACAGGCGCCGCGGTACCTGACCCCATGCAGGCCGGAGCCATGCCCTAGCTGGACCTCGTCAGTCCGCCTCGCCCAACTGAAATACCTTACGCCAGTCACCTGTACGTTGCTTTTCGTAGAGCTCCTCCCAGTCCATCCTCAACGCCTCATCAGGAACATGATGATCGAGCGTAGCGGAATTTCGGATTACCTCCCTTCGAAATCGCTGTGCCGCTTCCAGGTACATGTCGGACACCGGAGGCTTGAAGGGCCACCAGCACATAACAGAGAGGGCGAACTCAACATCAATGGGGTACATCGCCCGACCCAGAAGGGCCGCCCTCCGGTTCCCTAGATGCACCCCTGCCTCAAGCACCTGAGGGACGAAGCGAGCTTCCATTTCATGGCCCAGCACACCCTCAAATGCCTTGATCGCTTCGACGGGAAGACCACTAGAAATGTCCACGATCCACTTCCTTCACACTAGACAAGCATGGATGTCGTGACGGCCGAAACCCCCCACAGTAGCCGATAACCGGCCACGAGCAGGAAGAACAACTGAGCGCCATAAAGAATCCCGACGTCTTTCCTTCGCGCAACGTCTTCCTTTGGCCCACGAATTGCGGCAGCGAAAAGCACATAGACGCCCGAGAACAGGGATAGAAAAAGCCAAAATGCAGCCATGAAGAAGTCTGCAATGGCGTTATCCGGGAGGGCAAACGCACCACTCCCCGCACTCAACTGGACCGCCAACACCGAGACAGGAAGGAGAATCCCCACAACAGTAAGGCCGCCACCCGCCGCACCACGCAAGGAATCTGCATATTGGGCTAGATCGCGAGTCCTCTTTGGAGATTTGGATTTCACTACCACGTACACCTGAAAACCCAGGAGGATAGCAAGCACAGCGACATCAACCCAAGACCATGGACGGTCGAAGGCAGCCCTCCAAATAGATTCCCCCCCAGGATCATTTCGCGTAAGCAACAGAGTTCACCTCCCGTCCACGCAGGCATCAAATCACTTCAGCCCTGATTGCCTTCCAGGACACGCAGAGGCTCCACCGACTGGGGGATGAATACTTGCCCGCTTCGCCATGGATGGCAGAGGATCTATCGCACCGAATTACCACGCTGTACGCGGACGCCGAGCAGCGACTGCTCGGCGTCGTCGCCCGGCAACTTGCCGACGGGTACGACGCCCCCGGGTGGGCCGTGGCCAAGCTGCGGGACATCCAGCCGCTACGCCGCGCAGCGCAGGGCGTCGTCGACGCGCTCGGTACCTCCCTCGACCTTGAGGTGTTCTCGGCCGTGACCGAGGCGTACGACCTCGGCGCACGGGCCGGCCTCGCCGAGCTCGGCGCCCTGTCGGATGACGACGCCCGGCGGATCGCCGACACCACCCCCAACACCCGGGCCGTTGACCGGCTCGCCGCAGAAACCGTCGAACTCGTCACCGAGACACACCGCGGGATTCTGCGCGGCGTCGAGGACGGTTACCGGCAGATCATCAGCGAAGTGTCGGCGACACCGATCCTCGGCATCGACACCCGCCGGCAGGCCACGCAGCGCGCGCTCGAACGGTTCGCCGACCGGGGCTTGCGGACGTTCGTCGACAAGGGCGGGCGTGCATGGCAGATGACGAGCTATGCCGAGATGGCCGTGCGGACCGCCGTCGGGCGGGCCGCGGTCGAGGCGCACGGCGACAAGCTGCGCGCCGCCGGCGTCGGTCTGGTCATCGTCTCCAACGCCCCGCACGAGTGCCCCCTCTGCGCGCCGTTCGAGGGTGAGGTGCTCAGCCTCGACGGACCGGGCGGCGCCCGGACGATCGAGGCCAAGCACGCCATCGAGGACGGGCGCACCGTGCGGGTGCACGTCGCCGGCTCTCTCGACGAAGCACGTCGGCGGGGGTTGCAGCATCCCAACTGCCGCCACTCGACGAGCGCTTACCTGCCCGGGGTCACCCGGGCCCCGGTCGAGCACTCCGAGGACCCGAACGGGTACGAAGCCTCACAGCGGCAGCGTGCGATCGAGCGCGCTATCAGGAAGTGGAAGAACCGCGCCGCCGTCGCCACCACACCCGAGGCCAAGCGCGCGGCCGAGGCGCGGGTGCGGCAGTGGCAGGGCCGGATGCGCGAGCACCTCGCCGCGCATCCCGAGCTCATCCGTCGCCGCGAGCGCGAGCAGCTCGGCGCGGGCAACCTGCCGCCGACGGGGGGCACCGCCGGCCGCCCGGGGACGCCGAGCGGCCCCGGGTCGGACACGTTCGAGGCCGCGCGGGTACGGGCCGGCGACGAGCGCACCCTGCCCGAGCTCACCGACGAGCAGCTCGGCGCCGCGATACGGCCCGGAGTGCTCGACGAGCGCAACCTCGGCCGTATCGGGGCCGAGGCCGACCGGCGCGACGAGCAGGCCCTGCTCGACCGCATCCGCCCCGGCGGGCGCATGGTCGACAGCCTCGCCGAGTTCAGCGACGACGAGCTCGCTCGCGTCGCGCTGCTGCTCGACGACGACGGGCTGCTGCGCGACATGGCCGAGGCCGACCGGCGCGACATCGACGCCGCCATGCCCGGCGTGCGCGGCGACCTTGTCGGCATGTCCGAGCAGGCCCTCGCCACCCGCGCACGGCACGTGCCCGAGGACCGGCCGGCGATCGGCGCCGAGATCCACCGTCGCCGCCTGCTCGACGCGCTGTTTCCCGGCGGGCGCCTCGCCGGCGACCTGGCCGAGCTCGGCGACGAGCTGCTCGTGTGGGGCATCCGCTACGCGCGCCCCGAGGACGCCGAGCGGATCGCGGCCGAGATCGACCGCCGGCACCCGCCCGCCCCGCCGCCGCCCGCGGCGGGCGCGACGGTCGCCGACACGCTCGCCGCTCGCGAGGCCCTCGACGACGCCATGCACCCGATCCGCCTCGACGACCCGCCGCCGGCCGATCCCGACGACTGGGGGCCCCACGGCGCAGACATCGAGCGCGGCCCGGATGGCACAGAGCACATGTCCGCCACCGAGCGTTGGGTGTTCGAGCGCGAGCTCGAAGCACGGGCCGCGCGCGACGCCTACAGCCGCGACGAGATACGCGAGATGTACGAGGAACACATCTACGTGCAGTGGCTCGCCGCGGAGGACTACAGCAACGGCTATTTGCTCAACCGGAAGGCGCGAGCCGCCGGCGTCGACCCGCGAACGTTGTTCAAGGGCCCGGCACATGTGGCGTACGCCCGCGCGAGCGAGGAACTGATCAGGTTTTGGGAAGAGGTCTCCCCCCGGGTCACCCTTGCCGAGTTCACCGAGCAGGTAACCGGCGTGCGGACCGGGGCCGGCGAGACCGCCCGGAGCGCTCGCGAGAACCAGCGCCGCAAGTTTTAGGGGGTGATCCGTTGGGATTCCGCGAGGCCGCGCTGCGCGCCCGCCGGGACGGCGCCGACGCCGCACGAGCAGGACGGCCGCCGACCGACGCCCCCCGGTACAACGACCCGCGGCTGACTGTCGCTTGGGTCCGCGGCTACGCCGTAGGTTCCCAAAACTCGCCGTCGAGGATCTCTTCGTAGTGCCGCTCCCTCGCCGCAGGGCGAAGGTATCCGTAAGCGTTGATTCTCGGATGGGTGGTGCTCTCCATCCGGCGAACTGCGCCATCGGTGTAGCCGCTGGACGAGAACAACACTCCCTTGTCTGCTGCGACGTCCAGCAACTTGCCGAGGAACGCCTCGACCTCGGCGACCCCGACGGGGCGCCCGTGGTCCTTGCACTCGACCACGATCAGGATTTCCTCGCCGGCGACTTTGCCACGCGCCAAGACATCAATCTGGCGCAGCTTCCCGCTGCGCCCTCGCAACCGTTGGTCATGCTCGACGGTCGCGAGCGGATCGCTCCGGCGGACGACCTCGGCGACGAGCAACTCGAACTCTCGCCATGAGGCTTCTGAACTCCCACGCGCAGCCAACTCAGTCACAAACCCCGACCGTACTTTGCCCCGCTGACACTTTGGAGGGCGTATCCATGCCCGAGCACATCCCCGACACCGCTCTGCCGGTCCACCCGCGCACGGGTGAGGCCGCCCTCGGCTTCCGCCGCGACGGTCGCCCGATCTGGCCCATCAAGGGCGGCTCGGGCGAGGGCGGCGACCCTGCCGGCCTGCCTGCCCCGCCGGTCGGCGACCCGAACCCTGCACCGCCCGCCCCGCCGGCCCCGGACCCCGTCGGCGAGCAGCAGCTCGCCGACGCGACCGCGCGCGCCGAGCAGGCCGCGGCCGAGCGCGACGAGCTGCGCGCCGCACTGGACGCCGTGACGCGCGCGCTCAACCCCAACGGTGGCGAGGCCGAGCAGGACCCCGCCGCCCTGGCCGCCGCGGTCGCCGAGCGCGACCGGCTGCTCTCCGAGAACGGGTCCGCGCTCCGCTCGGCCCGCGTCGAGCTCGCCGTCGCCCGCGTCGCCGCCGACCAGGGCGCCCGCGGCGACCGCCTGCTCAACTCCCGCTCGTTCCTCGCCTCGGTCGCCGAGCTCGACCCCGCCGACAAGGGGTTCGGCGACGCGCTCACCGCGGCGATCACAGCCGCAGTCGAGGCCGACCCCGAGCTCTACCGCGCCACGCCGGCCGGACCACCGCGCGGGGGCGGCGAGTTCAACGGCCCGCCCGTCGGCGACCGCCGCGCTACCTCCCTGCACGACGCCGTCGCCGCCCGGATGAGCGGCGCCTGAACCACCTAGGAGAATCCTTTGCCTACCTCTCTTACCGAGGCACGGAACAACGCGCAGGACGACGTCGACGTGCAGGTGATCGACGAGTTCCGCAAGTCGAGTGACATCCTCGACCGCCTCACGTTCGACAACGTCGTAAGCCCGACCGGCGGCGACACCCTCACCTACGGATACCGCCGGCTGATCACGCAGCGCTCGGCCGACTTCCGCCCGCTGAACACCGAGTACACGCCCGCCGAAGTCAGCACGCAGCGGTACACCGTCGATCTCGTGCCGCTCGGCGGGTCCTTCCAGATCGACCGGGTGATCGCCCGTATCGGCCCCTCGGCCTCGGGCGCCGTCACCCTAAACATGCAGCAGCTCATCAAGGCGAGCCGTGCGAAGTTCGCCGATGCCGTGATCAACGGCGACAAGGCAGTCGAGACGAACGGGTTCGACGGTCTGTCGAAGATCCTCACGGGGTCGAGCACCGAGTATCTGCCGCTGAACAACGGCGTCGCCGAGGGATACGTCGACTGGACGGCGATCAACGACAAGGCGAGCGCGCTCGCCGCGCAGCGCCACGTCGACGACTGGCTCGCCACCATGGATGACGCCCCGGATGTCATCTACGGCAACCGCAAGACCCTGTCTCTGTTCAAGACCATCGCGGCGTGGACCGACCAGCTCGACAAGGGCACGGACGCTTTCGGGCGCCCGGTCAACGCGTACAACGGGATTCAGCTCGTCGACCTCAAGAGCAGGGCCGGCTCGAACACGGACGTGATCGAGCTCGTGACCCGCGACCCGGACGGCGCCGGCGCCGGCGGGAACGTCTCGGGCCTCGGCGACCTGTACGCCGTGCGCTACGGGCTCGACGGGTTCCACGGGGCCTCGGTCGGGGGCGGCTCGCCGCTCGTGAACACGTGGCTTCCCGAGTTCGACCGGTCCGGCGCCGTCAAGGTCGGCGAGGTCGAGATGGGTCCGGTCGCCCCGGTCCTCAAGGCCACCCGCGCGGCTGCTGTGTTCCGCAACATCAAGAGCGCGTGAGGGGGCCGGACATGACCACCATGCGCATTACCGCCCCGGTCGACGACTTCACCGGCGAGGGCCCCGGCGGCGTGCCGTTCGTCGACGGCACGGCCACCACCAGTGACCCGGCAGTGATCGGGTACTGCCAGGGGGCCGGATACGACGTGCAGCCCCTCGACCACGATCCGCCGGACGACGAGCAGCCCACCGGACCGGACGGCCCGCCGAACGACAAGTCGGCGGGCCGTTCTGCTGCCCGAGCCAAGAGGGGGTGATCGTGGCCCGACAGCCGTACACCACACCCGAGCAGCTCGCCGCATGGCTCGGGACCGCGGCACCCCCGGACGCCGAGCGGCTGATCGCGCGGGCCGGCGAGGACATCGACAGTGCGCTACTGACCGCGATCTACCCAGTCGACGACGACGGCGACCCGCTCGACCCCGAGATCGCCGCCGCGCTCGGCTCGGCGACGTGCGCGCAGGTCGAGTATTGGCTCGCCGCCGGCGACGACGGCACGGGCGCCGCGGGCAAGTGGGACTCAGTCTCGATCGGACCCGTCAGCCTGTCCGGTCGCGCCGCCTCGGCCGCGGGCGCGTCCGGCGTCGAGCTCGCTCCCCGCGCGGCTCGCACGCTGCGCCGCGCCGGCCTCGAACCGGGCCGGGTGATGGCATGGTGACCCGCGTCCCGCCCTCCCTGCTCCGCCACCGGATCGGCGTCGAGCCCTACCTCGGCGACGGCGCGTACCGACCGACGTACGGGCCGCCCGCCGAGCACTCCGCACTCGTCGGCGAGGCCGTGCGCATGGTGCGCGCCCCCGACGGCCGCGAGGTCACCAGTACCGCGCAGATCATCGCCGCCCCCGATCTGGACTGTCCGCCGGGGTCGCGCGTGACGCTGCCGCGCGGCCGGATCACGACCGCGATCAGTACGGCAGTGCATACCGCCCCGGGCCTCCCGGTGCCTGCGTCAACGGAGGTGATGTGTGAATGAGCCGCACCCGTCTGCGCTGGAACGGCGACGCCGCCACGGGCGCGATCCGCGAGGCCGCGGCCCGGGGTCTGCTGCTCGGCGCCGAGCACGTGCTCGCCGCGAGCAGGCAGCGCGTGCCGATCAACGAGGGCACCCTCGAACGCTCCGGCGCGACCTCGGTCGACGAGTCAACCATGACGGCCGCCGTCAGCTATGACACGCCGTACGCCCGCCGCGTGCACGAGGACTTGAACGCCCGGCACGCGCCCGGACGGACCGCGAAGTACCTCGAAAGCGTTCTGCCCGAGACCTCGGCCGAGGTGCAGGCCCTGATCGCCGCGCAGATCCGGCGCGCGCTGCGATGACCTACACCGTCGACCTGCTCGACGGTCTCGCCCGCCTGCTGCACGACGCCGGCCTCGGCACCTACCGCACCGACGGCCCGTACGTGGCGGGCGAGACCGCGATCACGGTTTCCGCGCTTCCCCCCGCTCCCGACCGGTGCATCTGCCTGTCCGCATATCCGGTCGCCGACTCCCCGGTGCTGACCGACACGACCACCGGGATTCAGGTGCGCACCCGCGCGGGCGCCGACCCGCGCGAGGTCGACGCCCTCGACGACCAGGTGCACGAGCTGCTGCACGCGTCCGGACCGCACCGGTTCGGTGCCGTCCCCGTGCAGCTCGTCTATCGCGTCTCGGCCGCCCCGATCGGCGCCGACTCCTCGGGCCGCTGGGAGCGGACCGCCAACTACTACGCCCGCGCGCACCGCGCGCACCCCAACCTCGAATAGGAGGCGCCGTTGAGTACGCCGACGCCCCCGGCCGAGACCGTGACCGCGCTCGCCCGCAGGTACCGCCTTGAGCTGGACATGGGCACCGCGCCCGAAACCCCGGTGTGGACGCTGGTCCCCGGGGTCACCGAGTTCACTCCGAAGATCGACCCGACGCAGCAGGAGGTGACCACCTACGACGCCGAGGGGTGGAGCGAGCAGGCCGTGACCATGCTCGCGTGGTCGATCGAGACCACCATCGCGCACCGCGCGCACCCGACGACCGGCGTGTTCAACGCCGCGCAGGAAGCGCTCAGGAAGGCCGCGCGGTCCTTCGGGGCGGCGTCGTACGTGCGGGTCCGCTACTACGACCGGACCGGCGCCGCAGACGCGCAGGAAGGCACGGCACTGGTGACGTGGGAGCCCGACGGGGGCGGCCCGGATGCGGTCGACACGATCAAGGTCACGCTTACCGGGTCCGGCCCGTTGACCGAGATCGCGAATCCGGTCGCCGGCGCCGGCCTGCTCTCCGTCGAGGCCAAGACGCTCGGGGGTGATGCGTAGTGGCGTTCGAGGCCCTCGACGAGCTGCTCGACGAACGGCTCGAACTCCCCATCGGCGGGCGCCTGTACACCGTCGACGCCCCGTCGGCCGAGATCGGTCTGCGCACGCAGGCCCTGATCAACGCCGCCGCCGTCGCGGCCGATGGCGGACGCGCCGACGAGCAGGTGCTCGGCGACGCCGCCGAGCGCGACCTCTACCGCGAGGTGCTCGGCGCTGCCCACGATCAGATGGTCGCCGACGGCGTGAAGTGGCCCGCGCTCAAGCACGCAGCGATCACCGCCATGGTGTGGATCGCGCAGGACAAGACGGCCGCCGAGCGCTATTGGAACGCGGCCGGCGACCCTTCTCGTCTGGCCCCGAACCGGGCGGCCCGCCGGAACCGATCGGGTGCGGCGAGCTCGACCCCGTCTCGGGGCTCTACGAGTGGTACGAGTACCCGCCCGGCGCGGCCCCGAGGAAACAGCAAGGGCCGCAAGCGTCGCTGACGTGGGCGCAGATCCTCGCCGAGTGGCCGCTCGTCGAGGCCGATCTGCACGAGGTCTACGGCATCGACCTAGGCACCCCGGGCCTGCTGCGCGCCCGGTCGTGGCGATGGCTGCGGGTGCGCGTGCTTGCCCTGCTCTCCGCCGAGTCCCGCCTCGCGCGGGTCCTCACTCCTCCGCCTGACCCCTCCCCGTCGGGGGGCCGAACCGCTGGGAGGTGAGGCCCCATGGCGCTCATGGTGGGCGAGCTCGCCGCCACGGTAACGATCGACGACTCGGGCGCCGTATCCGGGATGAACCGCGCCCGCGCTGCGGTGCAGTCGGGCGGCGACCGGATCGCCGCCGACGCCGAACGCAGCGGCGACCGCGCGGGCGAGGGGCTCGGCGACGGTCTCGCCGACGGCGCGGCCGACGGCGCCGACCGGGCGTCGTCCGGCATCGAGACCGCCATGAAGGGGATCGCCGCCGCCGCGATCGGCGCGGCGATCGGCGGCGCGCTCATGGCCGGGATCGACAAGGCCCTCGACCAAAGCAAGATCCCCGGGACGTTGCAGGCGCAGCTCGGCGCGACCGGCCCGGTCGCCAAGACCTACGGCCAGGCCGCGGGCGATCTGTACGCGGGGGCGATCGTCGACTCGGTCGAGGACGGCGCCGAGATCATCAAGGGCATCGCCCGAAACGGTCTGCTGCCGCCCGAGGCGACCCGAGGCCAGGTCAAGACGCTTGCGACGCAAGTCGCGAGCGCTGCCTCGGTTATGGGCGAGGACGTGTCCAAGGTGTCTCGTGCCGTGGGCACGATGATGAAAAACGGGCTCGCCAAGAACGCGCAGGAAGCGCTCGACGTGCTCGTGCGCGGCTCGCAGAACGGCGTCGACGTCGCCGAGGATCTCCTCGACACGTTCGCCGAGTATCCGACGGAATTCCGGCAGCTTGGCCTCGATGCTCAGACGTCCATGGGGCTTTTGCAGCAGGGGCTCAAGGGTGGCGCGCGGGACGCCGACTCGGTCGCCGACAGCTTGAAGGAATTCACCCTTCAAGCGCAGGGGATGAGCGACGCGACGGCGACCGCCTTTACGGACCTCGGATTTTCTGCCGACAAGATGCAGAAGGTTTTTCAAGAGGGCGGGCCGGAAGCGGCAAAGGCTCTCGATCAAGTTCTCGACAAACTGCGCGGTGTCAAGGACCCCGCAAAGCAGAGCGAGATCGCGCTCGGTCTCTTCGGAACCAAGTCCGAGGACATGCAGCGCGCGCTCTACTCGCTCGATCCGTCCAGCGCGGTAAAGGCACTCGGCGACGTCAAGGGCGCCACCGACGCCGCCGGCGACGCCATGCACGACAATGCGGCGACCAAACTCGAAGCGTTCAAGCGCGGCATAGAGCAAAAGCTCGTCGGCGTGCTCGGGACTTATCTCGTTCCGGCGCTTGAGACCGCCGCCGACTGGATCGGCGACGGAGGGCTCGGCGGCGCGCTGCGCGCGTCCGTCGGGTGGATCTCCGAGCACTCGACGGCGCTCTCGATCGCCGCCGGCGTGATCACGGTCCTGATGCTGCCGACGCTCGTCGCGCTCGCCACGACCGCAGCGACGACGACCGTCGCGGTTGTGACCGGATGGGCCACGCAGACCGCCGCCGGCGTCACCGCAGCAGCCCGGTTCGTGCTGCTCAACGCGACGATGCTCGCGGGTTGGGTGGCGCAGGGCGCGGGGGCCGCCGCGGCTGCTGTGCGGGTGGTCGCGTCGTGGGTGCTGATGGGGACGCAGTCCCTGATACAGGGCGCCCGGATGGCTGCGGCATGGCTGCTCGCCATGGGCCCGATCGCGCTCGTGATCGCTGCCGTGGTCGGCATCGTCGCCCTGATCGTGGCCAACTGGGACACGATCGTTTCCGCCACAAAGGCCGCGTGGGATTGGGTCTGGGGAAAGCTGCAATGGGTCGGGCAGAAGATCCTCGACTTCTTCCTCAACTGGACTTTGGTCGGCCTGATCATCAAGCATTGGGACTCGATCAAGTCGGGCACGGTCCGCATTTGGAACGCCACGGTCGATTGGGTCAAGGGCATTCCGGGCCGGATCGTTGACTTCTTCCTCAACTGGACTTTGGTCGGTCTCATCATCAAGCATTGGGACTCGATCAAGTCGGGCACCGTCCGCAAAGCCGGGGAAATGCTTTCGTGGGTGCGCGGGCTCCCGGGGATGATCGCCGGTTACTTCGGCAACTTCGGCTCGATGCTCTACGACAAGGGCCGCGATCTGATCACGGGCCTGTGGAACGGCATCAAGGGCATGGGCTCTTGGCTGCGTTCGACCCTGATGTCATGGGCCAAGAATCTGATTCCGGGCCCGATCGCAAAGGCGCTGGGAATTCATTCCCCGTCGCGTCTCATGCGCGACAAGATCGGCAAGTTCATTCCTGCGGGAATCGTCGAGGGCATCAAGGCGGGCGCACCGGCCGTCGACCGAACGATGCGCAATCTCGTCTCGGTTCCCGCCGCGCCGCAGTTCGCCACGGCCGGGGCACCCGCCAACGGCGGTGCGGCGTCGGGCGGTTGGGGCGCGACCGTGCACATCGAGAACTGGCACGCCGGCGAGGCGACCGCCGATCAAACGGCGGTCGCGCTCGCATGGCACGCCAAGGGCAGGGGGTGACCGGATGGCCCCCGGTGATCTGGTCACCCTCCCCGGGCACGTACAAGTCGGCGAGCTGCTGCTCGGGCCCCGGACCGCCTACGGGTGGCAGTCCCTGACCGGGTGGGAGGACACGCCCGGATACGACTCGGGCACGGTCAACCGGTCCGACGCGCACGGCGCCTACCTCGGCCGGCTGCTCGCGCAGCCGCGCACGATCACTCTCGACGGCGTCGTGATCCGCACCGAGCCCGGTCACATGGGGGGCGCCGTGCGTGCTCTGTCCGCAGCGACCGCGCTACGGGACGACGAGCAGCCGCTCGTGATCCGCCTCGACGACTCCCCGCCGCTGCTGTCTTGGGTCCGGTGCATCCGCCGTGCCGTGCCGGTCGGCACGGGCGGGTACGCGGTCGGCGTCGTCACGGGGGCCGCGATGCAGTTCGAGGCCACCGACCCGCGCCGGTACGGCGTCGTCGAGCAGCAGGCCACCGCGCACCTTCCCGCGCCCGAGGCCGGTCTCGACTGGCACCTCGCCCCCGGGCCCGAACACCTCGCCTACCCGATGATGTTCGGCACCCCGGGCAGCACCGGGGCCCTGCTCGCGCTCAACACGGGCGACGCGCCGAGCCATCCGGTCGTGACGGTCCGGGGGCCGGTCTCCCTGCCGTCCGTGACCAACCTCGCGACCGGCGAGGCGATCGAGTACGACATCGACCTCGCCGCCGACGACGAGCTGCTCGTCGACACCCGCGAGGGCACGGTCACGCTCAACGGCACCGCCTCGCGTCTGTATACGGCCACCGCCCGCAGTGCTCCCGAGCAGCTATTCGCCCTCGCTCCGGGCGCGTCCTCGCTCGTCTTCCGAGCCGCGCCCGGCTCCACCGATCCCCGCGCCTCGGTCTCGCTCCGGTGGCGCTCCGCCTACTGGTAAGGAGGTACCCCGACGTGACCGTGCGCGCCGGATGGCTGCTGCCCAACGGCCAGACCAGAGAAGACACCCGACTCGTGCCGCTCGGCGCCATGGCGCCCGAGTCCGAGACCCTCACGCGCGACGGCGTGATCGCCGGCGGCGACCCGCTCGCCGCGACCGGCACGGGCGCCATGCAGGTACAGATCGGCGTCGGCCGCGCCGTGGTGCAGGGCACTGCCGCGCAGGGTGCGTATCCGGTGGCCGTGGCCTCCCCCGAGACGCTCACGATCGGCGACGGACACGCGCAGTACACCCGCATCGACTCGGTCATTCTCAAGATCCGCGACGGGTTGTACGACACGAGCGAGCAGACCGAGGTCACCGTCGAGGTGCTGCAAGGCGAGGCGACGGCGACGCCGACGGCGCCGACCCTGATCACGCCCGCGCTGCGGCTGTGGGATGTCACCGTTCCGGCGGGTACCTCGGCCGGTACCGGGGGCATCGCATGGCAGAGCGCGCTCGCCGACCGCCGCCGCTACACCTCGGCGTACGGGGGCATCATCCCGCGCGGGTGGGGCCTGTCCTTCCCCGGCGGGTACCCGGGCCAGTACCGCGACAACGGGACCGGCCTCGACCGGTGGGACGGCGCGGCGTGGCAGACCCTCGACCCCGTGATCGGGTGGACGACGCCGGCCCTCGCCTCGGGCTACACCAACGGGGGCAACTATCAGGGCACGATCAGGTACCGCCGGATCATGCTCGGCGGGATTCCCCACATGCAGTGGCGCGGCGGCGTGTCCTGGACGACGAAGGGGGTTCCGCCGAACAGCGGGAAGCCGCTCGCGTCCCCGCTCCCCTCGGCCCTGCGGCCCGCGCTGCACACCTCGGCGTCGATCGCCGCCGGCGGCGTCCCGATCAAGGTCGACTGTCAGACCGACGGAACTCTGCACTTCATCGGCAACTCGGACTTGACCACATGGGCGGCCCTGTCGGGCCTGATCTACCCGCTCGACGCATGAGGGGGTGCCGCACTGATCGCCCCCACGTACCGAGTCATCCTGTGTGACCTGCGCACCGATCAGGTGCTCGACGTCCTGCCGGTGACCGACGTCCAGTTCGACGACTACATCGGCAAGACGGGCTCGGCCTCGGCCACCGTCCCTCTGCCGAACCGAGCCGTCGCCGCCCGTGCGCGCGCCGCCATCGAACCCGGGCGTACGGCCCTGTGGATCGAGCGCGGCCCCGAAATCTGGTGGGGCGGCGTGTTGTGGACCGCGAACCTGACCAGCAACGAACGGGGGTTTCTCGGCCTACAGATACAGGCCGGCGGGTGGGCGTCGTACCTCGATCACCGCGCGATCCTGCACACGCAGGAGGCCGTACAGGTCGACCAGTACGACATCGTGCGGGGACTGCTCGACTACGCCGCGAGCCTGCCCGGCGGCGACATCGGGATCGAGTACGACGCCGAGCAGCTCTCGGGCGTCAAGCGTGACCGCACATACCGCCGCTATGACGTGCCGCGCATCCGCGAGGTAATCGACCAACTCGCCGCCGTCGAGCACGGGTTCGAGTGGAGGATCGCGAGCTTTCGCGATCCGGGCAGCGGCCGGCGCGTCAAGCGGCTGCAACTCGGTTCCCCGGTCATCCGGACCGGGGCGAGCGACGTCGTCCTCGACCACCCGGGCCCCGTCATGTCCTACGCGTGGCCCATCGACGCGACCGTGCGGGCGAACGCGTGGCAAGCCCGGGGCGCGTCCGACAACAAGAACCAGACCAAGGAATCTCTACCCCTGATGTCCGAGCTACTCGACGACGACGAGCAGCTCGGCATCGGATGGCCGCGGCTGGACGGAACCTCGGACTACTCCACCGTGACCGAGCAGGCCACCCTCGACGCGCACGCACGCGCCGACCTGGCCGCCGCGCTGCACCCGCAGACGATCCCCGAGGTAACCGTCGCGCTCGACCGCACGCCCCTGTCGCCCTCGCTGCTCGGCGCCACCATCCGTGTGCGCATCCGTGATCTGTGGTGGGCCGAGGGGCTCGACCGCCGGTACCGGGTGGTCGGCCTCGCGATCTCCCCGCCGCTGCGCGGCCGACCCGAAACAGCGAAACTCAGTCTGGAGGCCGCCTAGTGGCAGCGATCCCGCTCGACATCCTCGACCGCATCCGCGCGCTTGAGCGCGAGGTGCGCACCCTCACGGGCCGCGCGAACATCCGCCCCGCACTCGACGAGATCACCGCCGGCCCGGTCCGGATCGGCGAGGGCGGCTCACTGGAGGTGTCCGCCCCGGACGGCACCGGGATTTTCGGTGTCGGTGCTCTGTGGGATGGCGCCTACGGCGTCAAGATCCAGCGCAGCGACGGAAGCCTCGCGTTCAACGTGGGCGGCTCGGGCGAGGGCTCCAACATGATCCGGCAGTTCTCCCGCGAGGGCGACGTGATCCTGATGGATGACTACTACTGCCGCCGCTTCCTCGGCCGCCCCTGGATGCCCGTTCCCCTGTACCCGACCAAGCAGCAGGGCACCGAGGGAACCACTTTCCAGCCCGGATGGGTGGGAGGTGCCCCCGCTCACAACGCCGTCATGGAACTGCATATGTCCAGCATCGCCAGTGCCGGCGGGGGACAGGTGCGCGTGTCCATGATCCACCCCACCGACGGCACGATCGAGATGACCGCGTACGACGTCCCGGCCAACACATGGACGAGCAAAACCCACACGTGGCCACTGCACGGCGTCGGCCACCTCGACTACGTCGGGTGGATCATCGAGCACCGCGTCAAGGTCAGCGGCGCAGGTATCGAAACGCGCGTGTTCAGCAGTTTCACCCGGAACACGTTCACGGCCGACGAAGCGCCGGACCCGCCGGCGAGCGCCACCGCCGCGGCGACGGCGGATCTCGGCGTACCGCTGCTCTCCGAACCGCCCGCCCCCAAGACCGACCCCGGGGCGCCCGCACCGGGGATGCGCACCATCGACGACTAGGGAGGGCCCCGCACTGCTGCCCCCGTCCATACCCACTGTGACCGTGCGCGGTCGCTTCCTCGCCCCGAACGGCGTCCCGCTGTCCGGGGCGATCGTGTTCCGCGCGCCCGCACAACTCACCTTCCCGCAAGCCGACGTGATCCTCGGCGGCCCCGTGACCGTGCAGCTCGACGCGCAGGGCGCGGTCGAGGTCAACCTGCCGGCCACCGACGCGCCCGACATGGACCCGTCCGGATGGGCGTACGTCGTGACCGAGCAGCTCTCGGGTATCCCCGTGGGCCGCTCGTACAACATCGTGCTACCGGCCGCGTACCCCGACGTCGACCTCGCCGACATCGCCCCGACCGACCCCTCGAAACCGAACTACGTCGGCGTGCCCGGACCGCAGGGCCCCGACGGCACCCCGGGCAGCAGGATCTACAGCGGCACCGCCGCGCCCGACCCCGCCCTCGGCGTCGACGGCGACCTCTACGTGCGGTACGAGTCGGGCGAGTTCCTCGGCGTCACCTCGACGACCGTCTCGACGTGGCAGAAGACCGCCGGCACGTGGACGCAGCTCGGCGGCGACGTGCGCGGCGCCGCTTGGTACGTCAACAACGGCTCGACGTCGAGCGCCAGCACGCGACCGGGCGACATGCTGCTGCGCACCGATACCGGCGACATCTGGCAGCGCGGCCCGTCCGGGTGGGGCGCCTCGATCGGCAATCTCAAGGGCCCCCAGGGTGCCCCGGGCGCCAAGGGCGACCAGGGCGACACCGGCCCCGCCGGGGCGCCCGGTGCCCCGGGCGTCGTCCAGTCCGTCAACGGCAAGAGCGCCGCCGACATTGTGCTCGGCGCCGCCGACGTCGGCGCCCTCGCCACCACGGCCGCCGGCACCGCCGGGGGCGTCGCGCAGCTCGACGCGACCGGCAAGGTTCCGGCCGAGCAGCTTCCCGACACCTCGGGCGCCGGCGCGGTCGAGTCCGTCAACGGGCAGACCGGCATCGTCGTCCTGGCCGCGGCCGACGTCGGCGCCGCGGCGACCAGTCACACGCACACCGCCGCGCAAGTCGGCGCCATCGCGACCAGCGCGCGGGGCGCGGCGTCCGGCGTCGCCTCGCTCGACTCGTCCGGCCGACTCCCGGTCGAACAGCTCCCGTCCACCACCACGCGGAACGTATGGACGCCGAACGCGCTCGGGTTTCAGGCATGGTCGGGCGACCCCGCGCACGTCACAAACCCCACCACGACCAAGGCCGCCGTACTCAAGCGGATCTATCTGAGCGGCATCTACATTTCCGAGCCGACCCCGGTCAACGCCGTCGCGATCTTCGCGCGCGGGTGGGCGGGCAGCAGCGCGGTACCGGCCGCGCGGTTCTATGCCGGGATCTACAACGAGTCGGGGGCGCGGGTGGCGACCTCGGGGCAGGTGTCGAGCCTGCCCTCGGCCGGACAGATCACCGGCACCGCCCCGGGCGCCAAGAACAACCACATCGGCGCCGTGCCCGTGCCCCTGTCCGGCACGGTCACCCTGCAACCGGGCCGCTACTGGAGCGCGTTCCTGCTCTCCGCCGGCAGCGCGACCGACTTCTATTACATGCACATACAGAACGAGTCGCCGTCCGCACCGGCCAACTTCTTCTTGGGCAGCGCGTTTCAGCGCGCATGGTGCCTCGACGCGCAGACGTCGCTACCGAGCACCGTCAACCAGAGCTCGGGCGAGGTAGGACTCGATCCCGCGATCATGGCGCTCGCTCTCGTCTGACCAACCCACCGACCGCACGCCCCGGCACCCCGCCGAGGGCGTTTTTTCATGTCTGGAGACACCCACCATGGCAACCCCGTTCACGCCCGATCGGCTCGTCGCGATCCTGCGCGCCGAGGGCGTACGCGTCGTCGAGGTCGACTCGTGGCGCACCCACAACCGCAACCACAAGGGCTCGTTTGGGCCGATCAACGGTGTGATGATCCACCACACCGTGAGCGAGGGCACCGAGCACTCTGTGCGGCTCTGCTACGACGGATACGCCTCGCTCCCGGGGCCGCTGTGCCATGGCGTGATCGCGAAGGATGGCACGGTCTACCTGATCAGCGCGGGACGTGCGAACCACGCCGGGGGCGGCGACCCGGGCGTGCTCGCCGCAGTGGTCGCCGAGCGGTCGCTGCCGGCGACGCACCGACACGAGGGCTCGGCCGGCGCGGCCGACGGAAACGCGCACTTCTACGGGTTCGAGTGCGTCAACCTCGGCGACGGCCGCGACCCGTGGCCCGACGAGCAGCTCGACGCGATCGAGCGCGTCTCGGCCGCGATCTGCCGCGCCTACGGCTGGACCGGCGCGAGCGTCATCGGGCACAAGGAGTGGAGCGACTGGAAGTCGGACCCGCGCGGGTTCTCCATGACCACCATGCGCGAGCGCATCGACCGCCGCCTCGCCACCAAGCCCGAGCAGCCCAAGCCCAAGCCGCCGACGCAAAGGTTCGAGCCGTACCCGGGCGTCGCGTTCTTCAAGCGGCACCCGCACTCGCCGATCATCACCGCCATGGGCCGGCGGCTCGTCGCCGAGGGCTGCTCGGCCTACCGCCGAGGCCCGGGGCCGCAGTGGACCGAGGTCGACCGCCAGAGCTACGCACGGTGGCAGCGACACCTCGGCTACCGAGGCGACGACGCCGACGGGTGGCCCGGCCGCGCGTCCTGGGACGCGCTCAAGGTCCCCAAGGTCTGACCCGCCCCGCACCACACGGGCCGCCCGCACCACGGCGGGCGGCCCGTTCCCCCATCACGAACAGAGAGGTACACCCATGACCGACGCCTCGCGTCGCACCCTCCGCACCATCGTGCAGACCGCCCTCGCCCTGGCCGCAGGTCTGCCCCTGATCATCGACGCCGCCGGCATCCCGCAGACCGCCGCCGGCGTCGGCCTGGCCCTCGCCATCGCGGGTGCCATCACGCGCGTGATGGCACTCCCGGTCGTCGACAACCTGCTGCCGCAGTGGCTGCGCGCCGCCCCGCACCCCGACGACGAGCTGCTCGCCCTCGACCGCGACCACGGCGGGCGCCAGTGACCGACCCGACCCCGGGCGACGTCGCGCTCGAACTTGAGCGGCTGCGCGGCGTCGTCGAGGCAGGGTTCGCCCGCACCGACGGCTCGCTCGCCCTGCTCGTGCAGCGCAGCGACCAGACCGACAACCGCCTCGCCGACCACGAACAGCGACTCGACGCCCTCGAAAAGACCCGGTGGCCCCTCCCGAGCGTCCTCGCTCTGGTCGCCGTCATCGGCCTCGCTCTCACCCTGTGGCAGACCGCCACTCACTGAACGCTCACGCCCCCCGCACCCGGGTCTGTCCGGTTGCGGGGGGCGCCTTTGTCGTTGTGAGGGCAGGCGAATGGGCCCTCGACGGTGCACTCGTCGAGGGCCCACTGCTCGGGGTCACCGTGCGCGCGACCTATCCGGTCGCGGGCACGGGAGGTGCGCCCCTTCCACCGCCGCCCGCTCCCGCGTGGGAGACATGGGTTTTCGAGCGGGCGGCGTGGCGTGCGTGCCTCGCGCGGGCAGGCGCTCGGCCCTTGCTGGGTCCGACCACGACCCGCACGGGGATCGGGTCGCGCCAGCAGTAGCAGGTGTAGGTCTGTCCCTCGGTGTCGGGCGGCGGCGTCTCGGCGTGGAGGGGGCCGGGAATCGAGGCGTAGATCGCCACGAGTACGAGCACACCGAGGCTCGCGAAGATGATCACTAGGCCGAGCAAGGCTCGGTCGGCATAGGTGGTCACGCTGCACACCTCGCCGTCGAGTCGTCACTGAGCAGAAACCACACGGTCTTTGATGACTCGTCGGACACCGCCGACCACATGTCGGCGTAGGCGGATACGAGCCCGAGGCCGCGCCCGGTCGGCGAGAGCGAGCTCGGGTCTGCCCACGTGGGCCGTACCTGCGGTTTACGTCCCGGGGCGCCGTCGTGCACGCAGACGGTTACGCCCTCGGTCGAGAGTGACACCTCTACCGTCATCAGGGGCGAGGCAGTGTGCAGGTACGCGTTCGTGGCCACCTCGGACGTGCAGAGTTCGGCACGCTCGGCGAGGTGCCCGCGCCCGCCGAAACGCAGCAGGTCGGCGACCCAGTGCCGGGCGAGAGCGGGCGTGCTCGGCAATCGGGGCGCGGTGAACCTGTAGCTCGCGTTCTGCTCGGGCGGTTGTGCGGGAGGTGCTAAGGCTGCGGTCGTCATTTCGTCGTCTCCCAACGCTGTCTGAGCTCGCGCTCGCCATGCGTGGCTTGGCCGTCCCCGGGGCGCGCAAAAGCGTGCGCAACGGCTGCACTTCGGGCTTACTGGCGTGGCACGGTGCTGCCAGGACTGTAGGGGGCATACATGCCCCGGGGCAAGGGTGCCCCCCACTCCCGGTGACGAGAGGTGGACCCAAGGCACGGTTACGCGGCAGACTCAGGTCAACGACAGGGGAAGGAACCAATGCCACCGAGGGACAACCCGACCGCGCGGCAGCAACGACTCGGCGTCGAGCTGCGGAAGCTGCGCGAACGAGCGGGGAGAACGGCGCGTGAGGCTGCCGGCCTTCTGTCGACCGATCAGGCAAAGATGAGCCACATCGAGGCGGGCCGGATCGGGGTGAGCGTCGAACGCATTCGACGCTTGGCCACGTTCTACCAATGCGACAACGAACCCCTTATCGAGGCTCTTTGCGCAATAGCCCTCGAACACAGGGGGCAATATTGGTTCGACGATTTCCGGGGCAAGCTAGACCCCGCGTGGCTGAATATTGCAGAGCTGGAACACCACGCCGATTCAATGCGGTCGATGCAGAGCATCACGTTCCCCGGACCATTCCAGACGGAGAACTACGCCCGCGCGCTGTTCTCGGGCGTCACGCCGCGACTCCCCGGGGATGAGGTAGAGGCGCGCGTCGAGCACCGCTTGAAGCGCTTCACCATCTTCGAGCGAGAGGTTCCACCCCAGTACACAGCCATCATCCATGAGGCTGCGCTACGGATGAGGTTCGGTGGCCGTAAGGTTGTTCGCGAACAACTCGAATACCTCATCGAGATTTCCAAGCTTCCCACCGTGTCCATTCGCGTGATCCCCTTCACGAGCGAGGACTTTATCGAGGTGACGCAACCGGTCCTGTATGCAAGCGGCCCGGTACCCGAATTGGACACCGTGCAGATCGACAGTGCTTTCGGCGGGCGTTTCTTGGACGCCGAGGCCGAATTGAAGAAATATCGGACGCTGCTCGACATCGCCGAGCACGCTTCACTCGACCCCGAGGGGTCGAGGCAGCTAATCCACCACATCGCAAGGGAACTGTGAGAAAAGGGAATGAGCGCATCACCCATTAAGTGGCAGAAGTCGTCTTTCTCGGGGGGCGGCGGCGAGAACTGCGTCGAGCTCGCGGTCGCCGAGGGCGGCGTGATCAAGGTGCGCGAGAGTGACGATCCGAGCGTCGTCGTCACCACAAGCCGCGACAAGCTCGCCGCCTTCATCGCCGGCGTCAAGGCGGGCGAGTTCGACCACATGCTCAGCTAGCGCTCGGCGTCCGCGTAGCAACGGTGCCCCCCGTTCCATCTGGGACGGGGGGCACCGGCATATGCCAATCCCCAGCCGTGACAAGTATGCCCCGTTGCACACTTGCCGCTCTCTCTTCCGTGGCAGTACGGTCACTCTGCGACGCAGCGATGCCCCAATCGCAGCAACGCCGCACCCATACATGCCGAAAGCTCCCTATTCGCACGCCTGTTAGGGAGAACCCCCGAGGGTCCACCCTGGCCGGCGCACTTACGCCTCACTGCCGGACAGGGGCAACCATGTAACCGCGTCCGGAGGGTGAGGGAATGAGCGCGCCAGCCGGTGTGATCACCGTCAACGGGGCAAGGTTGTCCAGCCATCCCCAGCAGGCCGAGGCACTCGTCGAACACGGGTTTCTGTTCGAGGTGCTGCGGTACGACTCGCCGTACGCGTGCAGGGCCTCGCCACTCGATCAGCCGCGCGTGTTTCCGACGCCGCGTGCCGCCATACGCGCGTTGCGCGTTCAGGTGCGCACGGCTCACATGCTCGGGATGACGCCGCGCGAGGTCGAACGGGCGGTCGAGTGGGCCGAGTCGGGATGGCTGCACGCCCTCGCTCTGCTCAACTCGGGCACGCGCTGCGGGTTCACCGTGGTAGTGGGAAGTGGGGCGGTCGTCGAGTGGACGATTACCCCCGTGCGCTTCCTCGAACTGCGCACGCACGCCGTCATCGCGCCCCCTAACCCGCGCCCCCTCGACCGGAATTGAGCCCATGAGCACGAAGATCATCACTGAACACCCCGCATGGCAGACGACCGCCAAGGAGGAACGCGCCCGTCTCGTCGAGCACGGGGGCGCCGCATGGCTCGCCGTCTGGAACCACCGGAGCGAACACCTCGCCCTGTGGCCCGTTACTGGCGACCCCGCCGCCGAGCAGCCGCCCGTCGCCTACACATCACCGATCGAGCTACCCGCCGCCCCCGAGCAAGCCGCGCCACTGCTCGACGCGTTGGTACGCCTCGGCACGGTCGCTCGTCTCACCAACACGTCGTTGTGGGATGCGATCGTGACCGCCGTTCTCCGCCAGGTCGTGACTGCAAAGCAGGCCGCGCGCAAGCACCGGGCCTTCTACACCGCCTACGGGCGCACCTTCAACACGGTGGCCGGCGAGTTCGCGACCGTGCCCACTCCCGAGACCGTGCTCGGGATCGACGACGACGGATTCGCCGCCGTCGGGGCGAAGTTCAACCGCAACGCGCTGCGCGCCGCCGCCGAGGCGTACCTCGACCGGGGCGAGCACTGGGCCACTCTCGACCCCGAAAGCCTGATCAAAGAGCTCGTCGAGGTGCGCCGAATCGGGCCATGGACCGCAGCAGCCGCCGCGGCCGACTTCACCGGCGACTTTTCGATCTACCCGCACGGCGACCTCGCCGTGCGCACGTGGGCCCGCAAAGCGGCCCCCGCACTCGATTTCCCGAGCTCTGACAGTGAGTTCGAGGCCCTGTGGCGCCGATGGGCGCCCGCACGCACGCAACTGCACGCCCTGACCCTTTTCACTCTCACGTGGGGGAGCAATGACCTTAACGGCCACGGAGGACCGAGCAGCCTCTGACCTGATCGCCGGCGCCGACCCGAACCGGGTGCTCGACGCCTTGTTCGTGAATGCGCCGCTCCGCGACTACGCCCTGCGGCCCCGAACGAACGACTACACCCTGCCCGTGCTCGGGATGGCGTACATCGCCACCTACGCGCAGCAGGCCGGTTTCAACGTGGGTGTGCTGGACGCCGAGGCGCAGGGGCTCGGCGTCGACGAAACCGCGCACCTGATCAACGGCGTCCGGCCCCGTTGGGTGGGGATGAACCTGCTCGCCCCCACGTACGAGATGTCGGCCCGGATCGCCGCCGGGCTCGACCCCGGTATCTCGCTCATGGTCGGTGGGCACCACGCCCGCGCGATGCCCGCCCGCATCCTCGACGATCCGCGTATGGGCAACCTGCGCGCCCTGGTGATCGGCGAGGGCGAGCCACGAGTCGCCGCGCTACTGGCAGACGAGCGCCGCCGCGCCGAGTTGCCCGGGGTGATGTGGCGCGACCGGCTGCTCGGCACGCACGCCGCCGGCATCGCCCGCGACAGGGCCGCCGACTGGCTGAGCCCGGACATCGACGCGCTACCGCTCGTGAACCGCGCGTTCCTGCCGCAAGATCCGTACATCGCCGACGACGGCCGGACCGAGGCGAACATCGTCGGATCGCGCGGGTGCCCGTACGACTGCGGGTTCTGCGGTGCCGCTGTATCGGCGAACCCCGACGTCAAGATCCGCCCCCGGTCGCCCGAGGGCATCGTCGACGAGCTCGACCACCTGCACGAGACCTACGGCACCACCGCGTACCGGTTCGTCGACGATCTGTTCCTCGGTGCGAAGCGGGTGATCGTGCCGCAGATGGAAGCGTTCACCCGACACCGGATCGGCGACCGGTACGTGTGGGACGCCACCGGACGGATCAACGTGTTCGACCGCCTCGACGACGCCATGCTCGACACACTCAAGGCGAACGGACTACGCGAGGTCGCCCTCGGCATCGAGTCGGGCAGCGACCGCGTGCTCGCCGGCATGGACAAGCGGATTACCGCCAAGATGACCGAGCAGGTCGCCGCCCGGCTGCTCGCGCGCGGCATCGGCGTGAAGGGCTATTTCATCCTCGGGTACCCCGGGGAGCAGCAGGAAGACCTCGACGCCACGGTGCGCCACATCCACAACCTGTGGGCCATCGCCGACCGGTACGGAGCGGGCCGCTTTCGGGCGAGCGTGTTCGAGTTCCGGCCCTACCCCGGTACGCCGATCTGGAAGACGCTCACCGACGCCGGACACGAGCCCGACACACTGCTCGCGTACTCCGACGTCGACCTGACCGCCGACGGTGCCGACGAGTCGATGCGCGCCCGCGACGAGTTCAATTTTTCGGTCGGCGTCCAGTTCGGGACCGTCCCTCTCCCGAAGCTCCGCGCGACGCTCGCCGAGCTCACCCGCGAGCAGCACGACCGCAACCGTCTGGGGGTCGCCGCGTGACCGTCCACCCCGGCGTGTTCGTCACGGTCGACGGCCCGAGCGCGGTCGGGAAGTCGACCACGGTCGCCGAGCTCGGCCGCCTGCTCGTCGACCGCAGAAGACGTGTCCACACGACGACGGAGCCCTCGACGAGCGAGCTCGGCGAGTTCACCCGGGCCAAGGCGAACCACATTCACGGCCGCGCCCTCGCCTGTCTCGTCGCCGCGAACCGGTATGAGCACATCGAGGTCGAGCTCGATCCGCTGCTCAAGGCCGGCGAGACCGTGATCTGTGACCGCTACCTCGCGTCGAGTCTCGTTCTCCAGCAGCTCGACGGCGTACCCGAGCCGTTCGTGCTCGCCTTGAACCGGCACATCCTGCTGCCCGACCTGGCCGTGATCCTCACTGCGGACCCGGCAAGCATCGCGGCCCGTCTCGCTGAGCGCGGGAAGCGCCACCGCTTCCATGACGACCCCGACGGGCCCGCCCGCGAGGTCGCGCTCTACCGCGAGGCCGCACAGACTTTGATGACCCTCGGCGTCGAGGTGCTCGTGCTCGACTCGACCGACGCCACCCCTACGGATGTAGCGAAGCGAATCGCCGACGCGCTGCCCCCATCCGGGGGTAGCGTCGACAACCCCACCGACCCCGACGACCGCACGGTGAACTCATGAACGCAGCACTCGCAACCCCCGTGATCGACACGCACGTGATTCTGCGTGATGGCGACAAGGTGCTGTTGTCGCAGCGCGGGGGGCCGTACGGCTACGGCCGGTGGCACGCCCCCTCGGGCAAGCTCGACGCCGGCGAGCCGCTCACCTCGGGTGCCGCGCGCGAACTGCTCGAAGAGACCGGCGTCGAGGTCGACCCCGAGCACCTGCGGCTCGTGCACGTCGTGCACCACAAGCAGGACGCCGACACCGAGCGAATCGGTCTGTTCTTCCTGGCCACCACGTGGACGGGCGAGCCGGTGAACCGAGAGCCCGAAAAGTGCCTCGACCTGCGATGGTGGTCCGTGCACGAGCTGCCCGAGGACATCATCGAGTACCCCGCCGCCGGGCTGCTCGGCTATCTCAAGGACGCCGAGCCGCTCACCGAGCACGGTTGGTCGTAGACCACGGTCAACCCCATGTCTCCGCCCGTCGCGCCCTCAAGGCCCGGCGGGCGGGGGCTTTCCTGCCTAGGCTCCCCCGTCGGCCGGTGCGTCCGCCTCGACGCCGAGGTGCCGGTGCAGGTCATAGCGCGACACCTTGTACGCCCGCCCATGGCGCAGGACCCGCACGGGGTACCGGCCGGTCCGGGCGAGGTGATACCCGGTCGTGCGGCCGAGGTGCAGCGCACGGTTTGCCGTCTCCAGCGGGACGGCGACGGGTAGGTGCATCAGCTCGTCGTGTGTCATCCCCTGCTCTGTAGTCGTCATGGTCTACCCCCTGTGACATCGGTGTGCACTGCGGACCGATGGTGTCGAGCAGTGCCAGACCAGAAACGTACGATTCCGACTGGACCTTTGCAAGCAACATAGCTAGCTTTGCAATATGCACAGTCACCAGACAGCGGGCGACATCGTCGCCGCACAGATCCGCCGGCACCGCGAACGCCTCGGCATGAACCGAAACGACCTCGCCGCCGAGTGCGCCCGCCTCGGGCGCCCCGACATCACGTACGCCGTGATCGTCAGCATCGAGACCGGCCGATCAGGCGCCGAGGGCAAGAAACGCCGTCCGGTGACCGTCGACGACCTGCTCGTGCTCGGCCTCGCCCTCGCCACTCCCCCTCTGCTCTTGCTGCTCCCCCTCGGGAGCGAAGAGACCGTGCCCACCGTCCCGGCCGCCGATCCGCGCGACCCCTACACGGTGTGGCAGTGGATGACCGGCGAGACGACACCGACACTCGACGGACCCCTCGACGGGCGGTACGTCACCGACTCCCGGCGGATCGCCGGAACGGGCCAGACATGGGCCGCAGCGTGGGCTACAGCGGCGTATCCGGCCTCGCTGTACCCCGAGTTCGAGCGACGCCTCGCGATCGTCCGCAGGGCCTATCTCCGCACCGAGGCCAACCAAGCGAGGGGAGGTGATCCCGACGCCGAGACCGACTTTGTGCACCGCCTCGAAGAACTCGCACGCCACATCGACGACATGGTGCGCGCAGGGCTCAAGGTCCCCGCCCTACCGCACCACCTGATCGAGGACATGCGGGGGCTCGACATGCTCGACGCCCCCAACTCAGTCACACCCGAGGAGAACGACTAGATGAACGGAACGATCACCAAGCGCTGCGGATGCCGCGACCCGCAGACCGACAAGCAGCTCGGCGCAGCGTGCAAGAAGCTGACCCAGCGAACACACGGCGTGTGGAGCCTGGTTCAGGAACTGCCGCCCCGCGAGGACGGCACCCGGCGCCGCTTCCGGCGCAGCGGGTACAAGACCAAGACGGACGCGCAGACCGACATCACCGCGCTTGCCGCGCTGCTCGACATCGCCGACAAGAAGTCGGACCCCGACGGCCGCCGCCGCCTCGCCGACCTGCTCGAAACCGTGTCCGCGAGCGGCGAGGACATCCCCGATTACGACGAGACGAAGCGCCGTTTCGCGACCGGGCAGTCTCTGACTCAGCACATGACGGTCGCCGAGTGGCTCGACGTGTGGCTCGCCGGAAAGAAGGCACTCCGCAAGAGCGGAGAAACCCGGTACGAGGTCGACATCAGGTGCCACCTGAAACCCCGGATCGGGCACATCCGCCTCGACCGCCTCACGGTGCAGCACCTCGACGAGATGTTCGCCGGCATCGCCGAGACCAACGCCGACATTCACGAAGCGAACGTGCAGCGCCGCGCCGCGCTCGACGAGCTGAAAACGATCCCGTGGAAGGGGATCGAGAACCGAGGCCGAAGGAAGTTCCTCAAGGACGCCATAGACGCGATGCCGCCGTTCCGCCGCATCACCGGACCGTCGACTCAGAAGCACGTCCGCGACACGCTGCGGGCCGCGCTGAACACCGCCATCGCGCGCGGGGCGATCACCTTCAACCCCGCCTCATACGTCGAGCTCACTCCGGCCAAGCGGCCCAAAGCGATGGTCTGGACGCCCGAGCGGGTCGAGGCATGGGTGCGGACCGGCGAGCGGCCCTCGGCGGTCATGGTGTGGACCCCGGAGCAGGCCGGGCAGTTCCTCGACTACCTCGCCGAGACGAAACACCGACTGCTGCCGCTGTTCCACCTGATCACGTTCCGGGGTCTGCGCCGCGGCGAGGCGTGCGGCGTCCGGTGGGCCGACTACTCGGCACCGAGTCGCACGATGACGGTTGCCACTCAACTCGTACAGGATGGATGGGAGGTCATAGAGAGCCTGCCCAAGACCGACAGCGGCGAGCGCGTGTTCTCGATCGACGAGTACACCGCCGAGGTGCTCGACGCGCACCGGACCAAGCAGGCCGCCGAGCGTTGCCAGTGGGGGCGCGCGTGGATCGAGTCGGGCCGGATGTTCACCCAAGAGGACGGCGACCGGATTCACCCCGGGTGGCTGACCGATCAGTTCGAGCGGCTCGTCGACCTCTCCGGACTGCCGCCGATCCGGCTGCACGACCTGCGGCACGTCGCCGCCTCGCTCATGCTCGCCGCCGGCGTCGACGTCAAGATCGTGTCCGAGACCCTCGGTCACAGTGACAGCCGGATCACGCGAGACATCTATCAGTCGGTCATGCCCAAGGCCGCCGCCGAGGCCGCCGAGGCAACCGCCGCCATGGTCCCGCGCGGTAGCGCTCGCCTGCCCCAGCAGCGGGCGGTCGAGCAGGCGAACGAGCAGGATGGCCTCACGTCGGCCTCACATGAGGGCGCGAAGATCATCGCGTTCCGACCCCGCGCGGCCAGTGCATAAGAAAAAGCCCTGGTCACGGGCTAGGTGACCAGGACTTCTCTGGAGCCGCCTTCGGGATTCGAACCCGAGACCTACGCATTACGAGTGCGTTGCTCTGGCCATCTGAGCTAAGGCGGCGCGCCGTGCGCACCATGGTGCGATCAGCAACGTCGGTAAGTCTACACAGTTTCCCGGAGTGGTCCGACCACCCCCGGACGGAGGACTTCCGGGGGGCGGCCGGGCCCGGGTCAGCGGCAGCGTTTGCCGTCGGCCGGGGGCGTGCCGCGCAGCAGGTAGGTGTTGATCGCGGTGTCGATGCAGGCGCTGCCCCGGCCGTAGGCAGTGTGGCCGTCGCCCTCGTAGGTGAGGAGGCGGCCGGAGGAGAGCTGGCCGGCCAGGGACTGGGCCCAGCGGTACGGGGTCGCCGGGTCGCGGGTGGTGCCGACCACCAGGATGGGGGCTGCGCCCTTCGCCTCGATGCGGTGCGGCTCACCGGTCGCGGCGACCGGCCAGTACGCGCAGTTCAGGGCGGACCAGGCCAGGCCGCCGCCGAAGACCGGGGACGCCTTGGTGAAGGCCGGTAGGGCTCGGCGCACCTCGTCCGGGGTCTCGAAGGCCGGGGGGAGGTCGAGGCAGTTCACGGCCGCGTTGGCGGACATCAGGTTGGCGTAGTCGCCGCCGGCGTCCCGCTCGTAGTAGCTGTCCGAGAGCATCAGCAGGCCGGCGCCGTCGTTCTCGTCCATCGCCGACGTCAGCGCCTCGCGCAGCTGCTCCCACGCGCTCTCGTCGTACATCGCCGCGATCACACCGGTCGTCGCCAGGGACTCGCCGAGGGTGCGGCCGTCGGGGTCGCCGGTGGGAATGGGCCGGGCGTCCAGGCGGTCGAAGAAGGCGCGCAGGTTCCGGCCGACCTGGTCTGGTGTCGTGCCCTGGCCGCCGAGCGGGCAGTCGGGCTGTCGTACGCAGTCCCGCGCGAACGACCGGAACGCCGTCTCGAAGCCCTGCGTCTGGTCGAGGTTCAGCCGGCGCGCGGGCAGCGACGGGTCCATCGCGCCGTCCAGCACCAGGCGGCCCACGCGGTCCGGGAACAGACCGGCGTACGTCGCCCCGAGGAACGTCCCGTACGACGCGCCCACGTAGTGCAGCTTCTCGTCGCCCAGCACCGCCCGCAGGAGGTCCATGTCGCGGGCCGCCTCCACCGTGGACACATGGCGCAGCAGCTTCGGCGCGTCGGCGCCGCAGCCCTCCGCGAACTCCTTGTACGCCTCGACCAGCCGCGTCGTCTCCCGGTCGTCGTCGGGCGTGACGTCGGTCTGCGTGTACGTGTCCATCTCACGCCCGTCCAGGCACTCCACGGGCTCGCTGCGGGCCACGCCCCGTGGGTCCACTGCGACCATGTCGTAGCGGGCGCGGACCTCGGCCGGGTAGCCGATGCCGGCGTACTGCTGGAGGTACCCGATGGCGGAGCCGCCGGGCCCGCCGGGGTTGACGAGCAGGGAGCCGATGCGCCTGCCCGGGCCGGTCGCCTTCCTGCGGGCCACGGCGAGCCGTACGTCGCCCGCGCCCGGCTTCTTGTAGTCCAGCGGCGCCTTCAGCGTGGCGCACTCGAAGCCGGGCACTCCGCAGCCGCGCCAGCCGAGCCGCTGGGTGTAGTACGGCGAGAGGGCCGAGGGGGTGGCCTCCGGCAGGGGAGCCAGCGCGGCGTGGGCCGCCTGCGCCGCGGTGGACGCGTCGGACGGCCCCGAGCCGGCCGAGCCGCCCGCCGAGCCGGCGGAACAGGCGGAGGCGAGCAGGGCGGCCACGGCCAGGAAGGTGAGGCCTGGGCGGGGAAGGCCGACGAGGGCTTTGCGGTGGGGGGAACGCCTGGCATGCATCGAACGAGCGTAACGCTGTGCGGTCAGGTGGATGCGGTGCGTGCGGTAACCGCCACGGACGAGTGAACGCCGGGGCGGTCAGCCCGGACCGGCCGCTCTCAGCCGGATCTCAGTGCCATCGTCATCGCCTCCACGGCCAGCAGCGGTGCCACATTGCGGTCGAGGGCCCCGCGGCACGCGGCGACCGCCTCGATGCGGCGCAGAGTGGCCTCGGGGGTGCCCTCGCGGGCCAGCCGCTGCAGGGCGTCCTCGGCGTCCTCGTTGGCCAGGGCGATCCGCGAGCCGAGCTGGAGGGCGAGGACATCGCGGTAGAAGGCGGTGAGGTCGGTGAGCGCGAGGTCGAGGCTGTCGCGCTGGGTGCGGGTACGGCGCCGCTTCTGCTTGTCCTCCAGGTCCTTCATCACGCCAGCCGTGCCGCGCGGCATCCGTCCGCCCTGCGCCGCGCCCAGCGCCGCCTTCAGCTCCTCGGTCTCCTTGGCGTCGACCTCCTCTGCGAGCACCTTGGCGTCCTCGGCGGCTGCGTCGACTAGTTCCTGCGCCGCCCTCAGCGCGCCGCCGATGTCCGACACCCGTAGCGGCAGCTTCAGTACGGCGGCCCGGCGCTCTCGCGCGGCCGGGTCGGTGGCCAGGCGGCGGGCGCGGTCGACATGGCCCTGCGTGGCCCGGGCGGCGGCCGAGGCGACGTCCGGTTCGACGCCCTCGCGCCGGACCAGCATGTCGGCGACGGCGGCGACGGACGGCGTGCGCAGGTTCAGGTGGCGGCAGCGGGAGCGGATGGTGGGCAGGACGTCCTCCAGGGACGGTGCGCACAGCAGCCAGACCGTCCGGGGGGCGGGCTCCTCGACCGCCTTGAGGACCGCGTTGGCCGACTTCTCGTTCAGCCGCTCGGCGTCCTCGACGAGGATGATCTGCCAGCGGCCGTTCGCCGGTGAGGTGTAGGACTTGCGGACGGTGTCGCGCATGTCCTCGGCGAGGATCTGGGTGCCGACGGCGGCGACGGTGGTGACGTCGGCGTGGGTGCCGACGAGGGCCGTGTGGCAGCCGTCGCAGAAGCCGCAGCCCGGGGCTCCGCCGAGCGCGCGGTCGGGGCTGACGCACTGCAGGGCGGCTGCGAAGGCCCGTGCGGCCTGGGTGCGGCCGGCGCCCGGGGGGCCGGTGAACAGCCATGCGTGGGTCATCTTCGACGCCGAAGCGGCCGGCTCCGGAGCGGCCGTCCTCGGAGCGGGGGTGTCGGGTGAGGCGGCCGCGGTGACGAGCGTGTCGGCGTCGCGGGCGGCCGCGGCCAGTTGCTCGGACAGCTTCTCCTGTCCGACGAGGTCGTCCCACACGGTCATGGGTCAGGCCGCCCTTTCGTCACGTTTCGTGTTGCCGGTTCCATTGTGCGGGTCGGCACTGACAGCGGGGCGTGACGGACGTCCGCCGGCCCCGGGCGACATCCGCCGGCCCCAGCGGCATCCGCCGGCCCCAGCGGCATCCGCCGGCCCCAGGCGACGTCCGTCCTGGGGCGTCCGCCGAGGCCGGGCGACACCCGGCACCGGGGCACATCCGCCGCCGGGCGCGAGTACGGCACCGGTGCGCCTCCTGACCCGTCGCCCGCGCAGCTCCCCGCACCCCTGCCGCGCCCGCGCAGCCTCGGCGGGTGCGGCGGCGGGCGCCGCATCGGCAGCGGAGGGGACCTTCAGCGGCGAGGGGAGACCCCAACGGCAGCGGCCGTCAGCGGCGACGGCCCCAACCCCGGTCGTCGCCTCCGTCGCCGTTCCCGTGGTCGTGGCCGTTGCCGTAACCGTCGTCCTCGCCGCGTGGGCCGAGCAGTTCGTCCGCCAGGGAGGGCAGGTCGTCGAGGGGAGTCTCCTCGGCCCAGTCCGGGCGGGCGCGCCGGCGGGGTGTGCCGTCCTCGTCGAGCTGGGGCAGCTCACGGGTGCGGTCGTCGGTGCCGGAGGCGGCCTCCTCGCGGAAGAAGCCCGAGGGGACCCGGTCCGCGGGTGAGTCGCCGCGCACCGGCGGCAGGACGGCCGTCTCGTCGGCGTCGCGGACGGGAGGCAGCACCGCCGTCTCGTCGGCGTCACGGACCGGCGGAAGCACCGCCGTCTCGTCGGCGGCCCCCGTCGGCGGCGACGGCGGCTGCGGCAGTTCGGCGGTCACCTCGGCGTCGGCATCGGACGCCGACCGCGACGGGGTCGACGACCGCGACCCGCGCGTCGACGCCCCTTCCGCCTCCGAGCCCACCGAATCCGTGCCGGCACCGTCCTCGTCCAGGCGATCCTTGTCCTGGCGATCCCTGTCCAAGCGGTCCTGGCCCGAGGGCTCCTGGTCCGCCGGATCCTTGTCCATCCGCACCTTGGGCAGGGTGACGGTCTCCTCCGCGGGCCGCTCCGGCTTGACCACGGGCGTCGGCACGGTCGCCGCGTCCGGCCGGACCGCCGGACCGGTCGGGACCTTCGGGCCCGCCTGGGCGGCCGCGGCCGCCGCTTCGGCCGCCCGCCGGGCCTCCTCGGCCCGCAGCAGCGCCTCCTCGGCCTTGCGCTGCTTCTCCAGCCGCAGCGCCTCGGCCTCGGCGCGCAGCCGGGCCTCCTCCTCGGCCTGCCTGCGCCGCCGTTCCTCCTCCGCCTTGCGGCGGGCCTCCTCCTCGGCGCGGGCCTTCTCCTCGGCAAGGAGCCGGGCGCGCTCCTCCTCGGCGCGACGGCGTGCCTCCTCGGCGCGCTGACGGGCCTCCTCGGCCTGACGCTCCGCCTCGCGCCGCTGTGCCTCCTCCAGCTCGCGCCGCTTGCGCTCCTCCTCCTCGGCGCGCAGCTTGGCGAGCTGCTCCTGGCGCTCACGCTCCAGGCGCTCCTCCTCGGCCTTGCGCCGGGCCTCTTCCTCGGCCTTGCGGCGTGCTTCCTCCTCGGCCTTGCGGCGAGCCTCCTCGCGGGCTTTCACCTCGGCCTCGGAGAGCGGCAGCATGCGGTCCAGCCGGTGCCGGATCACGGTCGTCACCGCCTCCGGCTCCTGACCGGCGTCCACCACCAGGTAGCGGCCGGGGTCGCCGGCGGCCAGCGTCAGGAACCCGGACCGCACGCGCGCGTGGAACTCCGCGGGCTCCGACTCCAGCCGGTCAGGCGCCTCGGTGAACCGCTCGCGGGCGGTCTCGGGGGCCACGTCCAGCAGCACCGTCAGGTGCGGCACCAGCCCGTCGGTCGCCCAGCGGGAGATCCGTGCGATCTCGACCGGTGAGAGATCGCGTCCCGCTCCCTGGTACGCCACCGAGGAGTCGATGTACCGGTCGGAGATCACCACGGCACCGCGCTCCAGGGCGGGCCGTACGACGGTGTCGACGTGCTCGGCGCGGTCCGCCGCGTACAGCAGGGCCTCGGCCCGGTGGGACAGCCCGGCCGACGACACGTCGAGAAGGATCGAGCGCAGCCGCTTGCCGACGGGCGTGGCCCCCGGCTCGCGGGTGAGGACGACCTCGTGGCCCTTGGCCCGGATCCACTCGGCGAGCGCCTCGGCCTGGGTGGACTTGCCTGCGCCGTCACCGCCTTCCAGGGCGATGAAGAAGCCGCTCGTCGCGGGCGCCTGCGCGGGGTCGTCACCGCGGAGCACCGCGTCCCGCAGATCCTTGCCCAGCGGCACCCCGGAGCGGTCGTCGATCTTGGCGAGCACCAGTACGGCCACCGGCAGCAGCAGCGCGCCGACCAGCATCAGGGTGAACGCGGCACCGCCGTGGGCGAAGACGAACTTGCCGTTCTCCAGCCGGTGCGGCCCGATCAGCGCGGCCACCAGCGGGGCGATCACCGCGCCGAGCGCCACCACGACCCGGACGACGGCGTGCAGGTGCTCGGTGGTGCGCGCCCGGCGGTGGTCCTCGATCTCCTGGTCGAGCAGGGCGTGCCCGGTGTTGGCGGAGACCCCCGCGCCGACACCCGCCAGGGCGACGATCAGCAGCACGGTGGCGACGTCCGGGACCAGCCCGGCGGCGAGCAGCGCGACTCCGGTGAAGGCGATCGCCAGGGCGAGCAGGCGGCGCCGGGACAGGGCGGGCAGCAGGGCGGGGGCCGTGCGGATGCCGACGACGACGCCGCCGGTCAGGCCGAGCACCAGCAGCCCGTAGAGCACGGGGCCGCCACCGAGGTCGGCGGCGTGCAGCACGGCCACACCGACGGCGGCGGAGATCGCCCCGGCGACGGCGGCGCAGGCGAGCACCAGCAGCGGGACGGCGCCGGTGCGGCCGCGGTCGACGCCCGCGGCGGTCCGTGGCCTGCGCAGGCCCTCCAGCGGGGACCGAGCGCGCGGGGTGCGCGCGTCGGGCAGTTCCAGCAGGACCACGACGGACAGGGAGGCGGCGAACAGTCCGGCCGCCACGTACGAGGAGAGCGCCGCCTGGTGCTGGGCGAACCAGTCGATGCCCGCGCCCAGCAGGTTGTTGAGCAGCCCGGCGGTGACCAGTGCGGCGGCGCCGAGCGGGATCGCCAGGAAGGTGGTGCGCAACGCCAGGCGGCGCAGGGCGTCCAGGTGGTCGGGCAGCGGTCGTACGGCCGCGCCCTCGGGCGGCGGACCGGGCAGCAGGGCGGGGGCGGCGCTCTCCCGCGCTATCGTCCACAGCCGTTCGGCGAACCCGGTCACGAACACGGTGACCAGGAGCAGCAGCAGGGCGTTGTCCGGCGTCCAGTCGATCCACAGGGGGGCGACGATCAGCAGGGCGGCCCGCACTCCGTCGGCGCCGACCATGGTCCAGCGCCGGTCGAGGGGACCGTCCTTGGCGGTGAGCGTGGTCAGCGGTCCGAGGAGGACCGCGCCGAAGAGCAGGGTGGCCAGGACGCGCACCGCGAAGACGATCGCCACTGCGAACGCCACGCCCCGATAGCCGCCCCCGAGGGAGCCTTCGGCGACGGCCGCCTGGAGGGCGAGCAGGACGAACACCAGCAGTGCGAGGGTGTCGCCCACACCTCCCACCAGTTGGGCGCTCCACAGCCGTTTCAACTGCGGCTGGCGCAGCAGCGCGCGGACGGCACGCTCGCGTGAGTCGGCGACCAGGGTCTCGTCCGGTACCGGAGTAGGGGCCGTTGGCTGCTCGGCTGGGGTCATGCGTTCAGCCTATCGGCAGCGACTGACACGCCGCCGCGTCCGTCCCGGACACAGGGGCGCCCCGGCACCGGTGCGGCGCCGGGGCGTTCGCTGTGCGAACCGGCGGGCCGAGTGGACCCGCCGTGTACTCACTCCACCGACGAACCCGACGAACTCGATGAACCTGACGAACCCGACGGCGTCGCGGACGCCGCCGACTTCGCGGCCGTCTTCTTGGCCACGGTCGTCTTGGTGGCGGTCTTCTTCGCCGCGGTCGTCTTCTTCGCGGTCGTCGTCTTGGCGGCGGTCTTCTTCGCGGCCGTCTTCTTGGCCGGGGCGGCCTTCTTGGCGGTCGTCTTCTTCGCGGCGGTCTTCTTCGCCGTCTTCTTGGCCGGTCCCTTGGCCCGCTTCTCGGCGAGCAGCTCGAACCCGCGCTCCGGGGTGATCTCCTCGACGCTGTCGCCGGAGCGCAGGGTCGCGTTGGTCTCCCCGTCGGTGACGTACGGGCCGAACCGGCCGTCCTTGACGACGACCGGCTTCCCGCTGACCGGGTCCTCGCCGAGTTCCTTCAGCGGCGGCTTGGCGGCCGCGCGGCCACGCTGCTTGGGCTGGGCGTAGATCGCCTGCGCCTCCTCCAGCGTGATCGTGAAGATCTGGTCCTCGGCCTGCAGGGACCGGGAGTCGGTGCCCTTCTTCAGATACGGCCCGTAGCGGCCGTTCTGCGCGGTGATCTCCTGGCCGTCCGCGTCGGTGCCGACGACGCGGGGCAGCGACATCAGGCGCAGCGCGTCGTCGAGGGTCACCGTGTCCAGGGACATCGACTTGAACAGGGAGGCGGTGCGCGGCTTGACGGCGTTCTTGCCGGTCTTCGGGGTGCCTTCGGGGAGCACCTCGGTGACGTACGGCCCGTAGCGGCCGGCCTTGGCGACGATCTGGTGGCCGGTCGCCGGGTCGGTGCCCAGCTCGAAGTCGCCGCTGGGCTTGGCCAGCAGCTCCTCCGCCAGCTCGACGGACAGCTCGTCGGGGGCGAGGTCCTCGGGGATGTCGGCGCGCTGGTGGTTCTCCGCGTCCTTCTCACCGCGCTCGATGTAGGGGCCATAGCGGCCGACGCGGAGCACGATGTCGTTGCCGACCGGGAACGTGGACACCTCTCGGGCGTCGATCGCGCCCAGGTCGGTGACCAGTTCCTTGAGGCCGCCGAGGTGGTCCCCGTCGCCGTTGCCGGCGTCGGCCGCGCCACCGTTGCCGGTGCCCTCCCCGAAGTAGAAACGCTTCAGCCACGGCACGGCCTTGGCCTCGCCGCGCGCGATGGCGTCGAGGTCGTCCTCCATCTTGGCGGTGAAGTCGTAGTCGACGAGCCGCCCGAAGTGCTTCTCCAGGAGGTTCACGACGGCGAAGGACAGGAAGGAGGGCACCAGGGCCGTGCCCTTCTTGAAGACGTAGCCGCGGTCGAGGATCGTGCCGATGATCGACGCGTACGTCGACGGGCGGCCGATCTCGCGCTCCTCCAGCTCCTTGACCAGCGATGCCTCGGTGTACCGGGCGGGCGGCTTGGTCGCGTGGCCGTCGGCGGTGATCTCCTCGGCGGTCAGCGCGTCGCCCTCGGCGACCTGCGGCAGCCGGCGCTCACGGTCGTCCAGTTCGGCGTTCGGGTCGTCGGCACCCTCGACGTAGGCCTTGAGGAAGCCGTGGAAGGTGATCGTCTTTCCGGACGCGCTGAACTCGGCGTCCCGGCCGTCCGCCGCGCTGCCGCCGATCTTCACCGTCACGCTATTGCCGGTCGCGTCCTTCATCTGGGAGGCGACGGTCCGCTTCCAGATGAGCTCGTAGAGCCGGAACTGGTCGCCGGTCAGGCCGGTCTCGGCGGGCGTGCGGAAACGGTCGCCCGAGGGGCGGATCGCCTCGTGCGCCTCCTGGGCGTTCTTGACCTTCCCGGCGTAGGTGCGCGGCTGCGCCGGCAGGTAGTCGGCCCCGTACAGCTGCGTGACCTGGGCGCGGGCGGCGGCCACGGCCGTCTCGCTCAGGGTGGTGGAGTCCGTACGCATGTACGTGATGTAGCCGTTCTCGTACAGCTTCTGGGCGATCTGCATCGTCGCCTTCGCGCCGAAGCCGAGCTTGCGGCTGGCCTCCTGCTGCAGCGTCGTCGTACGGAACGGGGCGTAGGGCGAGCGGCGGTAGGGCTTGGACTCGACGGACCGCACGGAGAAGCGGGTGTTCTCCAGGGCGGCGACCAGGGCGCGGGCGGTCGCCTCGTCGAGGTGGAGGGTGTTCGCGCTCTTGAGTTGTCCGCGGGAGTCGAAGTCGCGGCCCTGCGCGATCCGCCTGCCGTCGACGGTCTGCAGGCGGGCGACCAGCGACGACGGGTCCGACGAGTCACCGGCGCGGCCGGATGGGGGTCCCCCCGCCGGAGCGAAGTCGGAGGTGGAAAAGGTGCCCGTCAGGTCCCAGTACTCGGCAGAACGAAAAGCGATGCGCTCGCGTTCCCGCTCCACGACGAGCCGGGTGGCGACGGACTGCACGCGGCCGGCGGACAGCCGGGGCATGACCTTCTTCCACAGGACCGGCGAGACCTCGTAGCCGTAGAGGCGGTCGAGGATGCGGCGGGTCTCCTGGGCGTCGACCAGCTTCTGGTTGAGCTGGCGCGGGTTGGCCACGGCGGCCTGGATCGCGGACTTGGTGATCTCGTGGAAGACCATCCGCTTGACCGGAACCTTGGGCTTGAGCACCTCCTGGAGGTGCCAGGCGATGGCCTCGCCCTCCCGGTCCTCATCGGTGGCGAGGTAGAGCTCGTCGGACTCCTTCAGCAGGTCCTTGAGCTTCTTGACCTGGGCCTTCTTGTCGGCGTTGACGACATAGATCGGCTCGAAGTCGTGTTCGACGTCCACGCCGAGGCGGCGGACCTCGCCGGTGTACTTCTCGGGCACCTCCGCGGCGCCGTTGGGGAGGTCGCGGATGTGCCCGACGCTCGCCTCGACGACGTATCCGGGGCCGAGATAGCCCTTGATCGTCTTCGCCTTGGCAGGCGACTCGACGATGACGAGTCGGCGGCCGCCCTTCGCGGTCTCGCTGGTCGGGGACAACTTCGCTCTTCTCTCCGGTCGACGCGGGGGTCTCTCTCCCCAGGCGGGGGTGGCTCGTGGTGACGCTGCGGAGTGTGACGGTACATCCCGCCCCCGTGTCAAACGGGAAAAGCCCGCAACGGCCACTCGAACGGTAACCCGACTACCGCCATTCCTGCCGCCCGGAGTACCGACCGACGCTTTTCCGCCCGACCGGAGTGCACCCTCTCAATTGTCCGCGCCGACACCCGCGCGGGGCACCGCCGAGCGGCCCGGGCTGATCCTCAGAGCCCGGAAAGGCACCATGCGCCGACCGCCAGCGCGCTGAGCGCGGCCAACGCCGCGCAGGCCGACGAGACCGCCGGGGACACGCCGTGGGCCACGGGTTCCCGCCGCCGGACGCGCACTGCCGTCCACACCAGCAAGGCGCCCCCGAACAGGGAGAACACCCCTCCCGCGAAGATCGCCGGTCCGCTCTCCATGGCCGTGTCCGCCCCCTGTTCCCGCGTCGCCGCACATGCTCAGCCCCGGGGAGACTGACACGCGCGGACGGCCTCCGGGCGAACCCCGGGTGAACGCCGGGCCACCGCCGCCGCACAGCGCGCGCCCGGCGCCTGGTGACCGGATTCACGGCGGTGATTTCCCGGCCGTGCCCGCGCGCCGGCCGGCGCCGAGACCGGCCGGAATGCGTCGCCGTTCGATACCGGCGCGTCCGGGGCGATCTTCAGGCGGTCGTCCGCATCGGAAATCCGAGCGAATTCGATCATTCGCCAGGTGTCCGGTCTCACATCCGGGCGGCGACCGCGCCCCGTACGTCCCCGCCTGCTCACCTCGAGCTTCGCCCGGCGCCGGCTGCCGTGGTCGCACCCGGTCAGCAGCACGGCGGGCACCAGGCAGCCGGTGCCGGCACGCCGCGGCCGATCCGGTGGCGGGTGACGCCCCTCGCCACGCTCCCCGCCTCAGCGAACACGGAATCCTCGGCGAACCGCCGAGCCGCCGCATGACCGGCCACGGGGCGGTGCGGGGCGTGCGCCCCCAGTAGGCGGCGCAGGTGGCCGCGAGCGCCGCACGGACGGCCTGCGGACCCGTCGGGTGCGGCCGCGTGAGCGGGTCGTCGGCCGTCCCGGGGCAGTACTCGGCGACCCGATCGGTTCGGGAAGCATGAAGTCGGGGAAGCCGTGCCGCGAGCTGTTCGGGAGGGCTCGCAGCGGGGCGGTCCCGTCGTCCCCGTCGATCACCTCGCGCGCGTGGTCCACCCGCTACTGGTACGGCCAGGAGGGACCGCGGCGCGGCCGGGCGAGGCGCAGGCTGCGGAAGGCGTCCCACAGCGGGCCGGCGGCGCCGGGCACCGCCCCCGGGAACGCCTAGGGCCCGTTGCGAAAGTCGCGTCGTCCGCCCGAAGGGCGGGACTTTCGCAAAAGGCCCTAGTCCCGGTCGACGCGGTCACGCCGGATCCAGGAAGCCCTGCTCCACCAGGAGGCGGATCTGGGCCGGCGTACGATCCCGCAGCAGCACCGGGTCCTCGTCCATCAGCTGGGCGATGGCGTCCAGGATGCGGCCGGCGCTGAGCGTGCCGTCGCACACGCCCGCGAACCCGGCGCCGACGGTGTCGACTCTGGTGGCCCGGCGCATCCCGCGGTGCTGGCGCAGCACCACGTGCTCCGGGTCCTCGGCGCCGGGCAGCCCGACCTGTTCCTGCACGACCTCGCCGGCCAGCCGGAAGTGCCCTTCGAGCAGGGCGGCGTCGTCGTGCGCCCGCAGATAGTCGAGCCGCTCGAAGTGCGCCCGCACGGTGTCGCCGAGCGGCTGCTCGACCGAGTGCGGCCACTCCTCGACGGTGATCACGGGCTCGGCCGACGTACGGCGCAGCGTGATCCAGCCGAAGCCGACCGCCTTCACCTTGCGCGCCTCGAACTCGTCCAGCCAGGCGTCGTAGCGCGCCTGGTACTCGGCCCGGTCCCGCAGGTGGTCCCCGGCGTCCCTGAGCCACAGTTCGGCGTACTGCGTGATGTCCTGCACCTCGCGCTGCACGATCCACGCGTCGCAGCCGCTCGGCACCCATGATCTGAGCCGGTCCTGCCAGTCCTCCCCTTCGACGTGCTGCCAGTTGGCGAGGAACTGCGCGAACCCGCCCTCGTTCAGCCGCTCCCCCGCTCCCTGAACGAGCGAGCGGCACAGATCGTCCCCGCCCATCCCGCCGTCCCGGTACGTCAGCCGCGCGCCCGGCGAGATCACGAAGGGCGGGTTGGAGACGATCAGGTCGTAGGTCTCGCCGTTCTTGAGCGGTTCGAACAGCGAGCCCTCGCGCAGGTCCGCGGCCGGCGCGCCCGACAGGGCGAGGGTGAGCGCGGCGATGTGCAGCGCGCGCGGGTTGAGGTCGGTCGCCGTCACGCGCGTGGCGTGCCGGGACGCGTGCAGGGCCTGGATCCCGGATCCGGTGCCCAGGTCGAGCGCGGAGTCGACGGGCGTACGGACGGTGATCCCGGCGAGCGTGGTGGAGGCGCCGCCGACGCCCAGCACCACGGCTGTGCCTGCCTGTCGGCCGCCGATGCCACCGGCGCCGCCGACCGCGCAGCCCAGGTCCGACACGATGAACCAGTCCTCGCCGTCGAGTCCGCCGTACGGCCGTACGTCGACCGTGGCGGCCACTTCGTCGGCGCCGACGGGCACCAGCCAGCCGCTGTCCAGGCACGCGGCGAGGGGCAGCACGTCCGCCACGCGCGCGCGTGGCGCGGGCTGCTGGAGCAGGAACAGCCGGACGAGCGTCTCCAGCGGTGTGTCCCCGCGGGTCGCCCGCAGCGCGGGAACGGTCTCGCTGCGCGCCAGCGCCGCGTACGCGGGCGCGCCGAGCAGGTCGAGCAGTCCGTCGGCGGTGAAGGAGGCGGCGAGCAGGGCCTCGCGCAGTCGCGCGGCGGCCTCGGGGTGTTCGGTCGAGGGCAGGGGGGACGGGGTGGTGTCACTCACGCGCCCATTCTCTCCCGTGGCGGCCCCGCTCCGCCGCAGCGCGGGACGAGAAGGACCGGCCGGGTCAGCTCCGCGTCGACCCGGCGGTCGGCGAAGCCGTGCGGGACGCCTTCTGGCAGCTGTCCTGACGGGCGACGGCCGCCTTCACGTCACCCTCCTCCAGGTTGCGCAGGGCGGCGTTGCCGGACTTGCTGAGGTTGCCGAGCCGGGTGCCGAGCTTCTTCAGCTCGCCGGCGAAGGTCCCCTGGTTCTTGGTGTCGAAGGAGTCGATCTCCTTCTTCAGACCGGCGTAGGAGGTGGACAGGTCGGTGAGCGCCTTGACGGCGTCCTCCTGCTTCTTCTTGCCGTCCTCGACACCGGGGGGCGGCCCGGCCCGGCGTACGGCGTCGGCGAGCGCCTTGTAGGCGTCGGACATGTCCTGGAAGGCCTGGGAGTCGGTCTTCTGGACCTCGGCGGGCGCGCTGTCCTGGTCGGCGACCTTGGTGATCGCCGCGCTCGCCGAGGTGACCTTCGCCTTCTGCGCGGGCAGGACGTCGCAGATCTGCTTGGCCCAGGCGTCCAGTTCCTTGTCGTTGCCGTCGTCGCCGCTGGTGCATCCCGACAGCGCCAGTACCAGTACCGCACCGCCGGACAGCGCGGCCGCGAGCTTCTTGTTCACCGGTTTGGTCCCTTCCATGGCTCTCGGCCCCGGAACATACACGGCGAACGGGTGACAACTCGAAGACGAACGACCGATATGCGTCGCATAAGAACCATTTGCACCATGCGAGAGAAGGCTCACGGCCGAGTCCGCGGGCACGCCGAGGCGGGCGGGTGACGCGGGAACTCGCGTCACCCGCCCGCCTTTTGACCGGCCTGGCGCGGACAGACCTACGAAACCACGGCGTGCCCCGCCGACTTGGCGGACCCCGCGGTGTCCTCGCCCTCGTCCCCCATGGCGATGCCGCGCCGCTTGGAGACGTACACCGCCCCGACGATCACCAGGAGCGCGAGGACCGCGATCATCACCCGTACGCCGATGCTCTTGTCCTCGCCGTAGGAGAACTTGATGACCGCGGGCGCGATCAGCAGCGACACCAGGTTCATGACCTTCAGCAGCGGGTTAATGGCGGGACCGGCGGTGTCCTTGAAGGGGTCGCCCACCGTGTCGCCGATGACCGTGGCCGCGTGTGCCTCGCTGCCCTTGCCGCCGTGGTGGCCGTCCTCGACGAGCTTCTTGGCGTTGTCCCAGGCGCCACCGGAGTTGGCCAGGAACACCGCCATCAGGGTGCCCGCGCCGATCGCGCCCGCCAGGTACGCGCCGAGCGCGCCCACACCGAGGGTGAAGCCGACGAAGATCGGCGCCATCACGGCGAGCAGCCCGGGCGTGGCGAGCTCGCGCAGGGCGTCCCTGGTGCAGATGTCGACGACTTTGCCGTACTCCGGCTGCTCGCTGTAGTCCATGATCCCGGGACGCTCCCGGAACTGCCGGCGCACCTCGAACACCACCGAGCCCGCCGACCGCGACACCGCGTTGATCGCCAGCCCCGAGAAGAGGAAGACGACCGCCGCGCCCGCGATCAGGCCGACCAGGTTGTTGGGCTGCGAGATGTCCATCATCAGGCTCATGGGCGCGCCGTCCCCGCTGAGCTGCTCGCCGACGTCCCGGGCGCCGGTGGTGATGGCGTCGCGGTACGAGCCGAAGAGCGCCGACGCCGCGAGGACGGCCGTGGCGATGGCGATGCCCTTGGTGATGGCCTTGGTGGTGTTGCCGACGGCGTCCAGGTTGGTGAGCACCTGAGCGCCCGCGCCCTGGACGTCCCCGGACATCTCGGCGATGCCCTGGGCGTTGTCGGAGACCGGCCCGAAGGTGTCCATCGCGACGATCACGCCGACCGTGGTGAGCAGGCCGGTGCCGGCCAGCGCCACCGCGAACAGCGCCAGCATGATCGACGTACCGCCGAGCAGGAAGGCGCCGTAGACGCCGAGGCCGATCAGCAGGGCGGTGTAGACGGCCGATTCCAGGCCGACCGAGATGCCGGCCAGGACGACGGTGGCGGGGCCGGTCAGCGACGTCTTGCCGATGTCCCGCACCGGCCGGCGGTTGGTCTCGGTGAAGTACCCGGTCAGCTGCTGGATGACGGCTGCCAGCAGGATGCCGATCGCGACCGCGACCAGCGCCAGGACGCGCGGGTCGCCGCTCTTGCCGCTGATCGCCGTGTCGGTGACGCCGTCCAGGTCGGAGTACTTGCCCGGCAGGTAGACGAACACCGCGACGGCCACCAGGGCCAGTGAGATCACCGCCGAGACGAAGAAGCCGCGGTTGATCGCCGACATGCCGCTGCGGTCGGCGTGTCGCGGGGCGACGGCGAAGATGCCGATCATCGCGGTGATCACTCCGATGGCGGGCACCAGCAGCGGGAAGGCGAGTCCTGCGTCGCCGAAGGCCGCTTTTCCGAGGATCAGTGCGGCCACCAGGGTGACGGCGTACGACTCGAACAGGTCGGCCGCCATACCCGCGCAGTCGCCGACGTTGTCGCCCACGTTGTCGGCGATGGTCGCGGCATTGCGCGGATCGTCCTCCGGAATGCCCTGCTCGACCTTGCCGACCAGGTCGGCGCCGACGTCGGCGGCCTTGGTGAAGATGCCGCCGCCGACCCGCATGAACATCGCGATCAGCGCGGCCCCGAGGCCGAATCCCTCCAGCACCTTGGGCGCGTCGGCCGCGTAGACGAGCACCACGCAGGTGGCGCCCAGCAGACCGAGCCCGACCGTGAACATCCCGACGACGCCACCCGTGCGAAAAGCGATCTTCATCGCTTTGTGCGACACGGCGGTGAGATCCTTTTCCGGCTCACCCGGCGCGGGAGTGGCTTCCCGGGCCGCCGCGGCGACCCGCACATTACTGCGGACCGCGAGCCACATGCCGATATAGCCGGTGGCGGCGGAGAACGCGGCGCCGATCAAGAAGAACACCGACCGGCCGATCCGCTGATTCCAGTCGTCCGCGGGAAGCAGCATGAGCAGGAAGAACACCACCACGGCGAATACGCCGAGCGTCCGCAGTTGCCGGGCGAGATAGGCGTTGGCGCCTTCCTGGACGGCGGCCGCGATCTTCTTCATGCTGTCGGTGCCCTCGCCGGCCGCGAGCACCTGCCGCAGCAGCACCCCGGCGACCACCAGCGCGGCCAGGGCCACGAGCCCGATGACCATCACGAGGATGCGGTTGTCGTCGGTGAGCACCGCGGCTGCGAACGTAGTGGAGTGGTCCAACCGATGAGGGGTAGAAAGCCCCGCCATTCGTCCTCCTTGACGCTTGGGCTGAGCTCAAGATGTGGACGGATTGTAGGTACCGGAACCTGATCAAAACAGTGCGCGGCAAACGGAATTCGCCTTCGCATTGATTTTCGCGCCGGGTAATGCTCCAAAGGCGTTGATCGTGAATTCCTTCACGAAATTCCAGACCAAGATTCAGTTCGTCCATGATTCACTGACGGAACCACTGTAAGCACGATCGCCCAGGTGCGCACACGCCAAAGGGCCCCACGAGTGGGGCCCTTCAGGTCCGGATGCCGGCTCGGGAACCGGTCAGGAAAGCGTCACCGGGCTCGGAGCGGTCGGCCACGTCATGCGGATGAGGCCGCCGTGCTCCCCGGTGGTGACGTGCACGTCGTCGACGAGGCCGCTGATGACCGCGAGGCCCATCTCGTCCTCCTCGACCTCCGTGTCGGGGTCGGGACCGCCGGAGGCCCGGCCGGGCACCGCGTGCGGCGCCTCGTCGCCCACCTCGATGGAGAACTGCTTCTCGTCCTCTATCAGCGCCACCTTCACGGGCGCGGTGACCCCGCTGCTCTGGTGCAGGCCCACGGCGCGCGAGCAGGCCTCGCCCACGGCGAGTCTGACCTCGTCCAGGACGGCCTCGTCCACCCCGGCCCTGCGCGCCACCGCCGCCGCCACCAGACGGGCGGTCCTGACGTGCTCGGGCAGCGCGCTGAAGCGGAGCTCAACGGTGGCCATGCATCCCCCTCGCGACTACGGGCGTGCTGTCGGAGGGCCGGGCCGCCCAGGGCGCGGCCCCCCGGTCGTTCAACTGTGCCGTCCAGGGCGCGCAGGATTCACGCGCCCGGGACGGCGGGTCAGTCGGTGGCCGCCACCGCTTCGTCGACCGAGGTGTGGATCGGGAACACCTTGGTCAGACCGGTGATACGGAAGATCTTCAGAATGCGCTCCTGGTTGCAGACCAGGCGCAGCGAGCCCTCATGGGCACGCACCCGCTTCAGGCCGCCGACCAGCACGCCGAGCCCGGTGGAGTCGAGGAAGTCCACGCCCTCCATATCGACGACGAGGTGAAAATTCCCGTCGTTCACCAGCTCGACCAGCTGCTCGCGCAGCTTGGGCGCGGTATATACGTCGATTTCGCCACCGACCTCGACGACCGTACGATCGCCGACGGTACGGGTCGACAGGGACAGGTCCACGGATCCTCCAGCACCTTGCTATCGAGCGGTCGCCCCTCGGGACACCTGGGCTTGCAGCCCCCGGACGGTTCGCCAGCCGCGATGGCATTCAATCACTTACCGGCAGGCGTGCACGACGCCTTGACCCCATTGTCCGTCACGCCAGTGACACACTCGATGCCAATGGCCAAGAATCACCGACCCGATCGACCCTCGGCGGACCTCGCGCACCACCCGTCTCCGGGCACTGTCCTGGGCCGGCTCGCCTCCGGGCCGAGTCGGGCGTCGCGCATCACTCATACGGAGCACCTGCCCCCGCGAGCGGGCCGCCATGCCGTCTGGCCTGACCGGATTCGCTCGGAAGTGATCGCGGCGGTCCGGACGGCCGGTATCGAGCACCCGTGGGCACATCAGGCCCTGGCCGCCGAGCACGCCCTGGACGGTGACTCGGTGGTCGTCGCCACCGGCACGGCCTCCGGCAAGTCGCTGGCCTACCTGGTCCCGGTACTGTCCCGGCTCCTGGACGGCGCCGAGGCCCCGAACGGCCGCGGCGCCACCGCCCTCTACCTGGCCCCCACCAAGGCGCTCGCCGCCGACCAGCACCGCTCGGTGCGGGACCTCGCCCATCCCCTGGGCACTGCGGTACGCCCGGCCGTGTACGACGGCGATACTCCGTTCGAGGAACGGGAGTGGATCCGTCAGTACGCGAACTACGTCCTGACCAACCCGGACATGCTGCACCGGGGGATCCTGCCGTCCCACCCCCGCTGGTCCTCCTTCCTCAAGGCGCTGAAGTACGTCGTGATCGACGAGTGCCACACCTACCGGGGCGTCTTCGGCTCGCACGTCGCCCAGGTGCTGCGCCGACTGCGCCGCCTGTGCGCGCGCTACGGCGCGTCGCCGGTGTTCCTGCTGGCCTCGGCGACGGCCGCCGAGCCCGCGGTCGCCGCCCGTCGGCTGACCGGTGTGCCGGTCGTGGAGGTCGCCGATGACGCCTCCCCACGCGGCGAACTGGTGTTCGCCCTCTGGGAGCCCCCGCTCACCGAGATGCAGGGCGAGAAGGGCGCCCCCGTCCGCCGCACCGCCACCGCCGAGACCGCCGACCTGCTCACCGACCTCGCCGTGCAGGGCGTGCGCACCGTCGCCTTCGTACGGTCCCGGCGCGGTGCCGAGCTGATCTCGGTGATCGCCCAGGAACGGCTGACCGAGGTCGACCGCTCCCTGGCCCGGCGTGTCGCGGCTTACCGGGGCGGCTACCTTCCCGAGGAACGTCGCGCTCTCGAACAGGCGCTCCAGTCCGGCGAGCTGCTCGGCCTCGCCGCGACCACGGCGCTGGAACTCGGCATCGACGTCTCCGGTCTGGACGCCGTCCTGATCGCCGGCTACCCGGGCACCCGGGCGTCCCTGTGGCAGCAGGCCGGCCGCGCGGGACGCTCCGGCCAGGGCGCGCTGGCGGTACTCGTCGCCCGCGACGATCCGCTGGACACTTTCCTCGTCCACCACCCGGAGGCACTGTTCGACCAGCCGGTGGAGTCGACGGTCCTCGACCCCGACAATCCGTACGTCCTCGCCCCGCACCTGTGTGCCGCGGCGGCGGAACTCCCCCTCACCGAGGACGACTTCCCACTCTTCGGCCCCACGGTCGAGGAACTGCTCCCCCAGCTGGAGGTGGCCAGGCTGCTGCGCCGCCGTACCAAGGCCTGGCACTGGACGCGCCGCGAACGGGCCGCCGACCTCACCGACATCCGGGGCGAGGGCGGCCGGCCGGTTCAGATCGTCGAGACCGGCACCGGCCGGCTCCTCGGCACGGTCGACGCGGGCGCCGCCCACACGACGGTCCACGAGGGCGCCGTCCACCTCCACCAGGGCCGCACCTATCTGGTGCGCTCCCTGGACCTCGACGACTCGGTCGCCCTCGTGGAGGAGGCCGCCCCGCCGTACTCGACGGTAGCCCGCGACACCACCTCCATCTCCGTCCTGGAGACGGACGTCGAAGTTCCGTGGGGCCGGGGCCGCCTGTGTTACGGCTCGGTCGAAGTCACCAACCAGGTCGTCTCCTTCCTGCGTCGCCGGCTCATCACGGGCGAGGTCCTCGGTGAGTCGAAGCTCGACCTCCCTCCTCGTACGCTGCGCACCCGCGCGGTGTGGTGGACGGTCACCGAGGACCAGCTCGACGCGGCCCGCGTCAATCCGGAAATCCTCGGCGGCGCCCTGCATGCCGCCGAACACGCGTCGATCGGCATGCTGCCCCTCTTCGCGACCTGCGACCGCTGGGACATCGGCGGCGTGTCCGTGCCGCTGCATCCCGACACGCTCCTGCCCACCGTCTTCGTCTACGACGGCCACCCCGGTGGTGCGGGCTTCGCGGAACGCGCCTTCCACACCGCCCGCGCCTGGCTCACGGCCACCCGACAGGCCATCGCCTCCTGCGAGTGCGACGCCGGCTGTCCCTCCTGCATCCAGTCACCCAAGTGCGGCAACGGCAACGACCCGCTGCACAAGAGAGGCGCGGTACGGCTGCTCACGGAACTGCTGCGGGGGGCACCCGCTGAGGGAGCGGACGACGCGGGAGGTCGTCGGGCTGGGGGAGTCCCGGACGCAGGTGAGGAGGCGTCCGAGGCTCGGGAGCCTGAGCCTTCTGCGGCTACAGAGGCTGTGGAGGCTGAGGAGACCCGCCGAGGTCTACGAGGCCATGAGGCTGAACCCGAGGCCCTGCGGCCGGTAGGTGAGCCGGAGGGCCCGCCCGCGCCCTGACCTCCGCCGTGAAGAGGCCCCTGCCCGACACCGCCGTCACATCCGACACCTCACCGGCGACCGAGCACCGCACGAGCCGCGCCCTTTGCGCCCGGGCCGCCTCTTCCGCGCGGGCGCAGGCCACCGCCTCGCCTTCCGCCCAGTGGTCCGCCGCGGCCAGCGCCGCCAGATCCGCTCCGCCGGCGGCCCGATGCCGGACCACCACGGCCTGCCCCAGGGCGAGGACCACCCCGAACACCACGCAGAGCACCCCGATCACGGCCAGGCTCCAGACGGTGGCCGAGCCCCCGTCCCCGGCCGCGCGTGCGCCGACCGGGCGGGCGGGGAGCGTGCGCGCCGCACCCGTGCTCGTCCCAGCGCCGCGGTCTCGCGCCCCAGCGCACCGGGCAGCACGCGCGCCCACCCCGGACGAACAGACGTCGGCTGCCGCGCCCGCACGCCCTGCGGTCGGCCTGCGCCTCGCCCCCCGTTCCGGCCCCCACCTTGTTCCCCCCGCCCCCACGAGAGGGGCTCTCCGGTTGAGCCCGGCCCCGGCCCGGGGCGGATCGTGCCGGGGTTCGGCCCCGCCCCAGGACGCCCCGTGCCTGGGATCGCCCCCCGCACACTCCCCCGTCACGGCCCCACCTCCGACCCCTCGACCACCACCACGGCCTCCTCCCTGACCTCGAACGGCAACACCCCCAGCGAGGTGGGCTTGGCCACGACCACCACGCGCACCCGATCTCCCTCACGTCGGACCGTCACCCGCGCGCCCCGGGGCGCGGCTTCACGAGCGAGCCGGACCACCGCGTCGGGCGGATCCTGTCGGGCCGCCGACCGGGCGCCGGTCCTGGCGGCATCCACGCACTGGATCTGGGCGGCGACCATGAGCAGTCCCCACACCAGGGCCAGGGCGAACGCCACCAGCACCGGCAGCACCACCGCCGACTCCGCCGTCACGAACCCCTGGTCCGAGCCGCCCCGCCGCCGCGGCCGACCGCGCCCCAGCTCACGTGCCCGCACTGAGCGCTCGCTTCACCGTCTCCTGCAGCAGTTCGGCGATCGCCGGGCTGGTCACCACCTTGTAGAGCAGCACCGCGAACGCCACCGCGGCGACGATCCCCATCGCGTACTCGGAGGTGACCATCCCCGCGTCCCTCCGTGCCCCCGGCCGTCCCCACACCGCGCGCACCAGGGCACGCATCCGCGCCCGCACCCCGCATACCGTCTTGTACATCGCAACCTCCTCAGGTTTTCGCTCTTGCCGATTCCACTGGTCCGTACCGCTGTTACGCCTGCTGTCATGTGCGCGGTCACGTCTGCTGGAGCCCTGACCGTCACCGCATCACCGCATCACCGCCCGCCCCCTCCCAGCGCCCCGCCCGCCAGCCCGATCACCACCGGCGCCACCCCGACCGCGATGAACGCGGGCAGGAAGCACAGCCCCACCGGTGCGGTGACCAGGGCGGCCGCCCGCCGGGCGCGTGCCGTCGCCGTGCGCACCCAGCTCGCCCGGACGTCGGCCGCGAGCCGGGCCGCCGGTCCGGCCGCGGGCAACCCGGACACATCGGCCCGTGCCAGCAGCCGGGCCAACGCCTCGGCCCCCGGCACCGACGCCAAACCCCGCCAGGCGTCGTCCGGTTCACCGCCGAGCCGCACCTCGGTCGCACCCCGGGCCAGCAGTTCCCCGACGGGACCGCCCAGCGCCTCCCCCACGGCCCGCGCGGCCGCGACCGGCGCCGCACCCGCCGCGACGCAGGCGGCCAGCAGGTCTGCGGCGAGCGGGAGTTGTCGGGCGGCGGCAGTCCGGTCCTCGGCCGCCGCGGCCTGGACGGCGTCGCTCGCCTCCCGCCTCCGGCGCCACCGCCACAGTCCGGCGGCGACGAGCACGCCGACCACGACCCCGGCGACGCCCCCGACGAGCGCCCACCCCACCGTCACGACACCCGCCTCGGGCAGCCACCGCCGCACAGCGCCCCGGACCTCGCGGCGGGCCACCCGCACGTCCGCGTGCCGCCCCAGCAAACGCGCCGCCCGCTGCCGTCCCCGCCGCCGCCTGCGCCCGGCCCACACCCACCAGGACGGCAGGCCCACTGCGGAGGCGATCCCCACCGTCACCCCCAGCCTGTGGACGAACTCCCCGCTCATCGCACCCTCCCGTTCCGTACCTCGTGCCCTCACGCGGTCTCCGCGCCCCGCACGATCCGAAGTGCCCACCACATCCCCACCCCCTCCAGCGCCGACCCGACGGCCAGGCAGGCCAGCCCGGGCCCGGTGTGCAGCAGCACCCGCAGCGGGTCGGCCCCCAACGCCGCACCGAGCAGCAGTCCCAGAACCGGAAGGCCGGCCAGCATCACCGCCGTGGCGCGCGGTCCCGCCAACTGGGCGCGCAAGTCCGCCCGCTGGTCCCGCTCGGCGCGCAACGCCCCTTCCAGACGATCGAGTCCGTCCGCGAGCCCCGCGCCCTGGTCCACCGCCACCCGCCAGCACGCCGCGAGTCCCGACAGGCCCTCGGCCCCCGGTTCCCGCGCCGCGGCCACGAGCGCGCCGGGCACGTCCCCGCCGAACCGTGCCGCCGCCAGGACGGCGGCCTGGGCGCGGCCCAGTCCGCCGGAGTCCCGGACGGCCCGCAGCAGCGCCTCGCCGGGCTGCCGCCCCGACCGCACTTCCCCCGCGAGCGCCGCGCACAGCGCGATCACCGCCTCGCCACGCTCTTCCCTGGCCCGCCGCGCCGCCCGGGTCCGCCGCACCCGCCGCAGCAACGGCACCCCGGCCACTCCCACGACGACCGGCAGCACCGAGGCGCCCAGCACCGCCAGGACCAGTCCGGCCACCAACGCCCAGCCCTCAGACCGCCATCGCCGCCGGACCCGCGTCGACCACTCCCGCCAGACCGGCGGCCCCACGCCCAGTTCCGCTCCCCCGGCCAGCAGCGCCCGGGCGCGACGCGCACCGGCCTCCCGCTCTCCCAGCAGCCACACGGCGGCTCCGGCACACGCCACCGCCGCGCCCATCGACATCGGCGTCACCACCTCTGGTGCCCCGCTCATCCTCAGTTCCCTTCACGTCCGCCCTCGCGTCACCCGCCCCGCGGCACCCTCAGCCGCGACAGTCCAGCCCCAGAACCCCGCTCAGCCGCCCCCACCCGGCTTCCTCCGCGAAGGCCCGCTCCCCCCACCGCAGTGCCGGCACCGTCCGCACCAGTCCGGCGGCGTCCCGCTCCAGCACCCGCACCTCGGCGATGCGCCGCCGCCCCGCCCGGTCCCGGACCAGGTGCAGCACCACCGACAGCGCCGCCGCCAACTGGCTGTGCAGCGCGGCCCGGTCGAGCCCGGCCGCCGTTCCGAGCGCCTCCAGCCGGGCCGGCACATCGGCCGCCGCGTTGGCGTGGACGGTGCCGCAGCCGCCCTCGTGGCCGGTGTTGAGCGCGGCCAGCAGATGGACCACCTCGGGCCCGCGCACCTCGCCCACGACCAGCCGGTCGGGCCGCATCCGCAGCGCCTGGCGCACCAGGTCCTCCAACGTCACCAGGCCCGCGCCCTCCTGGTTGGCGGGCCGGGTCTCCAGCCGCACCACGTGGGGGTGATCGGGGCGCAGCTCCGCCGAGTCCTCCGCGAGCACGATGCGTTCCCCGGGCCCGGCCAGCCCCAGCAACGCGCTCAGCAGCGTTGTCTTCCCGGTCCCGGTACCGCCGCTGACCAGGAAGGACACCCGGGCTTCCAGCAGGGCCCGCAGGATCCGGTCCCCGCCGGGCGGTACCGTCCCGGCGGCGACGAGTTCGTCGAGGGTGAACGCACGCGGACGTACGACCCGCAGGGACAGACAGGTGCATCCGACGGCGACCGGAGGCAGGACGGCGTGCAGCCGCGTGCCGTCGGGCAGTCGTGCGTCCGCCCAGGGGCGCGCGTCGTCCAGTCGCCGTCCGGCCACGGCGGCCAGGCGCTGCGCGAGGCGTCGTACGGCCGCCGCGTCCGGGAAGGAGACGTCGGTGGCCTCCAGGCCGCCGCCCCGGTCGACCCAGACCCGGTCGGGGGCCGACACCAGCACGTCGGTCACCGATGGGTCGGCGAGCAGCGGCTCCAGCGGCCCGCTGCCGACCAGTTCGGACCTCAGCCGCTCGGCGGCGCCGAGGACCTCCGCGTCGCCGAGGACCCGGCCCTGTTCCCGGAGCGCCTGTGCCACCCGCGCGGGGGTCGGCTCGGCCCCGCTCTGAGCCAGCCGCTGACGTACCCCGTCCAGCAGTGCCCGGCCGGCGACGCCGTCGATCAGCGCGTTCATACGCCGCCCGCCTCGACCAGTGCGCGCTCCCAGAAACCCCGGCAGAAGCGGGCCAGCGGGCCCCGCGCCACCGCGCCCGGCGGGGCCTTGCCGTCGTCGGGCCGCGCCAGGCCGGGCTCCACCGGCACCTCACCGGCCAGAGGCAGGGCGAGCAGTCGCGCCACCTCACGGTCGTCGAGCCCGGGTGCGTACGGTCCCCGAACCGCCACCCGCAGGTCCCGTACGACCATGCTCACCGCGGCGGCGATCCGTCCGGCCGCCGCCACGGCCCGCAGCTCGGCGGGGACCACCAGCAGGGCGAGGTCGAGCTGACCGAGCACCTCGGTGACCCCGGCGTCGAGGCCGCGCGGCAGATCGACGACGACCGTGCCGCCGCGCCGGCGGGCCGCGGCGAGGACGGCGCGAACGGCCTGCGGCGGTACGGCGACGCAGTCGCCGCGGTCCCAGCTGAGCACCCGCAGCGAGTGCAGTTCGGGCAGCGACTCCTCCAGCGCGCCGCCGCCGACCCGGCCGCGGGAGGCGGCGAACGCGGGCCAGCGCAGGCCCTCGGCGGTCTCTCCGCCGAGGAGTACGTCGAGTCCGCCGCCGAGCGGATCGGCATCGACCAGCAAGGTGCGCAGCCCCTCCCGCGCGGAGGTGACGGCGAGGGCACACGCGAGCGTGGAGGCGCCGGCGCCGCCGCGGCCGCCGATGACGCCGACGGTGAGTGCGGGCCGGCCGGCGCCCTCGGCGACGTCGGCGAGGCGGTCGACGAGCCACTGCTCGCCGTCGGGCAGCACCAGGACGTGGTCGGCACCGATCTCGACGGCTCGGCGCCACACCCCGGAGTCGTCCTGGTCGCGCCCCACCAGGACCACTCCGCGGCGGCGCGCGGTCCCGCGCACCCGCCGCGCGGCGTCGTCGCCGACCAGGACCAGCGGGGCGGTGTCCCAGCCCTCGCGGCCGTCCGGCGGGCTGGGGCGTACCTCCGGGGTGGCGCCCGCGGCGGCGCACAGCCGGAGCAGGTCGTCGAGGAGTTCGGTGTCCTCGGTGATGATCAGCGGCCTGCCCTGGCGCTGCTGACCGGCGGGCGGCGGGTCGTGTGTGACGGTTCCGGACACGGGTTTCATCCCCCTTCGCTGTGGGGCGCGCGGTCTCCGCCGCCTCGCGATTCCCAAACGTGTGGAGAACCGACAAGCGGCCTCCATATGAACGGCCGACATGAGCGGTCGTCAGGAACGGCCGGCGGAAACCGGCCGGGCGCATCCGGCAAACGGAACGGGTCATGAACTCGGCCCGAGCGGGAGGCGCTGGAATCACCGTGCAGCGAAGCCGAAAATCTTGTGGATCTTGGTCGAAATCTGTGGACGAGTCAGGGCTTGTGAATATCTCCGTCACCCATACCGGTGAGTCATGCACCACCTCTGTGCGACTTCCGCAGAGCAGTCCGACGGTTACTCAAAGTTACAGTCGAGGGGTGTGCGGAAGGGGCGACCTCAGCCGCCCGACGCGGGGGCACAGTCGTGGACAGAAGGGAAAAACCCACCCGGACATGCGACGACCCCCGCCGGGGGGGAGAGCGGGGGTCGTCTCCACGGCCGACTCGGGGGGGGAGGAGTCGGACCGGGTTAGCACGGTCGCGAACGATCCGTGACTTCCATGGTGTACCCGAGAGCCCTCTCAGGCAAACCCACGCGCCCACCTTACGCCGAATGGGCTGCCCCTATGCTCAAGGCGTGGAAAACCACTCTCTGCCCCGCACAGCCGCCTTCTTCGACCTGGACAAGACGGTCATTGCGAAGTCGAGCACGCTCACCTTCAGCAAGTCCTTCTACCAAGGCGGTCTGATCAACCGCAGGGCCGCCTTGCGCACCGCGTACGCCCAGTTCGTGTTCCTGCTCGGCGGCATGGACCACGACCAGATGGAGCGTACCCGCGAGTACCTCTCCGGGATGGTGCGCGGCTGGAACGTCCAGCAGGTGAAGGAAATCGTCGCCGAGACCCTTCACGACCTGATCGACCCGATCATCTACGACGAGGCCGCCTCCCTCATCGAGGAGCACCACATCGCCGGCCGGGACGTCGTGATCGTGTCGACCTCGGGCGCCGAGGTGGTGGAGCCGATCGGCACACTGCTCGGCGCCGACCGGGTCGTGGCCACCCGGATGGTCGTCGGTGACGACGGCTGCTACACCGGCGAGGTGGAGTACTACGCCTACGGTCCGACCAAGGCGGAGGCGATCCGGCAGCTGGCGGAGTCCGAGGGCTACGAGCTCGCCCGCTGCTACGCGTACAGCGACTCCGCGACCGACATCCCCATGCTGGAGTCGGTGGGGCATCCGCACGCGGTGAACCCGGACCGCGCACTGCGCCGCGAGGCCGTCGCGCGCGGGTGGCCGATTCTCGACTTCCACCGGCCCGTACGGCTCAAGCAGCGCGTCCCCGACTTCTCCGTACCGCCCCGCCCGGCCCTGGTCGCGGCCGCCGCCATAGGAGCGGCGGCGGCCACCGCGGGCATCGTCTGGTACACCACCCGTCGCCGCGCCCGATGGGCCCCCGCGTGAGCGGGAGAGCAAAAGAACCGCAGGCTGGACTTTCGCTCACCCCTGGCCTGGAGTACAAAGGACCTAACGGCCCGCGAGACCGAAGGACATCCGAGAGGATCACCTTTAGCGCATTCTGGCCCCACGGACCGCGCGTGACCACCGGGCACCCACGCGACGTCGACCCGTCGATTACGGGCCAGCCGCACCAGGTGACGGGCAAAGACCCCGACCTGATGGGCATCATCGAGGACGCTTGGTAACCGGGTGGTCATGCCAGCGGCGGTACGAGCACTCGTACCGCCGCATTTCACGCCTCCCTCCTTCCGGGAGGCGTTTTTCATGATCCGAGGTGTACGCCAGGACGCGCCGGTCACGCTAGGCGGCGCCGCGCTGCAGCGCCTCGCACACGGCCGTCGACTCGCGGGCCCCCAGCTCGACCGCCTTGCCGCAGTGGGAGATCCAGGCCCCCATACCTTCCGGGGTGCCGGAGACATAGCCGTCCAGGGCCGCCAGATAGGCCGCGCGGCCCAGTTCGGCGTGACCCACCTCGGCCGGGCAGACGGCCTTGGGATCCAGTCCGCTGCCGATCAGCACGATCCGCTCGGCCGCGCGCGCGACCAGGCCGTTGTGCGAGGTGAAGGGGCGCAGAGCCAGCAGTTCGCCGTGCACCACGGCGGCGGTCACCAGGGCGGGCGCCGAACTGCCCGCGACGATCAGGTCGGCCAGGCCCTCCAGCCGCCCGGCCACCTCGGCCGCTCCGGGCAGGGGCAGCTCGATCAGCGGCTCGTCCGCGCTCTCGCCCGCCTGCCGGGGGCGCCCCACCTCGTCGCCGCCCTCGGCGGCGGCCACCAGGTGGAGCCGGGCCAGCACCCGCAGGGGCGACTGGCGCCAGATGGACAGCAGCTGACCGGCCTCGGCGCCCAGCCGCAGGGCGGCACCCAGCACCCGCGCCTCGTCGTCGCCGCCGAAGTCGCTGCGCCGCCGTACCTCCTCCAGGGCCCAGTCGGCGCCGGAGAGCGCCGCCGAACCGCGGGCGCCGCGCAGCGCAGCCTCGGCGGTGATCTCGGTACTGCGGCGCCGCATGATGCGGTGGCCGTAGACCCGGTCCACGGCCTTGCGGACGGACTCCACGGAGTCGGCCACTCCGGGCAGCGAGCCCAGGGCCGCGAGCGGATCGGCGGTCGAGCCTGTCGTACTCATGGGTACGACAGTACGCACCCGGGGGCCGCGCCCCACGATCGAGTGGTCTTCTTCACGCGCGTGCGCGACGTGGAGCGATCGGTTCACTACTCTTGGTGAACATGAAAATTGCTTTCGTCGGGAAGGGCGGCAGCGGCAAGACCACGCTCTCCTCCCTGTTCATCCGCCACCTCGCGGCCACCGGCGCTCCCGTGATCGCGGTCGACGCCGACATCAACCAGCACCTGGGGGTCGCGCTCGGCCTCGACGAGGCGGAGGCCGCCGACCTGCCCGCGATGGGCGACCGGCTGCCCTTGATCAAGGACTACCTGCGCGGCTCCAACCCGCGCATCGCCTCGGCCGGGACGATGATCAAGACGACGCCGCCCGGCGAGGGCTCCCGGCTGCTGCACGTCAGGGAGAACAATCCGGTCTACGACGCCTGCGCCCGGCCGGTGGAACTCGACGGCGGCGCCGTGCGTTTGATGGTCACCGGCCCCTTCACCGACGCCGACCTGGGGGTCTCCTGCTACCACTCCAAGACCGGAGCGGTGGAGCTGTGCCTGAACCACCTGGTGGACGGGCGCGACGAGTACATCGTGGTCGACATGACGGCGGGCTCGGACTCCTTCGCCTCGGGCATGTTCACCCGCTTCGACATGACGTTCCTCGTCGCCGAGCCGACCCGGAAGGGGGTCTCCGTCTATCGCCAGTACAAGGAGTACGCCCGGGACTACGGCGTGGAGCTGAAGGTCGTCGGTAACAAGGTCCAGGGGGCGGACGACCTCGACTTCCTGCGCGCCGAGGTCGGCGACGACCTGCTCGTGACCGTCGGGCACTCGGACTGGGTGCGCGCCGTGGAGAAGGGCCGCCCGCCCCGGTTCCAGCTGCTGGAGGAGACCAACCACGCGGCTCTGCGCCGGCTGCACTCGGCCGTCGAGGCGTCCTACGAGCGGCGAGACTGGGGGCGTTACACCCGCCAGATGGTCCACTTCCACCTCAAGAACGCCCACGCCTGGGGCAACGAGCGCACCGGAGCCGACCTGGCCGCGCAGGTCGACCCGGCGTTCGTACTGTGCGAAGGCGTCGCGGCCCCCGCCTGACGGTCACCCGCCGCAGCGCGGCGGCCGCTGACGCGTCAGTTCGGCGGCTAACGCAGCACGGTGTCGGTTGACGCATCAGTTCGGCGGCCGACGTGGCACGGTGTCCGCCGACGCGGCACGGTGTCGGCCCATGTGTGGCGGCGGTGGTGCGGCATCGTGCAGCCGGGGCACACCCGGGGGCGCGGCGCCGCGGTGGCTACGACCACGGCACGACCGCCCTCCACGGCCCCGAGTCGGCCCTCATGCCCGGGACTTGCCTCCCGGCGCCCCGGGCACACCCTTGGGGGCGGGGGCGGGCTGCGCCGCCAGGAAGGCCTCCCAGCCCTCCTTCGGAGCCTCACCGACCTTGAGGGTGCGCAGCTTGGCGAGCACCTTCGGGTCCTGGGCGTCCAACCAGTCGGCCAGCTGCCGGAACGACACACAGCGCACGTCGGGCTTGTTGCAGACCGTCCGGACGACCTCCTCGACGGCGCGCATGTAAGTGCCGCCGTTCCAGGACTCGAAGTGGTTGCCCATGATCAGCGGGGCACGGTTGCCGTCGTAGGCCCGGTGGAAGCCGGCCAGCAGGCCGTCGCGCATCTGGTTGCCCCAGAACTGGCGCTTGGCGGGGTCGCCCTGCGTGGTGGTGCCGGACTGGTTGACCATGAAGTTGTAGTCCATGGCGAGCTGCTCGTAGGAGTGGCCGGGGAAGGGCACCAGCTGCATGGACAGGTCCCACAGGCCCTCTTTGCGGTCGGGCCAGACCTGGTTGTTGACGCCGCTGGTGTCGTAGCGGAAGCCCAGCTCGCGGGCGGCCTTCCGGAAGTTCTTCTGGCCCTCCAGGCAGGGAGTGCGGGCGCCGATCAGCTCCTTCTCGTAGTCGAAGGGCAGTGGGGCGGCCTTCGTCATCCCGGTGTTGGTCTTCCAGGTCTTGACGAACTTCTTGGCCTGGTCGATCTCGTCCTTCCACTCCTCGACCGTCCACTCGCCGACACCGCCGCCCTTGCCGCAGAAGTGCCCGTTGAAGTGGGTGCCGATCTCATTGCCCTCCAGCCAGGCCAGGCGCAGCTGCTTGACGGTGTCGGCGATGCCCTGGGGGTCGTTGAAGCCGATGTCGGAGCGGCCGGGTGAGTGCTGCGGCGGCTTGTAGAGGTCGCGCTTCTCCTCGGGCAGGAGATAGACGCCGCTGAGGAAGTACGTCATGGTCGCGTTGTTCGCCTTGGCGACCTCGCGGAAGTGGGAGAACAACTGCTGGCTGTCCTCACCGGCGCCGTCCCAGGAGAAGATCACGAACTGCGGAGGCTTCTGCCCGGGCTTCATCCTTTCCGCGCGCGGCAGGTGCGGCTGGGCCCCGGTGTAGGCGGTGGAGCCGTCACCGATCAGGCGGACCACGCTCTTGGGTGCCGGGGCGGCGGGCTTCTCCTTCTGCGCGCCCGGGATGCCCTTGCCGACGGCCTGTTCCCCCGTCCCGCAACCGGCGAGTGACGCGGCACAGACAGCGGCGAGCGCGGTGCCCGCGGCGATCCTTCGGGTGGCGGCCGCACGGGGAGGGATCCTGCGGGTGGCGGCCTCGCGAAGAGCGATCCTGCGGGTGGCGAGCCTGCGAGTGGCGACCTTCCGGGTGGCGGCCATGTCCGCCCCACCTTCTTCCTTCTCTCGGGTGCCGACAGCGCCGCCAAGGTCGCATGAGGACGACAAGGAACTAGTACGACAAGCCGATCGAAAGTGCACGTCACCCACCCGGGTGATTAATTGCCCCATTTGCGCCGAAAATCCATGTCTCCCCTTTACTCTGCATTACGATCCATTTACCGAGCGTTGATTCATCCCGCCGCTTGACGCCGTGACCCACGGCCGCGACCGCCCCCGCCATCGACGGGGGACCCCCATTCCGCGACCGCGCTGCCCCGGAGGAGACGGGAAACATGTCCGCCTGCGCACCCACTCGTGAATCCGACCCGTTCGACCCGTCCGGTTCCTCCGGCTCACCTGGGTCGTCCAGGTCGTCCGGAACCGAGCACGTCCACCCGCCCCACAGCCCGCCTCCCGCCCCGCGCCGCTTCCGGCTCGCGGGCGCCGACGTGTCCGCCTCGATCGCGGTCTTCCTGATCGCCCTCCCGCTGTCCCTGGGCATCGCCCTCGCCACCGGCGCCCCTCTGCAGGCCGGGCTGGTGGCCGCTGCCGTGGGGGGCCTCGTCGCCGGGCGGCTCGGCGGCTCCCCACTTCAGGTCAGCGGTCCGGCCGCCGGACTCACCGTCGTCACCGCCGACCTCATCCAGCGCTACGGCTGGCGGACCACCTGCGCCATCACCGTCCTCGCCGGGCTCGCCCAACTCGGCCTCGGCTGTCTGCGCGTGGCCCGCACGGCGCTCGCCGTCAGCCCCGCCATCGTGCACGGCATGCTCGCCGGCATCGGCATCACCATCGCCGTCGCGCAGCTGCACATCGTCCTCGGCGGCAACCCGCAGAGCTCCGTCCTCGACAACGTGCGGGCCCTGCCCGCCCAACTAGCCGGTCTGCACCCCGCCGCCGTGGCGGTGAGCGCCCTCACCTTGGCGCTGCTGCTGCTCTGGCCCCGGCTGCCCGGCCGGGCCGGTCGCCTGCTGCGCACGGTGCCGGCCGCGCTCGTCGCCGTCAGCGGCGCCACCATGGCCGCGGCGCTCGCCGGTCTCGTCCTGCCCAAGGTGGAGCTGCCGTCCTGGCGCAGCCACGCCCTGGCCGGGCTGCCCGAGGGCCCCGTGCTGGGGCTGGCGGCAGCGGTACTCACCACCACCCTGGTGTGCAGCGTGCAGTCGCTGCTCGGCGCCGTCGCGGTCGACAAGCTGACCGCCGCCCGCGCCGCCAGGGCCACGGCCGTTCACACCGGCACCGACGGCCGGACCGGCACCGGTGGCCGGCCGCCCGCGGCCGGCCGCGTCATCCGCTCCGACCTGAACCGGGAACTGCTCGGTCAGGGCGCCGCCAACATCGCCTCCGGCGCGCTGGGCGGACTGCCCGTCGCCGGCGTGGCGGTGCGCAGCACCGCGAATGTCCACGCGGGTGCCGTGAGCCGGAACTCCACGATGCTGCACGGCGTTCTCGTAGTGATCGCCGCACTGCTGCTGGTCCCCGTCCTGGAGCTCATCCCGCTCGCCGCGCTCGCCTCCCTGGTGATGGCCGTCGGCATCCAGATGGTGTCCCTGCACCACATCCGCACGGTGACCCGCCACCGTGAGGTGCTGGTGTACGCCGTCACCACCCTCGGCGTGGTGTCCCTCGGCGTCCTGCAGGGTGTCCTGCTCGGCGTCCTCGTGGCCGTCGCCACCGCCCTGCACCGCCTCACCCGCACCCGCATCACCCATGACGAACGGGAAGGAGTTCACCACATCCATGTGCGAGGCCAGTTGACGTTCCTCGCGGTTCCGCGCCTGAGCCGCGCCCTGCACCTCGTGCCCCAGGACGCCCGTGTCGTCGTGGAGTTGAACGGTTCGTTCATGGACCACGCGGCGTACGAGACGCTGCAGGACTGGCAGAAGACGCACACCGCGCACGGCGGCACCGTCGAACTCACCGGCCGTCGGGGCGGAGTCCGGATCGCCGGCGACCCCCTCGACGCCACCACCGACGCCTCGGCCGACCTCGGCGGCCACCCCGGCACCGGCGCCGGCTGCCACTGCGGCCCCTGGACGCCGTGGCGCAACCACCAGTGCGCCCCGCTGCTCACGGCACCGGCGCCCGAGCCGGCCTCGGTACACCCGGCCGCGGCGAACTCGAACGCGGCCCGCCCGAACGCGGCACCCCCAGCCGCACCCCTCCCGAGCGCGGCGCGCCCGAACACCGACGGCGCCGAGTGCACGACCACCGTGGACAGCGGGCGGACGGACGTCCACCCGACGGACATCGCCACCGTCGCCCCCCACGCTGGCCACACCGCGGACGGCCACCCCACGGACCGCCACACAGCGAACTCCCACGCCCCAGACCGCCACACCCCGGACGCCCACCGCCTTGGCGCCCACGCCCCGACGGCAGGGAACGGCAGCACCTCCGGCACCCCGGCGAACCCGGTCCCCGACCCCGCGGGCCCTGCCGAGCCCGGCCAGGAACCACCCGCCGCCACCCCCGCTCACCCTCACGCCCCCACCCCTGGAAGTCACCAACTGGTGCGCGGCATCAGCACCTTCCAGCGTCACACCGCCCCCCTGGTCCGGGGCGAACTCGCGCGGCTCGCGCGGGAGGGGCAGCAGCCGGCGCAGCTCTTCCTCACCTGTGCCGACTCCCGTGTCGTCACCTCGATGATCACGTCCAGCGGACCGGGTGACCTGTTCGTGGTGCGCAACGTGGGCAACCTCGTGCCCCTGCCCGGCGAGGAGAGCGGGGACGACTCGGTGGCGGCGGCGATCGAGTACGCGGTGGACGTCCTGCGGGTGCGCTCCATCACGGTGTGCGGGCACTCCGGGTGCGGCGCCATGCAGGCGCTGCTCGATGCGGAGCCCGGCAGGAAGCAGACGCCGCTGAAGCGGTGGCTGCGTCACGGGGCGCCGAGCCTGGAGCGGATGGCCGACGAGGGCCGGCCCTGGGCGCGGCTGGCCGGGCGGGCCCCTGCGGACGCGGTCGAGCAGCTGTGCCTGACCAACGTGGTGCAGCAGCTGGAGCACCTGCGCGCCCACGAGTCGGTGGCCCGCGCGCTGCGCGGCGGTGCGCTGGAGCTGCACGGTATGTACTTCCACGTGGGAGAGGCACAGGCCTATCTGCTCACCGAGGCCCGCGAGGACGAGGCGCGCCCGGGCGGCGTCTTCCACCACGTCCACGCGGCGGACCTCTCCGCCTGACCCACCCGGCAGCCCCGCCCCTTTTCCGCACCTCCCTTCCAGTCCGGACCTCCAGTCCGGCCCTCCCCTCCGGCGGGCGTCCTTCCCCCGCCGTCCTCCCGCCCCTCCGGCGTCCTCACCGGCGCGGCTCGCTCCCTCCGCGAGCCGCGCCCCGCCCATCACGGGGCCCTGGTGAACTTCACCCGGGCGTCATCCGTGGGTACGGATGACGCATGACCAGCCGATCCACAGAACTCACAGGTCTAAACCAATCGGCCGACGACCCTTGTCAGCGGCCCCTCGGGTCTGATGAGCTGTGGCCGGGGACACAACGGACACCCTGGGAAAGGGAGATGTCGTGAGCAACGAAAGCCTGGCCAACCTCCTGAAAGAGGAGCGACGCTTCGCGCCGCCCGCTGACCTGGCAGCGAACGCCAACGTCACGGCAGAGGCGTACGAACAGGCCAAGGCTGACAGGCTCGGCTTCTGGGCCGCTCAGGCCCGTCGGCTGACCTGGGCCAAGGAGCCGACCGAGACCCTGGACTGGTCGAACCCGCCGTTCGCCAAGTGGTTCCAGGACGGCGAGCTCAACGTCGCGTACAACTGCGTCGACCGCCATGTCGAGGCCGGGCACGGCGACCGGGTCGCCATCCACTTCGAGGGCGAGCCGGGCGACAGCCGCGCGATCACCTACGCCCAGCTCAAGGACGAGGTCTCCCAGGCCGCCAACGCCCTGCTGGAGCTGGGCGTACGCAAGGGCGACCGGGTCGCCGTCTACATGCCGATGATCCCCGAGACGGCCGTCGCCATGCTCGCCTGCGCCCGGATCGGCGCCGCCCACTCGGTGGTCTTCGGCGGTTTCTCGGCGGACGCGCTCGCGACGCGGATCCAGGACGCCGACGCCAAGGTCGTCATCACCGCCGACGGCGGCTACCGGCGCGGCAAGCCGTCCGCACTGAAGCCGGCCGTCGACGAGGCGGTGGCCAAGGCCGGCAACGTCGAGCATGTGCTGGTGGTCCGCCGTACCGGCCAGGACGTCGCCTGGAACGACCAGCGGGACGTGTGGTGGCACGAGGCCGTCGAGCGGCAGTCGGCCGAGCACACCCCGGAGGCGTTCGGGGCCGAGCATCCCCTGTTCATCCTCTACACCTCGGGCACCACGGGGAAGCCCAAGGGCATCCTGCACACCTCCGGCGGCTACCTCACCCAGACGGCCTACACCCACCACGCGGTCTTCGACCTCAAGCCGGAGACCGACGTCTACTGGTGCACCGCCGACGTCGGCTGGGTCACCGGCCACTCGTACATCGTGTACGGGCCGCTCGCCAACGGCGCCACCCAGGTCATGTACGAGGGCACGCCGGACACCCCGCACCAGGGCCGCTTCTGGGAGATCGTGCAGAAGTACGGGGTGACCATCCTGTACACGGCTCCCACGGCGATCCGTACGTTCATGAAGTGGGGCGACGACATCCCCGCGAAGTTCGACCTCGGCAGCCTGCGGGTGCTCGGCTCGGTGGGCGAGCCGATCAACCCCGAGGCTTGGATCTGGTACCGCAAGCACATCGGCGCCGACCGCACGCCCATCGTGGACACCTGGTGGCAGACCGAGACCGGCGCGATGATGATCTCCCCGCTGCCGGGCGTGACGGAGACCAAGCCGGGCTCCGCGCAGCGCCCGCTGCCGGGCATCGCCGCCACCGTCGTCGACGACGAGGCGATCGAGGTGCCGAACGGCGGCGGTGGCTATCTGGTGCTGACCGAGCCGTGGCCGTCCATGCTGCGCACCATCTGGGGCGACGACCAGCGCTTCATCGACACCTACTGGTCCCGCTTCGAGGGCAAGTACTTCGCCGGGGACGGCGCGAAGAAGGACGACGACGGGGACATCTGGCTGCTCGGCCGGGTCGACGACGTCATGCTGGTCTCCGGCCACAACATCTCCACCACCGAGGTGGAGTCCGCGCTGGTGTCGCACCCGTCGGTCGCGGAGGCGGCCGTGGTCGGTGCCGCGGACGAGACGACCGGCCAGGCGATCGTCGCCTTCGTGATCCTGCGCGGTACGGCGTCCGAGGACGAGGGCCTGATCAACGAGCTGCGCACCCACGTCGGCGCCACCCTCGGCCCGATCGCCAAGCCCAAGCGGATTCTTCCGGTCGGCGAACTGCCCAAGACCCGCTCCGGCAAGATCATGCGGCGTCTGCTGCGGGACGTCGCCGAGAACCGCCAGCTCGGCGACGTGACCACGCTGACGGACTCCACGGTCATGGACCTCATCCAGGCGAAGCTCCCGGCGGCGCCCGGCGAGGACTGACCCGCCGCGTCCAGGGCACCCGGCACCCCTCGGAGTGCCGGGTGGCTTCGCTGTGCCTAGCGTGAGAACCACCGGATGCCTCCCGGCCCCCTTTTAGGTAAACTAAGCAAAAAATCGCTAGCAAGGCGCGCCGGGAAGTCTGGTCGGCATGTGCTCAGTCCTGCCCACCGACCGGAGGTTCCCGTGCCCGCGCCCCGACCTGCCCGCGAAACCACCCCCCACAAGGTCTTCGGACGCCTGTCCCTGCCCGAGCGGACCTTCGTCGTGGACGCCCTGCGGACCGAGACCGTCGGCGGCGTCCTGCTGCTGATCGCCGCCGTGGCCGCGCTGCTGTGGGCCAACATCCCGGCCATCAGCGACGGCTACGACACCGTCAGCGACTACCACCTCGGCCCCGCGGCCCTCGGCCTGGACCTGTCCGTCGCCCACTGGGCGGCCGACGGACTGCTCGCCGTGTTCTTCTTCGTCGCCGGGATCGAGCTCAAGCGCGAGCTCGTCGCCGGTGACCTGCGCGATCCCAAGGCGGCCGTCCTGCCGGTGGTCGCGGCGCTGTGCGGCATGGCAGTACCAGCCCTGGTCTACGTCCTCACCAGCGCCGCCGGAGGCGGCTCGGCGGCCGGCTGGGCGGTGCCCACCGCCACCGACATCGCCTTCGCGCTCGCGGTGCTCGCCGTCATCGGCACCTCGCTGCCCAGCGCCCTGCGCGCCTTCCTGCTCACGCTCGCCGTCGTCGACGACCTGTTCGCGATCCTCATCATCGCCGTGTTCTTCACCGACTCGATCGACTTCGCCGCGCTGGGCGGTGCGGTGGCCGGGCTCGCCGTGTTCTGGCTGCTGCTGCGCGTGGGCGTCCGCGGATGGTACGTGTACGTGCCGCTGGCGCTGGTGATCTGGGCACTGATGTACAACAGCGGCGTCCACGCCACCATCGCCGGCGTCGCCATGGGCCTGATGCTCCGCTGCACCACCCGCGAAGGCGAGGAGCACTCCCCCGGCGAGCACATCGAGCACCTGGTGCGCCCCCTGTCGGCGGGCCTCGCGGTCCCGCTGTTCGCGCTGTTCAGCGCCGGGGTGGCGATCTCCCACCACTCCGTCGGGGACGTGTTCACCAGGCCGGAGACCCTCGGCGTGGTGCTCGGCCTGGTCGTCGGCAAGACGGTCGGCATCTTCGGCGGCACCTGGCTGACCGCGCGGTTCACCCACGCCACCCTCAGCGACGACCTCGCCTGGGCCGACGTCTTCGCCATCGCCTCCCTGGCCGGCATCGGCTTCACCGTCTCCCTGCTGATCGGTGAACTCGCCTTCGAGGGCGACGCGGTGCTGACCGACGAGATCAAGGCGTCCGTGCTCATCGGATCGCTGCTGGCGGCGGTGATCGCGACCGTGCTGCTGAAGATGCGCAACACCAAGTACCGCCAGATGTGGGAGGCCGAGGAGCGCGACGATGACCGCGACGGCATCCCCGACATCTACGCCGAGGACGAGCCGGCGTACCACCTGCGGATGGCGGCGATCCATGAGGCCAAGGCCGCCGAGCACCGCCGGATCGCCGAGGAGAAGGCCGCCGCGCGCCACGCCCTCGCCGAAGTGCCGGGCGGGACGGGCGAGGAACACGGCCGTCCGGCATGATCTGACGGGACGGTACAAAAGAAGACGGGACCGTACGCGATCCGGCACGACTCGGCCGGCCGCGCACACCCGCCCGTAGACGGACGAGGGAGAGAGCGATGAGCGCACCCGACGGCAGCCCGGTCGGCGCCGAACGCAGCATCGGCCAGCTGTTCGCCTCGGCGACGACCGAGATGTCCGCGCTGGTGCACGACGAGATCGCGCTGGCGAAGGCGCAGTTGAGGCAGGACGTCAAGCGCGGCGCGACGAGCGGCGGGGCATTCTCGCTGGCCGGTGCCGTACTGCTGTTCTCCCTGCCGATGCTCAGCTTCGCGCTGGCGTACGGCATCCGCACCTGGAGCCACTGGAACCTGGCGGTCTGCTTCCTGCTGTCCTTCGCGGCGAACGTGCTGGTCGCGGCCTTCCTCGCGCTGATCGGCGTGGTGTTCGCCAAGAAGGCGAAGAAGAGCCAGGGCCCGCAGAAGGTCGCCGCGTCGATGAAGGAGACGGCGGGCGTGCTGCAGAAGGCCAAGCCGCACCCGCGGCCCGAGCTGGAGCAGGACCGTGGCCCGAAGGCCATCGAGGCTGTGGCACGCTCATCCTCATGACGGACCCGGCCTCGACGCCTTCGGCACACCCCGCTTCGGTCGTACGGCCCGAGATGCCCGGCGGGAGAGAGGTGACCCACCGGGACGTCGCGGCCAACGGCGCCCGCTTCCACATCGCGGAGCTGGGCGACGGACCGCTGGTGCTGCTGGTGCACGGCTTCCCGCAGTTCTGGTGGACCTGGCGGCACCAGCTGACCGCGCTCGCCGACGCCGGTTTCCGGGCCGTGGCGATGGACCTGCGCGGCGTCGGCGGCAGCGACCGCACCCCCCGGGGCTACGACCCGGCCAATCTCGCCCTCGACATCACCGGTGTGATCCGCTCGCTGGGCGAGCCGGACGCCGCGCTGGTCGGACACGATCTCGGCGGCTATCTGGCGTGGACGGCGGCCGTGATGCGGCCCAAGCTGGTGCGCCGCCTCGCGGTCGCCTCCATGCCGCACCCCCGGCGCTGGCGCTCGGCGATGCTCGCCGACGCCCGGCCGGGCGCGGCCGCCTCCCACATCTGGGGTTTCCAGCGGCCGTGGATCCCCGAGCGCCGGCTCACCGCGGACGACGGTGCCCTGGTCGGCGAGCTGATCCGGCAGTGGTCGGGCCCGCGCCTGCCGGACGACGAGACGCTGTGGACGTACCGGCGGGCGATGTGCGTCCCGTCCACCGCTCACTGCTCGATCGAGCCGTACCGCTGGCTGGTGCGCTCGCTGGCCCGCCCCGACGGCCTCCAGTTCTACCGCCGGATGAAGCGGCCACTGCGGGTGCCGACGCTGCATCTGCACGGTTCCCTCGATCCGGTGACCCGGGTCAAGGGCGCGGCGGGGTCCGGGCAGTACGTGGAAGCGCCGTACCGCTGGCGCCTGTTCGACGGACTCGGGCACTTCCCGCACGAGGAGGACCCGGTCGCCTTCTCCACGGAACTGGTCAACTGGCTGAAGGATCCGGAACCGGACCGGTGAGCCCGGTGGCCGTCGGGGGCGCCGGGACGAGCGCGGTCGGTGACCGTGCCACCGCGTCCGGTGCCCGGAAGCGGAACGACTGCCCTACGAACGGCCACATGCCTCGCGCATAGGCCAATTGGCCGCCTCCGGGGCGGTTATCGACCTTGGGGCAGGGGCAGACGTCGGGGTATGGGCTGGACGCACGACTACAGTGACGCAGCACGCAACCGCCGCTCGGCCGCCGGGCTGAGCCCCCACCAGCGAGGGGTGGCCCCGCAGTCGGGCAGTGACCCCCGGGTGGGCATTCCGCGCATCCTGCGCCGCCGGGCCCGTTGGGTCTCGGTGCGGCTGCGTCACCCGCGAGGCTGACGCGCCGCGCGCTACAGCGCGCAGCTGTCGCTGTCCACCTGCTGGTTCGCGGTGCGCCCCGCGGTGATGTCCGGTCGGATCTCGTCCGCGGTGAGCGCGTAACCGGTGTCGGCGTCGTCGAGCGACTTCGCGAACACCACGCCGTAGACCTTGCCGTCGGGCGTCAGCAGCGGACCGCCGGAGTTGCCCTGGCGGACGGTCGCGTACAGCGAGTACACATCACGGCGCACGGTGCCGCGGTGGTAGATGTCGGGGCCGTTGGCCGTGATGCGGCCGCGCACGCGTGCCGCCCGCACGTCGTACGAGCCGTTCTCCGGGAAGCCGGCGACGATGGCGCCGTCGCCGCTGCTCGCGTCGTCGGAGGTGAACTCCAGGACGGGCGCGTCCAGACGGGGCACGTCCAGGACCGCGATGTCGCGCTTCCAGTCGTAGAGGACGACCGTCGCGTCGTACTTGCGGCCCACCCCGCCTATCTGGACGGTGGGCTCGTCGACGCCGCCCACGACGTGCGCGTTGGTCATGACGCGCCGCTCGCCGAAGACGAAGCCGGTGCCCTCCAGGACCTTGCCGCAACTGTCGGCGGTGCCCGTCACCTTCACGATGGAGCGCTGGGCGCGCACGGCGACCGGGCTGCCCGCGAGGGCCGGGTCGGGCGGCTGGACATCGGTGATCGGCTCGTTGGCGAACGGGCTGAAGACCTGCGGAAAGCCGTTCTGCGCGAGGACGGAGGAGAAGTCGGCGAACCAGGTGTCGGCCTGGGCGGGCAGAGCCTGCGACACCCCGAGCAGAACCTTGGAGTTGCGGACCTCCTTGCCGAGCGTCGGCAGGGTCGTGCCCGCGAGGGCGGAGCCGATCAGCCAGGCCACCAGCAGCATCGCCACCACGTTGACCAGCGCCCCGCCGGTGGCGTCGAGGGCGCGGGCCGGCGTCCAGGTGATGTACCGGCGCAGATTGCTGCCCAGGTGGGTCGTCAGGGCCTGCCCGACGGACGCGCACACGATCACGATGACGACCGCGACGACGGCGGCGGTCGTGCTCACCTCGGTGTTGTCGGTCAGCGCGTCCCACAGGACCGGCAGCAGATAGACGGCGACGAGACCGCCGCCGAGGAAGCCGATCACCGACAGGATGCCGACGACGAAGCCCTGGCGGTAGCCGACGACGGCGAACCACACGGCCGCGGCCAGCAACAGGATGTCCAGCACGTTCAAGGGGTCGCGCCTCGCCTCGTCATTCTGCGGTCACTCCAGGTCGGCCGAGGGTTCGGCCCGCCGCGCGGCGGCAGGCCGGCACTTCGTCCCTCGGGATGTGCGGAACGTAGGACACCCTGTCATGACCGCCAGTCGAGCGGGACCTGCCGGTCGAGGTCCCAGGGCCGCTCCCAGCCCGCGTAATGCAGCAGCCGGTCGATCAGACCGGCCGTGAAACCCCAGACGAGGGCCGATTCGACCAGGAATGCCGGGCCGCGGTGGCCGCTGGGGTGGACGGCGGTGGCGCGGTTGGCCGGATCCGTGAGATCCGCCACGGGCACGGTGAAGACCCGCGCCGTCTCGGCCGGGTCCACCACCCCGACCGGGCTGGGCCGCCGCCACCAGCCCAGCACGGGGGTCACCACGAAGGAGCTGACCGGGATGTACAGCTTGGGCAGCACCCCGAACAGCTGCACCCCCGACGGGTCGAGACCGGTCTCCTCCTCGGCCTCGCGCAGCGCGGCCCGCAGCGGGCCGTCGCCGTGCGGGTCGCCGTCCTCCGGGTCGAGGGCGCCGCCCGGGAAGGACGGCTGCCCGGCGTGCGAGCGCAGCGAGCCGGCCCGCTCCATCAGCAGCAGCTCGGGCCCGCGCTCGCCCTCGCCGAACAGCACCAGCACCGCCGACTGCCGGCCCCGGCCGTCCGCCGGGGGCAGGAAACGGCTCAACTGGATCGGCTCCACGGTCCGCACCGCGGCCACCACCGGGTCCAGCCAGTCGGGCAGCCCTTCACCGCTGAGCGCCACGTCCTCGATGTCACTCGCCCGTTTCATCCCGCACCCCCGTCCGACCTGCCCAACGAGCGAACCGACCGAGATCGTTCCGTCATCCGGCCCCCAACGGCGCCGCCGCCTTGCCGCCCGCGTCCAGATAGGCCTGCGGCGGGTTCAGCCGCTGACCTGGGTACCCGCCCTTCTCGTACTTCAGCAGCTTCTTCGCCTTCTCCGGATCCGTCTCGCCCTCGCCGAACGCGGGGCAGAGCGGGGCGATGGGGCAGGCGCCGCAGGCGGGCTTGCGGGCGTGGCAGATCCGGCGGCCGTGCCAGATCACATGGTGGGAGAGGTCGGTCCAGTCACTCTTCGGGAAAAGCGCGCCGACCGCGGCCTCGATCCTGTCGGGGTCGGTCTCCTCGGTCCACTTCCAGCGCCGCACCAGGCGCTGGAAGTGCGTGTCCACGGTGATGCCGGGCCGCCCGAAGGCGTTGCCGAGCACCACGAAGGCGGTCTTGCGGCCGACACCGGGCAGTTTGACGAGGTCCTCCAGGCGGCCCGGGACCTCTCCGCCGAAATCCTCCACGAGCGCCTTGGACAATCCCATGACCGACCTGGTCTTGGCCCGGAAGAAACCGCAGGGGCGCAGGATCTCCTCGACGTCCTCGGGATCGGCGGCGGCCAGCGCCTCGGGGGTGGGGTACTTGGCGAAGAGGGTGGGGGTCGTCTGGTTGACGCGCAGGTCCGTGGTCTGCGCGGACAGCACGGTGGCGACGACCAGCTGGAAGGGGTTGCCGAAGTCCAGCTCCGGGTGGGCGTACGGATAGACCTCGGCGAGTTCGCGGTTGATCCGGCGGGCTCGGCGGACCAGGGCGGTACGGGACTCGCCGCTCGGCGGTCGCACCTCCACGGTCTTCGCGGGCGGGGCCTCGCGCACCCCGGCGGCGGCCTTCTTCGGAGCGCCCTTCTTCGCGGCGGCGCTCACCTTCCTGGCGGCCGCCTTCTTGACCGGGGCGGCCTTGGCCGACTTCGCGGCTTTCGCCGCTTTGGCCGAACCCTGTTCGCCCACAGCGGAATCGCGCCCTGCAACCACCCGTCCAGCCCCCTTGCCCTGTGCTCTCACCGGCGTTTTGGACACTCGGCCAGCCTAGAGCCCGACACCGACATCCGCCCCGGACCCGGAAGATCAGCCCCCGATCGGGCCCCCTGCCGCTTACCCCGGGACACCTGTACGGCATCCTTGTGACAGATCACACTGTTTGGGCCGTCCGGCAGAATGGGGAGCACGGTCCCCTGGTACCAAGGGGGAGCAAGATCCCCTGAGCAGGTCGACAAGGAGAGAACTCGTGGACGACGTTCTGCGGCGCAACCCGCTCTTCGCGGCACTCGACGACGAGCAGTCCGCGGAGCTGCGTGCCTCCATGAGTGAGGTGACCCTCGCACGCGGCGACTCCCTCTTCCACGAGGGCGACCCCGGCGACCGGCTCTACGTCGTCACCGAGGGCAAGGTCAAGCTCCACCGCACGTCCCCCGACGGGCGCGAGAACATGCTGGCCGTGGTCGGCCCCGGTGAGCTGATCGGCGAGCTTTCGCTGTTCGACCCGGGCCCGCGCACGGCAACCGCCACCGCGCTGACCGAGGTCAAGCTCCTCGGCCTCGGCCACGGCGACCTGCAGCCCTGGCTGAACGTGCGGCCCGAGGTGGCCGCCGCGCTGCTGCGCGCCGTCGCCCGGCGCCTGCGGAAGACCAACGACGCGATGTCCGACCTCGTCTTCTCGGACGTCCCGGGCCGTGTCGCCCGCGCCCTGCTGGACCTCTCCCGCCGCTTCGGCGTGCAGTCGGAGGAGGGCATCCACGTGGTGCACGACCTGACGCAGGAGGAGCTGGCCCAACTGGTCGGCGCCTCCCGCGAGACGGTCAACAAGGCACTCGCCGACTTCGCCCAGCGCGGCTGGCTGCGCCTGGAGGCGCGGGCGGTCATCCTGCTGGACGTCGAGCGGCTGGCCAAGCGCTCGCGCTGACGCCCGGTTCCGCCGGGCCGGTACGGTCGTTCAGGGGCCCGCGCCGCGAGACGCGGGCCCCTGTCCGTGCCGGCGGCGGCCGTCCACGGGGGCCGCGCCCCCGGACCCGCCGTCCGGCTCCGAGCGGGCCTCGTCCCCGATCGCCGCACGGGCGTGCGCAGGCAGGTCGGCGCGTTTCCTCAACGCGCCCCCGTACACCCCGGCCAGCACCAGCGGCACTCCGAGCAGCAGGCCCGCCGACAGGGGCTCGTCGTCGAGCCAGGCGGACAGCAGGATCGTCACCAAGGGGATGACGACGAAGACGTACGCCGCGCGCGAGGCGCCCCAGCGCTCGATCACCAGCAGGTAGAACACGAAGGTGAGCACCGAACCGGCCACCACGAGGTAGGCCAGGGCCCACCAGGTCGCCGCCCGCTCGGGCAGGGCCCAGTGGTCGCCGGCCAGCCGTGACCCGGCGAGGAGCAGCACGGTGGCACCTGTCATGCCGACGGCGTTCATGGTGACCGGGTGCACCTTGGGCAGCCGGTGGACGAGCACCGCGGCCTCCGCGAGGCACAGCACACTGCCCAGCATCGCCAGCAGCGCCCGCCACGGCACGGTGCCCCGCAGCCCCTGGGTCATCACCGCGACCCCGGCCGCCGCGACCAGCGCTCCCGCGAGGGCGAGCGAGCGGAACCGTTCCTGCCCCTGGCCCACCGCAAGCAGCAGCGCGGCCAGCGGCACCAGCGACAGCACGGTCTGCCCGAAGCCGGCGTGGACGTACTGCAGGGCGTAGTACGCGAGGGCGAAGGTGGCGGCGAAGTTGAGCGCGCCGAACCCGAGCGCGCCGGCCAGCGCGGGCCCCTTGGGCGGCGCGAGGCGCCGTACGGCCATGACGGCGAGCAGCAGCGCGGAGGCGGCAGCGAAGCGCAGGGCGGCGCCCCACAGGGGATCGAGTTCACGGTTGCTGAACCGGATCCCGACCGCGTTGCCCCCGGCGAGGACGGCGGTCGCGCCGAAGCAGACGAGAGCCGTCCGGTCTGTCGGCCCCACGGCACCAGCGTAGGCCCGCAGGACGCAGCGGGGCGACGGCTGCGCGGCGGGCCGCCGATCAAGGGATCAGGGGATCAGACCGTGTTCCCGCAGGTAGTCGAGTTGCGCCCGGACCGAGAGCTCCGCCGCCGGCCACAGCGAGGGGTCGACGTCGGCGTAGACGTGGGCGACGACCTCGGCGGGGGTGCGGTGGCCGTCCTCGACAGCCGTCTCGACCTGGGCGAGGCGGTGCGCGCGGTGGGCGAGGTAGAACTCGACGGCGCCCTGCGCGTCCTCCAGCACCGGCCCGTGCCCCGGCAGCACCGTGTGGACGCCGTCGTCGACCGTCAGCGACCTCAGCCGGCGCAGGGAGTCCAGATAGTCGCCGAGACGGCCGTCGGGGTGCGCCACGACCGTCGTACCGCGCCCGAGGACGGTGTCACCGGTCAGGACGGCCCGGTCGGCGGGGATGTGGAAGCTCAGGGAGTCGGCGGTGTGACCGGGCGTGGGCACCACCCGCAGCACCAGGCCGCCCACCTCGATCACGCTGCCGGCCGTCAGACCCTCCTCGCCCAGCCGCAGCGCAGGGTCCAGGGCACGCACCTCGGTCCCGGTCAGCTCGGCGAACCGGGTGGCGCCCTCGGCGTGGTCCGGGTGGCCGTGCGTCAGCAGGGTCAGGGCGATCCGCTTCCCGGCCCGCTCGGCGGTGTCGATCACCGCGCGCAGGTGGCCCTCGTGCAGCGGCCCCGGGTCGACCACGACGGCCTGCTCGGCGTCCGGCTCGGCGAGTATCCAGGTGTTGGTGCCGTCGAGGGTCATCGGGGAGGCGTTGGGCGCCAGGACGTTGACCGCGCGGGCGGTGGCGGGTCCGGAGACCACCTCGCCGCGGGGTCGGCCGGGCAGCGTGCTGGCGTCCGTCATGCGGGGGCTCCACCGGTCGGGATGTGCTTCGTGAACTCGTCGTGGCCCGGCCAGGACAGCACGATCTCGCCGTCCGCCAGGCGGGCGCGTGCCAGCACGGGAGTGAGATCCCGGCCGGGCGCCGCGGCCAGCGCCTGCTCGGCGCTCGCGTACGGCGTGAGCTGGCGCAGCGTGGCAATGGTGGGCGGCATCATCAGCAGCTCGCCCCTGTCGTAGGCGGCGGCGGCCTCCGCCGGGCGGATCCACACCGTGCGGTCGGCCTCCGTGGAGACGTTCCGGGTGCGCTGCCCGCGCGGGAGAGCGGCGACGAAGAACCAGGTGTCGTACCGGCGGGCCTCGAACTCGGGGGTGATCCAGCGCGTCCAGGCGCCCAGCAGGTCCGACCTGAGGACGAGGCCCCGGCGCTCCAGGAACTCCGCGAAGGACAGCTCACGGGCCACAAGGGCCGCGCGGTCGGCCTCCCACTCGTCGCCCGTGGTGTCGCCGACCACCGAGTCGGCGGTCGGCCCGGCCAGCAGGACCCCGGCCTCCTCGAAGGTCTCCCGTACGGCGGCGCACACGATCGCCTGCGCGCCCGCCTCGTCGACACCGAGCCGCTTCGCCCACCACGCGCGCGTGGGGCCCGCCCAGCCGACGTGACGGTCGTCGTCACGCGGGTCCACGCCGCCGCCGGGATACGCGTACGCGCCTCCGGCGAAGGCCATGGAGGCGCGTCTGCGCAGCATGTGGACGAGCGGACCGCCGAGCGCGTCCGGCCCGTCCCCGGAGCACCGCGCCTGCGGCGTCTGCGGGGAGTCCTGCGCGCCCTGCGCAGCCCCGGCGTCCCTGAGCAGCATGACGGTGGCCGCCCGCTTGGGGACGACCGGCTCCAGGGTGCCGTCCGCGAGCGCCCGGATGCGCTCCGGCCAGTCCGGGGGAAACCACTGCCCATTCGCCATGGGCGGAGGCTATCCCGTGACGCGTGAATGTTCGAGAGGCGCCCGAGGTCAGCGCCCTACTGGGCCAGCTCCACCTGGATCTCGACCTCCACCGGCGCGTCCAGCGGCAGCACCGCCACGCCGACCGCGCTGCGCGCGTGCACGCCCTTGTCGCCGAGGACCGCGCCCAGCAGTTCGCTCGCCCCGTTGATGACGGCCGGCTGCCCCGTGAAGTCCGACGCGGAGGCGACGAACCCGACGACCTTCACCACGCGCGCGACGCGGTCCAGGTCACCCGCGACCGACTTCACGGCCGCCAGCGCGTTCAGGGCGCAGGTGCGGGCCAGGTCCTTGGCCTCCTCCGCCGTGACCTCGGCACCCACCTTGCCGGTCACCGGCAGCTTGCCGTCGACCATGGGCAGCTGGCCCGAGGTGTACACGTAGAGGCCCGTCCGCACGGCCGGCTGGTAGGCGGCGAGCGGCGGCACGACCTCCGGCAGCGTCAGACCGAGTTCGGCGAGCTTCGCCTCGACGGCGCTCACGCCTGCTTCTCCCGCTTCAGGTAGGCCACGAGCTGCTCGGGGTTGTTGGGCCCGGGCACGACCTGGACGAGCTCCCAGCCGTCCTCGCCCCAGGTGTCCAGAATCTGCTTCGTGGCATGGACGAGCAGCGGCACGGTTGCGTATTCCCACTTGGTCATGGGGCCGACTGTAGCCGCTGCCACCGGGCCCGCCCGCGCCCCGGTCGCCCTCCTCCGGGAGGGGTCGTTCGTAGTACCGGGGTGCCGGTTGTCCACAGCCTGCTGATTGGTGCGCGCGCGGAGTGGTTACGCTCGAAGACGTGAGCAGGCTCCAGGTCGTCAGCGGCAAGGGCGGGACCGGAAAGACGACGGTCGCCGCGGCCCTCGCGCTGGCCCTCGCCAAGGAGGGGAAGCGGACGCTTCTCGTCGAGGTGGAGGGTCGGCAAGGCATCGCGCAGCTCTTCGAGACGGAGGCGCTGCCCTACGAGGAGCGGAAGATCGCCGTCGCTCCGGGCGGCGGGGAGGTGTACGCCCTGGCGATCGACCCCGAACTGGCCCTTCTGGACTATCTCCAGATGTTCTACAAACTGGGCGGGGCCGGACGCGCGCTGAAGAAGCTCGGCGCCATCGACTTCGCGACCACCATCGCGCCCGGCCTGCGGGACGTCCTGCTGACCGGAAAGGCCTGCGAGGCGGTCCGCCGCAAGGACAAGCAGGGCCGCTTCGTCTACGACCACGTCGTGATGGACGCCCCGCCGACCGGCCGCGTCACCCGCTTCCTCAATGTGAACGACGAGGTCGCGGGCCTGGCCAAGATCGGCCCGATACACAATCAGGCCCAGGCGGTGATGAGGGTGCTGAAGTCCGCGGAGACGGCCGTGCACCTGGTGGCGCTGCTGGAGGAGATGCCGGTCCAGGAGACCGCCGACGGCATCGCCGAACTGCGCGCGGCCCGGCTGCCGGTGGGGCGGGTCATCGTCAACATGGTGCGCCCGGAGGTTTTGGACGGCACGCAGCTGGAACTCGCCCGGGACCTCCCGCGTACGGCCCTCGCGCGCTCCCTGTCCGCCGCCGGGCTCGGCGGTGCCCGGCGCGGCGGCCACGCGGAGAAGCTGGTGGACCCGCTGCTCGAGCAGGCCGAGGAGTACGCCGAGCGGTACGCGCTGGAGCACGAGCAGCGGGCCGTCCTCGCCGAACTGGACCTGCCGCTGCACGAACTGCCGCTGCTCGCCGAGGGCGTGGACCTGGCGGGTCTGTACGAACTGGCCACCGAGCTGCGGAAGCAGGGAATCTCATGAGTCCGGAACCGGCACCCCGGCCGGAGGGCCATCACCTCTCCCCCACGCGCGTGCTCGACGTCGACCCGCTGCTCGACGACCCGACGACCCGCATCGTGGTCTGCTGCGGCTCGGGTGGCGTCGGCAAGACCACCACGGCCGCCGCGCTCGGACTGCGCGCCGCCGAGCGCGGCCGCAAGGTGGTCGTGCTCACCATCGACCCCGCGCGCCGGCTCGCGCAGTCCATGGGTATCGACTCGCTGGACAACACACCGCGCCGGGTGAAGGGCATCGACGACGCGGCGGGCGGCGAACTGCACGCGATGATGCTCGACATGAAGCGCACCTTCGACGAGATCGTCGAGGCGCACGCTGATCCCGACCGGGCGGCCGCGATCCTCGGCAACCCCTTCTACCAGTCGCTCTCGGCGGGCTTCGCGGGCACGCAGGAGTACATGGCGATGGAGAAGCTGGGGCAGCTGCGCGCGCGGGACGAGTGGGACCTGATCGTCGTCGACACGCCGCCGTCCCGGTCCGCGCTGGACTTCCTGGACGCGCCGAAACGGCTCGGGTCCTTCCTCGACGGCAGGCTGATCCGGCTGCTGACCGCGCCGGCGAAGCTGGGCGGCCGGGCCGGCATGAAGTTCCTGAACGTCGGCATGTCGATGATGACCGGGACGCTCGGCAAGCTGCTGGGCGGGCAGTTGCTGAAGGACGTGCAGACGTTCGTCGCCGCGATGGACACCACCTTCGGCGGCTTCCGCACCCGCGCGGACGCCACGTACAAGCTGCTGCAGGCGCCCGGGACGGCGTTCCTGGTCGTGGCGGCCCCCGAGCGGGACGCGCTGCGGGAGGCCGCGTACTTCGTGGAGCGGCTGGCCGCCGAGGAGATGCCGCTGGCCGGTCTGGTCCTCAACCGGGTCCACGGCAGCGGAGCCGCCCAGCTGTCCGCCGAGCGGGCACTCGCCGCCGCGGAAAATCTTGAAGAGAGCCGCATTGTCGATCAGGAGGGCGGGAAAGCTGGACTTCGTAACTCTCCCGACACGTACGGAAGTTCAGACTCTCCCGCGTCCACGGCACCGACCCCCGGCGGCGACTCCCCCAACGACCCGGCCGAGGGACAAGGTGTCGATCGGCTCACCGCGGGCCTGCTGCGGTTGCACGCCGACCGCATGCACCTGCTCCTGCGCGAGCAGCGCACGCGCGACCGCTTCACCGCGCTCCACCCCGAGGTGGCGGTGACGGAGGTCGCCGCGCTGCCCGGCGACGTCCACGACCTCGCGGGCCTGCGCGACATCGGCGTCCGCCTGGCGGCCGACCACCCCGAGCTGCCTGAGACGGACGCGGCGGGCGCAGCACCCGGCTGAGGCAGGCCCGGGTCAGCTCCTCGGGGGCTACCGGGCCGGGAACGCCCGGGGCACGGCAGGACCCAGCAGATCCGGCGCCAGGAGGCGCCGCTCTCGACAGGCCTCGCTCCCAGGCACCGCACGCCGACACGCCCCGGGCGCCGCCCTGCTGCAGAACAGCGGACCGCACGGCGACGCGTTCCCGAACGCCACGTCACGCCGTCCAACCGCGTCACGCCATCCAGCCGTTCCAGCCGTTCACGCCCTCGACGCCGGCGTCAGCCGTGCACGCCACGCAGTCGACCCACCCGGGGCGGAACCCCCGAACGGCTCAGCTCACCGCCGCGTAGTTCTCGTACACCTGGTCGTCGTCGAGCGGGACGATGCCCACGCCGCGCTCGTACTCCGTACGCGCGGTCTCCAGCAGCCGGCGCCACGAGGTGACGGTCGGCCGTCGCCGCAGCAGGGCGCGGCGCTCGCGCTCCGTCATGCCTCCCCACACGCCGAACTCGACGCGGTTGTCGAGCGCGTCGGCCAGACATTCGGTGCGTACCGGGCATCCCGTGCACACCGCCTTGGCCCTGTTCTGCGCTGCTCCCTGAACGAACAGTTCATCCGGATCGGTAGTGCGACAGGCAGCCTGCGCACTCCAGTCGGTAACCCAGCCCATACCGGCGCCGTCCTCTCCCGAATCGAGGCTCCCCCACGGCGGCAAGCGGCATATTCACCGCCGCCAGTTGAGGACGTTACGGAAGGTGGGCACAGCGCAACACCCCCTTCGGGCCCAATCTTGAATGGCCCGAACGGACTATGGGTAAGCGGCAGATCACCCGGGGGAGTGAGCCCGCGACATACACGACTGTCCTGGCGAACCAGGACATTTCCTCTGCCACTCCACTCCGCCACAACGGACGCCGAATAACACATCAGGCGGATTGGGACACGCGTCCACCAAGAAACGAGGGGAAGCCTCCGCGACTCCGGAACGATTCGGATTCGCCGGACGTACTGATACGTAGCCGCGCTGCTGTGACAGTTGGCAGCAGCTTAGGCCAAGGCATATACACGTGTCCGGCGAATGAGAACGTAGGCTGCCCTCATGGCAAAGAAGCGCTCGGGCGGTGGTCTGTCGGCGACGCAGCAGGCCGCCAAGTTCCTCGGTGTCAGTGTGCTCGCGGGAGGGCTGCTGGCCGGCCTCGCCCTGCCCGCCGTCGGCGCACTGGGCCTGGCCGCCAAGGGTTCAGTGGAGTCGTTCGACGAACTCCCCGCCAACCTCAAGACCCCGCCGCTGAGCCAGCGCACCGCCATCCTCGACGCCGAGGGCAACCAGATCGCCTCCGTCTTCTCCCGCAACCGCACGGTGGTCGACCTCAAGGACATCTCGCCGTACATGCAGAAGGCGATCGTCGCGATCGAGGACTCACGCTTCTACGAGCACGGCGCAGTGGACCTCAAGGGCATCCTGCGCGCGCTCAACAAGAACGCGCAGAGCGGCGGCGTCAGTGAGGGCGCCTCGACGCTCACCCAGCAGTACGTGAAGAACGTCTTCATCGAGGAGGCCGGCGACGACCCCACCAAGGTCGCCGAGGCCACCCAGCAGACCATCGGCCGCAAGATCCGCGAACTGAAGTACGCGATCCAGGTCGAGGAGGAGCTGGGCAAGAAGAAGATCCTGGAGAACTACCTCAACATCACCTTCTTCGGCGAGCAGTCCTACGGCGTCGAGGCGGCCGCCCAGCGCTACTTCTCCAAGCACGCCAAGGACCTGAAGCTGCAGGAGGCCGCGCTCCTCGCGGGCATCGTGCAGTCCCCCAGCGTCTACGACCCGATCAACGACCCCAAGCAGGCCACGCTGCGCCGCAATGTGGTCCTGCAGCGCATGGCCGAGGTCGGCGACGTCTCGCAGGCGGAGGCCGACGCCGCGAAGAAGACCCCGCTCGGTCTGAAGGTCACCCAGCCGAAGAACGGCTGCATCACCGCCGTGAACGGCGCCAGTTTCTTCTGCAAGTACGTCGAGAAGGTGTTCCTCAGCGACCCGGTCTTCGGCAAGACCAAGGAGGAGCGGGCCAAGATCTGGAACCAGGGCGGCCTGACGATCCGCACCACCCTCCAGCCGCAGGCCCAGGAGTCCGTCGAGCAGTCGATAAAGGACAACGTCTACAAGTCTGACAAGGTCGCCGCCGCCGTCACCCTGGTCGAGCCCGGCACCGGCAAGATCCTCGGCATGGGCCAGTCCAAGCCGTACGGCTACGGCAAGAACGAGACCGAGATCAACTACTCGGTCGGCCGGGCGATGGGCGGCTCGAACTTCGGCTTCCCGACGGGTTCGACGTTCAAGCCGTACCTGGCCGCGGCGGCACTGGAAGAGGGGCGCCCGGCGACCCAGATGTACCCCTCGCCGTACTCGATGCCGTACCCGGACACCGTCCAGATGTGTGACGGCAAGGTCTGGCGCAACGTCAAGGGCAACGAGCTGGAGAACGAGAGCAGGTCCGAGGTCGGCCCGTACGACCTTCAGGAAGCCATGGCCAAGTCGGTCAACACGTACTTCGTGCAGATGCTCGAAGACATCGGCATGTGTCCCGTGGTCAACATGACCGGCAAGCTGGACGTCGTCCAGGGCAACGGCAAGCGGCTCCCGGTGTCCCCGTCGGCGCTGACCCTCGGCTCGCAGGGCATCGCCCCCCTCACCATGGCCAGCGCCTACGCCGCCTTCGCCAACCGGGGCATGTACTGCACCCCGGTCGCCATCGAGTCCATCACCCAGACGGTGGACGGCAAGCAGAAGTCGCTGGAGGTGCCCAAGTCGACCTGCTCGCGCGCGATGAGCGAGAAGACCGCGGACACCATAAACACACTGCTCAGCGGCGTGATCGACTCCGGCACCGGCCGGGCGGCCGGCCTGAGCGACCGCGACAACGCGGGCAAGACCGGCACCACCGACTCCCGCAAGAACGCCTGGTTCGTCGGCTACACCCCGAACCTCTCCGGCGCGGTGTGGGTCGGCAGTGCCACCCAGAAGGTCGAGATGACCGACATCTACATCGGCGGCCGGTACCACGGGGAGGTCTACGGCGGCGACACCCCGGGCCCGATCTGGAAGGCCGCCATGACCGGCGCCCTCGACGGCAAGGACGCGCCCCGGTTCAACAAGGTGGACATCCCCAAGCCGCCCAGGGAGCGCGAGGAGGACCCGGGCCGGGGCCGGGGCCGCGGCCATGACGACGGCAACAACGGCGACGGCTTCCTCGGCGGCCTCCTCACCGGCGGCGGCGCCACGACGAACGGCGCCACCACCGGCGGCGACACCGGCTTCCCCAGCCCCGACATCGGCCTCCCCGACGGCTGGCTCCAGGGCCAGGGGAACGGGAGGAACGGCACCGGTGGGCGCAACTGACTGAGCCCTGGCCCGGGGAACGGGGTGGGGGCTCGGGCGGGGGCCCGGGGACCGGGGGTGCGGGGCTCTGCGGTTTGTGCGTGTCGGCGGTACCTGCTGCATCGGGGTATCCGCTGTATCGGGGTATCCGCTGTATCGGCGGTACCTGCTGTGCATGACGAATGGCCCCGCCTCTTCCGGCTGGAGGAGGCGGGGCCATTCGTACGGGTGCAGGCGCGCGTGCGCCGCGCAGGGGACGACGTGTCGGCGGCGTCGGCGTACTGCGTCGGCGTACTGAGGACGCCAGGAGGGCAGCCCCGGCGAATGCGGTCCGCCGACGACGCTCCCGGTCAGCCCGCCAGAAGCTTCTTCACCGTGGCGGCGACGCGGCCACCCTCCGCCTGCCCGGCCACCTTGGGGTTCACGATCTTCATGACGGCGCCCATGGCCCGCGGTCCCTCAGCACCGGCGGCCTTCGCCTCCGCCACGGCCTGGGCGACGATCTCCTGGAGCTCGTCGTCGGACAGCTGCTTGGGCAGGTACGCGGAGAGCACCTCGCCCTCCGCCTTCTCCCGCTCCGCCTGCTCGGTGCGCCCGCCCTGCGCGAAGGCCTCCGCCGCCTCACGGCGCTTCTTCGCCTCGCGGGTGATCACCTTCTGCACCTCGTCGTCGGAGAGCTCGCGCTTCTCCTTGCCCGCGACCTCCTCCTTGGTGATCGCGGCGAGCGTCAGCCGGAGCGTCGAGGAGCGCAGCTCGTCGCGCTCCTTGATCGCGGCGTTGAGGTCTTCCTGCAGCTTCGACTTGAGCGTGGTCATGAGGTTGATTGTCGCAGGTACGAGAGTGCGACCGCCCACCGATTTACGGCGCACGCCGGTTCACGGCCCTCGCCCGTTCACGGCGCCCCTACCCGCGGTGACGGCGCTCACCGTCCCGACGGGCGCCCCCGCCGCACGACCATCCCCTCCACGTTCCCCTCTCGGCACTCGGTGCTCGGTGCTCCCCGCTCACCACTCGGCGCTCGGCGCTCTCGGCGTCACCCAGCAGGACCCGGGCCCGAAGCGGTGGCCCGCCCCGGTCTGACACGATGGGAGCATGCGCGCGCGATACAAAGTTCCCCTCGGAATCACGGCGGTTGGTGCCGCCGGTCTGCTGTACGCGGCGGGCTTGGAACCCCGCTCCTTCCGGCTGCGGAGAGTCACGGTCCCCGCGCTCCCTTCCGGAATGCGCCCGCTGCGCGTCCTGCAGGTCTCCGACATCCACATGGTCAGCGGCCAGCGCAAGAAGCAGCGCTGGCTGCGCTCCCTGGCCGGCCTGCGCCCCGACTTCGTGATCAACACGGGGGACAACCTGTCCGACCCGGAGGGCGTCCCGGAGACCCTGGACGCGCTCGGTCCGCTGATGGAGTTCCCGGGGGCGTACGTCTTCGGCTCCAACGACTACTACGGCCCCAAGCTGCGCAACCCCGCCCGCTATCTCCTGGAGAAGGCCAGCGGCCGGCACGGCCTCAACGGCAACCCGCCGGCCGTCGGAGTGGTCCACAACCCCTGGGAGGACCTGCGGGACGCGTTCGACGCGGCCGGCTGGCTGAACCTGACGAACACCCGGGGTGTGCTGAAGGTGGAGGACGTGTCGGTCGAGCTGACCGGCCTGGACGACCCGCACATCAAGCGGGACCGGTACGAGGAGGTGTCCGGCGGCCCCTCGGCGTCGGCGGACTTCTCGATGGGCGTGGTGCACGCCCCGTACCTGCGCACCCTGGACGCGTACACGGCCGACGGCTACCCCCTGATCCTCGCCGGGCACACCCACGGCGGCCAGATCTGCGTCCCCTTCTACGGCGCCCTGGTCACCAACTGCGACCTCGACACCGACCGCGTGAAGGGCCTGTCCACCCATACGGCCGAGGGCCGGACGTCCTACCTCCACGTCTCGGCGGGCTGCGGCGCCAGCCGTTACACACCGGTGCGGTTCGCCTGCCCGCCGGAGGCCACGTTGCTGACGCTGGTGGCGCGGGACTGAGCGGCGGCTGAGCGGCGGCTGAGCGGCGGACGACGCTGCGCCGCTCAGCGATAGGCGGGCCGTACGGGCAACGATCACCCGTGCGGACCGCCCACATCGCCCACTGTGCCCCTTATGCCTAGCTTGGGTGCATGACCGCCCCTATACCGAGGGACATCCCGGACCTCCCGCCGATCCCGCGCACCCACGCGCTCCTGCCCTCCGCCGTCCCCGCGTCCGCGGTGGTGCCCCCCGTACGCCGCACCCTGGCCACGGTTCTACGCCTGCTGATCGCGGCTCTGGCCGCCTCCGGCGTCACCCTGGCCCTCCTGCTGGGCAGCCCCCTACGGGTCCTGAGCCACTTCTCGGTGCAGAGCGCGATCCTCCTCACCCTGGTGACGGCGGCGTCGGCACGCCGGGCCTGGACCGCCCGCAAGCCCCTCCCACCGGCCCTGACCGGCGCGGCGCTCCTCTACGCGCTGGTCTCCGCCCTGGCGTACCACCTGCTCCTGGCGGACACGACACCCCCGTTCTCGCTCACGAACCCGGGGACCGCACCCACGGCGTCGGCCTGGGACAACCTGGCGAACGTCCTCCTCCACACCGCCATCCCGGCCGCCGCCGTACTCGACTGGCTCTTCCTGACCCCGCCCGGCCGCCTACGTCTGCGCCAGGCCGCACCGTGCCTCCTCTACCCCCTGGCCTACCTCGCCTTCACCTTCACCCGAGCGGCACTCCTCCCCCCGGACCACCCCGCCCGCTACCTCTACCCCTTCCTCGACGCCGACACCGACGGCTACAAACACACCCTCGCCAACGCCCTCATCCTCGGCCTCTCCTGCTACACCCTCGCCCTCCTCCTGGTCGCCCTCGACCACACGCGCCCGAACCCCGTCCGCCACCACTGGAGAAACCGGATTTCGTCTCAAGCCGCCAGTGGGCTAAAGTAAACGACGTCGCCGCGACGAGCAGCGACATCGGGGTGTAGCGCAGCTTGGCAGCGCGCTTCGTTCGGGACGAAGAGGTCGTGGGTTCAAATCCCGCCACCCCGACAGTGAAGTTCCAGGTCAGGGGCCTGATCCGCTTAGCGGGTCGGGCCCCTGAGTTGTTCCGGGGGCCAGTCTGGGAGTTATCGGGGAGCCGAGTTCGGGATCCGGTTCCCAGCCGATCCAGCCCCTCGCCTTGAGCGTCCTGATGGGTCCTGTGGACGGGGCAAGGAAGTGCCACGTCGAGTCGACGAGATTGGACGGCACTGGAGGGAGGACTCCCCGCCTTCCGCTTGCGCCCGGCCCTTGAACGGCTCTTCGATGAGCATGCGATCAGCGAAGCGTTCGTCGCGGACGGGCGCGGTGAGGACGAATTCGAGGCCGTGGCCGTCGGCCTCGACCGTGGACCAGCAGCCGGCGGTGATGCAGGCCCAGCTGTCGGCACGCGGTCCCGGGCTGACGGTGACGATCCGCAGACTGGGAACCGCTTCCCTTCGCCCAGGTCCCAGGTCGTAATCGCTGACCGCGATCGCATGGCCGGTGAAGAAGTCGCGAACGTGGGCCTCGACGCCTGCTGTCGCCCGCTGGTTGCGCTCGCTCTCGAACATGATGGAGAGGATTTCACGGCTGGCCCAGGTGTCCTGGCTGTGAGTCCGCCGCCTCCGGCGCGGCGGACCCGGATGGTCAGCCGGCCTTGACCGGCTCCGCGGCTCGGGATCGGGTGCACAGCCGCCCGGTCTCGAACGGCTCCTGAGGCAACGACATCAGCAGCGGCCGTTCGAGCGCGAAGTCCTCGGCGATGGTCCGGACCTGGAGCCGATCCGCCGGGCGTCGTCCTGCCGGGCCCCCTGCTCGACCATCTCGTTCAGCTCTCGCAGGTAGGTGGGCTCGTCCACAACGGGGATGCCCTCGGCTGTGGCGCGGCGCAGTTTGGTCGACGACGCTTTGCCGCGGCGGAGTCCAGGACGCGGGGTCGGCCCGGCGGGCCCCGCGGGGGTCGGTCAGGAGCCGAGGATCGCTTGCTTCTGTTGCTCGAACTCGGCCTCCGTGAGCAGGCCTTGCTTTTTGAGTTCGCCTAGCTCCTTCAGCTGGTCGATCTTGCTGGTCATGTCGGGGGCGGCCGCCGGAGCGGCGGGGCGCTCGGCCGGGTAGGACTGGTAGGCCTGCTGCGGTGCGGGTGCCGCCGGTGCCTGCTGTGCCGCCCACCGTCCCTGCTGACGGCGTGAGACACGGTTCGACACGGCGGTCGCCGTTCCGGCGACGACGGCGGTGCGTGCGACCCCACGAATGAGACCTGGCATGGCTGTGTCCCTTCTGTGCTGGAGAACTCCCCTGAGCACGCTGCCCTGAGGGGGCGCGCTGTCCCGGCGTGCTCCGTGCGGGAGCGCTCCGTCCTACTGGGCGGCTTCGGTCGCGTCGAGGGCGGCGAGGAGGGCGGGCACGGGGATCCGCCCGGAGGCGACCATGCGGGCGCCGCCGCGGCGCAGGGCCGCGGCGAAGGGGGCCGCCCAGAGGTTCTCGTAGACGAGGATGCCCGCGGAGCTGCCGGGTTCCAGCGCGGTGGCCGCCTCCTCGATGTCGTCCTGGCCCAGGAGGCCGGACGAGGCGCCCTCGAAGACGGCCAGGTCGAGTTCGCCGTCGCCGGTGAGGTCGGCGATCTCCATGCCGCTGACGGAGCCGTCCTCCTCCTTCCTGACGAACATCAGGTCCAGGATGCGGATGAGGCCGCGGTCCACGAGGTCGACCAGGATGGGGAAGCCCTCGCCGGTCATCCGGTTGCCGGGGAACTCCACGACCAGGTAGTCGATGGGGCCGGGTTCTGCGGCTTCCGCCGCTTCTCCGGTTCCGCCCGCCTTTCGTGCCTCTCCCGCTTCTCCTGCTTCTCCCGTTGCTGCGAAGTCGTCGCTCACGGCGTCTCCTCTGGTACTCGTGGCGTCCGCCTGTGTCCCCTCCACCCCTCCGCCCCTCCAATTGCATCATCGGGCCCCGCTCGTCGCACTTCGGTGCGACGAGCGTCCCGAGCGCGTTCGCCCAGGTCGCGCGCAGTGCTCCGGACAGATCCGCTGGTGGGTGCGACGGGGAGGCGGCGCTCAGTCGCCGACCTTCCCGGCGTCGATGCGCCGGCCGCGGGAGGCGTCCACCACGACGGGGATGCCGTCCGGGATCTGTCCCTCAAGGCGGTCGAGCAGGGACTGCACCGGCGGGAGGTCTCCGGGTACCCGGACGTGTACGTACATCGTCCGGGACGTCGCGTCGACGCTGGTGACGCTCGCGCCGGGCTCGTCCGCGAGCCACTGTTCCGCCGCGTCCTTGGTCCGGCCGGTCCACACGTTCAGCAGCAGCGTGGTCGCGGTGTTGGCCGCCAGTGGGAGGAACACGACGACGAACAGAAGGATCATCGCGCCGTAGGCCCGGCGGGCGGGGCGTCCGGCCGCCCTGTCGGCCTCCGCGGCGTAGCCGAGCGAGGCGAAGACCATCATGCCCGCGAAGACCAGGGCGAAGAGGTTCGAGACGAACAGGGCCAGTGCGCCCAGCGCCAGCCATCCGGAGAGCTTCTCCAGGCACACTCCCGCCACCACCAGCGGCGGGACGAGGGAGATGGCGATCGCGACTCCGGGCAGCACGGCGGCGACGTCCCTGCGGGCCAGGGCCACCGCGCCGGCGAAACCCGTCGCCAGGGCGGCGATCAGGTCCATCAGGCCCGGCGACGTCCGTGAGGAGATCTGGCTGTTGGACAGCAGGTCGTAGTCGCCGGGCAGAGCCACCGCCATGAGCATCCCGATCGCGATCACCAGCAGGCAGGCGAAGAGCACGACGGCGGCCGACCCGGTGCGGTGGCGCTTCACCGAGCCCAGGGCGATGCCCATGATCGGTGTGGACAGCGGCGCGATGATCATGGCGCCGATCACGGTCGCCGTCGAGTCCGTGATCACTCCGCCTGCCGCGATGACCGACGACAGCGTCAGCATCGTCCAGAAGGCCGAGCGCTTGGACGTGGTGTCCCCGGACGACAGGACCAGTTCCTCGGTCAGTTCGTCCAGCGAGCGGCGCTGGGCGGCCGGCAGGACCCGGGCGCGAACACTGCTGATCATGCTTCCAAACAACCACGATCAGCTCGCTTTCCCAGGGCAGGACACGGGGAGCGGAGCCTCGCTTCCAGCCCGCGGCTCAGTGGAGGATCTTCTCCTTGGCCCGCTGGAACTCGGCTTCGGTGATGTCTCCCCTGGACCGGATCTCGGAGAGCTTGGCGAGTTGGTCCGCCTCGCTGGTGGGCCCCGCGCCGCCGGCGGCGGTCTCGCGGACGTAGTCGTCGAACGCCTGCTGCCGGGCCTGGGCGTGTCGTATCTCGCGGTCACCCATGCCCTGGCCGCGGGCCAGGATGTAGACGAACACGCCGAGGAAGGGGAGCAGGATGACGAAGACGAGCCATCCCGTCTTGGCCCCTCCGCCGAGGCTGTCGTCCCGGAAGATGTCGGCGATGATCCGGAAGAGCAGGACGATCCACAGGACCCACAAGAAGATCCACATGGCGGTCCAGAACGCTCCGAGAACCGGGTAGTCGTAGGCGAGGTTCATGTCACCACTCCTTGTTTCTCGTCTCCCGCGGGAGAGCACTCACGGTCAGTCCGTCAACCGTCAGTCGGTCAACCGTCAGTCCGTCATGAACCAGCCCCGCACCTGCGCCTCGTGATCGACGTAGCGTTCGCCGGAGACGTCGACGACGACCTTGTCGATCGTGCCGCCGGTGAACGGGAACGGGCCTCGGTAGTCGGGCGTGACCGGCGAGGCGTCGTCGCGGCCCACGCAGATCCCGTCGCCGACCACGCAGAAGGAACCGGGCTGCGTGACGATGTCCTCGTGGCCCACCTCCCGGTCGTCCACGTAGAGGGTGAGCGTGCCCTCGGCGCCGGGCATCTCCGGGTCGGTGCTGCGGCCGCTCGCCGCGAACTCGGCCGTGAGGACGTGCTTGCCGGGCGGGATGTCCCCTTCGGCGTCCACCACCTGGAGGTGGCTGCCGACCCAGTTGAACGCGTAGTGCAGGCGGTGGTCCTTGACGTAGAGGCTGTGGCCGCCCGTCACCCCGCCGTGGGCGTACAGAACGCCCTCGGCGTCGGCCGAGTCGACATCGACCCCGGCGGCGATGGTGTACGACCGGCCGCTGATCACGACGCCGGACTGCTCGGGCACCGCCGAGGTGCCGGGGTAGTACACGTAGCGGTCGCGCTCGGGGTTCCCGTGCGGCCGGTCGGCCAGCACCTGTTCCAGGGCGGTACGGTCGTCCAGCGGCAGCCCGTTGTAGACGCCCGCGTAGTAGTACCAGAGGCTCTTGAGGGTCTCCAGCCGGGCCGGTTCCCGCGCGGCCAGGTCCGTCGACTGCGCGCGGTCGGTGTCCAGGTCGTACAGCTCCCACACGTCGTGGGCGAAGTCGCCCCAGCCGCTCAGCGGGGGATGGACGGTGCAGGCCAGCCAGCCTTCGTGGTAGATGGAGCGCTGCCCCAGCATCGTGTAGAACTGCGTCCGGCGTCCCGGCGCGTCGGGGTCGGTGAGCGACGCCTTGAAGCTCTCGCCCTCGATCGGGCTCTGCGGGTAGCCCTTGATCACGTCGGGCGGTTCGATGCCGAGCAGGTCGTAGAGCGTGGGCACGACGTCCACCGCGTGGACGTACTGCTGCCGCACCTCTCCCCTGGCCTCGATCCCCGCGGGCCAGGCGACCATGCACATGTCGGCCACGCCGCCCTCGTAACCGGCCCAGCGCTTCCAGTACGGGAACGGTGTGTCGAACGCCCACGCCCACCCGGTGTTGTAGTGGTTGTACGACGTCGGGCCGCCCAGCTCGTCGATGTGTTCCAGGGACAGCTCGGCCGGCGTGGGCAGGTTGTTGAAGAAGCGCCACTCGTTGAACGTGCCGTCCGGTCCGCCCTCACCGCTCGCCCCGTTGTCGGAGACGGCCACGATGATCGTGTTGTCGAGTTCGCCGGAGGACTCCAGGAAGTCGAGCACCCGGCCGAGCTGGTCGTCGCTGTAGGAGACGTATCCGGCGAAGACCTCGGCCATCCGGGTGAACAGCCGCCGCTCGTCGTCGCTGAGCTCGTCCCAGGGCCGCACGGTGTCGAGCAGCGGCCAGGGCTGGCCGTCCGGCCCGGTCACCGAGGGTTCGCCGTGGGGGTTGATCGGGGAGAGCTCGGTGTTCTCCGGCAGCAGGCCCATCTCCTTCTGACGCCGCAGGATGTCCGGTCGGATGGCCTCGTAGCCCTGGTCGAAGACGCCCCGGTACCGGTCGGCCCACTCCTTGAAGACGTGGTGCGGCGCGTGGGCCGCGTCGAGGGAGAGGTACATGAAGAAGGGTTTGCCGGGGTCGACCACCTTGGCGTCCCGGATGAACCCGATGGCCTTGTCGGAGAAGTCCTTGGCGATGTGGTAGCCCTCTTCGGGCGTGGCCGGCGCGGCGACCGGGTGGTTGTCGTGGATCAGGTCCGGGTACCAGCAGCTCGACTCGCCGCCGAGGAAACCGTAGAACCGCTCGAAGCCGCGCCCCAGGGGCCAGCGCCCCTTGTACGCGGCCATGTTGATCTCGTCGCCGGGGGTGAGGTGCCACTTGCCGACGCAGTACGTGTTGTAGCCGTGTTCGCCCAGGACCTCGGAGAGGAAGCCGTTCTCGAACGGGATGCGGGTGGAGATGCCGGGGAACCCGGCGCTGAACTCGGCGACGGTCGCCATTCCGTTGGACGTGGCGTTCCGGCCGGTCATCAGCGAGGACCGGGTCGGGGAGCACAGCGCCGTGGTGTGGAAGTTGGCGTAGCGCACGCCCATGTCGGCGATCCGTGACATCGCCCGCGTTCTCACCGGGCCGCCGAAGCAGTCCATCGTCCCGTAGCCGACGTCGTCCCACGCGATCACCAGCACGTTCGGGGCGCCCTCGGACGCCCTCGGCGCGAGGTACGGAGCCCAGTCGGGCTGGGAGTCGCGGATGTCGAGGGCTATCTTCCCTTTGAAGGGCTTGGCCATGACGGATCTCCTCGTCGCTCCGGGTCCTGACCGGCTGCATCCCCACCATGGCCCCCGGCCGCCTCCGCCGCCTCACCCCTCACGGGTGACACCGCCACCGCCACCGCCACGGCACACCGGCCCTCGGCACTCGGCACTCGGCCCGAGCCGGTCTGCCCGACCGGGTGGCGGCCCTCCGGTCGCCGGCGGCGTGGACGGCCTCGTCGCCGCAGTCGTGGGCGGCCTCGTCGCCACTGTCGTGGACGGCCTCGCCCCCGCAGTCGTGGCAGCCCCGGCGCCACTGTCGCGGACGGCCTCGCCCCCGCAGTCGTGGCAGCCCCGGCGCCGCTGTCGTGGGCGGCCCCGGCGCCGGAGGGCTCGGCGGCTCCCTCCTCGCCCACCAGCGGTGATCTTCCGCGATCTCACCCGTCACGGGTGATCACGCCGCCCGCGGCGGCCCGCATGCTCGAAGGCGCAGCGTTGGCGCTGCGTCTCGCCCACGAAGTGAGGTACCGCCCATGACCACGATGACGACCCGTCGCCACTCGGACACCAGCGAGGCCTTCGCCGGCGGACTGACGATGTTCGCCGCCGTCCTGCTGTTCATCGCCGGCATCCTGGACCTCTTCCGGGGCATCATGGCGATCGCCAACGACGACGTCTACGTGTCCACCCCCAACTACATCTTCAAGTTCGACCTGACCAGCTGGGGCTGGATCCAGCTGGTCCTCGGCGTGATCGCCATCAGCGTGAGCCTGGGCCTCTTCTCTCGTGCCACGTGGGCCCGCGTCGTCGGGGTCGGCATCGCGGGGCTCCTGATCATCGCCAACTTCCTGTCGATCCCGTACTACCCGGTGTGGTCGCTCGTCCTGATCGCGATGTACGCCTTCGTCATCTGGGCGCTGTGCGTCGTACGGCCGGAGTCCTGACCCTGACGGCGGCCGACGACCCGGCCGTCGCCGGTGCGGGGAAGGAACGTCATGCCCGCCGCCCTGCTCGCCGTGCTCGGCGTGACCCTCCTGGTCGTCGCGGCGCTCCTGGCAGCCGTCTTCTGGCGTCGCCGGTGGCTCCTCCGCAGGCCGGGCGCGTTCCACTGCGCCGCGCGGGTCGTGGCGGGCGAGGAGAGGGGGCTGCGCAGGGGGTGGCGGCCCGGATACGGGCGGTGGGTCCAGGACGTCTTCGTCTGGACCCCCGCCCCGCTGCTGCTGCGGACCGTGCTGGTGCCCGTGGACGCCGTGAGTGCCGCCCGCCCTCTCGGGCCCGGGGAGGTACGCCGCCCGCAGCACCTGGCCGCGGCGACCACGCTGACCGGCCCGCGCGCCATGCTGGAGGTGGCGGTGTGCGAGCGGGACGAGGCCCTGGCCTGCCGGCGGCCCGCCGCGGACCCGACCGGGCTGACGCGCTCGCCGCGCTCCCACCTCTGACGGCGTACGGCGAACCGCGCCCGGGCACCCCGGGCGCCCCGTAGGCCGAGCACCCCGCGCGCCCGGCGTACGGGCGAACCACGCCCGGGTCACCCCCGCCGGGTGATCCTCCGGGCGGCGCGGGCGGCCCATGCTGGGCCGATGAGCACCGTAGAGCTGCCTGACCCGACCGTGCGGCGTCGGCCCTTCCACCTGCTGGCCAAGCCCACCGGGGCGATCTGCAACCTGGACTGCACCTACTGCTTCTTCCTCTCCAAGGAACTGCTGTACGAGGGCAGCAGATTCCGTATGGCGGACGAACTGCTGGACACCTACATCCGGCAGCTGATCGAGGCGCACGGCCCGGCGCCCGAGGTCACGGTGGCCTGGCAGGGCGGTGAGCCGACGCTGATGGGCCTCGACTTCTTCCGCCGGTCCGTGATGTACGAACGGCGGTACGCCCGTCCCGGCCAGCGGATCGTCAACACCGTCCAGACCAACGGCACGCTCATCGACGCCGAGTGGGCCCGCTTCTTCCGGGACCACGACTTCCTCGTCGGTCTCTCCGTCGACGGGCCCCGCCGGCTGCACGACGCCTACCGGGTCGACAAGGGCGGCAAGCCCACCTTCGACCGCGTCATGCGCGGGCTGGGCCACCTGCGCGAACACGGCGTGCGGTGGAACGCGCTGACGACCCTGCACGACGCCAACGCGGGGCACGGCCGCGACGTCTACGCGTTCCTGCGCGACGACTGCGGCGCCGAGCACATGCAGTTCATCCCTATCGTGGAACGCACCACCGCGCCCGGGCTGCCGATGGCCGACGCCGGCTGGGGCGCCCGCGCCGAGGGCCGCCCCCTCTACCGGCAGGAGGGCGACCACGTCACCGAACGGTCGGTGACCGGGCCGCAGTACGGGCGGTTCCTCATCGACGTCTTCGAGGACTGGGTACGCCACGACGTCGGCCGGGTCTACGTCCAGATGTTCGACGTGGCCCTGGCCAACTGGTACGGGGAGCCGCCCTCGCTGTGCGTGCACTCCAGGACCTGCGGCAGCGCCCTCGCCCTGGAACACAACGGCGACCTGTACTCCTGCGACCACTTCGTCGAGCCGGACCACCTGCTCGGCAACATCGGCGACCGGCATCTGCTGGAGCTGGTCGACTCACCGAGGCAGCGGAGGTTCGGCCAGGACAAGTACGACACCCTGCCCCGGCACTGCCACGCCTGCGACGTCCGCTTCGCCTGCCACGGTGGCTGCCCCAAGGACCGCTTCGACACCACGCCGGACGGCGAGCCGGGCCTCAACCACCTGTGCGCCGGCTTCAAGGCGTTCTTCCACCACGTCGACCGCCCGATGCGCACGATGACCGAGCTGCTGCGGCAGGGTCGGGCGCCCGCCCTGATCATGCGGCAGTACGCCGACGCCGACGCGCGCCGCCCGCACAACGCGCCCTGCACCTGCGGGGGCGGACGCAAGTGGGCCCGCTGCCACGGCAGGCCCGCCGTGTCGGGGCAGCGCTAGCGCCCGACGGCTGGGGCAGCCGTAGCGGTGGGCCGCCGGGCGGCCCGTGGTGGGTCAGGTCGCGATTCTGCGCATCTCCACGACGCGCAGGCCAAGAGACCGGAACCGGGCCAGCAGCCCGTAGAGCTGGGCCTCGTCGGTGACCTGGCCGAACAGCACGGTCTGCCCGGACATGACGCAGCTCTCCAGCTCCGGGAACGCGCCGGTCATCGTCCTCGACATCTCTCCCTCGACGCGGATCTCGTACTGCATGAGCGCGCATCCCTCGCAGCTGGTGCCCCTCCGGGTCTCATGCTGTTCCGGCCCGCGGACCGGCGCATCACCCGGGCCGGGTGACCTCCCCGGCAGGCCGTGCGGTCACAGACGGATGATGACGAGGGCCGTGTCGTCGGTGTTTCCGGTCGGTGGGAGGAGGTCGGCCAGGAGGGCGTCGGCCAGTTCCTCGGGAGCGGCCCGGCCGTTGCGCACGAGGGAGTCGGCGAGACGGCCCAGGCCGACGTCGATGTCCTCGTTACGGCGTTCGATCAGACCGTCGGTGTAGAGGACGAGGGTGGCGCCCTCGGCGAAGTCCGTACGGGCCTGCGGCCGGGGAACGTGTTCGGGTCGGGCGCCGAGCGGCGGGTCGGTCGCCCGGTCGAGGAACGTCACGTCGCCGTCGGTGCCGAGCAGGGCGGGAGGCGGGTGACCCGCGCTGCTGTACGTGAGTGTGTGGGTCTCCCAGTCGATGAAGACCTTCACCACCGTGGTCGACTCGGCACCGGCGACATGCCGGGCGTACAGCCCGAGGGCCTCCAGGGCCCGGGCCGGACCGTCGGCGACCCGGGCGGCCGCGCTCAGCCCGCTGCGCAGCTGCCCCATGACGCCCGCCGCCTTGAGGCCGTGACCGACGACGTCACCGACGGCGACGGCGATGCGGTCGCCGGGCAGGTCGACCAGGTCGTACCAGTCGCCGCACACGTTCAGGGTGCCGACGGCGGGCCGGTAGCGGACGGCCGCCCGGTGGTGCCCGATCGGGGTGGGGGCGGGCAGCATCGCCGCCTGCAGGGCGAGGGCGACCTCGCGGTCGCGCGCCTGGGCCAGGCGCAGGCGCTCGTTGATCTCCTGCAGTTCGCGGGCGCGGGTGTAGAGCTCGGCCTCCAGTACGCGGGCCCGGCTGCTGTCGCTCCCGGTGCCGCCCCGGGCGCGGATGAGTTCGGTGACCTCCTCCACCCGGTGCACGATCAGTACCACCTGGCCGTCCGGTCCCAGCACGGGTGCGTTGACCGGGCTCCAGAAGTGCTGCACCCAGTGGCCGGGGCGCTCGGGGTCCTCGATGTCGTAGCGCAGCAGAGCCATGGTGTCGCGTTCGCCGGTGGCCAGCACGCGCCGCATCGACGCCTGGGTCTCCCGCATCCCGGCCGCCGCCGGGTCGTTCGGGTTCTCGGGGAAGACGTCGAAGATGTAGCGGCCCAGCAGTTGCGCGCGCGTGCGCCCGGCCAGCCGGAGGAAGTCCTCGTTGGCGTCGGCGTACATCAGATCGGGGGTGAGCAGGGCGACCATTCCGGGCAGGGCGTGGAAGACCGCCGTGTAGTCGATCCGGGGTTCCTTCATGTGCTGCCCGCCTCGGCGCCGACCGTCACTGTGCGGCTCCACGATAGGAGCGAAGGTGTCCGAAGCCGGGCCAATCGTTCCCGCGCGGTCCCGGCAGTCACCTGTGCGGCCCGCCCGTCGGGCACGCGCGGCCGGCCACCCGGCCTCGGCGAGTCGAGCGCCGGGAAGGGCGTCGTCAGGAGGAAGGACGTTCCGATGGCGGGGCCGCCGGTCGGTCGGGAACCGGCGTGAGCCGCGCCGTCGCGACGTACGAGACGACGACCGCGACGATCACCAGCGGCATGACGGTGAGTCCCGAGGCGCCGAGCAGCAGCGTGGCGAGCAGGACGGAGACCAGCGGCAGCCGCAGCACCGCGGCGCTCATCGCCCCGATGCCCATGGCGAACCCGGCGACCAGGGTCAGCCCCGGCAGGTGGGAGAACAGGATGCCGCCGGCCGCTCCCAGGAACATCGCCGGAAAGATCGGGCCGCCCCGGAAACCGCTGAGGGACGCGCAGTAGGCCAGCCCCTTGCACAGCACCAGCAGCAGCAGTGCACCCACCGAGTAGGCGGCGCTGTGCCTGAGCAGAGGATCCAGCGCCGTCTGCCCCGAATACAGCACGTCGGTCGCCGACTTGCCGGTGCCTTCCGCGTAGCCGATCGCCAGGCCCGCGACGGCCAGGCCCATGAGGACCGTGGCCGGCACCCGCCGCTTGGCGACCTGGGTCCTGAGCCGTAGGGCGAGCCGGTGGATCCCGGTCCCCGCCAGTGCCGCCGACAGCCCGATGACCAGGGCCCAGCCGAATTCCGCCGCCGCCGGGTGCGAGGCCTCGGGGACGTCGTGAAGGACCAGCGAGTACGTGCCCAGCCCGGTCCAGTCGCCCAGTCCGACGAAGATGAGGTCGCCGACGCCCGCGGCCAGCAGGCCGGGCACCAGCACGAGTGTCATCATCGGCCCTCCCAGCCCGGAGGCCTCCATCAGGAGGAACGCTCCCAGCAGGGGTGAGCCGAGCAGCGAGCTGATGGCGGCGAAGCTGCCCGCCGCGCCCAGCACCGCGGTCATCCGCTCCGGAGGGTTGCGTCTGACCGCCCGTACGGCGCCGGCGGCGAGCCCGCCGCCGAGTGCCAGGAGAGGGGCCTCGGGCCCGAGGACGGCGGCGAAGCAGAGCGTGGCCAGGGCGGCGAGGAAGATGCCGGGCAGCTCGACGGGTGACGGCGGGCCGCCCGTCCCGAACCCGGCCGTCGGTTCGTGACCGCCGTTTCCCGGCAGGTACCGGATCGTCAGTCCCACCAGCAGTCCCCCCACGGCGAGCAGCGGCAGCGGCCACCACGACGGCGTCCCGTCGAACCCCAGCGACTCGGGAAGATCCGTGTAGATCAGGGGCTGAACCTCGCCGACCAGCGCGAGGAAGCCGAAAGCGGCGGCGGACACCGGCGCGCCGATCAGCGCGGACATCACCAGCAGCACCACGTACGCGCGGCTCCGCAGGAACGTCGACGGATCGGGGGACGACGCCGCCGCGGGTCCACTCGTGGCGACCGGCATGCGCATTGCCTCCTCGCGGTCCGCATGTGGCTCCGCATGTGGCGGGGTCCCGCCCGGCGCGTTCGGCAGTCCCGTGCCGGCACCCGGCCACCCTGCCACCCGGCCACCCGGCCACTCGTGGGGAGCGGCGCCGCTACGAGCGTGGCACGCCGCCGCCGTACGGGCATGCCGATGTCCTCCATGCGGGGCGTTCCTGCGGGGCTCCACGTGCGGCGTCCCCTGTGGGGCATCCGTGTGTGGGTCCCTGCGCGGCACCCCGGCGCCCCACCGGTGGTCAGCCGGAGTCCTCCGTGCCCGGCCGCGTGCCGGGTGACGAGCCGGGGGGCGTGCCGTGGGACGTGCCCGATGGTCCGGCGGAGTCCGTCGACCGGGCGTCCTCCGCCTTCTGGATTGCACCGACGAGGAACCGTGCGACGATGCCGACCAGAATCACGTCGGCCAGCATCTGCACCGTGGTCAGGACGCGTGCGGTCTCCGTCACCGGGGCGATGTCCCCGAAGCCGACCGTGGCGAACACGGTGACGGCGAAGTACATGGCGTCCGTGCGCTCCAGCGTCTCCGTGAACGAATCCGTCCGGTTCTGGGACACGACCTCGTACGCCGCCGCGAAGATGAGCAGGAAGACCGGCCCGACGGTGGCCATGGTCTCGAGGGCGCGCAGCCGGGGGTAGTCGGACGTCACGACTTTCCGCACCTGCCTGACGGCCACTCCCGCCAGGAGCGTGAGACTCCCGGCCAGCGTGATCGCCGTCCTGGTGTCGAGGCCGTGGTCCAGCGGCAGCAGGTAGTAGACGACCACCGACAGGAGCACGGTCACCGAGGACCGCGCCACCGAGATCAGCACTCGACGGCGCGGCACCTGGAAGCTCGCGGTCTGCCGGGGTCTGTTCATGACGTCACCGCCTCCCACTATTCACCGCGGGAGGCTCCGAAGGGGCCCGGGACGCCGCCCGGCGAGCCTGCTGCAACCCTTTTGGCTGCGTCTCCCGGACAGCCTTGACGGCGACGGCCGGGCCCGCTCCACCCGGCGGCTGCCTATGTCCGCCGAGGACTGATCCGGCCCTGGCCCCACTGGTTCGACACGTGTCAACATAGACGCATGTCGAACGCCGAGGTGCCGCCCCTGCTGGAGTCCCAGGGCCCCGAGGCCGCCCGGGGCCCGGAGGCCGCCGCACCGTGCTGTCCGCCGCTGACCGAGCGTCCCTTCACCGGTGAGGAGGCGGAGCGCACCGCCCGGATGTTCAAGGCGCTCGGGGACCCGGTCCGGCTGCGGCTGTTCTCCTCGGTGGCCTCGGCCCCGGACGGCGAGGCCTGCGTGTGCGACATCTCCGATGTCGGGGTCTCGCAGCCGACCGTCTCCCACCACCTGAAGAAGCTGCGGGAGGCCGGGCTGCTCACCTCCGAGCGGCGCGGCACCTGGGTGTACTACCGGGTGGAGCCGTCGGTGGTCGCCGCGATGGGGCGCATCCTCGGCGCGACCGGCTGACCCGCCCGCTCAGGACCCGCCCGCTCAGGACCCGCCCCTTCGGGGCCCGCCCACCCACGACCCGCCCGCTCAGGTGTTCCAGTCCTCGTCGTACGGATCGTGCGGCACCGGCACCGGCGTCGCCGCCGTCACCTCGAACGAGGGGATCGGGCCGCCGTTCACGGGGTCCTTGGTCACCCGGGGCGAGTAGCCGCCGCTGACGCGCAGCCAGGTGTCCGGTTGCAGCACCGGGGGGACCTCCCCGGTCAGCGCGATCTTGATCGGCTGGGCGTCGGCGGCACAGCAGCTCAGCGCCATCCGCACCAGGTACGGGGCGCCCGCGCCGTCCACCGCCAGGAAACCGGTGATCTCGATCCGCCGCCCGGCCAGACCCCGTCCGTCGGCGTAGACCGCCCGGCCCGCGTAGTCCGCCACGCCCAGCCGCAGCGGATCCCCGGAGGGCAGCGCCGGGTAGGCGACCGGCTCCTGCAACGCCGTGCCCGCCCGGGTGGCGCTGTACGAGCCCAGCGCCGGCGGGGCCACCAGGACCAGGGCGAGGACGGGCAGCACGAGCAGCCAGGAGACCCGTGGTCCGGGGTGCCGGTCCTCGGGCCGACCCGCCTTCCTGGCGTACCAGACCGAGGCCAGCGCCGCCGCGACGAGCACCGCGCCCGCCGTCAGCAGCAGCGGCCGCAGGCCCCCCTTCACATAGCGCAGATAGAGGTCCGTCGTCCCGGCATGCAGCAGGGACGCCCCCAGCAGGAACAGGACCGCCGTCTGGGACTGCCGGTTCACAGCAGCACCGCCCCCACGCCCACCGACACCACGATGGCCGTGACGAACGACAGCGGCGCGAACCGCACCGCGAACGCCCGCCCGAACGTGCCCGTCTGCATGGCGAACAGCTTCAGGTCGATCACCGGCCCCACCACCAGGAACGTCAGCCTCGCCGTCAGCGAGAACTGGGTCAGGGAGGCGGCGACGAACGCATCCGCCTCCGAGCAGATCGACAGCACCACGGCGAGCGCCGCCAGGGCCAGCACGGAGAGCACCGGGTGGCCGGCCGTCGCGCGCAGCCAGCTGTCCGGGGCCAGCGCCTTCAGGGTCGCCGCCGCCGTCGCGCCCACCACCAGGAAGCCGCCCGCGTGCATCACGTCGTGCCGCACCGAGTCCCAGAACGCCTCGCCCCTGGTACGTCCCTCCGCCGCGCCGTGCCCCCGCGGGCGCAGCAGGTCGGTGCGGCCCGAGCGGTGCCACAACCAGCCCATGGCGCACGCCGTCAGCAGACCGGCCGCGAGCCGGGCCACGACCATCAGCGGGTCGCGGGGGAAGGCCACCGCCGTCGCCGTGAGCACCACCGGGTTGATCGCCGGGGCCGACAGCAGGAAGGCCAGCGCCGCCGCCGGGGTCACCCCGCGCCGCACCAGCGCGCCCGCCACCGGCACCGACGCGCACTCGCAGCCGGGCAGCACCGCGCCCACCGCCCCGGCCACCGGCACCGCCAGGGCGGGCCGGGACGGCAGGGCACGCGCGAAGAACGACGCCGGTACGTACACCGCGATCGCCGCCGACAGCAGCACGCCCAGCACCAGGAACGGCAGCGCCTGGACCACGACCGCCACGAACACCGTCGTCCAGCTCTGCATCACCGGAGCGGACAGCGCCCCGCGGATCGGGCTCTGCGCCAGGAACAGCGCCATCAGCAGCAGCGTCAGGAGCAGCGGCGAACCGGCCCCGCCCCGCCATCCGCCCTGGCTCCCCTCGCCGTCGGGCGCGGGGCCGCGCCGCGGCGCCGGCTCGCCCCGCGGGGCCGGCTTGGTGATCGCCACGGTCCGGGCACCTCCGGGTCGCCTGTACTGCCTCCTGTTCCCTACGGCTCACCCGACCCGCGCGTTCAACCACACCGCCCGGCCGCCGCCGCGCCCGCGCTCAGCGGCGGCTGACGGCGGCCAGGTGCCGGGCCGCGAAGTCCAGCTCCAGCCCGACCTGCTTGATCCGCTCGTCGACCACCAGCGAGCCGTGCCCGGCGTCGTACCGGTACACCTCGTGCACCGCCCCGCGCGCCCGCAGCCGCTCCACGTAGTTGTCGACCTGCCGGATCGGGCAGCGTGGGTCGTTCACGCCCGCCGAGATGTACACCGGGGCCTTCACCTGGTCGACGTACGTCAGCGGGGACGACGCCGCGAAGCGCTCCGGGACCTCCTCCGGGGTGCCGCCCAGCAGCGTGCGGTCCATCGCCTTCAGGGCCTCCATCTCGTCGTGGTACGCGGTGACGTAGTCCGCGACCGGCACCGCGGCGATGCCCAGCGTCCACGCGTCCGGCTGGGTGCCCAGGCCCAGCAGCGTCAGGTAGCCGCCCCAGGAGCCGCCGGTGAGGATCAGCCGGGCGGGGTCGGCGAGCCCGGTGGTGACGGCCCACTCGCGCACCGCCGCGATGTCCTCCAGCTCGATCAGGCCCACCCGGTGCTTCAGGGCGTCCGTCCACGCCCGGCCGTACCCGGTCGAGCCGCGGTAGTTGACCCGGATCACCGCGTACCCGTGGTCCACCCAGGCGGCCGGGCCCGCCGCGAAGGAGTCGCTGTCGTGCCAGGTCGGCCCGCCGTGAATGTCGAACACGGTCGGCAGCGGACCGCTCGCCCCGGCCGGTCGCTGCAACAGGGCGTGGATCCGGCCGCCCGGACCGTCCACCCACACGTCCTCCACCGGCACCGACCCCGGCGACTTCATGCCCGGCGGATCGAGCACCACCCGGCCCGCCGTGGACCGGACGGCCGACGGTTCGGCGGCCGACGACCACAGGAACTCCACGCTGCCGTCGGGGCGGGCCGTCGCCCCCGACACGGTGCCGCGCGGGGTGGGCACGCGCTCCAGGGCGCCGCTCGCCAGGTCGTACCGGAACAGCTCGCTGCGGGCCTCGAAGCTGTGCGCGATCAGCAGTCCGCTGCCGTCCGCGTACCACTCGGCGCTCACGTCACCCGGCAGGTCCAGCGCCAGGTCGGTCTGCTCGCCGCTGCTCACGTCCCACACCAGCGGCTCCCACCGGCCGCGCCGCTGGTGCCCGACGAGCAGCCGGGTGTCCCCGTCGACCGGCGCGAAGCCCAGCACCTCCAGCCCCAGCTCCTCGGTGCCGCCCCGCGTGTCGTCCAACTCGGCGACCGTCGTGCCGTCGAGGCGCATCACGCGCAGCGCCGAGTGCATCGCGTCGCCGTGCTCGGTGTGCTCGATCACCAGCAGCGAGCCGTCGTGGGAGAGATCGCCCACACCGGCCGACTCGCGGTGCCGGTAGATCTCCGCCGGCGTCTCGCCGGCACGCGCCAGGTGAATGGTCGTGCCGTCCTCGTCGGTCGACCGCCCGACCACCGCCGTGCACCCGTCGCGTCCCAGTGCCAGGCCCGCCGGGTAGGACGGGTCCAGTCCCGGCACCGCCAGCTCGTCCTCACCGCCCGTGAAGGGCTGGCGCCGCCACACGCCGAACTCGTCGCCGTCCTTGTCGTCGAACCACCAGATCCACGCGCCGTCCGGCGAGAGCACGCCGTCCGTCGTGCCGTTCGCCCGGTTCGTCACCTGGCGCTGCTCGCCCGTGGTCCGGTCCCAGGCGTACAGCTCGTACGTCCCCGTCGCGTTGGACACGAACAGGGAGTGGTCCGGCGCGTCCTCCGCCCAGTCCGGCAGTGACACCCTCGGCGCCCGGAAGCGCTTCTCCCAGTCCGCCATCCGATCGTCCCTACGCTCAGGCGCACCCGCCCCGTAGCTCTCAGTCATGTCCCCATACTGCCCGCTGGAGAGGCCGATCAGCGCCGCCCCCTCCCAGCCTGTGGACAACCCGCCCCTTGTGGACAAACGCGCCCCCCACTCCGGGCCCGTCCCGCCGCTGCCCGTACCGTGGAACCCGTGTACCGGTTCCTCCTCACCCCCCGCTGGTGGGGCATCAACGTCTTCGTCCTGGTGGCCATACCGTTCTGCGTCTTCATGGGCTCCTGGCAGCTGAGCCGCTTCGAGGCGCGCGTGGACGACCACCGCACCGCCGAGACCCGGGCCACCGAGAGCGGGAACGAACCCGTCCGCCCCCTCACCGCCCTCCTGCCCGTGGACAAGGCGACCGTCGGCCGTCCGGTCACCGCGACCGGCACCTACGCCGACCAACTGCTCGTCCCGGACCGCACGCTGGACGGGAGGACCGGCTTCTACGTGCTGACGTTCCTGCGCACCGACACCGGCAAGGCGGTCCCCGTGGTGCGCGGCTGGCTGCCCGGCACCGCCGACGCGGCCAGGGCCCCCGCCCCGCCCGCCGGCGAGGTCACCGTCACCGGCGTGCTCCAGGCGTCCGAGAACCCCGGTGAGAACGGCGTCCGCGCGCGCGGCGGCCTGCCGCCGGGCCAGACCGCGGCGATCAGCACGGCCTCGCTGGTCAACCTGGTCCCGTACGACCTCCACGACGCCTGGATCACCCTGCGCACCGCCGACCCGGGGATGACGGCGGTGCCCGCGACCGCGCCGAGCGGCACCGGGCTGGACCTGAAGGCGTTCCAGAACCTCGGCTACACCGGCGAGTGGTTCGTCTTCGCCGGCTTCGTGGTGTTCATGTGGTTCCGGCTGCTGCGCCGCGAGGTGGAGTTCGCCAAGGACGCGGCGCTCGGCCTCACCCCGCCCGACGGCGAGGACCGGGGCGCCGGGCAGCATCCGGCCGACGGCGAGGAAACGGCCGCCGCCAAGTCACCGGCGGACGGCGGAGAAGCGACTGCCGCCGGATCACCGGCCGACGGCGAGGAGGAACCGGACGCAGACGCGCAGTCGGCCCCGTCCCCGGCCGCCGGAGAACCCCGGCCCCGGCCCGCCGGCGAAGAGCCCCCGTCCTACGACGAGACCAGCACCCCGGTGCGGTAGACCGTCCCGGCGCACGCGTCGGGCACCACCGCCGACACCGCCGGTCCGCCCTCGGCCGGGGTGTACGTCACCTTGACGCTGCCGTCGGCCGTGCCGTCCTCCCTGATCAGCTGGGGTGACGTACCGGTCGGACCGGAGTCGCCGGCGCCGTCGGCGGTGCTGGTCTGGCCGGTCGGGCTCGGGCTGGGCGAGGCGCCGCCGCCCATGGTGTCGCCGGACCCGGAGCCGGTGTCGCCACCGCTTCCGCCACCGCTTCCGCCGCCGCTGTCGGCGGGGCAGGTTCCGGAGGGCACCCAGCCGAACTTCACCTCGTAGGCGGAGCCGGGCGCCAGGACGAGCCGGGGCACGTACAGCGACGGGTCGGGCAGGGCGGCCGCCGGACCGCCGGAGACATGCTCGGCCACGGTGATCTTCGCGGGGTCGGCGGCCCCCTGGGCGGTGGGCGTCAGGGTGACCTCGCCGCCGACGGCACAGCCGGCGGCGGAGACGTTCAGCACGCGGAACGTGCCGTAGACCGTGCCGGCCGCGTCGGGCACGGCCACGGTCGAGGTCGCGGAGCCGAGCTGCTCCGCCGTGCACAGCGGAGCGCCGACCGGTGACGCGGACGGGCCGGCGTCGGTGCCGCTCGTCGCGGCTTCGGAGTCCTTGTCGTCGCCGCTTCCGGTGCCGCTGCCCTTGCCCTGGTCGGCGCTCTGCCCGGCGCCGCCGGCGGTGCCGGTGGCGTTGCCGCCCGTGCCGTCGGGGTCGCCGACGGTGCCCTCGGTCTGGGAGGCCTGCCCGGCGATGGACGGGTGGGCGTCGGAGCCGCCGGAGTTGGACACGTGCACCAGCGCGGGCACGGCGGTGCACACGAACAGGGCGGCCGCCGCCATGCCCACGGCGGCCTGTCGCTTGCGGGCCCGGCGGGCGGGGACGGCCCGGTGGAGGTGATCCAGGGTGCCGTCGCGCGGCTCCATCTCCCCCACCGCCCGGTGCAGCATCCGGCGCAGGGCCAGCTCGTCCGAGTCGAGCCCGTCGGGACTCTGGTCGTCGAGGTGGTCGTTCACGGTTCCGTTCCCAGGGTGCGATCGCTTCCAGTCTTGCTCGTGCGGTGGCCCGTCGGGGCCGTCGTACCGCCCCGGCCGGCCGTCGTGCCGCCCGGTGCCGTCGTGCCGCCCGCTCACGTCGTCGCCCCCATCGACCTGCGCAGGGCGGCGATACCGCGCGAGCCGTAGGCCTTGACCGAGCCGAGCGAGATGCCGAGGGTCTCGGCGACCTGGGCCTCGGTCATGTCGGCGAAGTAGCGCAGGACGAGCACCTCGCGCTGGCGGCGCTGCAGGCCCTTCATCGCCTTGATGAGGGAGTCGCGCTCCAGCTGGTCGTAGGCGCCTTCCTCGGCGCTCGCCATGTCCGGCATCGGCTTGGACAGCAGCTTCAGGCCGAGGATGCGGCGGCGCAGCGCGGAGCGGGAGAGGTTGACGACGGTCTGCCGCAGGTAGGCGAGGGTCTTCTCGGGGTCGCGGACGCGTTTGCGCGCGGAGTGCACCCGGATGAAGGCCTCCTGGACGACGTCCTCGCAGGAGGCGGTGTCGTCGAGCAGGAGAGCGGCGAGACCGAGGAGCGAGCGGTAGTGCGCACGGTAGGTCTCGGTGAGGTGGTCGACGGTGGTGCCCGCCGCCACGGTCTCCTCGGCGCCGTCGCGCGGACTGGGAATGCGGGCGGGCCGCGCTGCGGGCATGGGCGCGATCACCGGCATGCCGCCGGACGCACCCGCCGAGCGGGGGCGGACGATGCTCCGGGGCGGCCGCACAGCGGTGCCGCGGGTCGCCGCAAGGAAGTCGAGTACCTCAGCCACGCCAGTTGGACACGCGTGACCCCGTGGGGGTTGTACGCGGGTTGCGTTCTTTCCTGTGGATCTCCGTGCCCCCGTCCGTTCCGGCGCAGCACAACAGACGGCGTCCCGCTTCTCCTCATACGCCCCGCTTCTTCCCCTGTGTACCGGCGACCGGACGTCCCCACGTCCGGCCCACGGCGCCCCCTACGCACCGCAAAGACGCTCCCCGCCTCCACGCGGTTGCGGGAAAACGGGGAGCAAGCCTGTGTGCGAATCTTACAAAGGCGTTATCAGCCCTGGCCAGGCCCGATGGCGGATCACCGCCGGCCCTACCGCTCCACCGCCACCAGTTCCGCGATCTGCACGGCGTTCAGGGCCGCGCCCTTGCGCAGGTTGTCCCCGCAGACGAACAGCTCCAGCGCCGTCGGGTCGTCCAGCGCCCGGCGCACCCGGCCCACCCAGGTCGGGTCGGTGCCGACCACGTCCGCGGGCGTCGGGAACTCACCGGCCTCCGGGTTGTCGAAGAGCACCACACCGGGCGCGGTCGCGATGATCTCGCGGGCCCGGTCGACGGTGACCTCGTCCTGGAAACGGGCGTGCACGGTCAGGGAGTGCACGGTGACCACGGGCACCCGGACGCAGGTCACGGCGACCGGCAGCTTCGGCAGCCCGAGGATCTTGCGGGACTCGTCCCGCACCTTCATCTCCTCCGACGACCAGCCGTCCGCCCGCGCCGACCCGGCCCACGGCACCACGTTCAGCGCGACCGGCTCCGGGAACGGCCCGGTGTCGTCGCCCACGGCCCGGCGCACGTCACCCGGGCTGGTCCCCAGTTCGGTACCGGCCACCAGGGACATCTGCCGGCGCAGGGCTTCCACCCCGGCCCGGCCCGCCCCGCTGACCGCCTGGTACGACGACACCACCAGCTCGCGCAGCCCGAACTCGGCGTGCAGCGCGCCCAGGGCGACGATCATCGTCAGGGTCGTGCAGTTGGGGTTGGCGACCATGCCGCGCGGCCGGATCCGCAGTGCGTGCGGGTTGACCTCGGGCACCACCAGCGGCACGTCGGGGTCCATCCGGAAGGCGCCGGAGGTGTCCACGACCACCGCGCCCTTGGCCGCCGCGACCGGCGCCCACTGGGCGGCCACCTCGTCGGGCACGTCGAACAGGGCGATGTCCACCCCGTCCAGCGCCTCCTCCGAGAGCGCCGCCACCTCGACCTCCTCGCCGCGCACGGCCAGCTTGCGGCCGACCGAGCGCGGCGAGGCGATCAGACGGATCTCGCCCCAGACGTCCGCCCGGTGGGACAGCATCTGGAGCATCACCGTGCCGACGGCCCCGGTCGCTCCCACGACCGCGAGCGTCGGACGGTCCCTCATCGTCGTACGCCTCCGTACGATCCGGTGCGGCGGGCGGTCACCGCCCGGTGCCTCCGTAGACGACGGCCTCGTCGCTGTCGGAGTCGAGCCCGAAGGCGGTGTGCACGGCGCGCACGGCCTCGTTGACGTCGTCGGCGCGGGTGACGACCGAGATGCGGATCTCGGAGGTCGAGATCAGCTCGATGTTCACACCGGCGTCGGACAGGGCGGTGAAGAAGTCGGCGGTGACGCCGGGGTTCGTCTTCATGCCCGCGCCGACCAGCGAGATCTTGCCGATCTGGTCGTCGTAGCGCAGCGAGTCGAAGCCGATGCCGGTCTTCGCCTTCTCCAGGGCGTCGATGGCCTTGCGGCCCTCGGTCTTGGGGAGGGTGAAGGAGATGTCCGTCAGGCCGGTGGAGGCGGCGGACACGTTCTGCACGATCATGTCGATGTTGATCTCGGCGTCCGAGATCGCCCGGAAGATCGTGGCGGCCTCGCCCGGCTTGTCCGGCACGCCGACGACCGTGATCTTGGCCTCGGAGGTGTCGTGCGCGACACCGGAGATGATGGCCTGCTCCACCTTCTTGTCCCCTTGCTCAATCGGCTCACTGCTGACCCACGTGCCCTGCAGTCCGCTGAAGCTGGACCGGACGTGGATCGGGATGTTGTATCGGCGGGCGTACTCCACGCACCGGTGAAGCAGCACCTTGGAGCCGGACGCGGCGAGCTCCAGCATGTCCTCGAAGGAGATCCAGTCGATCTTCTTCGCCTTCTTCACCACGCGCGGGTCGGCGGTGAACACGCCGTCCACGTCGGTGTAGATCTCGCAGACCTCGGCGTCCAGCGCGGCGGCGAGCGCCACGGCCGTGGTGTCGGACCCGCCACGCCCGAGGGTGGTGATGTCCTTCTTGTCCTGGCTGACGCCCTGGAACCCGGCGACGATGGCGATGTTGCCCTGGTCGATGGACTGCCGGATACGGCCCGGCGTGACATCGATGATCCGGGCTTTGTTGTGGACCGAGTCGGTGATGACACCTGCCTGGCTGCCGGTGAAGGACTGGGCCTCGTGGCCCAGGTTCTTGATCGCCATGGCCAGCAGGGCCATCGAGATCCGCTCCCCGGCGGTCAGCAGCATGTCGAACTCACGCCCGACAGGCATCGGAGACACCTGCTCGGCGAGATCGATCAGCTCGTCCGTCGTGTCGCCCATCGCGGAAACGACGACGACCACCTGGTGGCCGTTCTTCTTCGCTTCCACGATCCGCTTGGCGACGCGCTTGATGCCCTCGGCATCGGCTACGGAGGAGCCTCCGTACTTCTGCACGACAAGGCCCACGTGCGCTCCTCGCTCAGTTTGTCGATTGCCCGATCAGTCTAACGAGCGTCCGAAATCCCCCTCTGGGATACCGCATGGTGAGACCCGCGGTCGACGCTCGGGGAGGACCCTGCCCAGTGTCACGCGAATGATGGCTGTGCGCTAAGTCTCAGGTCCGCATTCGGCGAGTTCCGCGAGCGGAGCGGTGTCCAGGGTGATGTCCACGGGGGCGGGGAGTGCGACCGTGGCACCGAAGGGCAGCTTCTCCTGGTGCCGGTAGCAGCCGCCCTCCGGGGCGTCGAAGACGACGACGGAACGGTCGTCCCGGTCGACGAGGAGGTACACGGGGATGCCGGCGGCGGCGTAACCGTCGGGCTTCTCGATCCGGTCGCGCCGGTCGGTGTCGGAGTCGTGCGACGTGACCTCGACGACCATGAGCACACCGGCCGCATCCGACCAGTCACCGTGCCCCTTCGCGAACCCGAACGGCGCGAGGACCCCGTCCGGACGTGCCCTGCCCTTCCGGTACTTCTCGACCCTGAGGCCCCGGTCCCCGTAGAGCCACAGCTCGGGGCGGTGCTGCATGCACAGTCGCTGCAACCAGGCGACGATCTGGTCGTGATTGCCGTCGGTCACCGGCTTGACCTGGACCCTTCCGTGGACGAACTCCAGCCGCACGTGCTCCGGGGCATGGCGTTCCAGTTCCTCGAACTCCTCGACGGACATCTGCGGCCGGTGCTCGGTCCTGGGGGTCATGGCGTCGCCTCCTCGGCACCATGGTGCCCCGACCGGCACCTCCCGCACGCTCATCGCGCCCTCTCCGCCCGGGGCCGCAGTCCGCCCGCCGCCCGCACCTCGGCCGCGCGGCGGGCGACGTCCACGACCTCGTACACGGAGTCGAACGCCGGGTCGGGGTCGGCCAGGAACGTGCTCGGGACGTATCCCGCGTCCAGCTCACCGGCCGCCTCCGCCGCCAGGTCCGCCTCGTACTCGGCACGGCACTCCGGGCACATCCCGCCCTCGATGCGCACCGTCCGCTCGTCCGCGTCGCAGGTCACGCAGCACATGATCACGCGGTCCACCCGGGCGCGGCGGGGTGCCGCCTTCTGCCGGATCCTGGCCTTCTTCGGGGGCATCTTGTCCTCCAGTCGTCTGCGGGCGAGTCCGCCCGGGTTGGTCACGTCGGACGGCAGCCCGTCCGTCAGGGCGCGGGTGAGGTCTTCGGGTGTCGAACCGCGCGCGAGCCACTCCGCGGCGAGGCCTTCGAGCGCCCGGCACTCGGATTCGGACAGCGGCATCCGGGCGTCGGTGTCCCGTAGCTCGGCGAGGGCTCGGTAGGCGGGCGTGGTGGCAGCCGGACCGGCCTGCGGTTCGGGGACGGTCGCGTGCGGTTCGGGGGCGGTGGCCTGCGGTTCGGGGGCGGTGGCCTGCGGTTCGGGGGCGGTGGCCTGCGGTTCGGGGGCGGTGGCCTGCGGTTCGGGGGCGGTGGCCTGCGGTTCGGGGGCGGTCTGCGGTTCATCGGCCGGCGGTGCCTGCTCCGGCGGTGCCTGTTCCGGCGACGCCTGTTCCGGCGCGGCCCCTGCGGGCGGCTCCTCGATGCGCGCCAGCCCCGGGCGGTGGTCCTCGTACACGACCCGCCCCTTGCGCATCCGCGCGAAGTCCGCCCACCACTCGGCCGACCTGCGCGTCCGCGACCAGTACGTCCGCGTGACCCACCACATCGAGTTGTCCTCGATCACGAGGTGCTCGCGGATGTGGCACAGGTGCCCGGCGTCGGTGAGGCGCTGCATCGACGTACGGACGGCCTGCTGGCCGTAGCGGGGGTGCACGGCGGCGAGGGCCTTGTAGCCCATCGCGTGGCCCTCGTCGAGGTGGTCGATGAAGACGGCGATCTCACGGTCGCGGGGGCGCAGGTGTGCGAAGTCCGCGTCGGCGTGCGGGTCTTCGTCACCCACGGGGCGTTTGCCGTAACCCGTTTTGGCCATGGGGTGGGACGGGGACGGCAGGGCGGGACTAAGGTGAGCGCAAGCCACGATCGAAGGCTCGATTCGATTCGTCGGTCCAGGCCCCGGAGCCGGTGTTGGCGCACCGACCGGGGCCGTTTCTGTTGCCGCGAACCTAGAGCCGCGTCACGCTCCGCCGCAAGCCGATCACCGAACGTCACCCATTCGGGCTAGGCGTCGTCAACTTCCGTTCAAGATGGGTTGGTTGGGTTGAATTTCAACCAACCCAGAACCCGGAAAAGAGCTTGGAAGGGCTCGAAGCCCGAGGCTCAAGCCCCGGGCCGAAGTGCGGCGAGGAACGCCGACCAGGCGGGAGCGGTGAGACGGACGTGAGGGGTGGTGGGGGTCTTCGAGTCGCGGATCTGGACGGCGGCGGAGGCTATGCGGACTTCGACGCAGGCGCCGCCCTCATCGTCGCTGTAGCTGGACCTGTGCCACTGCCGATGCTCGCTCACTGCTTCTTCACCACTTCCTCGATGAATCCGGCTGACTCAGCGGGGCTGAGTGCCAGGGCGCGGATCATGCTCATCCGCTCGGTCACATTACTGACCGTCTCCGGGTCAGCAGAGAGTTCGCTCGCGAACTGCCCCTCGGTGAAGGCGAACCGCTCGTGGTCCCGAGTCTCCAGCAGAACCATGGGCCCCATTAGCGCCGCCGGGAACGTGGCCCTCTCGAACGGCAGCACCTGGATATGGACGTTCGACAGGCGAGAATCCGTCAGCAGACGCTCCAGTTGCTCGGCGGTCGCGAACGGGCTGCGCAGAACCGCCTCGTAGAGAACGAAGCACAGGCCGACCGGCGGCTTACGCATGGCCAGGCTGGCCTGACGCTCCATGCGTCCCTCGATCCGCTGCTCGATCGTCTCTTCTTCGAGCGGCGGGTATCGGTGCTGGATCAGCCGACGCGCGTACCCCTCGGTCTGCAGAAGGCCCGGCACCAGGCTGGTCTCATACCACCAGAGACTGATGGCCTCCTTCTCCCGTTCCATGAACTCCTGCGCCCTCGGCGGAAACTTCTCCCTGCTCAAGTAGTCCTTAGCCGCCCTCAGCAACCCCTCCGCCCCGCACAACTCGTCCGCCACGTCCAGCACTCGGGGCGTCGGCATGCGCGCCCCCTGCTCCATTGCCTTGATCGTGTCCGGGGAGTAGTTGGAGGCGGCGGCCAACTCCTCCCGGGAAACGTTGGCCTTCGTCCGCCAGCGCTTCAACTGGTTGCCGCTGAAGCGCCACATGGGGGGCGACTGGGTCACGGACCGCACCTCCGACCGGTACACCGCGCTGTGTATCACCTGGGTCACTACCGAGCGTAGCCGCGCGACGGCGATCGTGTGACCATGACGAGCACAATGCACCGCCCCGACTGGGTCCCGGCGGCCGGCCACCAACTCCGTCTGGTCGGCGTGTACTTCGACGCGGTACGGGTCGAGGGCCGCAGGGGTGAGGCCGTCGCCGAGTGGCTGGTCGAGCGGTCGGACGGGGACGCGGGCCCGATCGTGTGCGAGGCGGGCGGGAGCCGCTGGGTGTACTTCCTGCTCCCACCCGGCATGTCCCAGGGCTACGACTGGCCCCTGGGCGTGCAGCGGCTCGGCGGCCGGGGCGAGCACACCGTCACCTACCTCGGCATCCCGGCCCTCGACGGCGACACCTGGCCCCTGCGCTGGTACAGCGAGCCGACCCGCACGGCTCCGTACGTCGACCCGCCGGCGCTGCACGCCACCCTGACTCGCTGAGTAACCGTGGGGACCACTTGCTCCTCGGTCGCTGTCGTGATTCGCCGACCCGTGCCAGGGCCGATCTCGCTTCGGTCAGGCAAGCTGGCAGAGGGTCCGAGCGGCGCCCGAGATGTCGATCCACGCCGTCGCCGAGTCCGCGCTCGGAGCTGCGCGTCCGCGCGCCGTGCTGTACACGGTCGGAGGCTCGGTTGTCGGGCGCCGCAGAAGCCGGCGGAAGACTGTACGAGCGAAGCTTCGGAGTCGCGGTTGCCGCGTCGTCGTGTGCCACTCCGCGATGCCGTCCGACGAGAGCTGTCCCCGGCCGGTTGGGCGGCGAGTCCTACGATGAGCCGGTGACCGAGACGCTGCCCCCTGCGGGGGCTGACCTCATCGACGCCGATCAGCTTCAGTTGATCGAGTCCGCGGAGCCGCCGCTGTCTCCGCGGGACGCAGCGGCCCGGGACCGGGTGTGGGATGCGGCGGCCCGGGCCAATCCCGGCCTCTTCGACGGTCCCGTGGTGGCCTGCGGGGGGCTGGAGTGGGCGGGTACGCGCGTCCTCCGCCTGACCTGGGTGCGGGTGACCTACCGGCATTACGCACTGCGCCGGGTTCCGGGCACGACCGCGTTGCCCTCCCTGTTCGTGAACGTCGTACAGCCGACCACTGATGGCCGTGTGCTGGCGGTGAGGATGTCCTCCTCCACGGCGGCCCCGGGCCGCTGGCAGCTCCCGGGAGGGTCTGTGGAGCCTCCCCAGGACGGGGAGGTCCTGGACGAGTCAGCCCTGGCCGGGCAGGGCGCGCGGGAGCTGCTGGAGGAAGTGGGGATCGGCGCGGCTGCCGAGCACCTGAAGCTGTGGGTGGTCACCCGGGGCGAGAACGACAGTGTCGGCCTGACCTATCTGGCTCCCGCCTTGCCCGAGACGGTGCTTCGCGCGGGATTCGCCGCAGCTGCGGACGCCGACCGTGCCCAGGGCCGTACTCCTGAACTCGACGATATGGCCCTGGTGCGCGCCCCGGGTGAGCTGGCCGGCCTGGCCGGTCCACACGCGGACTACCTGGAGCCGATCGTCCGCCGCTACTTCGGGCATCGCTGAGGGTGGGCTGCTTCAGCCGTTGGCGAGGAAGTCGCGTCCACGTTCGTCGAGTTCGTTCACGCACCGCAGGCCACGGGCTCGGAAGCGTGCCAGGTCGCTGCGCATGCGGGCCACGGCCTTGCGGGTGCGGACGGATCGGACGCCGCTCATGTGGTCCATGGCCCGGTGCCAGATGGCGCACGCCTGCTCGATGCTGCCGCGCTTGAGGTGCATCTCCGCACCGGCGACCATGTCCAGGGCGACGATCCGCGCGTAGGTGTCGGCCGGGCGGGCCGTGGCGGCCAGCGCGTAGTGCTCGGCTGCGGACCGATGGTCGCCGAGAGTCTCGTAGACCTTGGCGGCGCGGGAGTGCACGGAGGCGGCCGGCGGTCCCCAGGTCAGTGCCCAGAACTGTGGCTCGTCGCCGGGCGCATCGGTCAGCAGGCCGCGGGCGTGCTCGGTCTCGGCCAGTGCCGCGCGGCGCTTGCCGCTCTTGGCCAGGGTGTGGGCGTGGACGACGCGGAAGAGGGCTTCCGTCTGGGCATCCACGTGCCCTTTGGCCCGGTTCAGGCCGGTCTCGGCAAGGCCCAGGCAGTGCTCGGGGCGGTGGAGCTTGAGGCCCTGCATCGCCATGGTGCGCATGACGAAGCCGTCGTGTCCGCGCAGGCCGGACTCGGCGGCCAGGGCGTAGGACTGGAGGTAGTAGCGCTGGGCCAGTCCCTGTTGTCCGGCGTCGTACGACTTCCAGCCCAGTAGGTGGACGCCGCGGCTGGCGGCGGAGAGCATCTGCCGGCGGACGTCGTCGGTGCTGAACCGGGCCCGGCACAGCGGGGCGACGTCGTCACGGAGGTAGGCGACCAGGGCGCTGCGGCCATGCTGTCCGCCATGGCGCTCGTCCATCTCGGAGAACGCGGTGATCATGTCTCGGACGGCGGCGACCTCGGCCGTGCCGACGGTGTGGCCGGTGCGGGTGACGGCGGTGGTGCGGGCTGCGATGTCCTGGAGGTGATGGAGGGGCAGGGCTGCGGCTGCTACGGAGTAGGCGGAGGCCGTCAGGAGGCTGCGGCGGTCCAACTCGTACCTCCACATCGGCAGCAGGGCGTCCAGCGGGTCACTCGCGAGCGACAGCCCGGTGGCGTCACTTCCAGTGTCCGCCGACGAGGGCAGGCCGAGGTCGGCGGGGGTCAGGATGCGGCCCAGGCGCCGGGAGAGCGCGACCGCGAGGAATACGGGCGTGTGCCCGCGAGGGACAGAGCCGCGGCACCAGTGTTCGATGTTGGACTTGTTGGTGCGTAAGCGCGTGCCGCATTCGGCTGCGACCGCGCAGACCTGCTTGGCCAGCGCCTCGTAAGTGAGACCGGACTCGGCGACAAGAGCCCTGAGCCGGACGTTCGGCGTGCGCGTGGTCATGAGCACCTGCCCCGTATACGCGATATACCGCTTGGTCTGCCCGCCACCGTACCGCCGTGCGGCCTAAGTCGGTTGACTCTTCATCAGGCCCGATGCACGGCGGCGGGCAGCGCCGCCCGGATCTGCTCCCGTGCCCACGACTGCTCCCCGAACAGATGCCGCACGTCCCAGGGAGGGATTGCCATGGATGCCGAGGATGACCGCTGGATCGCCAGTACGGCATCAGCTCTGCTGGCGGCCGAGTACGAGCGAGTCCCGATCGACGCGCTGACTGTCCGACAGCCGGGCCTGGCGTTGGAAGCCGCCTACCGGGTGCAGGCTGCGGTGATCGCACGGCGGGTCGCCGCCGGTGCCCGCGTTGTCGGTCACAAGGCCGGTGTGACCTCGAAGGCCATGCAGGAACAGATGGGCGTCGGCGAGCCGGACTCCGGTGTCCTGCTCGACGACATGGTGCTGCCCACCGGAGGCGTCCTGGAGCGTTCCGTGCTGATGCGGCCACGGGTGGAGGCGGAGATCGCGTTTCGTCTCGGCTGCGACCTCGGGGGGCCGAGAGTAGGCCTGGAGGAGGCCCGGGCGGCGGTTAAGGAGGTGTTCCTCGCCCTGGAGGTGATCGACACCCGGTTCACCGGCTGGCGGATGACGGTCGCGGACAGCATCGCCGACAACGCTTCCTGCGCGCGGGTCGTCACCGGCCACCCGGTGCCGCTGGACACGGGTATGGACCTGGCCGCCGAGCCCCTGGTCGTCAGCGTCGGCGGCGCCGCTGTCGTCACCGGGGAGGGCCGCGCTGTCCTCGGCGATCCGCTTCGAGCCCTGGTCTGGCTCGCCGGACGGCTGCACCGCGTCGGCGGCGGCCTGCGCGCCGGCCAGCTTGCCCTGGCCGGAGCCGTTCACGCCAGCCTCCCCCTGGAGGCCCCGAGCACGGTGCATGCCCGCTCGCAGCATCTGCCGTCGGTGGAGTTGCACGTGCGCTAGCTGTCCTTCGCCCCGCGTCACGTTCGCAGGGCGCCGCACCTCCTACTCAATCTACCTTTCCGTCACCTTGCGAAAGGAGCGGCCGATGGCCGCTGATGAACAGCGTCTGCGTGTCGCCGTACTCGGCGCGGGCCTGATCGGAACAGACCTCGTCGACAAGATCTGCCGGACGGCGAAGCTGGAACTGGCCCTCGTGGCCGGCCGCGACCGGGACAGCCTGGGACTGCGCCGGGCGGCCGAGATGGGTCATCCGACCACCGCGGGCGGAGTCCGTGCCCTGCTGGACTCCGGTCCCTTCGACGTGGTCTTCGACGCTACGAACGCCGAGAATCACGCCGAGCACTGGGCGGCTCTTCGCCCGACCGGCGCAACCCTGGTCGATCTCACCCCCACCGGCTCCGGCACGATCCTCGTGCCCGGCATCAGCGACCACCGCCCGGGAGCCCACCGGCACTTCAACCTGATCAGCTGCGGCGGGCAGGCGGCCATCCCGGTCCTGCACGCCATCGCCCAGCGCTGCACCCCCACCTACATCGAGGTGGTCTCCACCGCAGCGAGCGCGAGCGCCGGCCGAGCCACCCGCCTGAACCTGGACCAGTACATCGCCGCCACCGCCGCCGCCATCCACGCATTCACCGGGACCCGGCAGGTGAAGGTGCTGGTCAATCTCAGCCCCGCGCGGCCCGCCCCGCCGTTCCGGGTGGCCATGACCGTCCTCGCCGACGGCATGAGCCCGGCATCGGTGCGCACCGGCATCGCGGCCGCCGCCGACACCGTGCGCACCTATGCACCCGGGTACCAGGTGACCTCCCTCGCCGTGGAGCCGGGCCGCATCTCGGTCGCGGTGGAGGTGACCGCCTCCGGCCGCCGCCTGCCCCGCCACGCCGGAAGCGTCGACATCATCAACGCCGCCGCCGTCCTGCTCGCCGAACAGTCGGCCGCCGCCCCGCGATGAAAGGACACACCCCATGAACAGCCCCGAGCGGCCCCGGATCCTCCTGCACGACCCGACACTGCGCGACGGCCACCACGCCGTCGGCCACCAGTTGGACACAGACCAGCTCCGCGCCTACGCCACCGCCGCGAACGCCGCGAAGGTGCCCGTGGTGGAAGTCGGCCACGGCAACGGCCTGGGCGCCTCCAGCCTCCAGATCGGCCGCGCCAGGCTCGACGACGCCACGATGCTCACCACCGTCCGTGCGGCCCTCACCTCGTCCCGGATGGGCGTGTTCATGGCCCCGGGCTGGGGTACCTCCGGTGACCTGACGGCCGCTGTCCGCCACGGCGCCGACATCGTGCGCATCGCCGCGCACTGCACGGAAGCCGACGTCACCGAACGCCACCTCGGCGTCGTCCGCGACCTCGGCGCCGAAGCCCAGGGCGTTCTGCTCATGAGCCACATGGCCGGCCCCGGCGAACTCGCCGAGCAGTGCGCCCTGATGGTGGAGTTCGGCGCCCAGGCCGTCGGCATCATGGACTCCGCGGGCCACTACCTCCCTGCCGACGTCACCGAGCGCGTGCAGGCCATCGTCGCCGCCGTCGACGTACCGGTGATCTTCCACGGCCACAACAACCTGGGGCTGGCGGTGGCCAACTCGCTGGCCGCCGTCGATGCCGGCGCATCGGTCATCGACGCGACCGCACGCGGATTCGGCGCCGGAGCCGGCAACACGCAGCTCGAAGTCCTCGTGGCCGTCCTCGAACGCCGCGGCATGGACACCGGGATCGGGCTCCGCGAGATCCTGGCCGCCGCCGACGTCGCCGACGATCGCCTGATGAAGGGCCCGCCGGTCACCGACTCGATCGCCGTCGTCAGCGGGCTGGCCGGGGTGTTCTCCGGCTTCAAGCGGCCGGTCCTGGAGATCGCGCGCACCGAAGGTGTCGACCCCCTCGACCTGTTCCTCGCCCTCGGCGAGCGTCAGGTCGTCGCCGGCCAGGAAGACCTCATCGGCGAGGTCGCCCGACGGCTGAAGACGACCAGCCGATAGCCCGCGTCAGCGCGCCGGCGACGGCCGTCTCCAGCCCGGCCGGACCGCCCCAGGGCGGCCGTCGCCCTGTCCGGCCTCTTCCCTCCACTGCCTCCGAGAGGACCGATCGTGAACGAGGACCTCACCCGCATCCTGCTCGACGACCTCAACCTTCCGGCTGACCGGCTCACCGGCGAAGCCGGCCTCGACCACGCAGGACTCGACTCGCTCGCCGTCGTCGAACTCTCCGTCCTGCTCGCCGAGCGCTACGGCATCGACGTCAGTTACCGGGAGATCGAACACACCGCCACCCTCAAGGAGCTGGACCAGCTCATCACCGCCAAGCGAAGCACGAGGTGACCACCCGCATGACCAGCGTCAGCACCAGCCGCCGCCCCGGACGGGCCTGGATCATCACACCCGGCCTGCGCCGAGACCGCTTCGCCGGCGCACGCACATCCGGCGCCGCGGTCGCCCTCGTCGACATCGAGGACTCCGTCGCCCTCCACGACAAGCAGGACGCCCGCACCGCCGCGGAAGACTTCTTCGTCACCGGCCCTCCGTGCACCCTCGGTATCCGGATCAACGGCCTCACGACGATCGAGGGCATGAAGGACCTGGCGGCCCTCGCCGGCTACACCGCCCGGCCCGGCCTCATCGTGATCCCCAAGGTCGAATCCCCCCGCGACATCGAACTCGTCGCCGCCGCGCTCGACGCCGACGGCTACACCCCCGACATCTGGGCGCTGATCGAAAGCCCCCGGGCCTTCGACACCCTCCCGTCGATCATGCAGGCGCCCCGGCTCGGCGGCGTGATCTTCGGCTCCGCCGACTACGCCGCCTCCGTCCGCTGCGGCCTGAGCTGGGACGCCCTCCACTACGCCCGCTCGGCTCTCATCAATGCCGCCTGCGCCGCGAGCATCCCCGCCATCGACGCCCCCACCTGGGAACTCAACGACCCCGACACCTTGCGCCGCGACGCCGAGCGCGCCAAGGACCTGGGATTCTCCGGGAAAGGCTGCGTCCACCCCCGCCACGTGCAGGTGATCAACGACGTCTTCACACCCACCGCCGAGGAGATCGCTCAGGCCCGGGTCGTCGTCGCGGCCGCCGATGCCAGCGGCGGAACGGTGACCACCGTGAGCGGGCAGATGCGCGGCACCCCCTTCTTCAACGCCGCCCGCGCGGTCGTCGCCGAAGCGGACCACACGCCGTGAGCGCCGGCCTGCCCCACGGCTACCGCCGGATCGGCGAGGCTCGCGTACGGGAGAACGTCGGCCTCTCCTACGAAGAACTCGTCCCCGGCCTGGTCATCGAGCACCGGCCCGGCCGGACCATCCTCGAAGCCGACAACCTCATCGGCACCGCTCTGAGCGGCAACGTCGCCCCCCTCCACACCGACGCCCACTACAGCGGCCGGACCCGGTGGGGCCGCATCCTGGTCTGCTCCGGCGTCACCCTCAATCTCGTCGGCGGTATGACCGTCCGCAGCGTCAGCGGCATGACCAGCGCCAACCTCGCCATCGACCAGGTGCGGTTCACCGCCCCCGTCCACATCGGCGACACCCTGTACGCCGAGACGGAGATCCTCACCCGCAGGGTCTCGGAGCGCCGTCCCGACACCGGGGTCATCACCTGCCACACCACCGCCCACAACCAGGCGGGCACCAGCGTCCTCGCCTTCACCCGTGCCTTCCTCGTGCCCTTGGACGCCGACGCCGCCCGCAACGCCACCCGCTACTGAAGGCCGGCTCATGAACAAGATCCTCACCTTCACCCCCGCCGACGAGGGACTGTGGGAGCAGTACGACCAGCTCGCCGCACGCGCCTACGGTCATCCGGTCGGCGACATCACCCACCTGCGCGAGCACGCCGATCTTCGAGTCGCCGTTCGCGGCGGCCGGGTCGTCGCCGGCGGCCTCGGCCTCTTCGTCGACCAGTTCTTCGGCGGTGCCCCCGTCCCCAGCGCCTGCCTCGGCGCCGGCTGCGTGGCCCCCGAGGAGCGCGGCGACCGCCTCGCAGCCGACATGACGGCCGCACGACTGCAACCCCTGATCGAGCGAGGCGCGGTCGTCTCCGCGATCACCACGTCCTCAACCGGTTACGCCCGCCGCCTCGGATGGGAAGCCCCCACCGACGTCCTCGCCTGGGAAGTGGCCACCGACGACCTCAAACGCGCCTACACGCTCGGGAACTTCGAGGTCGACCACGGACTCACAGACGAAGCCGAAGCCCTCCAGCGGGACCTCGCCCGCGAATGGAACGGGCCGATCGACCGCCCCTCCTGGTGGGCCCGGTGGAAGCAGGCCAAGAGCGACCTCATCACCTACCGCTTCGCCCTGCCCGGCCACCCCACAACCGGTCTCCTCAACCTCACGACCACACGGCATCAGCGCCACGGCATGAACCTGGTCGTCCACGACTTCTGGGCCGCCAACCAGCCCACCGCCGCCTCCATGCTGGCCTTCCTCGGCCGCCACGACACCCGCGCCCGCGCTATCACGTTCCGCCGTGGCGCCCTCCCGCCCTACCCGACCCTTCTGCACGGCCTGCACCATCACCGCACGAACGCCGAAGCCTGGCACCCCTGGATGCTGCGCATCCTCGACGCCCCCAAAGCCATCCAGCTCCGCGGCTGGCCTGCCGACCTCACCACCGTCGTGCCGATCGAGATCGAGAACGAGACCGGTGAGCAGGACAGGTGGATGCTCCGGATCGAGGCGGGAGCGGCCGAGATCACCCCCACACTCATCGAGGGACACGCCACCTTCACCCGCCACCAGCTCGCGGTCTGGTACGCCGGCGGTTACCGGTCGACCGCCTCGGCTCGTATGGCCGGAGTCCGCGCCGTATCAGAGCAAGGGCTCACAACTCTGATCCGTAGCACGACACAGCTCGAACCCTGGCTGCCCGATCACTTCTAGCCGCCCCGCCCGAAGCTCCCGAAGCGCTCCGCCCATTCGGTTGTCACGGTGCGTCAGGCACCGGATCAATGCCCTGTTCGATCCGGTGGTGGGCGACGATCGACATCTCGGTCGTCTTGCGGGCCGCCTGCTCGCGGGCCTTCCAGTCGGCGTCGGACACACCGGGCTGGCTCGCCCGGATCCTGCGCTTGGCCTCGGCCCAGGTCCGGTACTCGGTCATCCTCGCTGCCCCGGCTGCATCCCCAGCGGTCCCGCGATCTCCTGGGCCATGACGCGGCCCGCCTCGAACTCCAGGGTGTCGTCGCCCATGCCCTGGTCGGTGTCCAGGCCGTCGAGTTCTTCGAGGGGCTGGTCCAGGCGGATGTGGGCGAGGACGGAGTGCAGGGCGCGCAGGGTGGCGGAGGCCGTGGAGCCCCAGTTGGAGAAGTAGGAGAACTGCCACCACCACAGGGCCTCGGTGGTCCGGCCCGCGCGGTAGTGGACCATGCCGTGGCGCAGGTCGGTGATCACGTCGGCGAGGTCGTCGGAGATGCGGGCGGGCACGGGTGCCTTGCGCGGCTCGTAGGGGTCGAAGACCTCGGAGTAGATGTCGATCGGGTCGAGCAGGCGGGCAAGGTTCTCGCGGAGGCCGTCCACGTCCGGCTCCGGGCCCGGGTCGGGCTCGTAGCGCTCGTCGGGGACGATGTCCTCGTGGGCGCCCAGCCGGCCGCCGGCCAGCAGGAGCTGGGAGACCTCCAGGAGGAGGAAGGGGACCGCCGAGCCCGGCTCGTCACCCTTCGCGACCTCCGTGACGGCCACCAGGAAGCTCTCCACCTGGTCCGCGATCTGGACCGCGAAGTCGTCCGGGTCGTGCTCGGTCGCGTGCAGCGTGGCGTCAGACATCTAGGAGTCGTCTCCCCTCGAAGGCGCGGCCGAGGGTGACCTCGTCCGCGTATTCCAGGTCGCCGCCCACCGGGAGGCCGCTGGCCAGGCGGGTGACCTTCAGGCCCATGGGTTTGATCATGCGGGCGAGGTACGTGGCCGTGGCCTCGCCTTCCAGATTCGGGTCCGTGGCAAGGATCAGCTCCGTGACCGTCCCGTCGGCCAACCGCGCGAGAAGTTCTCGTATACGCAGGTCGTCGGGTCCGACGCCCTCGATGGGGCTGATCGCGCCGCCGAGGACGTGGTAGCGGCCCCGGAACTCGCGGGTCCGCTCGATCGCGACGACGTCCTTCGGCTCCTCGACGACGCAGATGACGGCAGGGTCGCGGCGGGCGTCGCGGCAGATGCCGCACAGCTCCTCCTGCGCCACGTTGCCGCAGGTGGCGCAGAAGCGGACCTTCGCCTTGACCTCCATCAGGGCCTGCGCGAGACGGCGTACGTCCGTCGGCTCGGCCTGCAGGATGTGGAAGGCGATCCGCTGCGCGCTCTTGGGACCGACGCCGGGCAACCGCCCCAGTTCGTCGATGAGGTCCTGGACCACGCCTTCGTACAACGGACTGCCGTCCTTTCCTGTCTTTGCTGTACGTACGGTAATCGGCCCCGGGTGTCTGAGAAAGACACCCCGGTCATCCGGTCAGAACGGCAGGCCGGGGATGCCGGTGCCGCCGCCCAGGCCCTGGGCCAGCGGGCCGAGCTTCTGCTGCTGGAGGGCCTGCGCGTTCTCGTTGGCCGCCTGGACGGCCGCGACGACCAGGTCCGCGAGGGTCTCGGTGTCCTCGGGGTCCACGGCCTTCGGGTCGATCTTCAGGGCCCGCAGCTCGCCGGAGCCCGTGACGGTGGCCGTCACCAGGCCGCCGCCGGCCTGCCCGTCGACCTCCGTGTTCGCCAGTTCCTCCTGGGCCCTGGCCAGGTCCTGCTGCATCTTCTGGGCCTGCTGGAGCAGCTGCTGCATGTTGGGCTGGCCACCACCGGGGATCACGATCAGCTCCCTTGCGTCCTGACGTCGGCGTCCGTGCGGGTTTTCCCGCTCGGCACGAGCCTACGTGGTCCGGGTGACGCTCGCCCCGGCACTCTTTCGAGTGAGTTGGCTGCCCGGTCTATACCTGATCAAGGGCTCCTTCCGGGCGGCAAAGGCACCAAAGCCGCCCCACCGCCACCCGTTGGGGGGTAGGAAGGGGGCGGCACAGGAGCATCCAGGAGCATCAGTCAGCGCGGCCAGCGCGGTCAGGACGAAGTCAGTAGGGAGTGCCGGGTGGGTCAGCCGGAGATGCAGCCCGAAGGTCTGCCTCAGGACGGGCGGGGCGAGGGCCCGGCCGGGCTGCGGCCGGGCGACCTGACCGGGCGGGCGTTTCCGCTCGGCGACTGGGGGGAGCCCGCCCAGCGGCTGGACGAGCTGTACCGGTGGGTGGAGCGCGGGGCGCTGGAGACGGCGGCCTGGTACCTGGCCGACCGGGTGTGGAAGCGGCGGGGCGCGCGGGCGCTGCGGGCCGGCGCCGCGGCCGGCGCGGTGACCGGGGCGGCGCTGCCGCTGCTGGACCTCGCCGGGGTGATGGGCGGGGCGGCGGCCTGGGGGTACCTGGCACTGCTGCTGGCGGTGGCGTGTGTGGGGGTGGACCGGTTCTTCGGGGTGACGTCCGGGTGGATAAGGGACGTCGCCACGGCGCAGGCGGTGCAGCGGCGGTTGCAGGTGCTGCAGTTCGAGTGGGCGTCGGAGAGCGTGCGCGAGGTGCTGGGGCCGGCCGAGGGCACGGCGAGCGAGGCGGCCGAGCGGTGTCTCGGGGTGCTGCGGCGGTTCTCCGAGGACGTGACGGAGCTGGTGCGCACGGAGACGGCCGAGTGGATGGTGGAGTTCCGCACCGGGTCGGCCCCGCTGGGCCTCCAGACGGCGGTGTCCGGGACGAGCAGGGTTCCCGAGCAGGGGGTACCGGGACGGTTTCCGGCTCCGCCGAACGGGGCCCGGCCGAACATGCCGCGCCAGCGGCCGCCCGAGCCGAGGTAGGCGGCGGGACCCGCCCGGACACACCACGCCACCACCCACCCGAACCCAGGCAGGCCACAGGACCCGCCCGATTCCAGGCAGGCGCCCGGCGCTCAGCGGGAGTACGTCAGCTTCTCGCCGGTGGCGGTGTTCACCCGCTCCAGACGGCCGTCCGCCAGGAGCGTGATCTCGGTGGGGTCGCCGGGAGTGCAGGACGTGGCGGGTTCGCCCGTGGTGACCGTGGAGGGGCCGATGCGCAGGGGGCCGTCCGCGGCGGGGCGCCGGCTCAGGGGGGCCGCGAACTCGCAGTGGTAGCCGGCGCCGTCGGCGATCAACTTCAGCACCGTGTCCCCCACCTCGCCCTGGGTGAGCGTGAGCCTGCGGCTGTCGGAGCCCGACGCGCTGTCGATCGTCGTCGTCCAGGTGCCTAGGTACGCCTGGGGGACCGCGCCGTCGGCCGAGGCAGAGGGCGACGGGGAGGGGGACGGCGAGGCCGTCGGGCTCGGCCGCGTGGGGCTCTGCGCGGGGGTCGTCGGCGCGGCCGTCGGGGTCGGGTCCGCGTCGGCGCGGGTGTCGTCGCCGTCGTTCAGGTACGCGTACACCGAGCCGCCGGCCGCGAGGGCGACGACCAGCGCGATGCCGACCAGCAGTGCCGTCCCGCGCCGGCCGCGCCGGGGCGGCTCCGGTTCCGGGTGGTCCGGGGTGCCGTCGTAGCCGTACGGGGTGGGCTGCGGGTAGGGCACGGGGGGCGGGGCGGTGGTGTACGTGGGCGACTGGGCGTACGGGTTGCCCGGGACCGGCCCGCCGGGCACTCCGGGCCCGACAGCCGTTGCGGGTCCGCCGGGTCCGCCGTGTCCGCCGCCGGTCGGCGCGCCGACGGCTCCCGGCCAGTGCCCCGCGGCCGGATATCCGTAGGCCGGCTGCGGATGCTGCTGCGCCGGAGCCCCGTACGCCGGATGGCCGACCGTGGGCGCGGTCCGCCCGGCCGCCGGCCAGGGGCCGGGTGCGGGGGCGGCCCCGGCGCCGTCCCGGCCCGCGTGTTCGGTCGCCGCCTGCGGGTCCTCCGCGTCGAGGAGGCGCACGGCGTGCCGGCCCAGCTGGGCGACGAGCGTGCCGGGGAGCCAGGGCTCGCGGGAGCGGCCCTCGGAGACCGTGTCCTCGGCACCGGTGTGTTCGAGAATCCACGCCAGGGACGGCCGGGCCGCCGGGTCCTTGCGCAGGCACGCGCGGACCAGGTCGGCGATGCCCTCGGGCAGTCCGGTGAGGTCGGGTTCCTCCTCGGCGACGCGGAACATCAGCGCGTGCGCCCCGCTGTCCGCGGTGCCGAACGGCAGGGTGCCGGTGGCGGCGTAGGCGAGGACGGAGCCGAGGCAGAAGATGTCGCAGGCGGGCGTGATGCGTTCGCCGCGCACCTGCTCGGGGGCCATGAACCCGGGCGAGCCGATCAGCGCGCCGGTGCGGGTGAGGTCGGCGGCGGCGGGCGATCCTGCCAGCGTCTCCAGGGCCCGGGCGACCCCGAAGTCGATGACCCGGGGGCCCTCTATGGTGACCATGACGTTCGACGGCTTGAGGTCGCGGTGGACGATGCCCGCCGCGTGGATGTTGGTGAGGGCGTGCGCGAGCCCGGCCGCGAGGATGCGGACCGAGCGCTCGGGCAGCGGCCCGTGGTCGCGGCCGACGACCTGCTGCAGGCTCGGCCCGGCGACGTACCCGGTGGCGACCCAGGGCACGGGGGCCTCGGTGTCGGCGTCGAGGACGGGCGCGGTCCAGTAGCCGCCGACCCGCTGGGCGCTGCGTACCTCCTGCCGGAACCGCGCCCGGAACTCGTCGCGGGCCGCCAGTTCCGGCCGGACCAGCTTGACGGCGACCATCCGCCCCCGGTCGGACCGGGCGAGGTAGACCTGTCCCATTCCGCCGGCGCCCAGCCGTCCGAGCAGCCGGTAGCCGCCGATCCGTTGCGGGTCCCCGGGACCGAGCTTCTCCATCGCCGCCCCACCTTCCCCCCACACATGTGAACGGGCCGAGGATAATCCGGCCGTTCCGACAGTCGTGCGGCCCGGGGTCTACGGTTCCGTAACGGGTTGCCCGACCGGCCCCGAACACCCAGGTCCACGCCCGGCGGTCCCGCGCGCCCCGGCCCGCCCCCAGCGGCGCCGCGCGCCCCGGCCCGCGCCCGGCGGCCCCACACGCCCCGGCCCGCGCCCGGCGGCCCCACACGCCCCGGCCCGCGCCCGGCGGCCCCACACACCCCGCCCCGCCCCCAGCGGACCCGAACACCCCGCCCCGCGCCCCGGCGGCCCCACACACCCCGCCCCGTGCCCCGGCCCTCGTAGCCCGGCCCCCGTGCCCCGACCGCCCGACAACCTGTCGCAAAAACCCCCGGTCCGCAGACAGGACGCCGATACCGCTTCCGCATCGCGGACATCTACCCTCGCCCGCATGACCCCTCAGCCGAACCCCCAGGCCGGCGCCGCCGTGAAGGCCGCGGACCGTGCGCACGTCTTCCACTCCTGGTCCGCGCAGGAACTCATCGACCCGCTCGCCGTCGCCGGCGCCGAGGGGTCGTACTTCTGGGACTACGACGGCAACCGCTACCTCGACTTCACCAGCGGCCTCGTCTACACCAACATCGGCTACCAGCACCCGAAGGTCGTCGCCGCGATCCAGGAGCAGGCCGGGCGGATGACCACCTTCGCGCCCGCCTTCGCGGTGGAGGCGCGGTCGGAGGCGGCCCGGCTGATCGCCGAGCGGACCCCGGGCGACCTGGACAGGATCTTCTTCACCAACGGCGGCGCCGACGCCGTCGAGCACGCCGTACGCATGGCCCGGCTGCACACCGGCCGCCCCAAGGTGCTCTCCGCCTACCGCTCGTACCACGGCGGCACCCAGCAGGCCGTCAACCTCACCGGCGACCCGCGCCGCTGGCCCAGCGACAGCGCCACCAACGGCGTGGTCCACTTCTGGGCGCCCTTCCTCTACCGCTCCCGCTTCTACGCGGAGACGGAGGAGCAGGAGTGCGCGCGGGCGCTGGAGCACCTGGAGACGACGATCGCCTTCGAGGGCCCGGGCACCGTCGCGGCGATCGTCCTGGAGACCGTCCCCGGCACCGCGGGGATCATGGTCCCGCCGGCCGGCTACCTCGCCGGGGTCCGGGAGATCTGCGACAGGCACGGGATCGTGTTCGTGCTGGACGAGGTCATGGCCGGGTTCGGCCGGACCGGCACCTGGTTCGCGGCCGGCCTGTTCGACGTCGTGCCGGACCTGATGACCTTCGCCAAGGGCGTCAACAGCGGGTACGTGCCGCTCGGCGGCGTCGCCATATCCGAGCGCATCGCGCGGACCTTCGCCACCCGGCCCTACCCCGGCGGCCTGACGTACTCGGGGCACCCGCTGGCCTGCGCCGCGGCCGTCGCCACGATCAACGTGATGACCGAGGAGGGCGTCGTGGAGAACGCCGCCCGGCTCGGCGAGTCGCTGGTGGGCCCGGCGCTGCGCGAGCTGGCCGCGCGCCACCCCAGCGTCGGCGAGGTGCGCGGCACCGGCATGTTCTGGGCCCTGGAGCTGGTGAGGAACCGCGAGACCCGCGAGCCGCTGGTGCCGTACAACGCGTCCGGTGAGGCGAACGCGCCGATGGCGGCCTTCGCGACGGCCGCCAAGCAGCACGGCCTGTGGCCGTTCGTGAACATGAACCGCACGCACGTCGTCCCGCCCTGCAACGTCAGCGAGGCCGAGCTGAAGGAGGGCCTGGCGGCGCTCGACGCGGCCCTGTCGGTGGCCGACACCTTCACGGACTGACCATGGCCGGGATACGGCCCCTCACATAGGGTTCCTCCGGATTCGAACGCGTAAGGTGACGTGCCCGTAGAAAGGGGCGAGCACGTCACCGCACGCTCGTACGCGACGACGAGGAGAAGCCCGACCCATGCCCGCCAGCAGCGGCAACGGCGCAGTGACCCGCAGCACCCTGCGGCAGCAGATCGCCGACGCGCTCCGCGACGAGGTGCTCGCGGGGCGGCTGCAGCCGGGCCAGGAGTTCACCGTCAAGGAGATCGCCGAGCAGTACGGCGTGTCCGCGACCCCCGTCCGCGAGGCCCTGGTCGACCTGTCCGCGCAGGGCCTGCTGGAAGCGGTCCAGCACCGCGGCTTCCGGGTCCCGGAGTACTCGGCGCAGGACTACCGGGGCATGGTCGAGGCGCGCAGCCTCGTCATCGAGGCCATGCTGCTCGCCCTGGAGGAGGGCCGCCGGGACTACGACGATCTGGCCGACCCCCGGATCGCCCCCACCGTGGCGGCGGTGCGGCGGCGCGGCGAGGAGGCCCAGCGGGCGGCGGCCGCCGGTGACCTCACCGTGCTGATCGGCTACGACCTGCGGTTCTGGCGCGAGCTGAGCGCCCTGTTCGGCAACCCCTACCTCGCCGACTTCCTGCACCGGCTGCGGGTGCGGTCCTGGGTGTGCACGGTGCAGCACCTGCGCCGCCTCACCGACCTGCGCGGGCAACTGTGGTCGCGCCACACGGAACTGGTCGACGCCCTGTACCGGCGCGACATACGGGCCGCCCGTGACCTGCTCGCCGCGTACAACGCGCACGCCCTCGCGCTGATCGAGCGACTGGCGGCGGAGTGACCCCACCCGACCTCTCCGTCGTCATCCCCGCCTACGACGAGGAGCGGCGGCTCGGCCGCACCCTCGACGCCGTCCTGCGGTACCTGCGGGACGCCGGCGGCAGCTGGGAGGTCGTGGTCGCCGACGACGGGTCCACGGACGGCACGCCCGCACTGGTCGCCGCCCGCCCGGAGGTGCGGCTGGTGTCCGGCGGGCGGCACCGCGGCAAGGGCCACGCCCTGCGGCTCGGCGTCGCCGCCACCACCGGCCGCCGGATACTGCTCACCGACGCCGATCTCGCCGCGCCCATGGAGGAGCTGGCGGTCCTGGAGAAGGCGCTCGCGGACGGCCACGCGGCGGCCGTCGGCTCCCGTGCCCTGCCGGGCGCCGCCCTCGGCCGCCGCCAGCACCGGGTCCGCGAACTCCTCGGCGGGGCGGGCAACCTGCTCATCCGCGCCACCGCCGTCCCCGGCATCCGCGACACCCAGTGCGGCTTCAAACTCCTCGACGGCGACAAGGCGCGCGCCGCGTTCGCCGCGAGCCGGGTGGACGGCTGGGCCATCGACGTGGAGGTGCTGCGCCACTTCCACCGCTCGGGCTGGCCGGTGGCGGAGGTCCCGGTGCGCTGGTCGCACCAGCCCGGCTCGAAGATACGGCCGTCGGACTACGCCCGCTTCCTGCGCGACCTGGTCCGTCTGCGCGTGCGCCCGGCCCACGACCGGGACCGCCCCCGCATCCGCCCCACCCACGACCGGGACCGCCCCCGCATCCGCCCCGCCCCCGCCGACGCCCTCTTCCTGCTGCTCTCCCTCGCCCTCTACTCCGGCCGCCTCCTCGCCCCGGACCGCCGCTACCTCACCGACTCCCTCCAGGACCAGTACCAGTGGGAGTGGTTCTTCGCGGTGACCGCCGACAACGTGGCCCACCTGCGCAACCCCCTCTTCACCGACCTCCAGGGCTACCCGGACGGCGTCAACCTGATGGCCAACACGGTCATGCCGGGCCTGTCGGTGCCGCTCACGCCCCTGACGCTGCTGCTGGGCCCGGCGCTCACCCTCGCGCTGGTGATGTGGCTCGGCCTGGCCGCGACCGCGTCCGCCTGGTACCGCCTGGTCCTGCGCCGGCTCACCCCGGGCCGCCCGGCCGCGGCCACCGTCGGCGCCCTGCTCGCCGCGTTCGCCCCGCCGATGGTCGGCCACGCCAACGCGCACCCCAACTTCACCCTCCTGTTCATGGTCCCGCCGATCATCGAACGCGTCCTGCGCCTCGCCGAGGGCACGGACCGGCCGGCCCGCACGGCGGTGACCCTCGGCCTGATGACCGCCTACCAGCTCTTCCTCGGCGAGGAGGCGCTGCTGCTGACCGCCCTGGGCCTGCTGCTCTTCGCCGCCGCGTACACCGCCGTACGGCCGGACGCCGCCCGCAGCGCCCTGCGCGGGCTGCCCCGCGGACTGGCGGTCGCCGCGGCCGTCTGCCTCCCCCTCGTCCTCTATCCGCTGACCTGGCAGTTCTCCGGCCCGCAGTCCTACACCGGCCTCCCCCACGACCCGGCCGGCGCGAACTCCCCGCTCGCCCTGCTCTCCTTCGCCGAACGCTCCCTGATCGCGGGCGACGCCGCCCGCGCGAACGCCCTCTCCGTCAACCCGACCGAGCAGAACGCCTTCTACGGCTGGCCGCTCGCCCTGCTGGCCTGCGCGGTCACGGCGGCGCTGTGGCGGCGCCGCCCGGCCGTGCGCGCCCTGGCGGCGACGGCGGCCGGGGCCGCGCTGCTGTCGCTGGGCCCGCGCGTCCCCGTCCCGTTCACGGACACCGTCCTGCCCGGCCCCTGGGGCCTGCTGGACGGCCTGCCCCTGCTGGACTCCGTGCTGGTGGGGCGACTCGCCCTGATCTGCGCACCGGTCCTGGGCATGCTGCTCGCCCTGGCGGTGGCCGACCTTTCGGCGGCGGGACGGCGAGCGGGCGTCCGGTACGCGGGCCTCGCGGCCGTCGCGCTCGCCCTGCTCCCCCTCGTCCCCGCCCCCCTGCGCTCCGAGCCGCGCCCCGAGGTGCCCGCCTTCTTCACCTCCGGCGCCTGGCGGTCGTACGTCCGCGACGGCGAGTCCCTGGTACCGGTCCCCCTCCCCGATCCGACGGACGCGCGGGCCCTGCGCTGGCAGATCGCGGCCCGCTTCGGCTTCCGCCTGCCCGGCGGCTACTTCAACCGCCCGTACGGCGACGGCGACCGCACCGGCGTCTATGGCGTCCCGCTGCGCTACACGGCGAGCGTGCTGGTGGACGTGCGGGACTTCGGTGCGGTGCCGGAGATCGACGCGGCGGGCCGGGAGCGGGCGCGGCGGGACTTCGCGTACTGGAACGCGGGCGCGGTGGTACTCGGCCCGGGACCGGACGAGCGGCGACTGCGGGCGGCGGTCGAGAAGCTGGTGGGCCGTCCCGGGAGCCGGGTGGGCGGGGTGTGGGTATGGGACCTGCACAATGACTCTGCTATGCCGTGACCGGACGCCTTGATGAACGCCCTGATGAACGCCCCGACGACGACGCGTGCCGCCGGCGCCCGTCGACGCACTGACTGAGGAGCCCTCTTTGGCCTGTGACCTGTGGCTGGTACCGCTCGTCGACGTGTTGTGCCACACCCCCGACAACCCGTTCGCCGAGGAACTCGCGCAGTACAACGCGGTACTGGCCGACAACGGGCTCCCCCCGGTGCCGGTGTACCAGTACATGCCGGGCCTGTCCGGCGAGGTCGCCCCGGTGGCCGGCTTCGACTACGACGCCCTGCACTTCCTGCGCCGGGTGTACCTGCTCCAGGTGTGCGGCCTGCCGGTGACGCCGGTCGACGAACTGGGCGGCGACTACGAGCAGTTGCTGGAGATGTTCGAGTCGACGGCCCAGCAGTCCCACCTGGTCTGGCACTACGACCACGCGGGCGCCTACGTCCCGGTGGACTTCGCCCACCCCCTCTCCAACGAGGAACTGCTCGCCGGCGGCGGCCCGTTGGGCTCCTCCCAGGCCCTGCTGCGGGAGCTGGAGTACGTCGCCCCGTCCATCGGCATCGACCCGGCGAACCCCCCGGCCGCGCCCCAGCCGCCGTCGGCCCCCACCGAACTGGAGGAGCCCGCCGTCCCGGCCCCCTACGACCCCAGCCCCTTCGCCCGCGAACGCCACGTCTGGCTGGGCCTGCACGCGGCGGCGACCCGCAGCCTGGCCCAGGGCTCGATGATCGTCTTCAGCTGACCCCGGCGGGCGGACGGCCGTGGACAACCGGCCGTGCGTCCGGAGAAGATCCCCTCGCACACACGGGAGGGGAACGCTTATGCGGACGCGGTCGCCGGGGGGCGGCGCGGCCCGGGCCGTACGGGAATGGCTGCTCATCGCCGCCATGCTCGCGGTCGCCTGGTCGCCGGTGGTCATGGCGGTGCCACCGCTTCTCCTCGCCCTGGTCTGGGATCAGGAGTGGCTGTTCGGCCCGGTCGCTCTGGTGGTACTGGCTCTCGCCCGGGGCACCGCTGAGGACGGGCACCTGCCCGGGCGTGCGGTACGGCCCGACGAGGAGCCCGAACTTGCAGCGCTGGTACGGGAGATCGCGGACCGACTCGCCTTCCGCGAGCCCCTGCTCGTGCGGATCGTCCCCGACCCGGACGCCGCCGTGGCACGCCTCCGGGTCCGCGGTGTGCGCACGTACGTCATGGTCCTCGGCCTGCCCCTGCTGCGCGGGCTCACCGAGGCCCAGCTGGCGTCGGTGATCGCGCACGAGCTGGCCCACGAGCAGCATGTGCGCGACCGCCGCACGGACTGGCTGGGCCGCTCCCGCGCCCTGCTCGACGCCCGCCTCGGCACCGCCTTCCGCCCGCTGTTCGCCCCGCTCGCCGCGCCCCTGCTGCGCGCCTCCCAGCCGGCCGCCTGGCGGGCGGAGACGGCCGCCGACGCCGGCGCGGCCCGGGTCGCGGGCACCGCGGCCACCCGTGAGGCGCTGGCGCGCACCGGTGCCCTCGCCGCCGCCTTCCACGGCCTCGGCGGCCAGTGGTGCTCCGCGCTGGAGGCGGACGGGGCGTATCCGGCCGACTTCTACACCGCCCTCGACACCGCCCTGCGCGATCCGTACGTCGCCCGCCTCGCCGCCCGGGAGGCCGCCGAGGACGAGGCCGTCGACCCCTACGCCTCCGACGGCCACCCGCCGACCGCCGTACGGGCGGCGGCGTTGCCCGACGTGGAGCCGCCGCCCGGCCTGCGCTTCCGTGACGTGCCGCTCCGGCTGGCGCACGCGTCCGCGATCGAGCGGTGGTGCGTCGCCCGGCTCGTCGAACCGGAGGGCCCGGCGTCCCCGGCCGGCGCGGGGGACGCACCGGCGGTGGAGCCGGGCGCGCTGCGGCCGGCCCGCCTCCTCGACACCGACCCCGACCGGCTGCGCGACCTCGCCGACCGGGCCGCCGACGGCACCGGCCCGCTCCCCCTGCTGACCGCCACCGAACGGACCTCACCCGCCGACGCGCTGTCCGCCGCGCTGGACGCCGTCGCCGACGGCAGCTGGCCGCTCCTCGCCCGGCGCCTGGAACCGGGGCTGCGCAAGCTGCCCCCCGCGGTCCGGGAGGCCGCCGGACGCGCCGTGCTCGGCAGCGCCGTCTGCCGCGTGCTGGAGCGGACCCTGCGCGAGGCGGGCTGGACGTACACCGTGCGCTGGCTGACCACCGTACTGACCGCGCCCGACGGCACCGTCCTCGACCTGCGCGCCCTCCTGACGGAGGCTCTGGAGACAGGGGACCCGGCCCCGGTGCGCGCGCTCCTGGCGGCCCCCGACCCGAAGGAAGTGGCCCTGTGAGCCGCCCGACGGCCTCCCGCCCGGCCCTGCGCGTCGCCGTGTTCGGCGTCCTCGCCACCGTCCTCGGCTACGCCCTGTTCGCCACCTGGCTCGGCTGGCACGAGCACCGGTACCGCGAGGCCCGCGCCGACGCCACGGCCACCGCCGACGGCCTGGTCGTCGAGGACGGGATCGGCGACGACGGCGACATCCGGGTGCGCTGGACGGACACCGCCGGCCTCCCCCACGTACAGCGCTTCACCGTCTACGACACCGGCCGCTACACCGAGGGCGAGCACTTCGGCGTCGCCTACGACCCCACCCGGCCGGACCCGCGGGGCTTCCCCGCCGACCCGGAGGAGACCTCGGCCGAGGACGACCTGGAAGTGCCGGCCATGCTCGCCGCTCCCGTCGCCGCGGCCCTGTGTGCCGTGTGGGCGTGGCGCGGCCTGCGCTTCCGCCGGACGGCACGGCTTGACCCGGCCCACCCGATGACGGCCACCGTGCACCAGGGCGACCGCGCGGTCCGCGTGTGGCGCGGTACGACGACCTGGCTCTCCCTGACCGAGCCCGGCGACACCCGCTCTTCGTGGCAGCGCGTCATGTGGCACCCCGCGCTGGACGACTGCACCGGCGAGACCCCGGTGACGGTACGACGATCCCGCCGGGCCGTGGTCCAACTCCCCGACGGCACACGCCTCGTCCCCCTCGGCCGACTGCGCGGCCGTCCCTCCGGGGACGTCCTCCTGGACGACTGGGCGGCGGCCCGCGCCGACCTGCGCGACGCCTTCGTCCTCCCCGACCGCCTGCGCGCCGCCCCCTGGTGGCTCCCCGGCGCCCGCGTCGCGGCCGTGGGCGCCGCCCTGGGCGTCCTGATGGGCTGCCTGACGGGCGGGGGCACCCTCACGGCGACGGTCGGCTTCGCACTCGCCGTGTCGACGCTGCTCACCGCTCTGTGGGCCCTGGCGGCGCCGCAGCCCTGATCAGAGCGACGTGAGGAAATCGGCCCAGGCGGCTCCGGAGACGGTGAGTATGGGACCGGTCTCGGGGTCGCGGTGCTTGGAGTCGCGGATGTGGGTGGTGTGGGGGGCTTGGTGGGCTACTTCGACGCAGTTTCCGCCACCGCTGTCGCTGTAGCTGGACTTGAACCACCGTAGGCTTCCGGTGCTGGTCATCGCTGCTCTCCTGCCAACCGGTCGATGAGGCTCAGCGAGTCATCGGGACTCAGTGCCTGTGCGCGGATCTTCGCATAGCGGTGTGTCAGTTGGGATACGTCGGGAGGATCGCTGACCAGAATGCCTTGATCCTCGACTTCCATGAAGACAACGTGCTCGTGGTCCCTCGTCGTCACAAGCTTCATGGGGCCACGATCGCCCGCGTACGTGCCACGCAGCCCCCGGTCGAGCGGCAGCACCTGCACGCAGACGTTGTCCCTCCGCGCATCGTCAGCAAGCGACCGCAACTGATCACGAAGGATCTCCCAGCTGCCGAACGGCCTCCGCAGCACACTCTCTTCGAGAATCAGCTCGACGTACGGCTCGGGTTCCCGGTCGAAGAGTCGCCGCCGAGCCAGCCTCGCCTCGACCAGTTCCTCCCGCTTCTGCTCGGAGACTGGCGGGAAGCCGCCACCGATCAACGCCCGCGCGTAGTCCTCCGTCTGGAACAGACCGTCGACGACGTGCGTCTCGTACGAAGAGATCGCCACCGCCCCGGCCTCCATCTCCGAGAACCCCCGGAACCGCGCCGGGTACTTCTCCAGCAGCATCCAGCGCCGCGCCTCCTCGAAGACCCCCAGCCCGCCCCCGATCACCTCCTCCAGGTTCATGAGCATCTTGTCGCTGGCGGGCTGCGCGCACGTCTCCATCGCGCTGACCGCCGACCCCGTGTAGCCGATCTTCTTGCCCAACTCCTCCTGCGTCAGTTCCTGTTGCTCACGCAAAGCCTTCGCCAGCGCGGCCACGAGGTGCGCCGTACCGCCCGACTCCACTTTGTTCTCGGCCCGCGCCATCGCGGTCACCCCCGAACTCAACCGAACTCAACCGGTCACAACCGAGCCCCGCCGATTTCCGACCGTTCCCAGTGGTCGACGGAGAGTGATGGAAACGGTAGCCGGGACCGCGAAAACTGGTCCCATGAACGCCCGAACTGACCTGAACTGGATCCCGGCCTCCGGCATCCAACTCCACCGGGCCGGCGTCCGGTTCGACGCGATCCGCGTGGACGGCGAGCGCGGACGGGACCTCGCCGACCGCCTCGCCCACCTGACCGGCGGCACCCCCGGCCCGATCATCGAGGCGGCGAGCGGGAGGCGTGCGGTGTACTTCCTGGTCGGGGCGGGCAGTACGACCCACCGCGCCTGGCAGCCGGACGTCACCCGCCTCACCTCGGGCCCGGACCACGTGTCGTTCATCCCGGTCCCGGCCCTCGACGGGCTTACGTGGCCGCTGAGTTGGCGCTACCGCCCGACGCATCCCGGCGACCGGGTCCACACCCTGCTTCTGCGCACCGTCCTTCACTCACCCGAGTGAAATGAGCGACCTCAGCTTGCACTTGTTACTTTGCGTGGCCATAGAGTCGCGCCGACACGGACAGAAAAATGCCCCCGCGGTGCGGCAACACCCGGGGGCTCGGCACCCGTCAGAGATGGAAACCAGATGCGCGTCTATCGTAAGGCGCCCGCGCGCGCCTTTTCAGGCTTCTCGCCCGCTCTCCTCCGCGACCGCGGCATCTCCTGGTGCGCGGCAGGCGTACTGATGTACCTGCTGAGCCTCCCGGACGGCACCCGCGTCAGCGTCCGAGCGGTCGCCCGGGAGCTCCAGGAGGGGCGGGCGCGGGTCGTGCGCGCCCTGCGTGAGCTGGAGGAATCGCGGCATCTGCGGCGGACGGCGCAACTCCGCACCGCCTACGAGGTGTTCGAGACGCCGTACGAATCCGCGCCCCTCGCGGGTGATTCCGAAAAAGTCCGGTCCCGCGAACGTACGGCGCGCGCCGCGCGGCTGCTCGGGTCGCTCGGGATCGTGGACCGGCGCCTGCTTCTGGGTGCCTCCGAGGTGTGGCGGCTGGCGCCGCTGGTGGTGGCGTGGTGGGACGCGGGGGCGAGTGACGCGCAGGTGCGGGCCGCGCTGACCGCCGAGTTGCCGCCGTGCGTGTACGCGCCGCGCACCCTCGTGGAGACCCGCCTCCGCCACGGCCGTCCGGCCCGGGTGACCGCGCCCGCATAGACGTCACAGAATTCCCGGCCTCAGCCCTGCGGCCGGGACACTCCAACCGAAGGAACGCGATGACCGCATTGCTCAAAAGGCCGGAGACGGCGGTATACCGTCAGTATACTGTTGTCATGGCTGACACCACCGTCAAGGTCGACCCCGCTGTCCGTGACCGCCTCATGGTGCTCGCCCGCGAGCGCGGGATGACCATGCGGGATCTGATCGCCGAGCTGGCCGGGGCCACACCCACGCGGGAGGAGCTGCGCAAGCGGTACGAGGAGACCAAGGCGTACTGCGAGACCCACTTCGGCGTGACGCTCACGGACGAGGACCACGACAGGGTGGAGAAGGTCTGGCAGGACCTGGAGGCCGGCCGGCCGGTGGACAGCCTGTGAGCGCCACGAGGAACGGATCGACGGGCGTCGTGTTCGACGAGTCGGCACTGCTGGCGCTGGGCTCCGGCAACTCTCTCGCCTCGCAGTTCGTCGCGAACACCGAGCACGGCCCCACCCGGCACGTGTATGTGCCGGCGCTCTGCCTGGCCGCCGCCGACGGCATGCGCAAGGGGCTCGCCGAGCACGTGGGCGCGTTGCCCGCCATCGAGGTCGTCGAGCTGGACTTCGCGGGCGCCTCCGCCGTGGGCGCCCTGCTGCGCGACGGCGTGGAGTGGCGGCTCGGCCAGGCGATCCACCTGTCCCGGCCCACTCCGGACTGGCCGGACGGCCGGCACGTCGTGACCGTCGACCCCGACCAGTACGCCGGCATGCCGCTGGTACGGACGATCAGGCTCCCGCGCCAGCGGTGAGCCGAAGGGGGAGGGCGCCCCCGGCGCCCTCCCCCACACGTTCTCCCCGGGCCCGCAGGGCCCCAGGGCCTACAGGAACGAGTTGATCTCGATCGTCTCGTCCCGGCCCGGACCCACGCCGATCGCGGAGATCGGCGCGCCGGACATCTCCTCCAGCGCCCTGACGTACGCCTGCGCGTTCTTCGGCAGGTCGGAGAAGGACTTGGCCTTGCTGATGTCCTCCGACCAGCCCGGCAGCATCTCGTACACCGGCTTCGCGTGGTGGAAGTCGGTCTGCGAGTACGGCAGCTCCTCGACGCGCCGGCCGTCGATCTCGTAGGCGACGCAGACCGGGATCTGCTCCCAGCCGGTGAGGACGTCCAGCTTGGTGAGGAAGAAGTCGGTCAGGCCGTTGACCCGCGTCGCGTAGCGGGCGATGACCGCGTCGAACCAGCCGCAGCGCCGGTCACGGCCCGTGGTCACGCCGCGCTCGCCGCCGATGCGGCGCAGCGCCTCGCCGTCCTCGTCGAACAGCTCCGTCGGGAACGGTCCGGCGCCGACGCGGGTCGTGTACGCCTTGAGGATGCCGATGACCCGGCTGATCTTCGTCGGGCCGACGCCGGCGCCGGTGCAGGCGCCGCCGGCCGTCGGGTTGGACGAGGTGACGAAGGGGTACGTGCCGTGGTCGATGTCGAGCAGGGTGCCCTGCCCGCCCTCGAAGAGGACCACCTTGTCCTGCTCCAGCGCCTGGTTCAGGACCAGCACGGTGTCGGCGACGTACGGCCTGATCTGCTCGGCGTAGCCCAGCAGCTCCTCGACCACCTGCTCGGCGGCGATGGCGCGCCGGTTGTAGAGCTTGGTGAGCACCTGGTTCTTGACGTCGAGGGCGGCCTCCACCTTCTGGTGCAGGATCGACTCGTCGTACAGGTCCTGGACCCGGATCCCGACGCGGTTGATCTTGTCGGCGTAGGTCGGGCCGATGCCGCGCCCGGTCGTGCCGATCTTCCGCTTGCCGAGGAAACGCTCCGTCACCTTGTCGACCGTCACGTTGTACGGCGTGATGATGTGCGCGTTTCCGCTGATCAGGAGCTTGGACGTGTCGACGCCTCGCTCGTTCAGCCCGCTCAGCTCGGAGAGCAGGACCGACGGGTCGACAACGACACCGTTACCGATGACCGGCGTACAGCCGGGGGACAGGATTCCGGAAGGGAGGAGGTGCAGTGCGTACTTCTGGTCGCCGACGACGACGGTGTGACCCGCGTTGTTGCCACCCTGGTACCGCACGACATAATCCACCGAGCCACCGAGCAGGTCGGTCGCCTTTCCCTTGCCTTCGTCACCCCACTGAGCACCGAGCAGCACAAGTGCGGGCACGCGCGTACACCCCTTCCGGGCGGGGCATGTCCAAGGTCAGGGGCGTACGCGTAAGGTTCCGCCGCGTACACCGCGGCCGTCGTTGGCCGCACAACCGTCGGACCGGGTGCCCCGGAATAGACGAAGCCCCTGGCGCAATAGCGCAAGGGGCTCTTGCACAAAGATGCTACCCGAGGAAGCGAGGCAGGACCGAGGTGGCGACTTTCGCGACGTCCGAACAGCTGCTGGTGGTCATCGATCCGCTGGCCCGGCAGGCGGACGGCGAGTCCGTCCGGATCGCGAAAGACGTGCTCAGCGCGGGTGCGGCGACCAAGGTGTGCCTCCCGGAGGGTCCGCAGGAGTTCGCCCGGGCGCTGGCCCGGCGCGGCGCGCGGCGGCCGGTGGTGGTGGGCGACGACCAGGCTCTGGTCCGCGCGGTGGGCCTGCTGCACCGGCAGCGGGAGCTGGCCGGATGTGCGCTGTCGATGGTGCCGGTCGGGGGCGTGCTGTCGCTGGCCGGGGCGCTCGGGGTGCCGACGGGGGCGGTGGCGGCTGCCCGGGCCGTGCTGGAGGGGGCGGAACGGCGGCTGGACCTGCTGGTCGACGACAGCGACGGGGTGGTGCTCGGGGGGCTGCGCATCCCGCCGGTCGGCTTCCCCGAGGCCGGAGCCTCGCCGGCCGGGGCCACGGCGGTCGGGGCCACGGCGGTCGGGGCCACGGCGGTCGGACCGGGTGGCTCGGCCGGCCCTCCCGGCGACGGCGACGACGACACCGACGACTCCGGCGACCTCGGTGGCGTTTCCCGGCCCTGGCTGCGCACCTGCCGGTCGCTGGTCCGCACCCTGGTGCCGGGGCGGCCGGCCCGCGCCGCGACCGCGCCGGGGCCGTCCCGGCTGCGGGTGGAGGTCGACGGGGAGACGCTGGTCGATCTGGACCAGCCGCTGGAGGCGGTCTCGGTGACACCCGGCGGCTCCGGGCTGGTCCGGGTGGAGGTACAGCCGGTGTCCGTCGGCGCGGAAGCGGTCCCGCTGCTGGCCCGGGGCCACCGCGTCACCGTCTCCGGCGCCGACTTCCGCTACCGCGCGGACTCCGGCGTGACGGGCCCGGTACGCCGCCGCACCTGGACGGTCCGGGAATCGGCCCTGGGGCTGGTGCTGCCGCCGACGGCGTGAGTCACGGCCGGTCACCGCTCACCGGTCAGCGCCCGAAGCGCTCTTCCCGGTACGCCCGCCACCGCTCCATCATCTCGGCGACGTCCCGTTCGACGAACTCGAAGAAGGCCAGGGTCTCGGCGAGGCGGCGGCCGGCGAGCGTGTCGGGGCCGAGGCTGGTGACCCCCTCGCGCAGGGCGTCCTCCCAGCGCTTGATGATGGCTTCCCGGTTGGTGAGCGCCTCGTACCACTGGTCGCTGTGGACGCGGTAGCGCTCCCGCCGGGACCCCGGTTCGCGCTCCCGCGAGACCAGGTGCACCTGGGACAGGTAGCGCACGGCGCCGGAGACGGCCGCCGGGCTGATCTTCAGCCGCTCGCCCAGCTCGGCCGAGGTCAGCACGCCGGTGTCGGAGGCCAGCAGCGCCGAGAAGACGCGGGCCGGCATACGCGGCACCCCCGCCTCGACGAGCTGCGCCGCGAAGTTCTCGACGAACCGCGCCACGGCGTCCGCGTCCCGCCCGGGCTCGCGCTCCCCACGCTCTCCACCAGGTGCTTCGCTCATGGCGGCCATCCTAACGACGGTTCACTCACTTCCTTATCTTCACAAATTTCTGAAGTAAGTGTACGTTCCGAAACATGACCACAGCAATCGCGGTGTCGGGCCTGCACAAGGCGTTCGGCGCCACCCGCGCCCTCGACGGGCTCGACCTGGACGTCCGCGCCGGCGAGGTGCACGGCTTCCTCGGGCCCAACGGGGCCGGCAAGTCCACCGCCATCCGGGTCCTGCTCGGCCTGCTGCGCGCCGACGCCGGCACCGCGCGGGTGCTCGGCGGCGACCCCTGGCGGGACGCGGTGGAGCTGCACCGCCGTATCGCGTACGTCCCCGGCGACGTCACCCTGTGGCGCAACCTCTCCGGCGGCGAGGTCATCGACCTGTACGGCAGGCTGCGCGGGGGCCTGGACGAGCGGCGGCGCGCCGAGCTGATCGACCGCTTCGAGCTGGACCCGACGAAGAAGGGCCGCACCTACTCCAAGGGCAACCGCCAGAAGGTCGCCCTGGTCGCCGCGTTCGCCTCGGACGTCGACCTGCTGGTCCTGGACGAGCCGACCTCCGGTCTGGACCCGCTGATGGAGGCGGTGTTCCAGCGCTGTGTGGCCGAGGAGCGCGAGCGCGGCCGTACCGTCCTGCTCTCCTCGCACATCCTCAGCGAGGTGGAGGAGCTGTGCGACCGGGTCAGCATCATCCGCCGGGGCCGCACGGTCGAGTCGGGCTCCCTCGCCGACCTGCGCCACCTGACCCGGACCAGCGTGTCGGCCGAACTCGCCGGACCGCCGAACGGGTTGGCGCACCTGCCCGGGGTGCACGACCTCGACATCCAGGGCCACCGGGTCCGCCTTCAGGTGGACACCGGCGAACTGGACGCCGTCCTACGCCAGTTGAGCCGGTCCGGCGTACGGTCCCTGACCTCGACGCCACCCACGCTGGAGGAACTGTTCCTGCGCCACTACCGGGACGAGCGGGACGGACCCGAGGGGCAGGACGGGCAGAACGGGCGCGACGAGCGGGACGAGGTCGCGCGATGACCCAGCTCACCGCCACCGGCACCCTCCTGCGGTTCGCGCTGCGCCGCGACCGGGTGATGATCCCGGCCTGGGTGGCGGTCACCGCCGCCATGGTGCTGACCATGCCGAGCACCCTGCGCGGCGTGTACGCCACCCCGGCCGACCGCGCCGACCTGCTGCGGCAGGTGGCGGCCAACTCCTCCTTCCGCGCCCTGATCGGCCCGGTCTTCGACGACTCGCTGGGCGCGCTGACGGCCTGGCGGGTCGGCGTGTACGCGGGCCTGCTGGCGGCGGCGGCCGGTCTGCTGGTCGTCGTACGGCACACCCGGGACGAGGAGGAGAGCGGGCGGCAGGAGCTGATCGCGTCCGGGGCGGTCGGCCGGCGGGCGGCGCTGACGGCGGCCCTGCTGGCGGCGGCCGTGCCGAACGCGGCGCTGGCGGTGCTGGTGACGGCCGGCCTCGCCGGTCAGGGAGCCTCCGGGGCGCTGGCGCTCGGGCTCGGGCTGGCCGCCGTGGGGATGCTCTTCGCCACGGCGGCGGCGGTCCTCGCGCAGCTCACGGAGAGCGCCCGGCTGGCCCGCGGCCTGACGGCGGCGCTGCTGGGCCTGGCGTTCGCGCTGCGCGCGGCGGGCGACGCGGCCACGGACGACGGCTCGTCGCCGCTGACCTGGCTGTCACCGCTGGGCTGGCTGGCGAACCTGCGGGCCTTCGCCGGCGAGCGCTGGTGGGTGCTGGGGCTGTTCGCGGCGGCGATCGCCGCGCAGGGCGCGGTGGCGTACGCGCTGGCGGGGCGGCGGGACGTCGGCATGAGCTTCCTGCCGACCCGGCCGGGCCCGGCGACCGGACGCCTCGGCACGGCGGGCGCGCTGGCCTGGCGGCTGCAGCGCGGGGCGGTGCTCGGCTGGTCGGTGGGTTTCCTCGCCGCGGGGGTGGTGTACGGCGGGCTGGCGGACGGCGTGGCCGACCTCGTCGGCGACAACGAGCGCACCCGGGAGATCTTCGAGCGGATGGGCGGGCAGAGCGGGCTGGAGGACGCGTTCCTCGCGTCGATGGCCGGGATGCTGGGTCTGGTCGCCGCCCTGTACATCGTGTCGTCGGTGCTGCGGCTGCACGCGGAGGAGACGTCGGGGCGGGCCGAGCCGGTCCTCGCCAACGCGGTCGGGCGGCTGCCGTGGGCGGCGGGGCATCTGGCGGTGGCGTTCGGCGGCGCGGCCTGGATCATGCTGCTGGCCGGGCTGGGACTCGCGGCCGGCCACGGCGGGCGGACCGGCCCGCTGCTGGCGGCCTGCCTGGTCCAGCTCCCCGCCGTCTGGCTGATCGGCGCCGTCGCGGTCCTCCTGCACGGCCTCGCCCCGCGCCTGTCGCCCGCCGCGTGGGCCGTCGCCGGGGCGGTGCTCCTGCTGGGCTGGATCGGCCCGGCCCTGAATCTTCCCCGGAGGGTCCTCGACCTCTCGCCCTTCGGTCACCTGCCCAAGCTGCCGGGCGGCGAGATGGCGTGGGGCCCGGTGGCGGTGCTCCTGGGTCTGACGGCACTGCTGCTGGCCGCCGGGCTGGCGGGGCTGGGGCGGCGGGATGTGGGGGTCTGAGGGGCTCAGTCGACGTACTTTCCGAGCCCCTCGGTGTCGAGTGTGATGTCGACCGGCTCGGGCAGTTTGATCCTGCCGCCGATCGCCACCGTGTGGATGTCCCGGTATCGCCCCTCCGAAGACGGATCACTGTGCACGAGTACCGCGCGGTTGTCCCGGTCGACGAGCAGGTACACCGGGATTCGCGCCTGCGCGTAGGCGCGAGGCTTCTCCACGCGGTCACGGTTGTGCGTGTCCGAATCGTGCGACGTGATCTCGACCGCCATGAGAACTCCGTCGGGGTTGGCCCAGTTGCCTTGGCCAACGAAGTGGTCGACGGGGGCGAGCACAGCGTCAGGCCTCGCTCGGCCATTGCGATAGGCCTCGGCCTTGAGCCCCTGTGTGGGATTCAGGTCGAACTCGGGCCGGGCCTGCATGCACTGGCGGATCAGCCACATGACGATCGCACCGTGATTACTGTCAGTCACCTTCTTGAGGCCGATCCGTCCGTCGATGAACTCCAACCTGACGGTCTCGTCCTCGTGCTCGGTGAATTCTGCGATCCGCTCGAACGTGTCTACCGACAACTGAGACGACGCGCACTCTGCCATAACCGTCATGGTGCCTCCCTCCGCAGGCAGGCACCAGCTTGCCGGGCCATCTGCGGCCCGCAGCGGAATCGACCGGACGAGCCACCGAACGGGTGATCACACCACCACGACCCGCAGCCCCTCCAGCCCGCGGATCACGAAGTTCGGCTTGCGGTCCGGTTCCGTCACCAGGGACAGGGTCGGGGCCTTGCGCAGCAGCGCGTTCATCGACGCCGTCAGCTCCATGCGGGCCAGAGGCGCGCCGAGGCAGTAGTGGATGCCGGCGGAGAAGGAGATGTGCGGGTTGTCCTCGCGGGCGAGGTCGAGGCGCCCCGGTTCCCGGAACACGGCGGGGTCGTGGTTGGCGGAGCCGAAGAGCAGGGCGACCTCGGCGCCGCGCGGGACGACGGTCCCGTCGATCTCGATGTCGTCCAGCACCCAGCGCTCGAAGAGCTGCAGCGGGGTGTCGTAGCGCATCAGCTCCTCGACCGCCGTCGGGATCAGGGAGTGGTCGGCGCGCAGGGCGGCCAGCTGCCCGGGGTTGCGGAAGAGGGCGTACCAGCCGTTGACGGTGGCGTTCACGGTGGCCTCGTGCCCGGCGTTCAGGAGCAGCACGGCCGTGGAGATCATCTCCTGCTCGGTCAGCCGGTCCTCGTCGTCGTGCGCCGCGATGAGCCCGGAGATCAGGTCGTCGCCGGGCTCCGTGCGCCGGGCGGCGATCAGTTCCCGCAGGTAGGCGGTGAACTCGACCGAGGCTCGCACCGCCCGGTCGGCGGTCTCCGGTGACGGGTTCAGCTCGTACATGCCGCAGATGTCGGCCGACCAGGGCCGCAGCAGCGGCCGGTCCGCCTCCGGGACCCCGAGCATCTCGGCGATCACGGCGACCGGCAGCGGCTCGGCGACATCGGTGAGCAGGTCGCCCCCGCCCGCCGTCACCAGCCGGTCGACCAGCTCACCGGCCAGCCGCTCCACGTACGGCTTGAGCCGTTCCACCGTGCGCGGCGTGAACGCCTTGGAGACCAGGCGCCGGATCCGGGTGTGGTCCGGCGGCTCCAGGTCGAGCATCCCGTGGTCGTTGAGGGTGTGGAACGGCTCGTGCGCCGGGGGCGGCGCCGTCCGGCCGAACTCCTCGTGGGTGAACCGGTGCCGGTAGGTCCGGCCGAGCCGACGGTCCCGCAGCAGCGCGGAGACGTCCGCGTGGTGCGGTACGAGCCACTGGTCGGTGGGCTCGTAGTGGATCACCCGGCCCCGGGCGCGCAGTTCGGCGTAGGCGGGGCACGGGTCGGCGAGGAACGCCGGGTCCCAGGGGTCGAAGGCTGCCATGGCCGGACGCTAGCCGGGCGAGGAGCCGTTGACCAGGGGGGACCACCGGCGAGCCGGTCCAGCCGTCGGGCGGTCTGGTCCAGCAAGGTCCACGGGGCCCCGGGCGCCTGCCCCTTCGGGCTCACCAGGCCAGCTGGGCGATCTCCTCCGCGACCACAGCGCAGGCGTCCGCCGCCGGGTCGATCAGCGGGAAGTGGCCGACGTCCTCCAGCAGCGTCAGCCCGACCACCTCGCCCGCCTTCGCCGCGGCCTCGGCGTACGACTCGGCGACGGCCTGCGGGACGTCGAGGTCGGCGCGGCCCTGGACCAGGGTGGTGGCGATGCCGGTCGGCAGCAGCAGCGCGGGGTCGGCGTAGGGCCGCCGGTCGTCGAACTCCGCCTGCTGCCCGATGAGTTGGCGGACGGCACCGCCGCACACGTCGAGCTTGTCGGCCACGGTCAGGTCGGCGATCGGCGCGAGCGCGACCACGCCGCGCAGCTCGGCCGGGCCGTCGGTGCGCCAGGGCGCGTCGGCGGGCAGGACGTGCCGGGCGGCCGCCCAGAGCGCGAGGTGGCCGCCGGCCGAGTGCCCGGTGAGGACCGTGCGGCGCGGGTCGGCCTGCGGGATAACCCGGCCTGCCAGCGCGGGCAGCGCGTCGAGGGCGGCGGCCACGTCGTCGAAGGTCTCCGGCCACCGGCCCGCGACGGGGGCCGCGCCCGCGGCTCCCTCGCCGCCGCGCCGGTACTCCACGTTGGCCACGGCGTAGCCGCGCCGGGCCAGGTAGTCGGCGAACGGAGTCACGTGACGCCGGTCGTACGGCGCCCGCCAGGCACCACCGTGCAGGACGACGACCAGCGGCGCGACGGCGGCGGGCCCGCCCCGGCCGGTCTCGGCGCGCGGGGCGTAGAAGTCGACGACCTGGTCGGGGTGGTCGCCGTAGGCGGCGGTGGCGTCGGGGGCGACGGGCGGGTGCGAGAAGGCCGACTGCTCCTCGGCGGCGGCCCGGGCTGCGGCGGCGTCGTCCGGCATGCTCCAACCTCTCAACGACACAACATGATTGACGGACGGAAGGGGGAACGGACCTGCGGATGATCGGGCCGTTGGCCGGACGCTATCAGGCTGGTGACGTGCGCGGACACGGGGATGTCACGCTCGGTGAGGGTGGAACGGTTCTGCGGTTTCGCTACGCCGCCTGGGGTGCTACAGGGTGTAACCCGCCCGTGTACGCGCGGGTGCAACCCGCCCGTACACGCGACGAACGCCCGGAGGGGCCGTCATGCCCCCTGCGCCACCCCGGGACGGCCTCCAGGGGCGCGGGGAACCACGCGACCAGCCCCCGCACCCCCGCAGACGGCAGACGGCAGACGGCAGACGGCAGACGGCAGACGACCGGTGCCCTACGCCGCCAGCACCTCCCCCAGCGTCCAGGCCGCCCGCTCCACGTCCGCGTAGCCCACGTACAACGGCGCGAACCCGAACCGCAGCACGTCGGGGCGGCGGAAGTCGCCCACCACACCCCGTTCGACCAGCCGCCGCATCACGGACCCGGCGTCGGCGCACCGCAGCGCCACCTGGCTGCCCCGCTCCGCGTGCCGCACCGGCGTGAGGGACTCGACCCGCCCGTCGGGCACGTACTGCCCGACGCACTCCAGGAAGAAGTCCGTCAGCGCCAGCGACTTGGCGCGCACGGCGTCGACGCGGACTCCGTCCCACACCCCGAGCGCCGCCTCCAGCGCGAGCATGGACAGGATGTCCGGCGTGCCGACCCGCCCCCGCACCGCCCCGGCGGCCGGTTCGTACCCGGGCCGCATCCCGAACGGCTCGGCGTGCGAGTTCCAGCCGGGCAGCGGGGAGTCGAAGCGGTCCTGCAGCTCCTCGCGGACGTAGAGGTACGCCGGTGAACCGGGCCCGCCGTTGAGGTACTTGTAGGTGCAGCCGACCGCCAGGTCCACCCCGTGCTCGTCGAGCCCGACCGGCAGGGCGCCCGCGCTGTGGCACAGGTCCCAGATCGCCAGTGCCCCCGCCGCGTGCACGGCGGCCGTCAGCGACGGCAGGTCGTGCAGCCGCCCGGTGCGGTAGTCGACGTGGTTGAGCAGTACCGCCGCCGTCCGCCCGGACAACGCCCCGGGCACCTCGGCCGGGGTCACCGGCCGCACCGCGCACCCGGTCAGCCGGGCCGCCGACTCGGCGATGTAGCCGTCGGTGGGGAAGGTCGTGGCGTCGACGAGGATCTCGTCCCGGCGCCGTCCGGACGCCGGCTCCCCGGCCATCCGGACCGCCGCCACGACCGCCTTGAAGACGTTCACACTGGTCGAGTCGCCCACGACGATCCGGCCCGGTGCCGCGCCCACCAGCGGCGCGATCCGGTCGCCGATCCGCTCCGGCGCGGTCCACCAGCCGCTCTCCTCCCACGAGCGGATGCGCAGCTCGCCCCACTGCCGGCGCACCACGTCCGCCACGGCCGCCGGGACGGCCGCCGGGAGCGCGCCCAGCGAGTTGCCGTCCAGGTACACGGTGTCGTCGAGCACGAACTCGGCGCGCTTGCCCGCCAGTTCGTCGCCCGCGTCCAGCTTCTCGGCCTTCAGCGCGAGTTGTGTCGGCTCAGACATACGACCGCGCCGTCCACAGCTCGGGGAACACGTTCTTCCGGGCCCGCTTCTCCAGCCAGGCCACGCCGGCGGAACCGCCCGTGCCGGCCTTGGCGCCCATCGCGCGGCGGGTGGCGACGAGGTGGTCGTTGCGCCAGCGCCACACCAGCTCGGCGACGTCCGTCAGCGCCTCGCCGAGGCGTGCCGCCTCGGCGTCCGGGTCGCCGGAGTAGACCGCCGCCCAGGCGGCCTCCACCTCCGGCACCGGCTCGTAGCGGCGGCTGACGTCGCGCCGCAGCACCGCCTCGGGGATGGCGTGGCCGCGCCGGGCCAGCAGCCGCAGCACCTCGTCGTAGAGGCTCGGCTCGTGCAGGGCCTTCTCCAGCTCCGCGTGGACGCGGGGGGCGCCGCGGTGCGGGACGAGCATGGACGCGGACTTGTCGCCGAGCAGGAACTCCATGCGGCGGTACATCGCCGACTGGAAGCCGGAGCCCTCGCCGAGGGCCGAGCGGTAGCTGTTGAACTGGGCCGGGGTGAGCTGGCCCAGCGGCTTCCAGGAGGCGTTCAGCGCCTCCAGTTCGCGGACGGAGCGCTTCAGCGCGTCGATCGCCACCGGCACCCGGTCCTGCCGCAGCGCACCGGCCGCGGTCTCCCATTCGTGCACGATGACGGTGAACCACAGCTCCATGACCTGGGTGGTGACCAGGAAGACCATCTCTCCGGGATCGTCGGAGAGGGTGTGCTGGAGGTGGGTGAGCACGTCCGCCTTGACATAGTCCTCGTAGGGCGTCGTGCCGGCGAAGTCGAGATGCGGAGTCGCGGGCTCTTCGGCCTCGTGAGCATCGTGGGACATCGCTGTCTCCTGTTGTTACTCCGGGTAGCGGTCCGCCCCTGCCGATGCCGGCACGGGGGCCCCGGTCCCCAGGGGCATCCTCCGCAATGACCCCGGGGTGCCGCAAGGTCCGTCCTCGGGCGGACGGACCTCACGGCGCGGACGGGCCGGGGCCCGTCCGCGACGGCAGGCCCGCTAGCCCAGCGTCTGGGCGGCGGTCGGCGAGGAGTCCTTCAGGAACTGCGAGCAGCGCTCGTACTCCTCCTGCTCGCCGATCGCCTGTGCGGCGCGGGCGAGGGCGTGCAGGGCGCGCAGGAAGCCGCGGTTCGGCTCGTGCTCCCAGGGCACCGGGCCGTGCCCCTTCCATCCGTTGCGCCGCAGGGCGTCCAGGCCCCGGTGGTATCCCGTACGGGCGTAGGCGTACGACTCCACGACGCTGCCCCGGCCGAACGCGTCGTCGGCCAGCTGGGCCCAGGCCAGCGAGGACGTCGGGTGCTTCGCGGCCACGTCGGCGGGCGTGGTGCCGCTGGCGAGCAGCTCACGGGGCTCCGGGTCGTCGGGCAGGTGGGTCGGGGGCGGGCCCCCGAGAAGGTTTTCGTGAATGGCCATGCGCCCAGTGTGGTGGCTCACCACCCCTCGGGGCGAGCCGGGTCCCCGCCCCCCGCGGCCCGGCCGTCGTCGTCCACCGGCCGCTCCCCGTTCTCCAGCGGCGGTGCCGTCACCCAGCAGTGGCTGCGGCACTCGGGGTGGAGGCAGTCGGGCGCGGGCCTGCGGACCGTCGTGAAGGCGACGGCGGAGCCCAGCACCAGCACGGCGGCGCACCACAGCATCGCCCGGCCGAACGCGGCGTCGAAGGCGGCGGGCACGCGGTACGCCTCCGGGCCCATCCCGGTCAGCAGGGGCAGCGCGGCCACCGCCACCAGACCGGCCGCGCGGGCCGCCGCGTTGTTGATGCCGCTGGCCAGCCCGGCGCGCGCGGTGTCCACGGAGGCCAGCACGGTCGCGGTCAGCGGCGCCACCAACGTGACCATGCCGAGGCCGAGCACCAGCAGCGCGGGCAGCACGTCGGCGGCGTAGGAGGCGTCCGGGCCGACGCGCAGCATCAGCAGCATGCCCGCCGCGCACAGCAGCGGCCCCACGGTCAGCGGGACGCGGGGGCCGATCCGCTCCCCCAGCTGCCCGGAGCGGGCCGACAGCAGCAGCATCAGGACGGTCGTCGGCAGCAGCGCCGCGCCCGCGCCGAGCGCCGAGTAGCCGACCACCACCTGCAGCTGCACCGCCGTGAGGAAGAAGAAGCCGCCGAAGGCGGCGTACACGCACAGCGTCACCAGGTTCACCGCCGTGAACTGGCGGGAGGCGAACACGTCGAGCGGCATCATCGGGTCCGGCCGGCGCCGCTCCACGGCCACGAACGCCACCCCGGCCACCACCCCGGCCGCCGCCGTCACCGCCGCGACCGCGGGGGCGTCCCCCGCGTCGATCAGCGCGTACGTCACCAGGGCCAGCGCCAGCGCCCCGAGCACCGCGCCCGGCACGTCGAACCGGCCGCGCTCCCCGTCGCCGCCGGACTCCGGAACGTGCCGCAGCGCCACCGGTACGCACACCAGCGCCAGCGGCACGTTCAGCAGGAACACCCAGCGCCAGCCCGGGCCGTCCACCAGCCAGCCGCCGACGAACGGCCCCACGGCCGCCCCGATGCCGCCGAACCCCGACCACAGGCCGACCGCCCGCCCCCGGTCGTCGGCGTGGAAGGACGCCTGGATCAGGGCGAGCGAGCCCGGCGTGAGCAGCGCGCCCCCGACGCCCTGCAGCGCCCGCGAGGCCACCAGCATCCCGGCGTTCGGCGCCAGCCCGCACAGCAGCGAGGCCGTCGCGAACCACACCACTCCCACGACGAAGACCTTCCGGCGGCCGTAGCGGTCGCCGAGGGAGCCGCCGAGCAGGATCAGCCCGGCCAGCGTCACCATGTACGCGTTGACGGTCCACTGCAGGGCCGCCAGGTCGGCGTCCAGGTCCCGGCCGATCCTCGGCAGGGCCACGTTGACGACCGTCGAGTCCAGCAGGGCCATGCTGGAGCCGAGGATCGTGGTGAACAGGATCCACCTGCCCTGCGCGGAGCCGATCCTGACATCGGGCATGCCCCAGGTATACAGCGAGCCCGGCGCCGTCGACAGTGGACGGACGCCGGGCTCGCGAGGACCGCGGGGCGGTCGCCCGATCGGCTACTCGATCAGTTACCCGATGGGTTGCCCGATCCGTTACTTGATCCTGGTGCCCGCCGAGCGCAGGTTCCGCGTGGCCTCGACGACCCGCGCGGCCATGCTCGCCTCGGCCAGCTTGCCCCAGGTGCGCGGGTCGTAGGTCTTCTTGTCGCCGACCTCGCCGTCGACCTTGAGGACGCCGTCGTAGTTGCGGAACATGTGGTCGGCGACCGGACGGGTGAAGGCGTACTGCGTGTCCGTGTCGATGTTCATCTTGACCACGCCGTTCTCCAGCGCGGTCGCGATCTCCTGCTCGGTGGAGCCGGAGCCGCCGTGGAAGACGAAGTCGAACGGGGACTGCTTGCCGTACTTGGCGGCGACGCCCTCGTTCAGCTCCTTCAGCAGCTCGGGGCGGAGCACCACGTTGCCCGGCTTGTACACGCCGTGCACGTTGCCGAAGGACGCGGCCAGCAGGTAGCGGCCCTTCTCGCCCAGGCCCAGCGCCTCCACAGTGCGGATGGCGTCGTCGACCGTGGTGTACAGCGAGTCGTTGATCTCGTGGCTGACGCCGTCCTCCTCGCCGCCGGTCGGGGTGATCTCCACCTCAAGGATGATCTTGGCGGCGCGGGCGCGCTCCAGCAGCTCCTGCGCGATGGAGAGGTTGTCGGCGAGGGTCTCCGCCGAGCCGTCCCACATGTGCGACTGGAACAGCGGGTTGCGGCCGGCCCGCACGCGCTCCTCGGAGATCGCGAGCAGCGGGCGGACGTACCCGTCGAGCTTGTCCTTCGGGCAGTGGTCGGTGTGCAGGGCCACGGTGACCGGGTACTTCTCGGCGACGATGTGCGCGAACTCGGCGAGGGCGACCGCGCCCGACACCATGTCCTTGCTGTACTGGCCGCCCAGGAACTCGGCGCCACCCGTGGAGATCTGGATGATGCCGTCGCTCTCCGCCTCCGCGAAGCCGCGCAGTGCCGCGTGCAGGGTCTGGGTCGAGGTGACGTTGATGGCCGGGTAGGCGAACTTGCCTGCCTTCGCCCGGTCGAGCATCTCGTTGTAGACCTCGGGGGTTGCGATGGGCATCTGTCCGCTCCTTGTATGTGCGGTTGGCGTACTACGTGCTTACAGCCCTGACCTGGACCTTGCGTGCGACGTCGTCGTCGGGCCCATCTTCCCAGACCCGGGCGGATGGTCCACGCGCCGGACATTCCAGGGCACGGCGGCCCGTCAGTCCAGACCCAGTTCATCCTTCGAGAAGGCGAAGAGATAGGGCACACCGGCCCCGTCCCGGATCTTTTCGGCCGCACCGGTCGCCCGGTCGACGATGGTGGCGACGGCGACGACCTCGGCACCGGCCTCCCGCACGGCCTCCACGGCGGTCAGCGGGGAGCCGCCGGTGGTGGAGGTGTCCTCGACGACGAGGACGCGGCGGCCCGTGATGTCCGGCCCCTCGACGCGGCGCTGCAGCCCGTGCGCCTTGGCGGCCTTGCGGACGACGAAGGCGTCGAGCCGCTTGCCGCGCGCGGCGGCCGCGTGCAGCATCGCGGCGGCCACCGGGTCGGCGCCCATGGTGAGCCCGCCGACCGCGTCGAACTCCAGGTCGGCGGTCAGGTCCAGCAGCACCTGCCCGACCAGCGGCGCGGCCTGGCCGTCGAGGGTGACGCGCCGGAGGTCGACGTAGTAGTCCGCCTCCAGACCCGACGAAAGGGTCACCTTGCCGTGCACCACGGCCTTGTCCTTGATCTGCTGCAGCAGCGCGCCGCGAACGTCCGTCATGCCAGTCAGCTTAAAGGCGGCGCCAGCGCCAGGTGGTCGTGGCCTCCAGCGGCTCCAGCGGGGTGACCAGGCGCGGGTGGGTGTTCAGCCCGTTGGGCGGCCCGGTCTGCGGTTCGACGCAGACGGCGGCCTCCTGCTCGTCGTAGACCACCACCCACTTCTCGGGGCTGGTCACCTTCAGCTCCAGGCGCCCCGGCCAGGTGAGGGTGACGTCGACGCCGCCGGGCATCCCGAAGCAGTCGTCCCACGGTCCGGGCTTCGGGTCTACGCGGTTGCCGGTCGGCAGGTGGTCGTCCCCGCGTTCCTCCTGCCAGGCGGGGTCGAAGTCCAGCCGGACGGCCTCGCCGCCGACCTCGCGGTTGAACCACGGGTGCCAGCCGATCTGCGCGGGGAAGGAGTCGTCGTACGTCTCGACGGCCGTCGTCAGCGTCAGCGCGGACCCGGACAGCGACACCACCTGGGTGACCCGGCCGGGGTACGGCCACGGATCCGCCAGGTCGTACGTCAGCACCGCCTCGTCCGCCGCACGCCGGGCGACGCGCCAGGCGCCGTCGCGCGCCGTGCCGTGGATGGCGTGCGGCGGGGCGTTCAGCGGCATCTGCTGCACGACGGCCCCGTCCCGGAAGCGGCCGTCCCGGATCCGGCCGCACCACGGCACCATCGGGAAGCACCCGAACCGCTCCCCGCGCCTCAGCAGGTCCAGCCCGCCGACGCGCAGGGCGCCGACCCGCCCGCCGTTGCCCGCCTCCACTACGGCCTCCGCGTCACCCGCGGTCAACGTGATGTCTTCGTTACTCACAGGACGACCCTACTGGGGTGATCAAGGGCGCCTCACGGCCGACGGCGCCGCAGCGCCCGGCCCACCACGATCGCCGAGGCCACGACCAGGGCGGCGGCCGGGGCGGCCCAGCGCAGGGTGGAGTGGGGGGCGACCGTCTGCGGTGCGGGGACCGGCGCGTAGCGGCCGCGCGGCGGGGCGTGGTCGACCTCCTCCGCGCTGCGCCCGATCATCGTGCGGCGCGCGTGCGCGGCCTCGGCGGGCGGCTCCTCCAGCGGGTCGAACCCGTCCTCCTCTTCCGACGGACCGAGGGAGGGCGGCGGCACCTCGGCCTCGAACACGGACCCGTCGGCCTGCGGCTCGTCGGCCTCCGCCTGCGCTTCATCGGACTCCGCTTGCGCTTCATCGGCGTCGGCCTGCGCCGGGGTCTCCGGTCCCGGCCCGGTCTCCCCGCCCGGCCGCGGTTCCGCCGTCGCCGGGCGCTCCTCTTCCGGCCGGCGGTCCGCGCCCGTCTCCCCCGCCTCCGCCGCCACCTCGGTCAGGTTCTCCGCGAACCGGTGGAACAGCCGGGTCGCCGTCGACTCCACGGTGTCGGCCGGCAGCTCGGTGAGACGGCCGTCGGCCGTCGCGGTCCCGGCGAGGTGGAGGGTGGAGCCGCCGTCCGCGGGGGTCACGCGGAGGGTGAGGGCGAGGTGGACGGAGCCGGTGCCGCGGGCCTCGGTGCCGTCGGCCCGGAGGGTGCGGGTGCCGTCGTCGGCGGCGCCGACCCGCAGCTCGCCCCGGTACGTGATGCTGTGGCCGCCGGCCCGGAGCTTGAGCCGCCCGGCGACCGTCCCGTCGGCCCCGGCGTCCTGCTGGAGCCCGGGCACCGCTCGCGCCACCCGCGCGGGATCGGCGAGGGCGGACCTCAGCCGGTCGGGCGGGACCGCTACGAACACCTGTTGCTCCATGGTCGGGGAGCCTACCCAGCGCGCCCGGAAAAGCACCCCGGGAAACGGGCTTTCAGTACCGCGGGTACACCAGTGTGGAGGCCCGTACGCCGCCCGGCCGCGCCGCCTCCGCGTCCTGTCCGCCGGCCGTCAGCTCCTCCTGGGTGAGCGTGCCCGGCGGCGTCTCCCGGATGAGCGGGTCCGTCAGCTCCTCCTGGGTGAGCGTGCCCGGCGGCCGGTCCAGGCGCAGGGCCGGCCGGGCGTCCGCCCCGGCGAGGACGAACCCCCAGTCGCGGGGCGCCCCGAGCCGGTCCGCCGTGCTGCCGGTGCCGGCCGGGGTGCCGTCGTCCCGGCCACCGACCCGGTACGGCCGGGTGCGCAGACCGGCCGCACGCAGGGTCGCCTCGACCGTCCAGAACACGTGCGGCCGGGCGGTGAACGGCCCGGCGTGCACGACGAGCCGCCCGCGCGGGGCGAGGGCGCGGCGGGCGAGGCCGTAGAACTCCTGGGAGTACAGCTTGGTGCTGGCGGTGATCCCGGGGTCGGGCAGGTCGGCGACGACGACGTCGTAGGCCCCGGCGGGGGTGGCCCGCAGCCGGTCGAACGCGTCGGCGATCCGTACCCGCACCCGCGGGTCGGCCAGCGCGTGCCCGTTGAGGCGGGACAGCGCGGGGTCGGTGCGGGCCAGCCGGACGACGGCGGCGTCGCGCTCCACGATGTCCACGTGCCGTACGTCCGGGCGGGTGAGGAGTTCCCGCGCGGCGAGCCCGTCGCCGCCGCCGAGGATCAGCACGCGCGCGTGCGGCCCGGAGAGCGCCGGGCGGACCAGGGCCTCGTGGTAGCGGTGCTCGGTGCGGCCGGCGACGCGCAGCCGCCCGTCGAGGTAGAGGTCGAGGGGCCGGCCGCCGGTGCCGCCGGTCAGCACGATCTCCTGCACGCCGCTGTCCAGGGCGACCCGTACGTCGGTGCCGTAGACCGCCTGCCGGGCGGCCCGCTCGAAGTCGTCGACGAGGACGGCGGCGGCGGCCAGCACGCAGAGCGCGGTGACGTTGGCGGTGATCAGCAGCCAGCGGGCCCGGTGGCTGAGGCCGCGGCGGAACAGGCCGAGGACCAGGGCGCCGCCGGCGACGACGTTGACCGCGCCGGTCAGCAGGGAGCTGGTGAGCTGGCCGAGCAGGGGCAGCAGCAGGAAGGGGAAGGCGAGCCCGCCGACCAGCGCGCCGACGTAGTCCGCGGCGAACAGGTCGGCGACCGCGCCGCCCGCGTCCTGGCGTCGGATGCGCTGGATGAGCACCATCAGCAGCGGCACCTCGGCGCCGATGAGCAGGCCGATGGCGAGGGAGAAGGCGACGAGCAGCACGCGCGGGCCGTGCGCCCAGGCGCCGCCCCAGTCGGCCGTCCAGGCGAACGCGGCGTAGAGCGCGAGGGCGCTGCAGCCGCCGGTCAGGGCGAGGGCGACCTCGACGACGGCGAAACCGGCCGCGGCGTACCGGCGCAGCGGTTTGGCGGCGAGCGAGCCGACGCCCATCGCGAAGACCATGACGGACACCACGACCGACGCCTGGGTGACCGAGTCGCCCATCAAGTACGAGGCGAGGGCGACGAGTTCCAGCTCGTAGACGAGACCGCAGGCGGCGCACACGAAGACGCAGGCGAGGACCAGGAACCGCCCCGTCGCGGGCCGCACCGGCAGCCAGGCCGGGCCCCGCCAGGAGCGGGGAGCACCGGGCGGGGCGGGGGCGTGCGACTCGATCACGACTGCGACGTTACGTCACGGCACCATGGCGCTCTGTCACCCACACGCGTGAAGCTTGGCCGTCAAACCTCCGCCCCTTCGGCATCGTGGGCCGCGACCCGCACGCCCACCCGGGTGCGCGTCGCGACCAGTTGACCGTCCTGCGGATACGCGTGCCACGTACGCCAGTGCACCTGCGCGCCCTGACGCTGGACCAGGAGCGCGGTGAAGGCGTGCGGGCTGCCCGGGAACACGCCGACCAGGCCGTTGGGGTGGTCGGAGACGAGGGCGAGGAGTTCCTGGGCGCGGCCGGCGAAGGAGTTCGGCGAGAGTCTCTCGACGCGCGCGGCGAACTCGTACTCCCAGTCGCCGACCCGCTTGGCCACGCCGAGCGGAAGGGGGGTGCTGCTGCCGGGGATGCAGGCCACCGTCTCCGAACAACTGCCCCGGTCCTCCTGGAGGAGCACCTGGTGGGACGCGCCGAGGAGTCTCAACTGCACTTTCGCGTCCGACAGTTCGAGATCGAGAGCAGCGAGGGCGGGCAGCGGCTCGCGCCCCAGGGCCCAGGCGAGGTCGGCCGCGCGCGTGTCGGTGTAGGCGGTGTTCAGGGTCGTGAGCATGGATCGGCTCCGCAGGCACACAAGGAGAGGGGTAGGTCCGGCGCTCCCCGGTCGACACCGGGAGTTCGGCCCCGGTCAGCCCGGTCTGGGGAGGGCGTCCGCGCGGGACGTCCGTGGAGTCCGAGAGGATTCCGAGGGGCTGCGTTGGTGACTTAGAGGGAATCATGAACTGTGGCGCCACCACAGCGTTTTTACCCAACTTCGTGGGGTTTCCATCCCTCAGAGGGCTCCTCAGCTCAACTGTTCAAACACGGCGTGCGCCGCGCGGCCCAGGCGCACACCCCGGCGCACGCGACGCCCGCCGCGAGCGGGGCGCGGCGGGCGTCGGCGGACGGAGCTCGGCTGCCCCGCGTCAGCTGCCTCCGCCGCATCCACCGCCGCCCCCGCCGCAGGACGAACCGCCCCCGCAGGACGACGAGGAGCTGCTGCCGCACGACGACGAACCGCCGCCACAGGAGTGGTGGCTCGAACCATGCCCCGAGTGACCCGAGTGACCCGAGTCGCCGGAGTGACCCGAGTGGCCGGAGTGACCCGAGTGTCGGTTGTCGTCGCTCGACGACGAGCCCCCGTCCCCCGCCCACCAGCTGTCGTCGGCCGCCACCACGGCGGCCCCGGCCCCGGCGTCGCCGGACCGGCTCGCGCCGCCGCCGTACCCCCGCCCGCCGGCATACCGGCCGGTGCGCCGCAGCCGGCGCCTGTTGCGGCGCTCGGCGGCGACACCCAGGCCCACCACGAGCACGATCGCCACCACACCCAGGACGATGCCGATGGTCATGGCACCACCCTCCTTCCGATTCCCCCGAAGCGGCCCCCCGTGGGCTCTCGCTCGGTGCGTGGCAAGGAGATGCCCGGCGCCCACACGCTCCAAAGCACACTTGAGGAACTCCAGAGCTTGGCGGCGGAGCGGCCAGACCCGCCCGCACCACCCCGGCGCCGGTCCTGCGCGGCATCTCGGCGACGGCGGCGATACGTCAGGATGGCCCCAGCGACCCGACGGACCGTCGGCGCGACCGAGGCGATCGCGGCGGCCGTGCTCGCGCTGCTGGAGCCCGGGGACGAGGTGATCGCCTTCGAGCCCTTCTACGACCCCTACGCCGTCTGCATCGCCATGGCCGGCGCACGGCGCGTACCGCTCACCCTGATCGCCCCGGACTTCCGCCCGGACCTGGACGAGCTGCGCCAAGAGTGCACGAGCGCACCGGTAACCATCAGCTCGGCCGGCAGGATCTTCTCCTTCACCGGGTGGAAGGTCGGCTGGGTCAAGGCTCTTTCACCTGCCTATTGGACGCTGGCCGCGTGAACGCCTTGCCGGGCATCGGCCAGGATGGTCTCCGAAGGATCGACGGATACCCGGGTGAGGACGGTGGAGACATGAGCGGCAGGCCGCTGCTGAACCGCAGGCTGGACGGACTCGGGACGACGATCTTCGCGGAGATGTCGGCGCTGGCTACAGCGACGGGCGCGATCAACTTGGGCCAGGGCTTCCCGGACACGGACGGGCCGGAGTCAGTACGGGAAGCGGCCGTACGAGCGCTGCGGGACGGGCGCGGCAATCAGTACCCGCCGGGACCGGGCATCCCGGAGCTGCGTCAGGCGATCGCCGACCACCAGCGACGTTTCTACGACCTGAGCCTCGACCCAGACACGGAAGTCCTGGTCACCGCAGGGGCGACCGAGGCGATCGCCGCAGCCATGCTCGCCCTCCTCGAACCGGACGACGAGGTGGTCGCCTTCGAGCCCTTCTACGACTCCTACGCGGCCTGCATCGCGATGGCCGGTGCGAAGCGCGTGCCGCTCACCCTGCGAGCGCCGTCCTTCCGCCCGGACCTGGACGAGCTGCGCGCCAAGATCACCCCGCGGACCCGTCTCCTTCTCCTCAACACCCCGCACAACCCGACCGGGATGGTCCTCACCGCCGACGAGCAGAGCGCCATCGCCGCACTCGCCATCGAGCACGACCTGCTCGTCGTCACCGACGAGGTGTACGAGCACTTGGTCTACGAAGGCACGCACCGCCCCATCGCGGCCCTGCCGGGCATGCGTGAGCGCACCGTTTCCATCTCCTCCGCCGGCAAGACCTTCTCCTTCACCGGTTGGAAGGTCGGCTGGGTCACGGCGAGCGCCCCGCTCGTCTCCGCGGTCCGCACCGCCAAGCAGTACCTGACGTACGTCAGCGCAGGCCCGTTCCAGTACGCGATCGCCGAAGCACTGCGCCTGCCGGACGCGTACTTCGAGGGCTTCCGCGCCGACCTCCGCCGCAAGCGCGACCTGCTCGGCGACGGCCTCCGGGCAGCCGGTTTCGAGGTCTACCAGCCCCAGGGCACGTACTTCATCACCACCGACATCAGCCCCCTCGGCGAGAAGAACGCCCTCGCCTTCTGCCGCGCCCTCCCCGAGCGCTGCGGCGTCGTCGCCATCCCCAACTCCGTGTTCTACGACGATCCTGACGTCGGCCGCAGCCAGGTACGCTTCACCTTCTGCAAGAAGGATGACGTCCTCCACGAGGCCGCCGACCGCCTGCAACGCATGGCGCCGTGAGCTCACGCCCCTTCGCCCGAATGAGGCCGAGGCACGGGAGGTGTCGGCGGAGGCCGGTCGCGGTGAGCAGTTCGACCCGCCGCCGGCCCACGCCGAGCTGGCCTTCTACGACGCGGTCGCACACCGCGACAGTGGCCGAGTTGATGGAGGGCGGCCAGGACACGCTCGCCGGGATCGCCCGAACTCGGGTGAAGGACATCCGGAACACTCTCTCCGTCGACCGGCTCTCCCGCGAACCCGTCCGGGCCGAGCTCCGCGCCCGCATCCGCATCCGCCAGATGCTGGCCATGTTCGACTACCCGCCGGAGGAGGAGGGCGAGGCGGTCGACCTGGTCCTCAAGCAGATGGAGATCGTGGCAGCCCTGTGGGGGCCCGGAGGTTCTGGAGCAGCCCGCCTCCCGCCACCGCATCCGCACCCACGTACGTCAAGTACTTCACGTACTTGACGTACGTGAAGGAGGGGTGCACGCTGGGGAGGCCGGACAATCGAGGAGGCAGGTCATGGCCGCTGTGCACTACGAGAGCTACACCCAGGCGCGCGCACATCTGAAGGACCTCCTCGACGCGGCCGACGAGGGACGGGTAGCGACCGTACGCCGTGACTCCGGCCGCTCGGCAGTCGTGGACGTCGAGCGACTGCGCCACTATCTGTCGCTCGTGTGCCCCTCGAAGGCCGAGGTGGTCGCGGAGGCGGGTGGCTGGTCCGTCTTTCTGCCCGGCCTGCCGCTGGCAGCCGACGGGGCCACGTTCGATGAAGCGATAGGGGAGATGGTCCAGGTCCTGCGTGAGTATGCCGAAGACTGGCAGGACAGGCTGCGGGTCGCCCCCAACCACGCGGAGAACTGGGGTCTGGTACAGCTGATCGCCCTCAGCGAGGACGGACAACTGCGCGACTGGCTGGTGGGTGCTCCACAGTGACCTGGCCCCAGCCTGACCGTGAGAACCACGATCGTTTCTGCCGTGTCGAGAAGTGGGAACGCGTCCGGGATTCCCGCGGGCGCACCGGTACCCATCATGTGACCTACGAACTCACCTTGCACGACGGCAGGATCCTGCGAACGAGAATCTCGCACCCGGTGGACCGCACGGCGTACGGCCCCGCCATGTGGCGGCACATCCTTCGGGACCAACTGGACGTCACCGAGGACGAGTTCTGGGCCTGCGCACAGCAGGGCGAACTGCCTGACCGGGGCGCTCCCGAGCCGCCACGCGAGGCACTTCCCGCCGACCTGGTGCATCTGCTCATTCACCGCGTGGGCGTCGGCGAGGACGCCGTGGCGAGGATGACCAAGGAGGAGGCGGTTGCGAGACTCCAGAGGTACTGGACGGACGGGAGCTGAGCCCGCGCTTCGACGCGAAAGGCGGAACCGATGTTCACCAAGGGAACTCGTCCGCCCTCGCAGGCAGAACGCGTGCGGGAGTGGGGACCTTGAGACCAGGCCCACTATTCGGTGTCCTTCGGGTGTCGCGGGGAGGCATACACCAGGATCACGGTCGCGGTCTCCGGGCTGACCAGGTATCGAACCCGACCGCCGCTGGTGATCTCGTACTCCCACTGCTCCAGCTCGGAGCCCTTCCATTCCCTGGTGGCGTGCCTGCCTCGTAGCTGGTGCTGACGGTTCCAGTTGGCGCGCGACAGCGGGTCTGTACGGAGGGCTTCCAGGCAGCGATGCGCGTTCGGCAACGCGACCCGGCACAGCTCCTCCCAACCGGTCGCCGCCTCCGTCGTCCCATGGATGACGTTCCAGCCACTCAGCGGAGGGACGCTGACCCGATCGCCTTTCTTCGGGCTCACTCGTGCACCTCGACCGGGCCGAGGTCGACGTCACCGAGCGGACGGAGCGCTTCCCTCAGCTGGTCAGGGTCGGCGTTGATGCGGGCGGTGGCCCGCCACGAGACGATCGCTCGGTGCACGGCCTCCCTGGCGCCCAGCTCAGCGGCGTCGGACAGCGCCTCCAGAAGCTCGACAGTGAATTCCCGGACTTCCTCAGCGTCCAGGTGGCGCACCCACGGGAACACCTCGGGGAGCGCGAGCGAAAGCGACTCGGCACCGTCGTCCTGCTTCAACAGTGCAAGGAACAGCCGGGACGCGGTGGTCAGGTTCTCCTCGGCACGTTCTGCGTATATGGCCGTCGTCAACACCATGTCGGGCGCGTCTCGGTGCGTGACACGCAGGCGTCCCAGGGCGGCGGCCTTGGCGGCGACAGCCTTCGGGTTCCGCGACAGGTCGGTGAACGAGACGGACTCCGATTCGAATGCCGAATGCGCGATACTCATGCTCAGACCGTACTCTGATTACACTCTGATTTCTATGCGCGGACAGCAACTGAAAGCCGCACTCCAGCGACAGGGCCCGCCCCCTCCGAGGGCTGCTGCTGCGCCGGCAACGCCCGGCTCTTGCCAGTGCCAGCGCCCCCGGCGCACCGGCCGGGCCTTGGCCACCGCGTACCACCGCCCCTTGACCACCCGGTCCAGGGGTCTCCCACCCGAGGGACGACCGCACACCCGCCCACCGGCTCAGCCGGCCGCACGGAGACGGCCTTCGGCCGAGCGTTCCCGCTTCTCCCGGCAGCCCCGGCACAGGCCGGGTTCCGCCGTGCGGAATCCCCGGTCGCAGCCGTCGCAGTTCCGCATGGGCACGACCGCCCGGCGCACGGGGGGTTCCGCGCCGCGGGCCAGTGCGGGCAGGGGGAGGGGAGTCTCCTTGAGCCGGTAGGCGAGGATGCCGGCCGGTCGGGTCAGGAAGTGGTCCGGGAGACGCGCGGTGAGATGGTCCGTGATCTGCGTAGGCAGGAGACCCGCCGTGAGCCACCGGGTGACGGCCGGGGCGAGGCGGGCGACCTCCCGCGCGGTCAGGACGAGGCGGGGGTCGACCCGGCGCAGGCCGGCGAGTACGGCGACGGCTCGGGGGTCGGCGTCGGCGAGCGGGGCCGGTGCCTCCGCCTCCTCCTTCGCCTGTACGGGCGCCTGCACCGGTTCCCGCACAGCCGAGGACGCGGGTGGGACCGCCGCAGCGGCGGGTTGCCTCCGGGGCCGACGCGGTCCGGGCGGCTCGGGGGGCCCGTCCGGATCCGGGTCGCCGCCGGGTACGTCGTAGAAGTACGTGCGGGTACGGACCTGCCCGGTGGGCGTTCGTTCCCGGCGGCGCTCCAGGTAGCCGGCGTCTTCCAGCTCCCTGAGCGCTCGCGAGATGAGGATCTCGCCCTCGGCGAAGTGCTCGCACAGGGCGGTGATCGTGACGGGGTGGCCGTCGGGCAGGGAGGAGATGTACGCCGCGACGCCGACCGTGACCGCGCTGCCGCGCCGTTGCGCGAGGGCGTTGGAGATCACGGTGAAGTCGGCGGTGAGCCGGGTGCGGACGCGGATCACGCCGGAGGTCGGAGATCCGGCGGCGGCGCGCAGGGGCGCGTTAGACTGCGGGTCAGCCATCGGGAAGCTCTCTTCTTCCTGATCGGTCAGGCCCTCGATCGGGATTGCAGTCCCGGCCGGGGGCCGATGTCTGTGTGCGGTTGTCGCGGCGAACGTAACCGCCCTGATCCCGCGCCTGCAAGCCGGTCACTCGGACGGGTGACGCGGGCCTCGCGGCCGGGGAGGGTGGGTGGGCGGGTAGTTCTTTCCCCCGGTTCTTTGGGGAGGTCAGCGGCCTGCCGGGCCCTCGTGGACAGGGGCCCGGTGAGCCCGGGGCGTGGACGGTGACCAGAGCCCGGCGGGCTCAGTGACGGTGGTCGCCGGCCTTCGACTCGCCTATGAAGGCGGTCCGGGTGGAGGCTGCGAGGCCGGGTGCCGGACCGTGCGCGGTCTTGCTGCCACGGACCGGGACGACGGTCTTCGCGGCACCGGACGCAAGGCTCGACCGCCGCTGGCCGCCCGTACGGCGAAAGCCCGGCCGCGGCGCGTGATCGGCGTGATCACGGCCCTGGCCGGGCTCTCCCGCACGTGCGGCGCCTGCCTGGCGGCAGTCGCGCGCACGCCTCTTCGGGCCGCTGGGGGCCTTACTCGCTGTCGTCGCCCTCGTCGGGCTGCTCCGCGTCGTTGACCTCCTGCTCCAGGCCGAGCTGCTCGACCAGCCAGCGGTCGAACTCGATGGCCGCGCGGACCCAGCTGACCGTGGAGGAGACGAAGAACTCGATGTTGACCCCGGCGCCGATCAACATCTGCGCCTCACCGATCAGACGGACGGTGCCGTCGTCGTGGGTGTGGGTGTAGACCTTGGGCCACAGGGTGCGCCGGTTCCAGTCGTCGATGGACTCCAGGAGCTGCGGCTTCTCGTCGATCTTGTGCGGCCGGTCGTAGAACGTGCGCACCGAGAAGATCGCCTGCTCGTTCTCGCCGCGGAACATGAAGTACGTACGGAACTGCTCCCACGGCGCCGCGAGGTCTCCCTCCTCGTCGACGACATACTTCAGCTCCATCTGGTCGAGGAGCTGCTTCACGAGGTCCTGATCCGGGACGACGGGGCCCGCCGGTCCTTGCGGCTGCGGCTCGGGCTGGCCCCCGAAGTTCGGAATCGAGGACGGGTCGATGGTCACCGTGTTTTTCCCTTCGTACGGATGCTTGCCATCCTCCCCCAGAGGGGGCGGGGGCTGGCAACCCCGACCCGTTCTTTACGGCGGACAGCGGAATCAGGGGCCGCCGCCCCGGCGCGCCACCGGCGCCGGGGGGCCGGTAGCGCGGGGCGCTACAGCGTCTTGCCGGTCGCCGGGCCCACGATCAGGCCGTCGCCGACGCGGTCCACGCGTACCGTGTCGCCGTCCTTGATCTCGCCGGAGAGGATCTCCCTGGCGAGTCGGTCGCCGATGGCGGTCTGGACGAGGCGGCGCAGCGGCCGGGCGCCGTACGCCGGGTCGTTGCCCTCGTCGGCCAGCCAGGCCAGCGCCTGCGGGGTGACCTCCAGGGTGAGCCGCCGCTCGGCGAGCCGCCGGGCGAGCCGCTCGATCTGGAGCTGCGCGATCCGGCTCAGCTCGTCCTTGGTCAGCGCCGAGAAGACGACCAGGTCGTCCAGCCGGTTGAGGAACTCCGGCTTGAAGGAGGCCCGGACGATCTCCAGTACCTGCTCCTTCTTCTCCGCCTCGGTGGAGATCGGGTCGACCAGGAACTGGCTGCCCAGGTTGGACGTCAGGACGAGGATCGTGTTGCGGAAGTCGACCGTGCGGCCCTGGCCGTCCGTCAGCCGGCCGTCGTCCAGGACCTGCAGGAGGATGTCGAAGACCTCGGGGTGCGCCTTCTCCACCTCGTCGAGGAGCACCACACTGTACGGGCGGCGGCGCACCGCCTCCGTCAGCTGGCCGCCCTCCTCGTAGCCGACGTATCCGGGGGGCGCGCCGACCAGCCGGGCCACGCTGTGCTTCTCGCCGTACTCCGACATGTCGATGCGGACCATGGCCCGCTCGTCGTCGAAGAGGAAGTCGGCGAGGGCCTTGGCCAGCTCGGTCTTGCCGACGCCGGTGGGGCCGAGGAACAGGAAGGAGCCGGTGGGGCGGTCCGGGTCGGCGATGCCCGCGCGGGAGCGCCGTACGGCGTCGGAGACCGCCTGCACCGCCTCCCGCTGGCCGATCAGCCGCTTGCCGATCTCCTCCTCCATGCGCAGCAGCTTCCGCGTCTCGCCCTCCAGGAGGCGGCCGGCCGGGATGCCGGTCCAGGAGGCGACGACGTCGGCGATGTCGTCGGAGCCGACCTCCTCCTTGACCATGGTGTCCCGGGCAACCTCTTCCTCGGCCTCGGACGCGGCCTCCAGGTCGCGCTCCAGTGCCGGGATCTCGCCGTACAGCAGCTTGCTCGCGGTGTCGAAGTCGCCGTCGCGCTGGGCGCGTTCGGCCTGGCCGCGCAGGTCGTCCAGCTTCTCCTTCAGCTCGCCGACCCGGTTGAGGGACTGCTTCTCCTTCTCCCAGCGGGCGTTGAGACCACGCAGCTCCTCCTCCTTGTCGGCGAGGTCGCGGCGCAGCCGGTCCAGGCGCTCGCGGGAGGCGGCGTCGGTCTCCTTGTCGAGGGCCAGCTCCTCCATCTTCAACCGGTCGACTGCGCGCTGGAGTTCGTCGATCTCGACGGGCGAGGAGTCGATCTCCATGCGCAGCCGGGAGGCCGCCTCGTCGACGAGGTCGATGGCCTTGTCGGGCAGGAAGCGGGAGGTGATGTAGCGGTCGGAGAGGGTGGCGGCGGCGACCAGCGCGCTGTCCGCGATCTGCACCTTGTGGTGGGCCTCGTAGCGGCCCTTGAGCCCGCGCAGGATGGCGACGGAGTCCTCGACGCTCGGCTCGGCGACCAGCACCTGCTGGAAGCGCCGCTCCAGCGCGGGGTCCTTCTCGATCCGCTCCCGGTACTCGTCCAGCGTGGTCGCGCCGACCATGCGCAGCTCGCCGCGGGCCAGCATCGGCTTGAGCATGTTCCCGGCGTCCATGGCGGAGTCGCCGCCGGCGCCCGCGCCGACGACCGTGTGCAGTTCGTCGATGAACGTGATGATCTGACCGTCGGAGTCCTTGATCTCCGCGAGGACGGTCTTCAGCCGCTCCTCGAACTCGCCGCGGTACTTGGCGCCGGCGACCATCGCGCCGAGGTCCAGCGCGACCAGCCGCTTGTCGCGCAGCGACTCGGGCACGTCGCCCTTGACGATGCGCTGGGCGAGGCCCTCCACGACGGCGGTCTTGCCGACGCCGGGCTCGCCGATGAGCACGGGGTTGTTCTTCGTGCGGCGGGAGAGCACCTGCACGACCCGGCGGATCTCCTGGTCGCGGCCGATGACCGGGTCGAGCTTGCCCTCCCGGGCGGCGGCGGTGAAGTCGGTGCCGAACTTCTCCAGGGCCTTGTACGAGCCCTCCGGGTCGGAGGTGGTCACCCGCCGACCGCCGCGCGCCGCACGGAAGGCGTCGAGCAGCTTCTTCGCGGTGGCGCCCTGTGCCGCCAGCACCTCGCCGGCCTGGCCGCCCTTGGCGGCGGTCCCGATGAGCAGGTGCTCGGTGGACAGGTACTCGTCGCCGAGGTCCCGGGCCCGCGCCTGGGCGTCGGCGATGACGGCCAGCAGCTCCCGGTTGGGCTGCGGCGGCGCGACCGTGGACCCGGTGACGCTGGGCAGCGCGGCCAGCACCTTCTCCGCCCCGGCGCGCACGGCGGCCTGGTCGGCGTCGACGGCCGCGAGCAGGTCGGTGATGTTCTCGTTCTCCCGGCCCTCCAGCAACGCCAGCAGCAGGTGGGCGGGGGTCAGATCGGGGTGCCCCCCGGTCACGGCGCGGTTGCCGGCCGCGTTGATCGCTTCCCGGCTCCGGTTGGTCAGCTCGGCGTCCACGTTCGCTCTCTCCTCCTGGCGTCAGCGTCTCCCAGTACTGACTGGAACAGCGTACACAAAGTTGAGTCTATTCCGCTCAAGGTGGAGATGGGGGCCGTACGGCGGATAAGTTCCCGGCCATGGCCGCATATCCCCAGGATCCGGGCGCGCCGGACGCGCCGTACCTCGCCTTCTGGCAGGAGAGACACCTGTGCACCCTGACCACGCTCCGCCCGGACGGCACCCCACACGTGGTACCCGTCGGGGTGACCTACGACCCCGGGGCACGGCTGGCCCGGGTGATCGCGAACAAGGCGAGCACGAAGGTGGGGAACGTGCGGGCGGCAGGCCCGACCGGGGCACGGGTGGCGGTGTGCCAGGTGGACGGGCGCCGCTGGGCCACGCTGGAGGGGATCGCCCGGGTGGACACCGACCCGGACCGGGTCGCGGAGGCCGAGCGGCGCTACGCGGAGCGGTACGGACGGGTGCCGTCACCCAACCCGGCCCGGGTGGTGATCGAAATCGACCTGACCCGGGCGATGGGGCGGGGATGACCTGATTCACACCGGCGCTTTTCAGCCACCGGGCCGAAGGGGCGATAGCGGGAAATATCCCCGGAAACTGCAG